>JAYZEG010000010.1:0-116492 GCA_036337435.1 Myxococcota bacterium
AGGTCACCCGTTGCATGACTGAATTCAAGCACGAATCGCCATGGGCCTTGCACGTCGATGAAATAGAAGTCACCCCGTCGTCCGCACACACCACCTCTAATTCGCTCGGCTCCGATCCGACTGGCCTCTTGAGGTGTGTCGTTCGGCTCGAGGTCTTCGTCAGCACCATCGGGACAATTTGATGGCAGCGTTGGTCTAATCGTCGCAGGGCCGGGATTGCTCCAATCAGCTTGGGGGTCTTGGGCAATCTCGACATAAGGTAGGTGGTCTCCACCGCGGGTCTGCTGAGTCGCAATCACCCGCATATCTGAGCGCCTCACGACAAAGGCAGACGGCAAATGGTCGATCAGGGGCGTATCCATGAGTCGAAAATCAAACTGACTGTTTAATTCGCCAACGCGAACACCGCTTTGTTGAGGCGTCGCCTCTCTGAGTATGGTCTGCGTCTCTGCCAATCCGATGGGTGCACCGACAGCCGATTGCGCTCCGACAAACACGATGCGACCACCAGCCGCCTCAATTTGAGGGGACAGTGCGTCGACGTAGGCCACGTACTCGTAGAGCCAGGGAATCCATTCTGGTACAACCACAAAGACAACAGTTTCGACATCCTGCCAATCATCACCGCAAAAAATGTCGAGGGCACCAAAGCGACCCATCTGTTGACCAGCTTCACTGGCATTAGACCAGCTGAAGGGGGGCAACACCTGCCCGAGCCCGATCTGGCTTGTCCACTGGGGATATGTACACGACCCCATTTGAGGCATGGTCGGTTCGATTACGCCCGCTTTGGTATCGCCGACGGGATCGATGTAATTGGCGGTCCCCTCGAAGGCATTTACGTACCAGAGTTGTCCTGTCGGACTGATGGTCAAACCCATAACGCCTGGCTTGCCGGTGACCAGTCGATCGATTTCAAGCCCGTTAAAATCGTATGCAACGATATCGCCCGTTTTGGGAAATGAGACGAAAATGTGCTCATCGGTGACGGCAAAGCCCGACGGTGTATCCAGTCCGTCGATGAGAACCCGATGGGCAACACCCGTGATTTGGTTAAACAGCTCCAAGGGTTCATTGATGGCAATTAAGTTCCCGGCCGGTGCTCCAGTTGTCAGGTCAGCCACTCGAACAGCACCCGCCCCTGTGTCCACGTAATACAGGTCTGTACCAATCAACTCCAAATGAGAGGGTACATCCGGAATTCGAGTAAAGGTCAGTTCTGGATAACGCGATACGCGTCCATCGGAGTGGTCGTCTCCACCCGGGACATGGGGCTGCTGGAAGTCGTAGCGAACGATATGCCCATTGGCCCCATCGGCGACGAAAAACGCATTTCCATCTTCGTGAGCGATACCCATACACATCGGACTTTGATGCAACATATCCAAATGGCTTCCGTTGAGACCGCCTGGGACTTGGGTCTGATTGACGCTGCAGTGAATCATGAGGTCAGTCGACCACAAAACTGGGCCCATAAAATCGTTGGGAAAGGCAAAGCCATCCATGCCATTCCGGCTTTCTTGGCAAGTCCCAAAACTCCGCTGATTCCCAAAAGCAATGCTGGACACCTCCTCCATGAAGTGGCTGGCTGCCATGTCTCGCATCCGATCGATCCGTTGCTCTGGCGTCCCCGCACCAAATAGGACGACGTTCCCATCCCAATCCCGGTCAACGATCCAGAGCTGGTCCTGTGCGTCCGGGTTGAATTCGAGATCGCGAGGGTGAGAAAGCCCATCGCTTCTGCGGGCTGCGGTGATCAGCTGTCGCTCAGAGACCCGGCCAAATTGGGCCACTTTGACCGGTTCTTGGGGTCTCATCGCGTCTGACGCTTGTCCGCCATCTGCAAGCGGTACCAAACCGCCATCGTTCTCAACGGGCTCAATGCCATCACCGGCCAAGACCACAACAACGCCGCTCTGAGAGTCAGAGTCGTCGCAACCGGCCAAGGCAGCACAGGCAAGAACAACGCCTACAAAAAAATTTTTCATCGTATCAAATCCCGTCCAAATGAGCCATGAGATGCAGCTGTTCTTCAGTCCTTAGTAGGTACGTGCCAGAATCCCGGCTGTGTTGATAAAAAACCGGCAGACTAGAATGCGGATTCCAGTACCGGAAATCCAGCGTCTTGGCGAGGGATAAGAGCTTTTTTTACCAACACCATTTCATGCTTCCAGTGCCATACCGGCAGTACATCCGCCGAAATGAGTTCTTGCATGCCTCCAAAAAGCTCAACCAACAGAATCAGAAAAAAGACCGCAACGACACACCGCACACGTCGAGTACCGGAGGTGTAACCCAAATGGAATAAGTCTCTGAAGGAGTTTTCTGATATGCCACTGCACTCGTCTTGCCCGCCTAGTCATCAAAATATCACCAACCCGGAAACGTCACGTCGGGCTCGAATACGGTGCCTCGAGGCAGAGCGAGAACTGACACGTCTCGTATCTGACTCTCAACAATTTGAGATGCTGTCGGTCGCGCAGCTAAAAGACGTTGAATTTGCCGCCACCGATTTGTCAAAACGAGGGTATTTGGCCCACCTGTGGTGGCGTCTATTCTGGAATAGCAACGAGCGACTCGATGGGGAGAGTCTGTTGGCCAAAGTCTATCGAAAAGGGCACCCTCGATATGCCATGTTTAAACGGTTTTCCGGTGCAGAAGTCCTTTTGTCATGGCTTTGTACAGCAGGAATTAATCCCGATCGAGTACAGCGGTCTGAATTAGAGTTTTTCCTGGTCCATATCTATCCTTCACACCCCGATTTTGTTGACTCAAATACCGTTGCGGATCTTGTCGAGTTTAGTTGTGTTTGCGAGTTTCTTAAACGGACCGGTGCCGTCTATGCCGAGGATTTCTCGGGTCTCTTTGATGAGGGTATGGTCACCAAAGTTCTCGAGCGACGTGCGGACATCTACGCGTTATCCAATGGTAAAAACCGAGGGCGGTGGGCTGCAATGAACGAAGGGGCCGCCGCTGAGAAGACGCGTCGCAAGAAGACTGCTGTCTAGATCTTTGGAACAACACGAGAGTAATAACCCATCGTGCCATGGTTCGCTTTGACAAGCCGATCATCGGTCTACCGATTGGTCTTTTTCTCGAGGGACACTTTGTCCTGAGATGTGTCAAGGCCCATTAAATAAAAACAAAAGGGGTCAAAGAGGAGTCAGCGCATCGTGTAATTTGTCTTGCCTGTTGGCATCTGCGTACAGATGTTGCCGCGTCCCAATATCAACGTTGTGATGGTGCCCATGTCTAAATTTTTTTCCAAATCCAGCGTTGAAGCTTGACAAAACCTTCCGAATGGTAGATATGCGCTAGGGATTCATACCAGATCCGGATCGTCAGACCCCATATCGGTTCTTTTGGACGATTCATATTGAGATAGAAAATGCGTCAGGTAACCGAGAACTTTAGAAAGGAGATAAGTATGCAGAGGTCCAGCGTACTTTTACTGATTATTTGCTGTGCATTCATCGGCTGTGGGGGCGACGACAACGATACAGACGTCGTCAATTTCCCAGGGGATCCAACCACGATCACCGACGCAGGTGCCGGCTCTGACATCGGATTCATTACCGAACCAACTCCCGGCGAAACTGGCCGTTTCATTCGACAGACTATCGATGCCAATGCCAATGGCCCGGCGTTTGCTGAAGTCGCTGATATCAATGGTGATGGTAAACTTGACCTAATTATTTCCGAGTTTGGTCAAGTGGGCGGCAATACTGTCGAGCCCGGTGGCATTGCAATCTATCTACAAGGGAACACCATCGACGAATGGCAACGGCAGATGGTCACCAATGATGATGAGCCCCTATACTGGCCGAATTCCGTCCATGTCGAAGACATCGATGGCGATGGGGACGTTGATTTGACTGTCGGTGCTGGATTTCTAATCTGCGAAATTCTGAGCCGGGTCGATGAGACAGGGCAAATGCGCCCACCCGCGCCATGTGGCGGCCTTTTTTGGTTCGAGCAGACACCCAATGGGTGGATTCGACACGACATCGTCAGCGAAGGCAGCGAGCTCTTCTATCACCACGGTTTACTGGCCGATATGGACAATGACGGTATCCTCGATATGGTGACCGTCGGAGAACGTCGCTATCTCGGTGCAGACGGACGTCCCGTGGACGACGCTCAAGCGAAATGGTTTAGGGGTGTACCCACCGCCGAACGTTTCGAAACGACACCCCGTGCCATCGGACCGGGCATGGGTAGTCTGGCGGAACTCAACGACGTGGATGGCGATGGCGACCTAGACTTAATCAGTGCCGAATACTTTGCGTCGTTCGAACAAAAATCATTCGCTTGGTATGAAAATGTTGCCGCCCCAGATGCAAATAATGCGACCGGAACTTGGGTGCGTCATGTCATCGACGATTCCGTAGGCCCTGCAATTCAGATGACCCTCGTCCCCAACTTTTATGGAGACGGTCGAACCATTGCCATCGGCTCAAATCACACACAAACAACGGGCGACAACCCGCAACCTTGGGAATCAGCCATTTTCGCCTACGAGCCCCCAGCAGATCCACGACAGCCTTGGACACGAACACAACTCTCTGAAAACATTGTGTCTATCCCCAGGGCGAATCAGGCCGCACCAGGTATTTTTGATGCGGGCGATGTTGATGGAGACGGTGATATCGACTTATTGGTGTCCGGCGATGGAGACAGCAGAGTCTTCATGCTGACTCAAGACGCGAATCGAGGATTCACAACATGGGTGCTAGACGAGAATTTACCGCAAGCTGGCGCTATGAAGATTGTGGACTTAGACAATGACGGCACAACCGAACTGATTGTGACCAGCTTCGATAACAACGTCCTTTATATGTACCGGAACAATGCCGAAGGCCCTCATCCGATTGGCGTGGCAACTCAGCCGGAATGGGCCGCGTCCGAAGGCGGTTCGATTCGGGTCAACTATGATGGGAACGCGACTGGACAACTGGTGGTCGCTCTGTTCACGTCATGGCCCCCGGCTGGCCCTCCAAGTGGCTTCAAACTGATCCAAGATCCCAGCTACCCTGTGGTCGCCGAGTTTCCGTCCGTAGAGCCGGGCGACTACGTGGCACTCGCGTTTATCGATGTCGACGGGTCTGGACCGATGGGACCAAACGAGGCGGATGTTCAGGTTCAGGCGGACGTGAGCTTCCCTGCATCCGGACCAATTGACTTGTACCTGCGGGGTGAAGGTGGTGAAGGCCCGCAGCCAAATCCAGGAAATCGGTTGCGCGTCACCTACGGCGGTAATGAGTCCGGTCCCTTGGTGGTCGCTATGTTCACTTCATGGCCTCCGATGGGTCCGCCGAGCGCATTCGAACAATTCCCAGCCCCCACCTACCCTGTTGATGTCGAGTTTCCAACGCTTGCACCAGGCGAGTACACGGCGATGGTCTTCATCGATGTGGACGGCTCAGGCATCATGGCTGCGAATGCCGAAGACGTCCAAGCTCGCGAGACTGTGAATTTTCCTGCTGACCAACCCATTACGATCGATCTTGGCGGCTCAGCCGAGGGACAAGGGTTCGAGACTGTTCGGACAGAGATTATGAGGAATGGTCGGCTCACACCACTCGTTGCCTATGTTCCAAACGAGGGAGAAAACCTGCCAGTGGTGGTATTTACGCCCGGTTTTCAGCTGGAGTCGGCAGGCTACGGACCGCTTTGCGAAGCATTTGCCCAAAACGGATACGTTGTCGCTCGACTTGACCCTCCGGGAACCATTTTCGATGTCAATCACATCGAAATGGGCGCAGATGTGCGTATGGGTATAAATTGGCTTCTAAACCAGAGCCCTTTTGCCGATCGAATCGACGGCACACGAGTCGGGACCATGGGACACAGTCTTGGTGGTAAGCTTGCGATTATGAACGCTATCGAAGATCCGCGGGTACGGGCCGTTTTTGCAATCGATCCGGTTGATGGTGACCCGAGCCCATTTCCCGATCCGGCGACCCGTCCAGATCTGGTTCCTGGACCCATCGATTCACTCACAGTGCCATTGGGTCTGATCGGTGAGACAACAAATGCGACCAGCAGCAATGCGTTCGCCCCTGCATGCGCGCCAGCCGAAGAAAATTTCCAAACATTTTTCGACGGTGCGACGGCCAGTGATTGGGTTGTCGAATGGAACATCATCGGTGCCGACCACATGGACTTTGTATACTCCTGTCCCGAGGGACTATTCTCACCATGCGAACTCTGCGATGACGGTCCATTGGATGCCGCTCGAGTTCGTGAGATCACGCTTGATTTGGCGCTCGCGTTCTTTGGCCTTCATTTCAATGGCGAGGCGGACATGAACTCGCAACTGACAGGTAACAACGTGCCGGCTGAGGTTGAAGTTCGCCAGCGTTAGGTTGGGGAGAAAACACAGTCCGTGACACTGTCTGCGCTCTATCGGCCCCATCGTATGGGTGGGGTCGACGCAGGCTCCAATCAAAAGGCGTCAAAAAAAAGGCGTAATTCGCCCTCTTTTACCCCCACCCTTCAAGCCCCATTCCGCACTCAAAACTGAAACCAACGTGAATGTCTACGCATCAGGAGATCCATTGAGCGTTGCAACGGGCGGCCTCTTCCACCATTGTGGTACGGCATCTTCATCCAGCGAATTGTTCAAGGGGCAAGGCCGTGGGCCGACTGACACAAAACTCGCCAATCGCCGGCTGGTTTTTGGTACTGCTCGTCCTGACGTGCATATCATCACCTGTGCGAGCGCAAGACAGCCAAAGCACAGTGGCAAGTCAAAAGCCTAAATTAACAAAACCACCAAGCGTGATTCAGTTTATCGAAGCTGAGTATCCCGTCGATGCAAAGGCCAAAGGCGTCGAAGCACAGGTGACGTTAGCGCTAACAGTCAACGCCGACGGTCAAGCAGACGATATCCAGGTCATCACCAGTGCCGGCACCGCCTTCGACCAGGCTGCGATAAGTGCCGTAAAACAATTTAAGTTTTCTCCTGCGGAGGTTGACGGAAATGTTGCACCCGTTCGAATACAATACACCTATAATTTCACCCTCCGAAAGGCGGTCGACCCATCACCAGAGACAGGTCCGAACGCCGATCGTGACTCAACAACCGACATCCAGAGAGACAACGGTCGCTTAGTCGGCCGTCTGGTACTGAAGGGGTACCGAACGCCTTTGGTTGGATTCGAAGTCAAGCTGTCGACTGGGGTCCAAAGCTTCACAGATGAAGCAGGCCGTTTTAGTTTCGAGAACGTGCCGGCCGGCACCATCGTTGTCAGCATCGATCAGACAGACTTTTTCCCGATCAAATCCGAGGAGACAGTGAGCAAAGGCAAAGAGACCGATGTGACCTATTTTGTCGAACGGAAATCCTTTGATGACTCTGTTGTTGTGGTCGGTAAACGCGTCAAGAAAGATGTTGTCAAACGAACCATACGAATCGAAGAGATCCGACTCATTCCAGGAACCAACGGCGATGCACTGAGCGTAATACAAAATTTACCGGGTGCCGCCCGAACGCCCTTCGGAAATACCGACCTAATCTTACGAGGCGGTGGTCGGACCCAAGCCTATTTGAACCAGCAGCTGATTCCGATCCCATTCCATTTTGGAGGCCTCCGAAGCACTGTCTCCAGTGCTCTAATCAGCGATATTCAAATTTATCCGAGTAACTTTGGGGTCGAATATGGTCGAATCAACGGTGGCGTCGTCAACGTCCAATTACGGGAACCACGACGAGATGCCATCCACGGTTTTGTAGAGGCCGATGTCTTCGACGCCGGACTTTTACTCGAAATGCCAGTCGGCGATTCGGGCGGTCTTGCCATCGCTTTTCGCCGCAGCTATTTCGATGCGATTCTCGCTGTCGCCTTGCCGGCTGACTCCGCCGTTTCGTTGCCAACGGCACCTCGCTATTATGATGCACAGATTTTGTACACCAACAACCATGGTCGGCACGCCTACAAAATTTTGGCGTATGGCTCCAGCGACCGAGTCGTCGCACTGCTGTCGGAAGCAAATGAGAACAATCCGCAAGCACGGGGCAATGCGCGCCTGGCTCTAGAATGGGTCGGCGGACAGCTTGAGTGGCGCTATCGCTTCAGCCCGAATCTGAACAACACCCTTAATCTGAGCTATCTAACCACATCGACGGAGGCCAGTTTCGGTTCGACTGTCGACCTCGATTTTCTGTTTCATCAAGTCCTGGTACGAGACACCCTAAACTGGACACTATCCGACAGGTTCAAACTTCGGGTTGGCCTGGATGCCGATATTTTATGGAGTCAAATCGATGCATATGGCAGCGGGGGACCACCCAAGGAAGGCCAGCCCACTAATGCCAGTGGTCTAGAAGAAACCATCGGTATCGATTTAACGGACTTTCTACCCTCACCGGCGACCTGGCTTGAATTGCAAGCCAAATGGGGCCCCGTTCTTTTCGTCCCTGGCCTGAGGTTGGACTATCTGGCACCAACAGACGAATATATTCTCCAACCTCGAGTCACCACACGATGGCAAACCACTGAGGATTTGGTGCTGAAAGCTGGGTACGGATTCTATGCTCAAACACCCGAAGGAGATGAGTTCAATGAAGGACTCGGAAACCCAAACATCAAATCTGAACGCGGCTGGCATCTGAGTGCAGGTGCAGAATACAAGTTTACCGACTCTTTGGGGTTTGATGGCTCAATTTTTTACAAGGATTTCGATCGCCTTGTGCGACGTGTTGATGATCAAACAGTGCGGGTCGACAATCAGGGGGTGGGTCGGGCTTACGGTCTAGAATTACTTTTAAGACAGACTCTCACGTCTCGCTTTTTCGGATGGATCGCATACACACTGCAACGGTCAGAGCGACGAGATTCACCGACCGAAAGATGGCGTCTCTTCGACACCGATCAGACCCACAACCTGATTTTGGTGGCTCAGTACAAACTGACTCGAAAATGGACTTTGGGACTGCGTTTTCGGTACGTTACCGGTAACCCCGATACACCCGTCGAGGGGACCATCTACGAAGCAGATGCAGACCGATTCGTCCCGCTGTATGGCGATACGAATTCCGAACGCTTCGATGACTTTCATCAATTAGATCTCCGGATCGACCGTGAATGGACTTTTGATACCTGGCGGTTGACTGCATATCTAGATGTTCGAAACGTTTACAATCGAGCAAATGCGAGCGCACGCACTTACAATTATGATTACAGCGAATCCATGCCGAGATTTGAAATCCCGGTCGTGCCATCCTTTGGACTCAGAGGAGAGTTTTAATGCGAATTAAACTGTCGATCGTACTCCTCTTAGGACTGGGATGTAACGACTTTGACCCTCGGAGTTTATTGCAAGCACCACGAGTTGTCGGCGTCGTGGCAGACCCACCCGCTCTCGGTCTCGGCGAGAGTGTCACGCTTACGTCAGTCGAGCACAGCCCGATTCCTACCGCACGGACTTGGTCAGTCTGCTTAGCCAGTCTGGGCCCTTTTGGAGATTATGCCTGCTTGGACGACAGTTTAATCATCCCCATTGATGACAATGCTGTGACCGTACAATTTAGCGTCGACAACACGGTTGTCACGACCTTAGCGAATTATTTTAATCAGAATGCCGAAGCACTCGCTGCGGATTGTGGAACCGCCTGTATGACACGGGAGGGGACTGAGCGGGACTACTTCGACATTCAGGTGAGTTTGGTCAGCAGCTGGGACGATGGTAGCCAAATGAAAACCATCAAACAGGTGCGAGTGCATCTAGACGACGGACCACGAAATTCGAACCCCCGGATTCTGGACCTCAGGCTGGATGGAAATAACGCGGCAGGCGTACTGACAACGGCAACGCGCCACACCTTGGAGATCGAGGTCGATGAGGACGGGCTAGAGACGTTCGTTGATTCCGGTGGTCGAACCATAAGCGAAGAAGCAACAACCACATGGTATACCACAATAGGGCGCTTCGAGCTCCCAGTGACCTACGGACAATCTCAGGCCACAGAATTAGTCATGCCGAAGACGACTGACGAGTCGAGCGCCAGCATCATGGCCGTCGTTCGGGATGGTCGAGGTGGCACAGATTTTCGCATTGTAGACTTTGAGGTTACATCAGGACAATGACTGTCCGACAGGCGATTCCCTAACCTTTTGGATGTTCAATCCGACCGTCGGCATGTCGAGCAAATCGTTTGGGCTCAAGTCCATGAATTGGCCCGTTGGAGGTCCATGGCCAACCACCAAATTGAGTCCGCTGATAGTCTCTGATGGCCTGGCGGATTTCTTCCCGTGTATTCATTACGAATGGACCGTGTTGAGCCACCGGCTCTCCGATAGGGCGACCTTGAAGTAAAAGACAGCGCACTGGCCCCTTGTCCGCTCTCAGGGCCACTGGCTGCGTGGGCTCCAGGACGTATCTGAATCGAGATTGGTTTGATGTCCCATCGATCATTAAGGACGGACCATCACATACGTATAAGCTTCGCGTGATGCCCTTAATGGATGCAGGCATAAGCCATTCAGATTGGGCATCAATACGAATATCCCAAATCGCAATTTCACTGTTTTTATCGGCCGCATAGCTGTCAGCTGGTGGTGCAAGTGCAGCCTGCGCGTTCAACCGTCCTGCAATCACCTTGATTTGTGTTCCGCGACCCGCATTGGAAGGCACCTGCACCACAGGGATTTGGTTGGCCCAGTACATGTTGAATCGCGGGTCGACCATTTTGCTCATCGCGGGTAGATTGAGCCAGATTTGAAACAGGTCTAGGGGGTTTCCAGCCTGTGTGTTAAACAGGGGCATCATTTCTGCATGATTGATACCATGGCCAGCGGTCAACCACTGGACATCGCCTTGTCCGTATCGGGCTGCGGCACCCAATGAATCCGCATGATCGACGATGCCCTGTTGAACAATCGTTACGGTCTCAAAACCACGGTGAGGGTGCCTGGGAAATCCCGGAATACGATCACCGTGATACATGCTCCAACCATCACGATTCGAAAAATCGGACCCGATCGTACGCCCGACCAACCCGTCTTTAGGCCCAAGGCGGCCATCTGCCGCAGGAAACTTGTCATTGTGGTGGACACAGAACAAGAACGGGTCGCTGATAGGCCATGGGCCAGTGCTGGGCAAAGGGTCACGACTGATGATCGTGGGTTTACGCAACATCGTGCCACCTCCGTTTTCACTTGATTTGTTTATCTGGAAACAGCCTGCGGACACAGCGGCACCACCAGCCGCCAGCGTTTTGACCATGTCGCGACGTGTCACTTTACTCAAGTGCACTCTCCAACCAACCTATTGTCGTTTCAGTTAACCAGTGGACCCTGACGATACACAGCAAAGTAAAGATGAACAAAGTCTCGTTTCGGTGGCAAGAGAATCAATCCATCCGTACAAGCAAAGCCTTGCCTGGATGCGTGATTAATCCAAGAGCCCCCTCCATTCAAACTGGGGTTTGAGACCGAACTACAGACTCGAACTCTTGGTTGTTCGTGGCTCGCTGAACGCTTTGGACCGTTTGGGTTTACGGCCAAGACGCACTCGTCGCCGAGACAAATCCGCACCGGCTCAACATAGTAATTGTCGCCTGCGATGTAGAATGGGTATCTTTAACGAGTCTTACTCAGGGGGTCTTGTCACGGTGCATTTTGTTTGGAGAATCCTACTCTACGTCTGCCTACTTGTGACCATTGGGGCTTGCTCTACGGAGACCGAACCTAAGCCCCCACTCGTGCTTGATGTCGTCATTCCGATGAACAGCGAGCCGGGCCTCGAAAAAGCCGCCTCAGACCTGAAACTTGCTGCCCGCTCCATCTCAGGCTCAGGTCAAAACCAATTACCAACGGCCGTTGTTTACGTGACAATAATCAACGATTCTGAGGCCATCGCTGAGCAAGGTTACAGGCTGGACACCAGCAGTCGTGGCGTCGAACTCAGTGCCAGCAGTCACATCGGAGCGATGTATGGCCTCTACCAAATTGCCGGTGATCTAGGTGCCCGTTACATCCATCCTGAACAGACCATCTATCCATCCAATCCATTGGTCGAGATGCCTGCCTACAGTAGCGGTGAAGCAACGCATCCACACTTCGAGATGAGGGGATTCCACGAGCATACGCAGCACCCCACTGTGATGAGTGATTATCTATTGCGGCCGAACGTCGATTCATTTCGTTCGGGGGTATCCCGATATTTTCGCTGGCTCGCGAGAAATCGACAAAACCAGTTGACGTTCCATATGTTAAATACCGTAGACCTCGAGGCTTGGATTCCATACATGCAGAGCATGACCACAGAAGCACTCGAGTATGGAATTAAAGTGGGTGTTGTCATCGGATTTGTCGACCAACAGCAGAATGCATTTCGATTGGTTAAACCTCAGGAGGTCGACCCCGAGACAGGTGAGTCGATTGACGCCGAGGTTCAAATCACCACAAAACTGGACCGATTTGCTTCAACGGGCATCGAGCTTCTTGGCTTCCAAATTGGAACGAGCGAATTCACCAAACCAGATGAACAGGTCATGCTCAATTGGCTCAATTTAGCGACTGAACACCTGAGCGTGAATCACCCATTCGTCAAGCCTTTTGCCTGGATTCATACCACCTGTGGGCTGGATCGTGATACCGGCGCAGGCGGACCCTATTATCACCTTCCACTGGAGGCCGATGAACGCTTGGGTGCTTTTGTTCACACGACCATGTTCTATGACCTTGAACACCCCGCGCCCGTCTACGATTGTGAAGACTTCCAACACCAAAGGCATTTTTTTGATGCCGCCAATGGGACTCGCGACTTGGTGTACTTTCCGGAAACAGCGTGGTGGCTCGGCTTTGACAACAATCTGCCCATGATCACGCCCATCGCTGCAAGGTCGAGGCAATATGACGTCGATACAGTTCTGCCCGCCTACACAACGCTGGGCCATGTCACATTCACGACAGGCCGAGAATGGACCTATTGGCAATACGATCATTACCTGACCCAACTGACTTGGGACGGAGAAATAAGCTGGGCCAATTATTTGGATTGGCTCGGGCCGATCTATCAAGATTCGCCGGTCGATCTCGTACACATCTTCAAAAAGTGGACCGATTTCCAATGGCGAGATTTCTATGAATCGGAGCCGGAACTCTACTTTTATCTTGCTGGTGAATTACCTCAAGACGAACTGGGCGCCGCTGCGGGTATCATTGCGAGACCAACAAAACCATCATTTAAGTCCATCGTTGCGTTGTCTGACGAGGCCTTCGATGAGTGGCAAACCGGCCCATTCCAGAGCCTGGTCGATATGGAAAGAGACTATGGGCTTCTCTTGAATGAGCTGCCCGAGCAAATGCCCGACAAAATCAGCGCCGAGGCGATGATTGCCCTCCGGGTCTCCCATCTGCGAATCGCCCACACTCTGGCACTCTATAGGGGCACCTCAGCCGTGCGGTCAGGAGACAAAAACACGGCTGAAGCAGAGTTGAATACAGCACGTGAGATCACAGAGCGGGTCAAATCACACGTGCAGTCAATGGAATCACTCTATCGATATCCCATTGAATTATTGGCGACGGACAAGCCAGAGAGCTTGACTACTTATCCGTTCGGTTACCTTGCTGAAACCCGAACAGCGTTCTTCTGGACGCGACGAGATGACCAATTGAGCGCATTGATCGAATCTACGTTTAATCCGCCCGAGGAGGCTTGGACAGAATCTCTGGCACATCAGTACCGGGGCGAAAGTTCCGAATTGCAGATTCTGATACCGGACAGTCCACTCTTGGCCACGCTGCTGGGCGGGTTTGTACCAAACCTGTTGCTGGCCGTTGCATCGGGTGACGTTGAACGCGCAATCTTGGCGCAAGATCGAAATGCAAACGACCAACCCGATGTCGGTACACAACAGGAATTGATGCTCACAAAGGACGCTGAGTCCTGGCGGGCGAGTAGTCAACAATACAGAGTGGACGTCGTGGATGATGGGGGTGCACTGGTTGGAAATTTTGAATTCATCAGACCTGAATTTCAATTTTTTGGCTCAGACGTGGGCCAGTTCGACTCCTTTGACTTAACGGCTACGGTCTCATCAGCCAATATTCAGTCGATCGTAAGCCCTTTTGGAATCGAACCAGACGCTCTCGGTGAAATTTTAAAAACCATCTGGGGTCTCGATGCATCGGAACCCCTCCCCCAGTTCCTTCCCCTGAGGCTCAGCGTCCCACTCGAAGCCTTCGAACAGTAAGCTGCCAATTAATGCCTTTTGATGATTTGGACTGCACCGCTCTGAGCTGAGACCAAGTCTCCGGATTGTGCGAGTCGTATTCGCAATGCAGCGTAGACATCGCATCCCGTCCGGCAAAAGATTGCCGGCTGTCCGATGGGGGCGGATACAGAGACCCATTCGCCGGTCACCGTTGCAATGGATTTTTCACTCCACAAGTGAGTCCAGTCACCATTGGGTAGATACGCATCAACGCGATCGGTTTTCGGATCAAGCACCGGCGCGAACAAAATGTCGTCCCCCAACATGAACTGGAGATCTAGGTCCAAACAGGTCTTGTCATCGGGAAAAGCCAACCACATGTGGCGAATCACCGGATGACCCTGGTCGGCAGCTTGCTCAAAGTACACCTGGCGGTAATCCGCCAACGCTGCGTACAGTCGAGCAAATCGCGCAAAGTGCTCTAGCGTCTCATGGTCGCTATCAATTTGGTGGTGCCGACTCGGCTGATTGCCCTCATGAGTTCGAAACACAGGCGTCATGGCATTCAACTCGATCCAGCGCATGAGGAGCTCGCGTTGGCGAACGTATCCAATGCCAGGGATTTGAAAGGGCAAAGACGGCACGGTTGTCGCAGTATACCCACCGATATCGCTGTGATTGATGCTCATGCCACTCATACCTGAAGACAGCATGGCAATCAGAGTGCTTTTGATCCCATCCTCAACCCGCCAGCTGGTCAACTGATCACCCATCCAAAAAAGGGTGCAGTACTTGGGAGACCGTGTAAATCCAGAGCGCATAAAGAAGACAATCTCATTTCCGAGCCCAGCCTCCTCGATGGCCTCTCGGTTTAGTTTTGCCCATATCTCGGGATATTCGTTGTGGTATGACTCAGCATTGATGCCGTCGTGTAAAACCGCATCGAATGGGAGTGCTTCTCCGAAATCAGCCATCCAACCCGATGACCCAACCGTTAAAAGTTCGTCTTTGATAACCGATTTGAGCCATTCATACGCATCCGGATTGGCGAGGTCGACCATCGCTGCTGAAAAAGACGTATTCAGGATCATGTAGGGACTGCCATCATCGCGCTTGATCAGGTAGCCAAGCTCGTTCGCCTCCTGAAACAGGTTTCTCTTGAAGCTCCCTTTTTCAGCCGGATCGACGAGGAAGGGATTAATGTATGTCATCAATCGCACATCGTCTTTGCTTAAATCGGTTCGCAAGTCGTCCCAATTGGGATACCGGTCCTCGTCCAATTCCCAATTCCACCAAAGTTGCCAGCCAACCGATGTCTTTCGAGCACCCACCCAATCCTGTAACCAAAACGCAGATACAGGAGCGGCGACAGCTTGAAGCTTGCGGTGGAGCTCACGGACAGCCTCGGTTCCTCCTTGCATGCCGATCACAGCCCCTTGGCCAATCCATGGTGGGAGAGCCCGCATTCGACCTGAATAACGACTGTACGCACTCACCAAACCCATGGGGCTGTCACCAAAGAAGATTCGACCGCACAATGTAGATGCAAAAACATGAACGCAAACACGGTCGGTCACTGAGAAATCAAAAACGCTATATTCTTTATTTTCCAAACAGAAAGATTGCAATCCACTGGTCAAAAACCAGGGCATAGGTGCATTTGAATTGTGCCACTCGCCGCCGGCTTTAAAGGCTGTGTTCATGACCCACGTCAAGGGCTGTACGCCACGACCAATACCTGGTTCCTGGCTGAGTACAGGGATAACTCGTCCCGCCATGTTGAGGTGAGTGAATTGCTCACCGAAACCGTAGATATGGGATGCGTCTGAGAGCCGGCTGCGAAGCGTTAATCGATTGAGAGTGGGATCTGAGGTCGACAAATCGAAGCGGACTTGGCAATCATCGACGACTTCAAACGTCAGCAGCCAACGCTGTTTATTGGTCAGTCGACCAACGATAAAAAGACGATCTTCTTGGAGCGTAATCTCGTCTACCGAAGTCAGTTGAGCCCGGCCGACTTGCTTGTCTTTGACATCAAAAAAACCACGGGATTCCGTAACATCGGACACACCAATTGCGGCACTGACCGCATCTGAATCAAAGTCAATGGACCATAATATAAAGTCTGGCCGATCACGCCGATGAAGCGCTAAGCGCAGGTCGACGCAGGTGAATTCGAAATCACCAACCGCCCAAGAGCCATTTGTGCTTGCATTAATCGAATTCAATGGAATGCATACTCCTGTCGGACCGTTATAATGGCCACGTCCTGTTGGACAAGTTGGTGGTCGCTGCCGGCGGCCAGAGTGTATCTTATTCCTTGATTTTTTGTCCGTAAAGATATATCTACCAAATGGTAGATATTGAAGGACACTTGTCGTTCATACTGAAGATCTCTTAGCATATTGTAGAAACGGGGGAGCCTTTCATGAGCACACTTACAATTACGGCCGAACACCGACGACTGGGTCGCTCAGACCTGAGCAGTTTTCCACTCGCCTATGGGTGCTGGCGCTTTGCAGGCACAGACGTAAAGACAGCTCGAGAAAAGGTCGAGTTTGCTTTGGAAATGGGCATCAATTTATTTGACCACGCAGACGTTTACGGTTGCGATGGCGGTGGAGAGTTTGGCGATGCGGAAACTCTGTTCGGTGCCGTTTTAAAAGACGCGCCTCACCTAAGAGATAAGATGCTGATCGCGTCCAAGGGCGGCATCGTTCTCGGTGTCCCATACGATTCGAGTCCAAGCTACCTACGGCGGGCCGTGGATGCCTCTCTACAACGTTTGCAGATTGAGTCCATTGATTTGTATCAAATCCATAGGCCCGACTTTTTGGGCCATCCTGAAGCCGTCGCTACGGTGCTGACCGAGCTTCGTGACCAAGGCAAAATTAAAGAGGTGGGCGTCTCAAATTACACCCCATCTCAATTCAGGGCCCTTCAAGCATGGCTGCCCTTCCCAATCGCGACGCGACAACCGGAATTCTCATGTTGGAATCACGATGCAATTCGAAATGGAATTTTGGACCAATGCATGGAAACCAAAGTCACTCCGATGGCGTGGAGCCCGATGGCTGGTGGACGGATTGGACTCGATGCGGCGGCGGCGCGCGCAGACGCTGGTGGTGAGCGACTCGCTCAAATGCTGGAGACTCTAGATGCCATTGCCGGTGAACAAAATGTCAGCCGTTCCGCAGTTGCGTTGGCTTGGATTCTTGCTCATCCAGCAGGCGTCATTCCGATTATCGGCACCCAGCGACTGGAACGGATCAGAGAATCCATAGATGCTGTGAAAGTCCAACTGACGCGGACACAGTGGAATGACATTTTGGTCGCCGCCCAAGGGGAACCATTACCCTGACCGCAGAATTCACGAACCCGGCTATCTAGGAGGAGATAACATGCGGACATTAACGGCACGTGCAGCGACAAGACCCAGTAGGAGAGCTTGGGCCGTAGGTGTGCTCTTTTTTTTGTTCGGCACTTTAGCGAATACAAGCGTAGCACAAGTTCTTAAGCCAAGACCCATCAACGCCGAGGCATACGGAGAGAGCTATACGGCCATTGCCCACATGACCGATGGGACATATCTGCTCATCCAATATGTGTTTACGAACGCGGGTTGGGGGGATCGGAAAGCTGCATGCCGAATATTGCACGTTCCCAACGGGTCGAAAGGAACAAATGAGGCTGCGCGTTTCGATAAAGATAAGTGGTCGTACTCAGCGAACGGAAACCAGCTAAACGTCGGCTCATGCTTCCTCACGAGTTCTGCTGGCGAGACAACATTCCACGCAAAAACTGAGTCCATGTCGGCGACACTAAAACTGAGTGCTCCGAGCGTTGCAACTCGTGCTCCTGGACACAAGATCACTGTGGATGATGACGAATTCTACCAATCTGAAATTTTGATACCATGGACGGCTGCGAGGGCAGAGATTACAACGTCTGCCGGCAAAAGGTCGGTGTCGGGCCACGGTTACCTGGATCACAGCCGTTCAAACACAAGACTCCCCAAAGTCGCACAGCAGTGGGTTCGCTTTCGTGGTTTCGTCGGAGCTGATCAAGTCCTGATCGAATACAAGAAAGATGCTGATGGAAAACCTACAGGCTGGATCTGGAAAAAAAGTGTAGGTAAACCCAAAGCGGTGCCTCAGAGCGCGTATGACGTAAAAAAATTCGGGTCTGGACTCAAACTGGCCACGGCTGTCGGGACTATCAAAACGCAGAAAACCTTGTATGCGTACCGCCCCGCCAAGGAGTGGGGCTTGCTCGGAAAAATGGCCAAGCCATGGGTCGGAGACCCGATTACGACAACCTATGCCGCGACCTTGGTCAATCAGGATGGAACATCAATCTCTGGTATACTTGAATACGTCAAGATTACAGATTGATGACCTACGCCGGCGCCACCAAACAGCGTAAAAGATTAATCGGACTACTGGGGAGCATGGCTTTCATAGCCATAATTTTTGCGTCGGCGAATGCGAAACGCCCCGGTCAGAAATTAAAACCAACCCCCGATTGGGACCTTGTGGGTGTGCCACTTCTGAGTTTCACCTCGGATCGTGGAACGGGCTACGGGGCTTACGCTGCGGCATTTCTTCGCGGTGAAATTAACCCAGGCCAAAAAGCACCATATAACCTGTCGATTGGGGGCCAATTTTATCAGACCACCGGCGGATATGCTTTTCACAAATTACTATTTGATATTCCTAATGTGGCCGATAGCGGCATCCGGATCGATCTGGATTCGGGCTACGAGACCTGGGATAGCGCTTGGTATTTTGGCTTAGGAAACCGACTGCCGAGACTCAGGCCTGAGAACACACCGGACAAATACTATACCTTTAATGCTGAAAGTCTCTGGGTTGTGCCGAATGTGCGGATCCCCATTAATCAAAAACTGTGGATGTTTTCTGGGATTGTATTTCGAAAGACACACATCGATGCCTATCCAGATACGAAGCTCGCAGCAGATGGCCCCATGGGCCTCGAGGGTGGTTACCTCAATCAACTGCAGCTGGGCTTGATGTTCGACACCCGAAACCGAGAGCCGGATACACAAAGCGGTCTATTTTCCGAAATCTCAGTTCGATTCGCCCACCGATTGACCGGGTCCGATTATTCGATGTGGGGAGCGAATACAACCCACCGACACTGGTACGCCTTGACTCAGGATAAATCGCTGATATTGGCTCTAAGATTGGGGTTTGACATCCAAGGCGGCTCACTGCCCTTCTTTCATCAGCATATTCTGGGTGGCAGCCAACGGGTTGAAGTTGGTGGCAATGTTGCCTTGCGGGGGTTTCCCAACGGGCGCTTCCGAGGGAACGCAACCCTTTACAATAACACTGAACTTCGATGGACGTTTTTCTCTCTGACGCGCGGACGATCTACCTATGCCTTCTTACTGGTTCCATTTGCGGATTTAGGACGGGTATGGCTCGACGGCGAAAAAGACGATCTGTCCCACGTTCACGGCAGCATCGGCAGCGGACTTCGATTCGTTTACAATTCAGTTTTCGTGGTTCGCTTCGATGTGGCCAGTGCACTCGAAGAATTTAGCGAGCCAGAGAGGCCCGACCAAATCGAGGAGCGGGGGCTCGTCATGGGCGTATACGCGATCGTCAATCACCCGTTTTAAAAGGGTGGGTTAAAAAGAATACCGCAAAGCCGATCCGAGACGGAGCTGATCGGCGACATCGTTTTGGCCACCCTGTAAGTCTTTTTCGTCGAGACAAGGACCCGCACCACCATACTTTGCGCAGCGTATTCCTCCGCTGTGCATCAGCAGGTCGGCGTTTAAATCCAGAGTGAAGCCGTCGGGGAAACCAAAGGGTTTCAAGTCGACTCCAACACCAGCCGTGACCTTCATCGCCTGCCAAAACGTTGTCCAAGACGCCTCGGACCGAGAGCTGTCTTCAGTGACCCACTGTTGGCCATATCCCATGCCGAAACCTAAGAAAATATCTATGGCCTTCAATGGGTAATAGGCTTTGATTACAGGCATCAGATGCATGCTTAAACTCGCTACATCGAAGTCATCGTCTTCGGCGACTAAGTAGCGGCCATAATCAAAATCAAGCGCGATACCGAGATACCAGAAGCGGTATTCCATCCCCGTGCTGATGAAAGTACCAGGATAGGTGTTGCTACAGTCTGCTGCTCCGTCAGGTACGCAAGTCATAAAGCCCAGACCGCCATACAGCTGGAAACCCTTGCGGTGGGCTGCCAAATCTATGTCTCCAGCAGGCTCTTTTACTCCAGATGACGTCGTCTCAGTGGAAGGTCTCCCATCTTTGTCTGGGTCAGTTGATGGGTCGACTTCAGTTTGAGCAATCCCATCGTGTTCCGCCTGTTGAGATGGATTCGCCCAACTCGTCGAAAGACCGATACCCGCAACCAAAAACCATACTTTGCAAACCGGCAGCCTCATGGATCGGCACTGCCATCGAATTCGTCGACTGAATTGTCATCTGTCGATGTCATCAGTTGAGGACAAGGAAACTGGTCGGGATTGTCGTCGAGCCAGTTGTCGTGACGCGTTGAGTCATTGATTTGGTTGGAGATCAACGTCGACCGAATGGTCTCATCTGGGATTGGAATGACTCCTGTATCAACGTTGAACCAATTTGCGTGAATTCGTAAAGATCCTGCGCGACTCAGTGCCTCTTGCTGCGCGTCGATATCTCGCCCAGCCTGACCCACGGTGCCATTGGCAGCGCGCCTGAATGCTGGCGAGATGGGTTTGGCGGCACGTCCTCCATCATCCATAATGACCCCGATGTAGTAATTGGCGTTCATTCGAACGTCAAAAGAATCTCCAGCCACCGGATCTTTTAGCCAGAAGCGCTGCAGCATCATCCAGCCGTATTTGGTCTCTACCCAGCGAAATTGAATGGTATACTTTGACTCCATCTCCACCAGACCAGCCCACGCTGAACGCGTGTGGCTATCCGCTTCCACCTGTGTACAGGCTCGTTCCCCGAAACAGGTGGGATCACTTCGAAAAGTGCGCTCGTACAATGTAAAATTATCTAAGATGGAACCAAACTCTTGCCAGGTCAGCAGACCGGCGATCGCCCGCGAACAATATGGGCTTTTGGTTGCAACCGTAATGCCCTCGAGCCCCGAATCGGAACGGTCTTTTTCATCGAGCGCGGCGAGCGCACTGGCAGGCAAGTTTTTGACTAAAAAGCCTTCTCTCGCGTCTTGCAACTGGGCATCGTCTTGGAACCAGTCGTATAGGTTTTCGAGACCGGTTGTCAGTGCCGCGGGATCATCGTCGGTCATATGCTCGAACAGAAACCCCAACAGGGACTCTAAATCCTTTGGTGCTGCCGGTGGATTATTGCACCCCGTCGACGCACCGAAGGTAGAGACGATGAGCAGAAAAGAAAGCAGAAGTCTCAAGGTCTAAATCCTCTCAGCAAACGGGTTACAATGGTCGATGTCAGTTCTCGCCATCACCTGATGTTAATGGGTCGGGCGGCCATGAGCAACCAAGGCAGGCCAACATTTCAGTCGAACCTATCCAACCGCAATAGACGCGAGAATTCGGCGTGCGCCAGTATACGGCCTGCGAGAATGCATCACGAGACTGTTGTCGATCAGAAGTACGTCGCCTCGCTGCCACTTAAATGCAACGCACTCCTCTTGCATGGCTGAGTGGGCTTCCATAACGGCTGCATGGTCAACTGGCGAATCATCCCCGCAAACAACAGCGTTTTTTGGATCGTTTCGTTCGTCGACCCAGCCCGTGTAAGCGGCAACGACTGAGTTGTAAAACGTTTTTATCCCGGTTCGCTCTTCGGTTCGTATAGCGGGAACAATGGCTGTCTCCGTATACAAATTACCATCACCTTGCCAGTTCCAACTGGTCCCGATAGAACGCATCTTTTCTTCAGCCTCTGCTGGGTCATCGGTCAGAAAGGTCGAGCGCCACGAACGGCCGATCGGCGATGAATGGTCATCTTGATCTGGCATTACTCTTCGGTATTTGACACCGAGCTCTTCAACTTTCTTGGCGAATTCTGGACTGCTCTTTGAGAACCTTTCATACACTCTCCCGGAATGTACGATCGCTGTTTCACCACCCGTCTCTGAAGCAACGTCGCAGTAAAAGAAAATATACGCGGGTGGCTTGGGCACTTGTGCCATTTCATGGTGAAACGGAATCGGCTGGTCGGGTGGCGACTCATTCGCAGTCAAGATACGACCCTTGGTGACCTCCTCGCGTGGTGCCGCCCCACCGACATAAGGCATGTTGATGAACTCGGCACTATCAAGTACCGCTTCGAAATCATCAGGACCATCGATGGGACAATTACGCAAAAGAACGGCCCCATGCTCCATCATCAGCTGTCTCAAATGAGCTTGATTGTCCGAAAGCCAAGTAAGAAGAGCTTGTTTGTTCTGGGTGTACCCGTCTTTGGGTGCTAGGATCAGAGGGAAATCTTTCCCTCGATAAGACCGCTGTTCCTGGATTTTAATTGCTTCGAGTTCCATAAAACTCCCCCATTTCACGTACTACTCGTTGACCGACGTCTCGTATCTTGGAGACTGAATTCCGTTGATGATACTGTAATTAAGTAAAAAAATCTACCAAAGGTTAGAATAATGACACACGTCAGGTGAGTGTCCTGCGGACAGCATACAGAAACCGCTTTTTGACCAAGCAACCGATATAGTGAACCATAAGTGAGTTACTATCTGAGCAAAGTTGTGGACATTAGGCGATTGATGCAATAGACGACTCTGTCTATGGTGTCTTCGAGCATTGGATCATTGTATTTGAGATAGATTTGTCGAATGCTCGGGCGTTGGGCAATCTGGTTCCATCAGGATTTAGAGTCATGACTAGAACGATACAAAGAATTGGAATTCTGACAAGCGGTGGCGATGCACCCGGTATGAATGCGGCTATCCGAGCCGCCTTTCGCCGTCTCAAAGCATGCGCGAAAGAAAACGAAATCGTCTTATTTCGAGAGGGATTAAACGGATTGGCGGGTCGCCTTGAGGTCAATCATCTGAGTGAAATTAATCGCAGCGATCTACGCGGGATAATACACCGTGGCGGTACTTTTATTGGAACTGGTCGTATCCCCGAACTCAAGCCCGCGCCCGCAGACTGCCCAGATCCGGATGCATGGGAAAAACGGCGTCAAGAAATTACGGATGTCGCGGTCGTGAATCTACGCCAACTTCGACTGAGCGGTGTCATCGTTCTCGGTGGCGATGGCTCTTTTAAAGGGATGGACCATATCAGGCGAGCCTACGAAGCACGTTATGGAGACCACCTTCGACTGGTCGGTATACCGGCCACCATTGACAATGATATTTGGGGTACTGACGCAAGCATTGGTTTCGATACAGCGTTGAACAGCACTGTCGATGCGCTCAGAAAATTGCGAGACACCTGTGAAAGCCATCGCCGCTGCGCCATTCTTGAAGTGATGGGGAATAGCAGTGGGTGGATTGCCTTGGCCGCAGGCATAGCGGGCGGAGCAACAACGCTCATGATCCCAGAACGCCCAGAGACATATGACATCGAATTGGTGCTGGCTCGTGTCCGCGCAGCTGTTCGGCTCAACTATCGCTCTATCGTCATCGTCATGGCTGAAGGCGTTCGCAAATCATCCGGTCAAAAAGACCTCCCTGATCGACTTCGGGAGCTGATCGAAAATGATGAAGTCATCCGCGAATATCAAGGTGGACGCCTGTTGGAGACCCGAGTCAATATTATCGGCTATATCGCTCGAGGTGGCCAACCGACAGCTGCTGATAATCTGCTCGCGAGCGAGCTCGGTTTTGAGGCGGCGAATGCCGTGATCGACCAATCGCTGACCAATCCAGTCATGATCGCTATCCAGCGAGGTCAACTCACCCGAGTTGCATTTGATGAAGTGGTTCGGAATTCCCCCCGCTTGGTCGAAGAGACATCCCCTATGGTCACTGTGGCCCGAAGTCTGCTCATCAGTGCCGACCAAGATTTCTAAAGCGGAGTTTGCCTCGCAAGCCTACAACGGCTCGACAGCAATCTGACACAGCGTGCGAGGAGGCACGACGACTGTAAAAGAGTGTGTGTCATCGATTTGGTCGACGCGACCAGCCGTGGGCATGCGCCGGTTGCAGCTCATCTCCCATCGATAGGCACTGTCGTTGAGACGATAAAGTGAGATCGGAATTCGACGGGACGATTCTGAGAAATTGAACAGCTCCGACTCGAAGGAATCTGTTCGATTTCGGTGCACCCGAACAGCCAAGTCGGTGGGTGCGATATTCCATTTCACAGCCCGCAGTGGAAAGTAGATCCCGTCACCGAAGTCGCCCGTAATCATTTGGTACAGAAATTTCGTATCTGGACGGCCATGTGAGACATCCCGAAATTGGTCTGCATAGCGTCTATGGAATTTGAAAACGCGGTCCGTAAAGAGAACTTCGGAGGTGTGCGCTGGATAATCCACAGAAAGCTGGTCATTGAGCACGTCGAGGGCGCCGTCTAACAAGTCTCTGTTTCCGGTCAGAATGCTGCGAACGTAGACGTTACCACGGCTGCGCAGCATACCGTCGAAAAGTGCCTGATCCGTTGCCAATCGATACTTGGACATGGCATCGAGCATTTGCCCTGAGAGTTCAGAAAGTGCCCAAGCCAGGCTACCTGGTTCGGCATCCGGGTCCGCCTGATCTCGATTGTCAGCCACAAACCGAAGCGGCTCTAGATAACGGGGCTCGCCCGTCATGACATGCGCCTGCACCAAAGCTATGGACAGCATACTGACCGCTCTAGGGTAGCGAAATAAGGTCGGCAAAACATGACAGCCTGGTCGCCACCATTGAGCGTTGTCTTGCCGAACCTGCCCACTTGGAAAATCAATCGCTGCTGGCAGCAGGCCAGCTGCTTTTCCAGACTCATCACGGGCTGAGACGGCAACCCAATTATCGAGCCAACCCCGGATCAGTTGACCAACGGAATGCTCTGGTTCCAACTGCCAGAGACGCAGAACTGGCGCGATGACTCGAGTGTGGTAAGGCGTATCACACGCATGCTCGGGACTGTCGTCAATCGCTGTGGAATTAAGGTACGTGCTTTTGAACTGTTGAAAGCCAAACTCGTTTTCACCAAACCAAAGGCGACTCATCAACTCACCGATTACAGCTGCGCGACCACGGTCCAAAATGCTGGCTGGGTCTCGCAACAAGGCCGGAATAATGGTGTCAGCTGTTTCTTCCGATGAATGCTCTACATCGGTCAAAATACTACTGTAGCCTAACTCCATTCGAGGAAGCGAAAAGACACCGTTTGCCAAGCGTCTATGTGCCTCCGATACCTTTGGGTCTTCAAATCCAATCAGAATGGGAGCCCACCACCTCCAGAGTTCTACGTCATCACCCCACCCCCCCCCAAATTGGCCATCGTCTGCCTGTCGCTGATCGATCCAAAAATGAATCACCTGGTTGAGCTTATGAAGTGCCAAACGCTGCTGATTGGCCCAATGAGGGGCCGTCGGATCGGACACCAGGTCGGTGGTCCACGGAATTGGCCGGTCTAAGTACATGCCAATAATTTGATTGTCGGGAAATGCATCTTGGGCGACCCGGAGACAGACACGCGCCTCCTCAAATGCTTCGTCAGAAAATAAACCCGTTTGAATCGTCGACCAAATGAGCACTCGAGCACGGTAAATGCACCAGATGGGCCTCAGTCGAGCGTCCGGCTCGATCGAAGGTGGGTAGCTCTCTGCGCCCGGCCAAACGCGCTGAACAAAATCGGACGCCAAATAGCCGCCTTCGCCAGCCATCTCTTGCTCTCCCGGTGACCAAAATCGTTCACGTCCGTAGGCCCATCGTTCAATAATGGGCAGAATTTTCTGAAGGTCGACCTGGAGGTGGTGGTCACTGGGAAGTTGAGCAGCCAACTCGGTGAGAACGTCAAATCGAACCCGCTCATCTTCCGTTTGGCCAGCCGCAAAAACGGCTCGCTCAATGACCGCCTGTAGGGCGTCATCGAAAGGCATTGAATCCTGAGGCAATGCCGCATCGTTGGTACCGCCATCAAGCTCTGCGTCAATGCCAATATCAGCCATATCGGTCAATTGAGACGAATCAGCTTGTCGCGATGTATTGCCGCTATTTGACTGGCAGGACGCCGAAAGGATGCACACTAGGGCAAGTAAAATCCGCATAGTGTTGAGCATACCGCAAATTTCTCAGGCCGGCTTTCTTCTGCCTAAAAATCCATGTCCGGACGGGTAACACAAACCCTGATTACCCAATATCGAAGAGCAACGCCATGCCAAGAGTAGCGATGAGGGCAGCCCAAATTGAGCGACCTGTCAGCCGATCATGCAGCCAAATGGCAGCCAGGGGTAAAACAAAGATAGGCGAAGTCGACGATAGGGTCGCCGCTATGCCAGCCGGGGCAAATCTTAGACCCGCAACCTGTAACCAAATTCCCAAATAGGTGCCAAGAAGGGTCGCTACAAGGACCATGAAGAGCGTTTTCCCATGCTTCAGTGGTCTCAGCTCAGACCGAATTTTTCGGGTCAGTAAGACTAAAATAACCAACCCGACTGTGCCAAATGTGATTCGAACGAGCCCCATTTCCAAGGGGGCATGGTGCCCGCCGAGTTTGGTTCCAATATTGCCAACTGCTTGGCAAAGAGCCGCCGCCGCTGCGAGCATCAATCCAACTTTGTCAGACTCTTCGCTGGCACTGTCCTCCCGATCATCGATGATAAGAGCGACCCCGAAAATGGTGACCAGAATACCGAGACACATTTTTAGAGTGATCGGTTCACCAAGAAAGGGCCACGCAAGGAGTGCTGTGGTTGGTGGGGCTAAGGTCATGAATAACAGGGATTTCCTGGGCCCGACTCGATTGAATGCCATGAACAGTAGTGTATCACCCACAGTGAGGCCCAACAGCCCGCTCCCGGCAAGCCAGGCCAACTCTGCTTTCGTCATGGTCTGTGGCCAGAAATGGCCCGCGGCCAGCTTAAGAGTTAACAACATCAAGATACAGGCAATACCGGTCTTCAACAGATTCAGGACGAGCGCATTTATGGTCGAACCAAGACGGGTGAATAAGATGGATGCAACGGCCCAGAGAGCTGCGGCTGAAATCGAGGCAATGTGACCGATGTAAGGCGTATCAGATATCCACATATTGCGCTCGATGACCATTTGTGTTTTGAGACAGTAGATGATTGGCGATGGCCGACAAACAACATGATGGTTCAGTGCGTGCGACGACACCAGGAATAATTTAGTCGTGAGACGCAATTTCAACTGATCTTGTTACAATTCAGAGTAACATCAAGTGGCTTTGGTCATCGATTCAACGACCGAGCGGTAACCGGGGAATGGATGCTTGAAAGTGGTGGATGTGATCAGACGATTTAAGTTCGGCCTGGTAGGGATCTTGGCTCTTTGCCATCTCCTCTCTTGTACTCGAGCCGAAGCAAAGGGCCAAGGGGCTGAAGGCCTGGTGCGTGATCTGATCACCTTGATCAAGACGGCGGAACAACAACGTTGGCAAATAGACCATTATGAGTATGAAGATCTGATGAGCGACGCACTGATCTTGGTCTGCGTAGCGGATAAAGAGACCCGTGACGCGGCACTGGCTCACTTAGCCAGGTCTCAAGAAACGCTGGGGGGCGAACCCAGCAAGCATTGGTCCGAGGCCAACAAAGATGAAGCAAAGATCAAAGAGTTGATGACCATAAGCCGAAGCAAAACCTTATTGATCAAATCACTCGATGTTGCGCAAACACGATGCCCATTCCGTCTCACACAAAAACCAATCTATACCGAGCGGCATCGGGTCACCGACCGTTTTTTCATGGCATTCCAGGGTGGTGGTTTGATGAATATCCGATTTTCAGATGAAAATCGGGCTGGTGGTGGCGGCTCTGGCCGAATCGATTTTGGATACGGTTTCGGACCGTTTTGGTCATTGCGAACGGGCTTAGAAATGGGCGGCGCAGGGCTCTTTGATGAAAAAATAGATGCCGGCGATATCGACCTCATGTTTTATTTTGCGACGCCCATTACCCTCAGACATAGACAACGTCTTTGGCATCAGGATATCGAAATTGCGCCTGTCGCTCTGGGTCTGCCTTGGCAAGACGAAATGAGATTTGGCGGCAGAATCGGCGGACTCTTTGGCCTCACTTACTCACGTCTGGGTATGATTCAACCCTGGGGGGGACTCAAAGTCGCTGCGGAATACATTCCAGACCAAAAGGGACGAGATGAACTTTTAATCATGCGGCTGGGTCTACGTTTTGGGTTTGATTTACATCTCTAGCCGGCGTTCGGACGGCGGCTATTGGATTGCACCGGAACGGATCCCACTGATAATGTGTCGATAGGTCTCGGCAATGAGACGGTCTGTTTCGTGATATTTTCGGTGCGCCTGCAGCTGACTGACAATAAAAAACTCTCTCCCTAAATTCAACGTCGGCTGGCCCTGCTCATCTAGGACCGGGAGACATGCATACCCGGCGTTGACAAATTCGCCGCCCCTCGAATATCCAAAACCAAGTTTGCTAAAGATTCGCCATTGACCTTGAGCGGCTCTCTCAATCGCTGCCGTGTCGATGGCGTTTTGCAAATAGACAGTTGGATCTGATTCCATACCTTGTGGCTGCTCATCTTCAAATAAAACCGAATTAGCGGACCCATAAAGCAATGTTTGAACATCGGGCCATTGAAGATGGGGCATCGCGTATCGCGGGTTTTCTCGGTGCATCACTAACCGTTTAAGGAATTCTGCTATCGTGTATGTGGACAGCTGATTCTCCGGCCCGTTTCCGTCATCACCAGGCATCTCAATACGCCCTGCCTCGCCAATAAAATAGGTGCCGACGGCGGCACTCGGATGACCATAGTTACCACCCAGTGTTTCGTCTTGCGATCTCTGCAACCAGCCTTCATGAATCAAATGATCGAGCTGGGTGCGTGTGCCGATATTGAGAAACCAGCGAGCAAGGCCATTAGACGTGAATCGCTGCTCATCGTAATTGTGGACAATGGTCGATAAATCACCGATTGGAAGAGAGTCTACTGTGGCCGTGAGCCCAAGTGCGCCATCAGATGCCTTACGAAGTGCCGCACCCGCATTAGCGACAGCCATGAATTTAGTGGAACTCCAGGGCTGTATAATCACATCGTGAGTTCCATTGCTTAAGTACCGATAATGTGGCTCACCATTGACTCGCCTGACCAAAATGACCGTGATATTCATGTCGTCAGGTACAAGGCCAACGAGGGCGTCGCTATCGACCTCCGGGGCATCGGCTGCGGGTCGATATGTATGAGATTGGTCAGTACTTGTCCCATGGACGTGCGGTGAGCTGTGTTCTGTGGGACATGTGAACTCCCGATCGCGCTGGGTTGGGATCACCTTGGTACATTTCGTATCGTCTAGATACTCGAAGTAATCGTTAGGAAAGGGGCCGCATTCGTCTCGATTTACTTGAGTCGAATCACCTTTACCTGGACGATAATCGGAGTCGGGCTGCACAGAATCGGCGCGTGTGTCCATCACCTCCAACTCATCAGAACAACCGGTCACGATAAGACTCACTGCCACGAGCAGCTCAACCAATCTGTCGCAAATCCAACGACCCATCTTTTGGACTCCAAAAAACATCCAGTCCGAATAGTCCAGCAAACATCATGCCAGAGCATGACACGAGCAAAAAATATTTTGTTCAATATTATTAGAAAGTTAACTGAAATCAATCCGACCAAGCATCAGCTCACCAGAAGCCTGGGTACTCTTGGACACAGTCATCCAGCCTGACTGGGGACAAAATAGCCCAATGGGGGTTTTTATTTTATTACGAGATCTACTTGGCTATGAAATCATTTGCGGTATACACAGTAGACACATTTGTTTGCCTTTTGTGGTCGACGCTCAACAACACAGTAAACGGATTGCAAGATGGATGCACTCGGAATAGATATTGGTGGCACCGGTATCAAAGGCGCTGTTGTCGATACCACCACGGGTCGTTTATTGACCGACCGACACCGACTGCTCACGCCCAAGCCTGCAACACCCACCGCTATTATAGAAACCGTGAGAGAGATACAGACCCATTTCAACTGGAGTGGTGCTATCGGCATTGGTTTGCCGTCGGTCATACAAGGTGGCGTTCCTCAGACAGCTGCTCACATCAGCGAACAATGGATCGGCTTGAACGCAAAGGAATGGTTGTCGCAAGGGCTCTCGACATCGGTCACACTGCTCAATGACGCGGACGCTGCCGGATTAGCCGAGTTCAGGTTTGGTGCAGGCCGACGACAAGCCGGAACGGTTCTCATGGTGACTCTTGGTACGGGCATTGGCAGCGCGTTGCTGATAGATGGCCAATTAGTCCCCAATACCGAATTCGGTCATCTTCAGATGGGCTCACTCGAGGCTGAGCAATATGCGGCGGACTCGATCCGGAAAATTGAGGCACTGGATTGGGCTGTTTGGGCTGCTCGACTCAATGAAGTCTTGGGGGCTTATGAAGCCCTCCTCTGGCCGGACCTTCTCATTCTCGGGGGCGGAGGAAGTAAGAAGTACACAAAGTACCAGCATCTGCTCAAGACAAGGGCACCGATCGCCGTAGCAGAGTTTGGCAACATGGCTGGAATCATTGGTGCTGCCGTAGCAGCTGCTCAGTCAGGCAGTCTGCGTTAAATCCACTTGATTGAGTAGTGTGTCAGTCGGTGACACAGGCAAAAAAAAACGCCCCCAAAGGTGGAGGCGTTTTCTACGTCAGCGCAATGTCGTCATCAACGACGTCGGCGAACCCGAATCAGACCGATTCCTCCAAAGAGGGCGACCATGAAGAGTGCTGCGAGTCCGTTGCCTGAGGCTGCGCTGGCTGCACACCCACCTGCGTTTGCGTCTGTGGCTTGAGGCTCACCCGACGCTTTGAGTCGCATTCTGTATTGTGCAACTGTTTCGACTTCGGTTGTGTTTGCATCTTCAAACGCTGTCACAACCTCGACCATGATGGTGTACTCACCTGGCATGTCTGGAATGACTGTCGGGCGGTCTGCCAGGTAGTGATACTCAAATGGGCTTGATTGCTCTACCGAGCCTTGTGGAGCCGCAATCTTTGCTCGTGAACCGTCTGGGCTTGAGACAATGGCCCATGTGTAACGGAACTCGCGGTTCGTCCGGTTAATGAATAAGCGAAGTGGTACTTCATCGCCGGTATTGGCCATCAGGCTCGGGGAGTAGACGGTCAAAGTCGCGTCTGGGTCGAGGCAATTCTCTACGTCGCCGTAGACGGCATAGCAGAAACTTGGGTCGCAATCATCGCCCTTGCCATCACGGTCAGCGTCGATCTGACCTGGATTGACCATGAGTGAGCAATTGTCGAACTTGTTGGCGATTCCATCGCCGTCTCTGTCCGAATCGCACTTGTCTCCGAGGCCGTCGCCATCGGTGTCGAGTTGGTCTTCGTTCGCGATGGTTGGGCAGTTGTCCTTGCTCAAAGGATCAACTTCACTCACGCCATCTCCGTCCACATCTGGGAAACAAATCGACCGCTCATCTTCAGAAGGAGCCTCGAGTGTCGCATTGTACGGACAAGGATCCTCCAGATTGGTTTTCAAGTCGCCATCGATATCATCGTCACACGCGTCACCAATGCCGTCTCCGTCAAGGTCCGGCTGTCCTTCTTCCCCGGCTTGATTGGGCACCAACATGCAGTTGTCGAGCTCGTTTTCGATGTTATCATTGTCAATATCCGCATCGCAGGCGTCGCCCTTCGCGTCTTCATCCAGATTGAGCTGGTCTTCATTACGCGTGTTGACGCAATTGTCGCAGCCGTCTCCAATGCCGTCACCGTCGCGGTCAAACTGCTCCGGATTCCGAACACGTGGACAGTTGTCGGAGTTATCCTCAATGCCGTCGTCATCGAAGTCATCGGCGCGCTGGTACGTGTCGCCAAGGTCGGTGTTATTAATGAGGACGGCACCGCCCCCGCCACCGCCGCCGCCGCCGCTCATATTCGGCGTTCCGCAGTCGCCGAAGTTGTTATCGCACTCAAATGGTGCGTCCTGCGCTGATACGACGAGCGGGAACATGGCCGCTGCCGTAAGCGTAACGAGTAAACGAATCGATGCCGCCATAATGTGTCTCCTCATTTATCGGCTGTCTAGAGAGTAGCAAAAGTGCCAACTGTACTCATTAAAGCACACGTCCGCGACGGCTTTGCCTATCCCTGTCTCATTAACTACGTTTGTAAGGACAGCGTTCGCGTCCAAATCTAACCCCACGCTATAAAGAATGACGATCAAAACCGGTTTTTTCAAGATATTTCAGTGTCGGGATCGCGAAATTATCGGGTCAATCGTCGGATTGAAACTCGGGGTCGAGAAAAATAATCTGATCGGCACGCGTCGAAAGTCGTAACATCGTGCGATATCCGGATGTTTTTCTTTCGAACAAATCTTTCACATCGAGCACACCGGCCTTCCTCAATTGGCTGCGCAGTTTGCCCCGCTCAAAACCAAGCCGTTCGATCCCCGAATTGGGATTACCGCCGAGTTTGAGCCACTGTTGATGACTCTCCGGTGCTGTGAGCCAGCCGCCCTCCGTGTAACTCTCATCTCTGCGGACCAATGCATAGGCAGCCAGTACGCGGACGCACTCCCCTGTGACTCTGACAGAGCTTTCGTCGCTTTCGAAACAGGCCCAAAGCTCCGAAACTGAAATTCGCAGGCTGCATTCATCGATGATCAAATGAAGTTGAGCCACCAACGTCGGTGCACCGAGAACCGGAAAGAAGAGACGATATAGCGAGGTCCCCGAACTGACAAGATCACCATCTTTCAACTCGTAGGATGCGTCAGCTCCATGTTCCCATCCAAACCGATAAAAGCGGTCATCGACACACTCGTAGAGGTCATCTAACGCATCTCCGCTGACGAACTCATTGTTTTCGACATTCATCGCGAATGCTTGTGGCGGAGTTGTATCGGTTAATTCAGCAACGATGCCGTCATCGATGGTAATGCGGGCGACACGGCGACTTAGGCTATTGATGATACGCCAGCCGTTTTGATCAACCGAACCGGACCCTCTCGTTTCATCGACACGATTGAGCGGTCGCCAACCCCAATTTTGACCTAACCAACGAATCTCAAACCAGAACTGAGGCACACTGGATGAAAAAAACCGGGCATGACAGCTCCAATGCCGCCCAACAAGACAAACCTCTGATATGGGAATGATTCGCGTAGTAGAACCATCTGTTAATTTCAACGCCCCCATTTAACGCCCCACACAGTCCACACGTCTCCACTAATCAAACCACGCCCACCGAAAGCACGTGGTGCGCAAATATGACTGGGATGCAGTTATGATATGAATTGAGCTGCTGATTTTGCAAGAGGCGTTAGACAAAAACCCCCTCTACACAACCAGCAGACCAATGGGTTTAGAGCCCTTCGAAAGACTCCAGAGCCCCCTAGAAGGCGGTCCAAAGAAATCGTTTAAAATCAACGAGGCCTCGGTCTGAGAAAACAATACCCTCCACTTCGAGGAGATTTTTCTGCAATTGAGCGCGTACAGATTGACCCCGACCACTGATGTAACCACGACTGTTTATAATTCGATGCCACGGGACGTCGGCGTCTTTGTCCGTAATCGACGCAAGAGCCCAGCCAACATGTCTCGCCACTCTCGGACTTCCAAGTTGTGTTGCGATTTGGCCGTAGGTAGACACCCGACCAGCGGGGACACGACGCACCAAATCATAGACACGTTGGTGGAAGCCGGGTCCGACAATCTTAGGTTCTAGTTGCGTCACAGATACTCCAAGTAAAGATGTCCAAGGCAGCCGGGCGACCCAGGGGGGTCAATCGATTGTGCAAAAGGCTGGAAAACTGACGTTTAATCCAGTCTGGAACGGACTCGGCGAATTCAGCCTGTGGGCAAATAAAAATTCGAGAAACCAAGGGGTGAACAGCGGCTTCCACTCATGCCCTGTATCGTGATTACACGTCGCAACAAGGTGGCCATTGGATTTAAGCTTAGGAATGGCATCACTGGCGAAGGTAGAAAAGTTTTGACCTGCCGACTCATCGCAATCACCACCCCAACCGTAAATGATCGGCATGGTGTTGGCGTTTGAATTAGGCATATCAAAAATAATTCCGCCCGAGTTGATTGCAGCTGCAGCAACAGTCTCTGCAAATTGACTCACAAGAAACGTTGTGAACATGCCTCCGCCGCTGTCTCCCGCAAGATACAGTCGTTCAGGATCAGCGCCGAGTGTTTGTTGAGCACATGTCAGTAAGTCATCCACCAAAGCGACGTCTGGATTATCGCCAGGCCGCCCTTGATCCCATTCGATTGCCAAACGCCGGGAGTAGGGTGAGATCAAGATAAAATCAAAGGGGTCTACCAATCGATTCATGGCCGTGTCTTCTTCAATATCATCGACTTGATCCGCATTGATTCCATGAAACAGCAAGACTGTTTTGTACCGACCTTGCTGCGAGTGAGACTGCGGAAGTCGAATTCTCACCGTCCGTTCAATGCCGCAACTCGTAATGATGTTTTCCCCACTCACGAGGTTTGGACAGGCGTTCGGTTCGATCCGTTCACATGTTGTTTCCGCACCAGAGGAGCTGCAGCCATATGGTGAATCGGGCCTACGTTCAGACCACGGAACACCTCCAAAAGTGCTCTGCTGGAGCGCTAAGTCTAGAGTTTCAACCTCCCCTTGAACAAAGCCACAGATCGAGGCATTGCCCGTTACAACACCAATGAATTCTAGATCGAAGACCACATCGCTGCCCGTAGGGCTAAAATCACCGGGCATGACCGCATTTTCAAATGCCGCGACAAACTGCCCATTTTCATCCACATTCACATCACTGGCGACAGCGAACGGCTCGCTGACTTGATCGTCCTTGTAGGCTCTCAGCCGAAGCTCGCTGAATCGCAAGCCTTGGTCATCAGCAAACACATCAATTTCGAGCTGGGTGTCGAGGAAAAAGTCGATTTCGGCCAGATAAATTCGCAGAAAATAAGCATCTGACTGCAAGGGGTCTTCACTGCCTTCAGGAAGCAAACTGCGGACATCGACATCGGGCATGTCTTCATTGGTTTCAGCGGGCATTGACATGGATACAGACGTCGGTTCCATCACCGGATTTCCGTCTTGTTCTTCACAGCTTCGATAATCGTGATAGGTGCCACCGAGTTGGTATGGATCTGTCGTCGATTTATGGGAATCACCACTGCAGCCAAATACAAGCACGACAAGGCTGGTGAGCCCAACTCTAAACCCAACAATTTGATTTTTCATCTCGCTCCTCAACTGAGATTTGGTGGCGCAATTCATTGGGTCAATGCCCATGACGAACGCCTGAGGTTGTCTGCAACTCAGCTTAGTCAAGTGAATTGCTGCTCTTCAAGCCCATCCCAAAGGTGACCGATACAGATGAGTGATGAGTAACCCGTGACGTCAGGACCGAAACGCCTTCTTCTTCCGCGCCATCACTTGTTCAAGCTTGGCCCAGTTCTCTTTCACATCCGGTTCTGTCTGTACCACGACCGCATCCGATGACGAGTCAAAAAGTGGCTCTCGTTTGGCGTGTAATAGATCCGATTCCGTCATCAGTGCGCCCTCAAAATTCACGTCTCTGAGGTCTGCACCCTTAAAATTAGCCCCCCTCAAATCGGCCGCTTCAAAACACGCCATCCGGAGAGAGCTGCCTCGCATATCCAGGTGCTCGAGATCCATGTTACGAAGACCGGTATCTTTCAGAACTGACGACAATTCATCGGGTCCGTCAGGCCATGGTGAAATCGAATCAACCAGAATGTTGGACGCCCGGAGTCGCTGCGCCATGATGCGGGACAGGTTGCGATAAATTTTGAGAGACAAACTGTGGGGCGCGTTTTCAAGAAGCGTTTCAGAAAACGCAAATAAGTTGACCTCAGTGGCTGCCACGACACTGGCTGAGCGAGGCGCATTATCGATCAATGACATCTCGCCAACAGTCGCACCTGGTTCGAGTCGAGCAAGCTCGTCTCCACGGCCATTACTGTCGGATGTGACAACGAGTTGGCCGGCCATCAAAACAAACAGAGATTGAGCCGGTGTCCCTGCTGAAATCAAAACACTGCCGGCCTCCAAACGACGCGGCTTTGCTTGCTTCAGAAGGTATGAAATCTCGGAGGGGCTCAGGTCGCTAAAAAGCCTGACTTTTTCAATGAGCCTGCTCAACTTGTCCTTGATCGCCAAGGCCATCCCCCAATCCAGAGTCAACACGTCGCAATGCACAGGCGTCTTACTTAAGCGATCTAAGCACTTAAGACAAATCAAAACAAACCCACAGCAAAACCGCGAATCATGTTTGCCTGATACAGCCTGTAGTGGCCTATATGGCCGACAAAGAAGGACCTTGGTTCGGTGAGAACGAATCCACACCGAGTTGGATGACCAAGTGGACGTCTGATATACGGCATTCGAACAGCAAGTGACCGGCTTACAGTATGCCTGAGTGATTGGGATAAAAACGGAGAGCGATGCAACCCAAAGTCTGCTGGTGACCTCTTTAAGCGTGTACTCACAGGGCGAGGCTGACTGCTTTCAAACAGCACCGGCCGCGCGGGTCACGCAAGACTTCGGGCCAGAATCGAACGGGTTAAAGTGGACCGAATGCAGCCAGGCGCTAGCTGTGTGGGCGAGGACAGTGTATTTGAACAGAGTGGCGCTGAATGCATCAGCAGGGGGTTTAAATCAACGATGAAAAAACGAACCGGGATTCTTCTCACCCAACTCGGCACGCCGAAAGCGGCGACGGTGGGTGCTGTACGTCCTTACCTTCGGCAATTCTTAAACGACCCCCGAGTGATCGACATTCCAGCGTTGGTCCGACTGGTTTTAGTGAATCTCGTCATCGTCCCATTTCGCGCGCCGAAATCGACCAAGATTTACAAGGAACTCTGGGAGTATGGTAACGGGCGATCCCCCTTGTTGACCATCACCAAAGCACTCACCGAAGAATTAAATTCACGGCTCAACGACGATGATATTTTTGTCCATATGGCAATGCGGTATCAGGAGCCGTCCATGGACTCAGTCCTCGAGTCGATGCAACGCGAAAACTATGACAAGATCGTCATCCTGCCCATGTTTCCCCATTATGCATCGTCTAGTTCTGGTTCAGCCATTCAAAGGGCGATGGACATCATCGCGAAGTGGTGGGTCATTCCGGAACTCGAAGTTGTCAGCCAATTTTACGATGCCGAGTTCTACATCGATACACTCGTCGAGCAAGCGCAGAAGCATGATCTAGACTCCTATGACCACATTATCATGAGCTACCACGGGCTTCCCGACCGCCACGTGGACAAAGTGTATTTGGACAAAGCAGACCTATGCGCACAACATAATTGCGAAACGGTGCTCGATGATACAAACAAGTTTTGTTACAAAGCCACCGCCTTTGAGACGTCGCGTCTGATCGCTGAAAAGATGGGACTTGATGACGATGATTATACGGTGGCTTTCCAATCGAGATTGGATAAGAAGTGGTTGACACCCTTCAGTGATGAGGTGGTCGAAGAGTTGGCCAAAGCGGGTAAAAAGCGGCTGCTGGTTTTCTCGCCTGCTTTTGTGGCTGACTGCCTCGAAACAATCATCGAAATCGGGTCGGAGTATCAGGAAATCTTCGAAGAGCACGGCGGTGAGAAAGTTCAGCTTGTCGCCAGTTGCAACACGGAAGAAACGTGGGTCAGCGGTCTCAGCGAGTTCATTCGCGAACGACGCGCATAGGTCGACATCGTTGAGGGAACTCGGACAGACTGACTCGACGGGTCGGCGGTCTTCTTGGGTCGATACCGTCGTTCGGTTACACAGCCATCAGCGACTCAGCTGGTAGACATAGTTGGTGTCATACGTCCGTACGAACAGGCGGCCCAACTGATTTAAGTAAAAATCATCCGGCCCGGAACGCACTTTATGGCGTTTCAGCACGACGCCTGAGCGCGCGGAGACCTGGTAGATATAATCAGGCTCTGAGGAAAACCCGTATCCGCTGACGATCACATCGCCAATCAGTAAAAAGCGCTTCGCATTAGACACCAGGGGCGGTGACTGCCAAATGACTTTGCCCGTGGCTGGCTTGACAGCCACCAAGGTCGCATTCCAACCATAAGTGCTCGCGGCGTATGTGTTGTGACCAACGGAGGCATACATGATTCCGTTCTGCATGATCACATGGCCGAGATTGGCTCCCACGAATTCTTCGTCACCGCTGCGTACTCTGCGGGGTGCCAGAAGGGCTTCGAAATCCAGTGCATGAATGCGTTGACCCGCTGCACCAAAAGCGACGGCCCAGCGGCCTGGTGTCCATCGATATCCGGTTGGTCGTATGCCATAGACGCCGACGACGGGTTGCCCGACGCCTGTGGCCGTTGAATAACTGAGCTGCTGCAACCCGTAGCTCGTTGGAACACTCGGAAAGACTGTCCGGGTTTGGTCGACGGTGAACATACTGGCTTGGTACCCGACGCTCGCCCTCCACTCATCGTCATCGGTTATCTGATTGCGACGTTCAGAAAGCTTTCTCAACTTAAGCGGCTTCACTTTCACTTTACATGTCGCGCCATGGCAAATGGCCTTCGACGGAGTCAATTCAACCTTTTTTGATTGTTTGGCGAGAATTTGCCCAAACGACAATAAAGGGAGCGCAAGCGTTGAACCAAGCACCATCCAGGCGAATGCACGGATCATAATTAACTCCTTTGTCTCATCACAGAGTGGCTCGATGGCGTTGAACACCGGCGGGACTGGATGTGTTCCCACAATCGGCTTGTTGCCGGAGAAATATCAACGCTGAATTAAACCAGAGTCAACATCTAAACGGCCTCGCTGACCGATTCAGTTCGACCTCAACTGACCCAAGTTCGGATCCCTATTGAGCGAAGGCCCATCCGCTGTTAGGCTGCGCCGGTTCCAGACTAAAGAACTTCAGGGGGGATTATGGACCAGTTCATGAGTTTTGTTGGTATTCTGACTTTGCTCGGTATCGCCTGGCTAATGTCCAACAATCGACGGTTAATGAATTGGCAGACCATCGGCGTAGGCATCCTGCTACAGGTTATCCTTGGTGCGATTCTGCTCAAGTGGCAACCCGGAATCGACGGGATTTCGTCATTCAGCGACGGGGTGAAAGATTTTCTTAAATTGTCCGAGCAAGGGTCGGGCATGGTCTTCCAAGACCTAGGTGTGTCAGCAAAATCCGGCTTTCAATTTGCCTTTCAAATCTTACCAACGATCATTTTCTTCTCCGCCGTTATGGCTGTTTTATACTATCTCGGTTTGATGCAAATCATCATCTCGTTTATGGCTAAATTCGTAAAGAAAGCCATGGGCACGAGCGGGTCAGAAACTCTGTCCGTTTCAGCAAACATTTTCGTCGGTCAGACGGAAGCTCCGCTGATGATTCGACCTTTCTTGCCTAAAATGACGAAGTCCGAGTTGTTCACCGTGATGGTCGGTGGGTTCGCAACCGTGGCTGGTGGTGTACTGGCAGCCTACATCGGCATGGGTGTCGATGCAGGCCACCTGGTCGTTGCATCAGTGATGTCAGCGCCCGCTGCCTTGGTGATTGGAAAAATCATGTACCCGGAAACCGAGGTATCGCAAACGGCTGGGGACGTCGCCTTGCCAGATATTGATTCCGGCGACAATGTAATCGATGCAGCCGCTCGGGGTGCCACCGATGGCCTAAAGCTCGCGCTCAACGTCGCGGCTATGCTGATCGCATTCTTAGGCTTGGTCGCGGTTGCCGATTGGTTATTAGGAGGCCTCGATTCTTTGATCGATGGCTCGATGCTCGGTGGCGAGCAAATGGCGAACAAAGAGTATTCCGGTTTTTTTCCTGGAAGCCTGACAACGATTTTTGGAACCCTACTGGCTCCCATCGCCTTCGTCATGGGTGTGCCCTGGGCCGATGCTGCTGCCGTCGGGAACCTGCTGGGTCAAAAGCTCGCGGTGAACGAATTCGTCGGTTATCAAACCCTGAGCGACTTGATTAAATCAGGCACGATCACCGAGCGGTCCGCCATTATTTCAACCTACGCATTGTGTGGCTTTGCCAATTTTGGCTCCATCGGGATTCAAATCGGTGGAATCGCTGCTCTTGCACCTGAACGCCGGAAAGACCTCGCTTCGATGGGTTTTAAGGCCATGCTAGGTGGTGCATTCGCGACCTGGCTGACCGCATGTGTTGCCGGACTGATGATCGGTGCACCAACCACCGCAGAAACAGGCAAAGCGGTGAAGACTCAACCAGCCGTTCACTCAGTCGTGACCAGTTCCCGCTCCGTTGTTGCACCGACCATTGAGGAGACTGCAAAAACGATCATCAGAACGTCCGAGGCTCAATTGGCTCGAGCCACCGTTGGTGCCGTTGACAAGCAGCCCAATACGAAGGCCAATCGCCCTTTGCCGCTTACCCACGGGAAAGAGGCACGAGACGATCGCACGGACCCGTGACAACGTAGACTGTTCATCTCTGTGACCGCTTACTCCAACTGGCGGGTCGGTTCGTGAATGAGACGATAGTGTGACGATCATGAAAAATTCACAAAGAATAATGATCTCATCTTGAATTGTCTGGCATACTCGAGATGTTGACTGGGCATTCGTCGCATTTGTGCACGAGCAATGAACACCAGTCTAAACCGCACATTCACCCGAAGACCAGTGTGGTTTTCGAGGTGAATGATGCTTATACCTCCCGAAAAAAAGAGCCTTAGCGACGTTTACTCCGACGAGTTTGGCTGCTTCAAAACGCCTCGATATGTGATTTCACCGGTATTCGAATCAATGAATGTCACGGTGACCGAGTCTGTAATCGGGTCAAAATTAAGGGTCGTGGCTGCCCAATCGCCCGATGAATATTCGACTTGTTCTGCCTCAAAAAACCTTTCAAATAAAGCCGGGTCAGATGAGGCCAATTCATATCGAGCACTTTTTTTACTGCCACCCGGGCCGCACAAGATTTCCCAAATGTTTCGCCTTAAACCGGTTTTTTCGACACGCCAAACAGCCCCCATGTGAAAATCACCAGATAGAAACCACACATTACGGATAGGGGAATCCGTAATAAAATTGAGTAGTTCATCACGTTGATCGGGAAACCCTTGCCAACGTTCATTCTCCGCAAACCAGACTGATGGTAGCTCGGCTATCGGCACAGAGTTTAGGATTACTTTGAAATGACAGTCGCTTTCTGCGAGTGCTGATTTGAGCCAGTTCATTTGCGCAACCGACATATATCGGTCCTCGGCCGGTGTGCGCTCATGTCGACAATCCAATACGAAAAACTCCGCGGTCTTACCCCATGTGTAGCTTGTCCACAACGAGCCGTTGGATCCACGCTGAGTCGGTGTTGATTCGAAGAAGGCATCAATCCCGATCTGGCGAATCACCGGATCAATATCCAGAAGTTCGTCATTATTAGCGACCTCATGGTCATCCCAAGTCTGATAGCTCCCAACCGAGCTCAGCAATTGACGATACTGTTCATTCTTCAATGTCAGGCCCCAAGCGGTCCTGAACTCGTCTCGGGTGGATGCACCATCGTTGTAACTCATGTCACCGAGATGGCAGAACAGGTCAAGCGGCAAAGTTGCCAGCGTGAGCAACGATGGAAAAGGCGCCCGTCCAGCAGATGTACATGCGGTCGCACCGATGAGCAAAGGTCGCAGGGTTTCAGCCCGATCGACGGTTCTAAAGCGACCGATATCGGACCAAGTCTGGGTCTCCGATAGCCAGCCAAATCGATAAACTTGTTCTAAAGCCAAATCCGTCACGCGAACTTTGAGATAACCTGACTCGGATTCAACCCATTGATCCAAGACAGCATATTCCGGCCGGTCTTCCTCTCGCCACACCAACAATCGAGCCGCATCGGAGTCAGCGCAATATCCCCATAAAATCACGCTCGTTCCCGCCATTGAACCCGCTTGGACACCATAGGGAAATGTCAGTGACCGGCGATCTGGATCATCTGTAAAAGCCGGTAAATCGACGACTGTAGCCGGCCTTTCAGCGTCACACCCGGACGCCGTGGCAACGCTTGCGACAGCGAGGGTCTTGATAAACCGTCTGCGGTTTAAAACGGATGAGTGTGGCATCTGCCTACCTTAAGGACGTGTGAAACCGAACTGCGAGGAACCAAATAATGCATAACCATACGATACAGATTTCCATCGTAAAAGATCCACCGCGAAGGCAAAGCAGTGGACCTTTACAAAATAAACATCCCAGTGCCCTGGGTGTTGATATCGAACGGGCTACGCAAACGACGTTTCAATGACAGATCACGGACATCGCAAACGCGAGTTTTCCTTGTCGCAGTGAATTGGATGTGACAGACCAATAGTCGATGTTTAAACGTTTTATCAGCTTCGGCATTCTGATCTTGGGTGGGTGTAGCCAAACCCCTCAAATTCATGTCCAAGGCGTACCAGACACGACGGCAAAGCAGACAGCCACTGGTAACAAAGGGACCAGAGATAGTGCCGTCGACTCAATGCTGCCCCAGGATCCAAAGCCTGAGCCTGCGCCAGAGAAGTGCGAGAAAATACTGGGACATTGGACTAAATGCTACGAGGGGGGCTGGCTATCCAACACGAAGGTTACGTCAATGACGCAACTGTGCTTCGCGAGCAAGACACGTGAACCAGCAATTGAGGCGGAGGGTCGACGTTGGCAAGAGACGATTTACAGCGATATTGATGCCGTCAGTGAATGGGACTATGAACGGTGTCAAGTCGCTGGGCAGTGTCCCAAAAAGCTAGACCAATCTAGGCCGCCTGACATGGTGCCGAATGAGCCTGTTTTAGGCGTTACACAAGCGGGTGCAAATGCCTACTGCAGTGGACTGGGAAAGCGCCTGCCTACGCCCTCAGAATGGGCTCATCTGGGCGGATGTGGTGATAATGAGTCAACGAGGATCCTTCGGTGCGTCGATGCGGTTAAACCGGGGAAACTGAAAGCTGATTCACAGAAAAAAACGTATGCACGTCCCTATGCCAAAGCCGTTCGGAATGCTTACCTCTCTCGATTGAAGAAGGCCGGTACAAAGCAAAAAGGCGATCTGTGTAAACGCGCCTGTCGGAGAGGCGTGCCCTGGTTAGCGTGTGACCCCCATTTCGCAGACCACTACGGCCATCCACCTGAGAAAATGGCGACCGGATTTAAAATTGAAGACACCTACAAAGGAAGCGAACGCGTCGAAGCCCTGTTGCGGGGCTATGCCAATGAATTCCCACAGGTCACCCAACTGAAAACCATCGGCTACTCCAATCAGGGTCGAAGGATTTGGGCACTCCGAATTTTTCGACAGGCTGAAAAGGAAACTGGAAAGCCAGCTGTGCTCTTAAATGGCGCTCATCATGGAGATGAGCTCTTGGCTGTGGAATATGCAATTGATGCTGCACATTATCTCTTGAGTAATCAGGACAAGCCCCGTGTACAGAGGTGGTTGGATAGACTCGACATCTGGATTATTCCGCTGGTTAATCCAGACGGCAATCATCACACCTTATTTCGCTCATGTAAAAATAACATTGGACGTAAAAACGGTAGAGACATTAATGGAGACGGCCGCTTTACGAGCGGTGAGGGCGTAGATCTAAATCGCAATTATCCCTTTAAGTGGGGCTTTCTAGGCGAAGTGGGCAGTAAATCAGATTTTCGGCATCACCACTACCGCGGGCAAAACCCGGGGTCGGAGCCAGAGACAAAGGCTCTTATTGAACTGGCGAAGACCCATCGGTTCGTTACGGCTTTTTCATGGCACACCAACGGTAAACTGATCTTGTCGCCGTACACCATTCGCAAAGTAAAGAACATCGCACCTGATTTAGCATGGACGGCAGCTGAAAAACTCCAGTCAGCCATGACACAGAAAAAGTCACTGCGGTTTCGCGTACAGAAAGACATGTATCCGGTCGATGGGGTCGACCAAGATTGGCATTTCAATGCCAACGGGACGCTCGCCTATATCATTGAGGGTACACATCACAACCCGCAACGAATGCGGACACGTAGGCTGTCTATCGAAACGTCCCGGCCCCTCTTTTCGGCACTGCTCGACTATACGCTCGATGCGCCTCGTGTCAGTGGCCGTATCGTCGACGGGCAAAAGCGACCACTTGATGCTGTGGTGATGGTAGACAAAGTTCGTTTCTACGAAGGGGAAACGTGGCGAACCCGAGCGCGCGACGGCCGCTTCGACCGCTTCGTGCCAGCTGCAGGCGTGTTTCGGGTGACGGTGTCAAAGCCGGGCTATACGACGCGATCCGTCGCCATAACAACAGGCCTGAAGGCAGAAGACACTGTCATCCAATTAGACCGCACGCCGGACCCCTAATCATGCTCCGTCAGCGCCCACTTCCATGGGCGCAATTCGACACTGCCCATCGGGTTCACAAACCCCGCCCCGCGACTTAAAACGCCATCTTGCAAACAGGACGTATCCCCAATCGAGAATCCGCCTCAGACCAGGGACCCGCGAGAGCGGAACGAGGGGTCTAAAGAGCGTTCGTGCATACAACTGCCGAAAGACCTCAACGCCCTCAACCAACTCTCCGTTGGACAACCGGCCGTGGATGCGCAGCATAATCTCTGCGTACGTCAAACCGGTTTCTTTCTCCGAGTCGAAGTCACGTGTAGAAATGTCTGTGAAAATCAGTCGCGATTGGCGGTCGAGCCGCCGCAAAAGATTGATTTCGGCGGTACAAAGACGGCATCCGCCGTCGTAGTAGACCTCAAAGGGGGTGCTGTAGTCGGGCCGCTGGACCGGAACCGTATTCTGAGTCATATGCTAAAGCTCCTTCGTTGTAATGACGACAGAGCTCGGTGGGAGGTTACGGACAACCCGGGTGGACCAATGGGAGTTTTGTTCAGATACGGAAGCATTGAAATCGATGGTCTCGGCTGATGGGGGAACATGAGAAGAAACGGATTCTTACAGATGCCGCTTTCAATCAACTCTTCAATAAATGCATCAAGCAATGTTTTCTCCGAAGGTTATCACCAAATCATTGAGGTGGCCCGATCGCCCAGCCCCTCGGTAATTTCGTCCCGACAAAACAGCAGTTTTACAAATGGTTGACGTCGCTTCGAGCAGGCTGGCGGTCGCGATGAGTGTCCCCAAATTGAACAAACCTATGGAACATACCCATTTAAAAGTAATTAATTACAGCTATTTAAAACTTTTCTGAGAAAAAACTACCGTTCGTATGGTTTTTCACAATCTGAAGTGATAGTATGCCGCCACATAACGACTCGGACATCTGTTTCGGTTCGTCGCTGCTTTCTCGTACCCCCCCATTCCCCTACACGAGAGAGCGGTTGACCGCTCCCTGCCCCGGGAGCGGTTTTTTTTTCTCAAAACTGCCTTTGGTAGCCATATAGGATGGATAGGCAGGTCGCCCTGAACCGATAACAACTCAGACATCGAGGTGGATAAAGACGGTGACCCAAGTCGGAGTATTCATGCCGAAGGGTGTTTACAACACAATGTGGAATGAATCGATCACACGCATCGATGCCCAAGGCGTATTCAATCATCAAAGGGTGCTGCGATTCACCGTTCCAGGCGCATTTGCGCCTGGCTGCACGCAAGAACATCGACCCGATCATGTGCGAACAGCAAATGAGATTTACAAAAACGAGTTTGGCATCATCGCATCATTGACTGTCGATGATGCCTGGACCATAAATTCTTGGGTACAGCTTACCAATGCAAAGGGTCCAATACGAACGCGTTCCAATGGCAGTCACGACGATGAAAGTAAAAGAGACATGTAAACTTGGCTTGGAATCTGTTCTCACACGGATAAATATGAGTGTCCGATGCAGGCGGTACTCAGTGGTCACCAAAGAAGGTGTTGCCAAACGCATCTACGAGGACAAGCGAATGAGTGAATTCATTGGGGCTCGTAACACGTTAGCCTTTCCATCGGGCAATAGACCTGACACTCCATCGCAGGGTCAAACAACGATTACAGCCAACTGACTGACTTAATTAGATAGGGAGATGAGGTCATGAATCCGATGGCATACCTGATTACAGGACTTCTCTTTGGCTGTGGGGCCAGTGTCTCTAAGTCGACAAAATCATCCAATAAATCGCCAAATATCCAAGAGAGCACGCGGCTACTTTCCCATGCAGATATGGACGATGAGGAGGCGATGCTCGATGAAGGCGACAGCGACCATTTGTTCATTCCCGATCCAATTCGGGCAGACCGTAGCAAAATAAGGTGTACTAAAAGCTCCAAATCAGACTTAGAGACCGTCCAATGGGGCCACTTATTGGCCTTCGACACCAGTGGCTGCGCTGTCGTTGATGTTGGGTTGGACGCCAAGGGGATCCCCGTCCTGGTTAAAAATAAGCGAGACCTTTTGAGACTGACAAACTGTGAGCAAGTCAGACCCCAACCAGAGATCCTGGTTGACTTCAAAACGCAGCAAGTGCTCGTGATTGAGGGACTGCATAGCAAGATGGCCTCGGAGCCTCTCGATGCCTGGTTAATGTACACGCAGAAAACCCTTCGAATCGGTTTGGTCTTCGACTGGCAATCAAGCGAAGAAACTCGACTGTATCGTGCGATTGTCATTGCACCACGTCGCACGACTCGCATCGAAACAGACCTCTGCTACGCCCCGACAATAGAGTCTAATTAACGCCTGTCATTTTAAATTTCGAGCAGCCCGTCTCGCCCACGATAAAAGTCAGCATGGACCGTGTTAGCCGAGAAAACACGATGTGCCATCGCGTCAACCGGAGAGAGAGCAGCCAGTCGTCAGTCTGGCAAAAAATTGGTCACAAACTCCGTTTTAATCACTCGAATCTTTCGGGGGAAACAGACTCCAAAAAGCTGCGAGTCAAAACATGGCTAAGTCGGTAATTTGGGCATCACTTGAGCTCGAAGAGCAAGAAGTTCCCTTCGCCCGCATCCTGAGCCATTATTGTATGTTCATAACGAGTACTGGATAAGAAAGACATAGATGTCACAAGGCCACGCCAAAATGGGTTTCGCATCGTGCCATCGCCCCTGAATGCAATGGCTGCAACGCTGAGATGACGACCCGATACGTCGATCAAAGCTCCCCTAAACACATTGCCTATTTCTCGTAAGGTATTCTGTTCGTCGGGATTAAATCGTCGATTCGTTTGAACCTGATTGACCGATGCGCCAGGCCGTAAGCAGCGGATGAGCATGTGTGCCAAATTAAAGTCGAGTCCAATGACGAAGTTGATCTCCTCGTCTGCATCGGCATAGGCAATGGCAGCACCGACAGACCCGTCAAATCTAAATCCGTCACTCTCAATGAGTGACAGACGCCGGTCCACCATGGCACCAAAAGCCTTTATACAGTGACCGGCTAGTGAGAATTGCGACCCGTCTGACGAGTTCGTTTCCGCAGGGGGACGAGGTAGATCCAAGGCAATGTGAATTGCCTTTTTGATTTCCGCTGGCGAAAATGGCTTGGTAACGACGAACGCTGCCCCAGCCCGAAGTGCCTCCATACGTTGGTCATCACTGGCATTTCCCGTAACCATGCCAACGGGTACTTGGGCTCCGTTTCGAACGAAGGCGCGTAAGAGCTCGAGTCCCGATATGCCAGGCATGGCCCAATCAGTAATGACAAGATGTGGTCGAACCTGGCGAAAGATCGGCACCGCTTGTCGAGCATCCCTCGCCTCATAGAACGTTGTCCGCCAGCCAAAAGAACGGATGGTTCTGACCAAAACCGCACGCATTGCCGCGCTGTCATCAACAACCAGAATTCGGAGTGTATCAATCAAGCAATCGGACTTTCTTTTGAAATGAACAATTCATGCTCTCGTCAGTTTAAATCGGCTGTATTTCATGTCGACCCTCACCGAAAAAGATGGATCACGTAAGAGGCGACGGTCTTCGATCATATCACAAACGTCAAAACAATCGCTGCTCCGGTTGAGTCGTTTAGCACAGGTAAAGCGAACACGGCCAAGTCTAACCCTTAATCAGTCAGCGAGGGGAACAAAATTGACGTAGGGCCGTTGTTAAACCTACTCTGGCCGAGAGGGTCATCGCCAAAGCTGCATGAGTGCAAACCAAACGTAGCCGATTGGCCCGTACCTAAGGACCGATTATGACGGCGATTGAAATCCTGGCCTCTCGAAAGCTACTGGACGAACTCGAACCATTTCATTTGATTTGGTGCAAATCAGGGCCACTCGAACACATCTCTGAAAAGGCCCGGGCGTATTTTGAATGCGCTTCAACCAGCAATGAATCCACCGGCACAATCGTTTATCTGCTCCATCCATTCCACGCAGTGATGACACTAGAGATCATGAAAGGCCTAGGCCAATCGACCATCAAGATTAGCCATCAGCCCAAAGGATCACGGGTTCTTTCGGGTCGACTTCTAGACAGTGAAGGTGTGGGAGGCTGGCTCTTTGTCGGCACACCCGAGAACGTGGATGACCAAATGGACAGCACGCAGACGGACAAAGCTGTGCGCCCGGATGGCGTACAAAACAGCTCGAAACAAGTCCGATGGAGCCACAGCGAGAGTGACTTTGATGTGGTGTCAGACTTGAGTCCACACAGTGAACGTCAAGGCCGGGACGATAAGCGACCCGTATACAATGCACCCCTGAGCCAACTCGAACTCGAGAGTACACTGGGTGAACTGAAGCGAACGCAGGCCACGCTGGTACAGCAGGAGCGATTGAAGGCGGTCGGCGAGATGGTTCGAGGGATTGCCCACGACTTCAGCAATATACTGACTCCGATTTCTGCGTATTCATGGTTGCTCAAATCTCACCCAGAGGTATCCCCTGCTGAACGGGACGAATATGTTGACTTGATCATGACAGCCACCAAGGATGCCCATGCTTTGATCGAACGACTTCGGCGCCTCTATAATCCAGCCAGTTCGTCTGCCACATACTCGTCTTTCGATATCAACGGTCTCATCAAAGAAACGCTGCGTTTAGCTGAACCAAGATGGGCTGACCAATTGGGAGCAGAATCACAGTCGGTTGAGATTGTTGAGTCTCTACAGTCCGTGGGATTGATGACGGCGGTCGAAAGTGACATTCGTCAAGCCCTACTCAATCTTCTGTACAATGCGGCAGATGCCATCAAGAAAAACGGTGTGATTGCGGTGGAAAGTATCTCGGATGAGCAACGGATATGGATCTCAATCTGTGACGATGGGTCCGGAATGAATCCTGAGGTTCTTGAAACATGTGCGACCCCGTTTTTCACGACCAAGGGTGACGCCGGAACCGGCTTAGGTCTGCCGATGGTCTTCGAGACGGCAGTGCGGCACGGCGGGGACGTACGGATTGAGTCAGAGCTGGGTCATGGCACACGCGTCACACTCTGTTTACCCAGGCAACCGCTAGAAAATGGAGCGAGTGAAATCCATGCGACATCGACAGCCATCGCTGCGAGGCTTGTGACCCGGGTTGGACTCGACGCCGGTGCGCTAGCCACACCCATTGGCCAAGGCGATGGTGAACATCATATGAGTGACAGTGACGTACTTGACGCCCTTTTCGAGGCTGCACTCGATCCGAATATGGTGACTCAAGAGGTCATGTATCCACCAGGCGCGTTCGCTTTGGAACAAACCGCCTCCATGGACGTTCAGAGCAGCACAAAGCCAAAAACTTCAGACCCATCAGAGCAACAGGCACTCAAGTCGGATGATACGCTCCACATTCTCGTCGTCGATGATGATGAGGCCATCCTCAACGTCCTCAGTCGAATCATCGATACCCATGGCCATACGAGTTACACAGCTGAAAATGGCTCGCAGGCTCTCGTACTCGCTGACCGCTTGGATTTTGACCTGGTGATTTGTGACTTGGACATGCCTGGCATGAAGGGAGACCAGCTTTGCCTGTCTTTAAAGCAACTATCTCCCAGGGCCAAGCTCATCATGTTTACTGGAAATCCCGACGGCATAGTCCCAGATGCTCGACATATCTTGGACGCGATAGTGACCAAACCAAACTCTCCCGTCGATGTACTTATGGCCGGCATTGACTTGGTATACTCCGGACGTAACACGTCGAATTAAAGCCTTCACACGTCCTTAAACCACGGACTGGTCGAACCATAAACAGCCTGCTCTACAGACTGGTATATGTCCGGATTCAGGGCCGCAAATTGCTGTATGACCGTTTTGATGTCACGCCGTTTTGCTCGGGGAAAAGTATCACATACGGGACATGCAACAGCACCAATGCCCGACGTCGAAAGCCAGCTTCGAATCTTACGTTCATCGACGAAAAGCAGTGGGCGAATGGTCAACGTTGGAGACGCTGAGGCCGGTGTCATAGCCTTCAAAGGATCTAATCGTCGTCCAAATAATAAGTTGAGAAAAAATGTCTCCAGGGCGTCATCCAGGTGGTGCCCGAGCGCGAGCTTGTTATAGCCGTTTTCAGCACACCAATCGTTCAATATGCCGCGTCGCATGCGACTACAGATCGAACAGGGAATCTGGCCCGGCTTTAGCTTCTGTTCAACCACCGACCAAGTGTCTCGATCGATGATTTCACACTCGACATCAAGTCGTTTCAGGCTGCGTTCAAAAGTGACATGATCGAACCCGGGTTGACCCTGGTCGAGATGGATGACCTGAAAATCGAAGCTCAAATCATGTCGCAGCATCAACTGCTTGAAGACACTGATGAGCAACAATGAGTCTTTACCACCAGAACAGCCAACCGCAACGCGGTCACCATTTTTGATTAAGTCAAACTTGTGAATGGCATGTTCGACAGAGCGCATAATTGCTTTGGACGGGGTATCCGACGACGCAATGGACGGTTGAGGATCAGCCGCGTCTCTCAACTGGACTAATTCCGGTTCGGATACCGAGGTTAATGGTCCTAAATCTGACATCGTATACACCCAGAAAAATCACATCTCGTGTGATCTACTAGCAAAAACTGAGAACGCTTTCCACGGGTCGGTGCCAGAGTTGCTGCCTAGTCATCAGCAACAAATCCAGGCCAGCGAGTAAGATAATCGGCAAAGACGGAACTCACACCCTCGTGGGCCAACACCTGTCGAGTGACAGGCAATGGTCGCGGATGAAAATTGCGATCAGCCATCACCAAAGCTGGGAAATCGTGATGAAGAATACCGGCACGACCGATACCAACGAAGTCGACTCCCCGAGAAAGGACGGTTTCTACATCTGGCGCGGTTTTAATTTTTCCTGCGACCGTCAGTTTTGTCTGTCCACGTTCTAGGGAAGAAAAGACCTCCAACAAACCATGCTCATCATCTGGATTATGGTCACTTTTCTTCTTGTAATCCCACAAGGAGACATCCAAAAAATCCACGTTTTTTTTTCCGACCAAGAGTCTGAAAACGTCAATGGCCTCAGGCAATTCGATGCCGTACTTTTCCGGCGAGAGCCTTAATCCCAATAAAAATTGTGAACCACAAACCTGACGTATGCCGTCGATAATGTCCGAGATCAGTCGCATGCGGTTCAAAACTGAACCGCCGAACTGGTCGGTTCTGCGGTTGTACTTGGCACTTAAGAATTGGCAGAGCAGATAGTCGTGAGCCCCGTGAATCTCGACCCCATCATAGCCTGCTGATTGCGCTCTGAAAGCCGCTTCGACAAAATCGCCGCAGAGGGCCTCTATCTCATTGAGTGTTAATGCACGGGCGCCGGTGGACGCGTCAGGGGACGGACAGACCGGTGGCCCATCGATGACATCAAGGAGGGCTCGCCTACCTGCATGATGAAGCTGAATAACAGCCACGGCTCCATGTTCTCTGATCCCGCCTGCGAGTCGTCGATGCCCATCGAGAAGCGAATCGGCGTAAATGCCTAACTGGCCGGGAAATCCCTGGCCGATTGTTTGAACATGAGCAGCACAAGTCATCACCATGCCAAATTGGCCGACGGCTCGTTTAACAAGCCAATCATATTCTTCGTCACTGAGAGTGCCGTCCTTAAAGCTCTGACAGTTGGTCATCGGGGCCAACATAAAACGGTTTGGCATAGTCACACCGCAGCGAAAGGACAAGGGCGTGCCTTGGTCAATGCTTTGATTCAATGGCGAACCTCCTTTTTCAAAGTGAGTCGGAGCCCAATCAAATATCAGTGAGCTAAAGACCTATGCAAAATTGGCTTACAAGAGAAATTCGGGTTCATCATACGAAATTCAGTTTCTGCCGATGAGCAATCTCAGCTCTCATGGAGGCCCAGACAATACGGGGCCATCATCAATTATCAGCCCATTCAATACGGCGGGCGGCTGATACAATATCTGAAGGCAAAGCCGACCGATAGGCCTGGTCGAAGGCATCGGCCAATTGACCGGCAGTCGAAAACCGGTCTACGGGATCGGGTGCCATGGCGATGCTCAGAAAATCGCTGATCTGCCCATCTAAATCCGGGGCTACGACCTGAGGGCGAGTTGGCCTTTGATACGCTGCTGCCGCAACGGCATTAAAGCCAGACCCCTGGAAGGGCGGTGCGCCAGTCAAGCAGCGGTAGAGAACCGCACCCAGTGCATACAAATCTGTACGGTGATCTAGCTCGTGTCCTCGAGCCTGCTCAGGTGCCATATATCGGGGCGTTCCAACCACACAGCCGGCATGTGTCAATGTCTCGGCACCGGTCGTCCACTTTGAAACACCAAAATCGAGTACCTTCCAAACATTTCGAGTACTGCTTTCTCGGTGCGCGAAAAGATTATGGGGTTTAATGTCCCGGTGGATAACGCCTTGTTCGTGTGCGGCCGTGAGCCCGCGGCAGATGTGATGTACGAGACGGTGACATGCCCGAACGGATAAGCGTCCGCGGCGCCTCAGAATCGCGGCCAAGTCATGTCCGTCGAGACGCTCCATTGCGATATATAACGTTCCATCAGTGTCTTGACCAAATTCATACACTTGCGTCACATGTGGCGACCGGATCTGGCGGGCAATTTGTGCCTCGCGCTTGAATCGAGACACGATGGCTTCATTCTGAGTGTCTGACGTGTTCAGAATTTTAAGTGCTGACCGTTTTCCGCTCTTTTGCTCAACCGCGTCGTACACTTCACCAGATGCACCCCGCCCGAGTAAGGGACCTAGGCGGTAATCTGAAATTGACTGGCCTGTCAGGCGACCAGACAAGCCCTCATCCCCGAAAATTCTTTCCAACTCAGCTTGGGCTTCTTCGAGCTGAACTTTTTTTAAATTGATGTCCATAACGGCACTTGCAACCGAGCCCATAGCATTTTCAACCGCGTCCCGTGACCAAGTGGCCTGGGCAAAAGTGACGAGCAGAACCATGGGAACCATCAGGGTCATAAAGAGCATAGCCGATGCCCCCGCGTTGTTCCCGGTGAAAACGCCGATATCCTGGATTCGCCCTGTCAAGACACCAAGGAACAAAGCGAGGGTTAAAATAATGGCTGCAGAGCAAATGAGTACGGCGCCTCTTCGGTCAGCACCTTGCCCAAAAAAGCTGATACCGAGAGTGATGGCGAGCGCAGTTGGCGAATATGGCCCCAAATAAATAAGCGCGTTTACACAAGCAACGACACCCACGATTCCGAAAATCCGAAACACGTTGCGATCGTATTTTTTGGGATTCTTGGCAACCCTCCAAACACCCAGACCTGTCAGTGCGAAAACGAAGAGGGTCGACGCAAAAATCAAGCTGTGTCCGCTGTGACCGGAATCTAAAAACGGCAGCCAAGCGAGTGTAACCAGACAAATCACACTGAATATGAGTCCGATATTGCTTGCACGGATCGCTTCAGCTTCATGCAAACTGAGCTGTATATGTGAAACGGTCACCGCTGATTCAGGGCGTCGATCAAGATTTGAATGATCAACAGAAATTGGATTGGAGGGTGCGCGCTGGCCTGTTTGTATGGTGACGTCTTGTTCAATATGCCGAACCGCCCGGTCGGTCAGATTCTGAATTGACTCGATTGGAAAACGAGCGTCGGGTTTTCTGGGCTCAGACATCAACTGCGTCCAACATGGCTAGGTCTCGATTAGTCTAGCATGATCTTATCGTCTGCACCCATGTTCATTGGACATCCGACTCTATTCTAAACGGATAGCATCATCGGAATGTCACAGGTCAAACGTAGATGACTGACCGACGGGCTGACGCCTCAATTATAACGCCCGATGAGGGCAATTAATGACTCGGTCTTTTGACCCCACTTGTGTGACCTACTGTCCACATTTATCGGTTCATGACGGCAAGGTTCACCTGAGCTTGGCCTCCCCGTAAACTTGGCATGCGGCTTGCTATCTCATGGACGCAGGAAAGCAACTTGGGTCCAGAAGGAGGACCACCACGAGGGTCGATGCCGTGACACGTACGTCAACGCATCGGACAAGAAATTCAGTCTCGGCCTACAAGCTATAGAGGTAGCGGGCATCACGTCCCCCATCCCCCCCAGTGGATGCTCGCTACCCTCATTTTTACCAGGGTGCGTGACAGTCTGGTTGCTAAATGAGGGTGCTCAATAAGCGAGTCAGACAGGCTAAAGGTAGCGGGCATCACGCCCCCGTCCCCCCAACAGGATGCTCGCTACCTCTCATTTTTTTCGGTAGGCAAGCCGTAAACCCATACGCGTTGCGGTTCTTGACATGACCTAAACTCTAGGCAGCGGGTATCCGTCTCCCCTCCGTCCCCCAAACAGGATACTCGCTGCCTCGCCTCACTTAAAACAAAGCAGCTACCAGGGACCAGACGGGTTGGTCAATACCCCCGAAATTAAGAGAATAGCGACGACGAAAATGGGGGGATCAGCTTCATGGCAGTTGCCACAATGTACGCAGTCCAGAAAATGTACAAACTGCCGAGGAACCAGCCTCTTCCCTTACCAACGCTGACAGTTCGAGTCCCATCATCGGCGGTGCCTCGAGGCCCAGTCAGAAAGGTCAACAAGATAATGACGGTTGCGCCAACCAAGATAATTCGAAGGTCTTGAACTGCCGCCCCGCTTCCAGCTGTACCGCCCGTCAATGCGATCTCACTGCCGTTGTAGAGGCAGTAGGCCAGCAGGGGTAATCCCAAGGCAACACAGATGTCGAAAATATTACTCCCAACAGCATTAGACACCGCATCGTCGTAATCTCCCTTCATCGCGTCTTTGTAGGAGATGACGGTATCTGGAACGCTGGTTGCCGCAGCCCCCAGGATGACAGCAGTGAAGTATGCTGGTACACCGAGTGCGTCAGCGGAATGGATTACGGCCTCGGCTAAGAAATAGCATGCACCGCCGATGGTTGCCGTGGCGCAAATCAGAACGACCCATGCGGAGCCTTTGGTAAACTCGTTGCCGCCATAAATCAGATTATTGTAATCGAAGGTAAGCAGATTGGCGACAAAGCCCTTATGCTCGTCCTCCTCATCATCATCATCATCGTCGTCGTCATCATCTCCCCCGCCCATGCCACGAAGGAGAACGCCAAAGTAGACGACATAAATACCGATCAAAGCTGCACCCATCCACCAAGCCAATGCGGTGTTGCCGAGAAATACGATGAGTGCGACCTCAGCTAGGATGAAGAAGAATCCGTCTCGCAGAAGCGTACTCTGCCCCAAACTAACGCTGTTAATTACCTCGCCATTTACGCCTTTCGTGGTCACGGCAATAATGCAGACGGCTGGTATGACAGCTGCATTGAACACGGCACTGCCCGCGCATGTTGCGATACCAGCGGAGAAGCCATCGGTGTCGTGATAGAGAAAGAGCAGAAATAAGGTGGTGAACAATTCCGGTAGAGAACTTGCGATCGCTTCGATGGTCGCGCCTCGAATACCGGGCTTCATCTTATAGACTTTCTTCCCCAAATGGTCTGAAGCCCCCTCAAACGAATCGCAGGCGAACTTAATGACATACATCGCGGCACAAACCAGCCCTAAAGACTGCATGAGTTTCGTTACGTCCAATTTATGCTTCTCCTTGAAATGAACGGAGGTATAGGCGAATCAAAAGTCATCTAGCCGGTCAACGCAATCTGAGTCGACCGGCTAAATCATGGCCCGTTAAATACCCGTCTGACAACCCGATGCCGTATCGTGTTTGACGGCACGGCACCGGAGTCGTTTCCTCGGACCTAATCGTCCAAGTTGTATTGGAAGAAATTATCCCATTTCTCGTCCATGGCGCGAAGTGCTTCGTCCATTGGAACCGCCCAATATTGACCATTTTTGTGGGCCACGATGGGGAGAAACTTCCTCATACTATCCTGTTCTTCAGACGGCTTCGGTAGATTGTCCGCACCAGCATCGGCCGCGACGAGTTCCAAAGCACCGTCGACATCAAAATCGACCTCGAGGTCGTTGAAATTATCTTTGAGGAAAACTTCGACAGCTTCGTCTAGATCTTCCGATGACATGGTTTTAGTCGGTTGCCCATTGGCACCGATAACAGCTTGGTTTTTGACAAGTAACAGATATGAGAGGAACGCTTCTTTAAATTCTTGTTCTTCAACCGAGTCGACCAAGAACTGCATCACGCCCATGTTACTGTCGAGATTTCGCTCGTAGAGGTCTTGCGCAATCTTAGCGATGTATTTGACCCGTGTGCGTAAGAATCCAGTTACAGTCTTCAATAAGACCGCGACCATGATACCAATAAATGCGAGAAAACCACCGCCGCTGCCATCGTCTGAGCCGCCGGTTGCTTTGACAATACCTGTGATTAACGTCGCCAGAACAACGAGGCTTAACACCGTTTTGTCGAAAGGCCGCATCTTGAGTTTCTTCTCTGGGAAGACGACCTCAAGGTCAGCCATTGGAATGTTCTTGAAAATCTTGATGGAAATGGGCTTGACCGCCGGTTCCTCAGGCTTCTTGAACATCTTATTGACCATGCCGCCCAAGAGCGGATTGGTTCGAAGTGCCCTAAATGGGTCTTTTGCCTTCAAGCGAAACAAACAAATGACACGCTCGAAAGCTGGTTCCTGCAGCGTTGTTTTGCCAACAAATGAACCCCAGTTGGTCAGCTGGTTCTCTAGATTCATTCGCCGCAACCAGCGGGGTAGAAATGCGACATCAATGTCTTTTCGTTCAGGTGCTTTATACTCTTCTTCAACAGCACCCAATTGCTCCTGCAGTTTCTTCGAGAAAGAGGCCACCAATCGAATCGCTAACTTGACGACCCGCTCGACCAAGAGGTTCACCTTGCTTAAAAGAAAAGCACCCTCTACGCGTTCAGGTGTCTTACCCCGTGTAAAGATGAGCATTTGGTCTTTGGTATCTTCAGGCTGGTCGATCCACTCATTGAATGAACCTGCATCCGATGGAATACAGTCGGCCAACTGGGCTTTACCTTCAGCTGTTTCGGACCACGCCGAAAAATCTCTAATGAGCTCGGGATCATGGCCTGTCCAGTTTGCATCAACCGGCATATCGAATACGAAGGTCGACGCATCGGCTAAGTCGTATTCTGGCTGGGTCAATGGATTGAAGTTGCCGCGTTCCATCAACTTCATGAAATTGGACAGAAAACGGCGTTCCCGGTGCTGGATTTCTTCTTCGGACAGGGCAACGGCGACCGTCTCATCATCATCGTCGTCATCGTCTTCCACGACATCAGGAGAGAAAAATTCGTAATCTTCTTTGAGCTGGTTAAGCGTTTCGTGGAAATGAAAATGATAAATCCCATCGAGCAATTCGACAAAGTGCTTAAATTTCTCGACCTCGTCCTCCGAGCGCGCGTAGTCGCCCTTAAAAGCGGCTACAACCTTGGCTTTGCTAATCGGGATATACATTTCATGAGGGATCTCGACCCACTCACGATCTTCGCCAACCCCGCTGGGCGGCTCCTCTCCGCGCCAATAGGTCTCTCCCCATTTCTCCGGCTTAATCCAGACGTTTGCTTCATCACTCACGTCAAAAAACTCCTCCCAACACATCAGCCTTTGCCGACGGTCGATCCAATGGTTTTGTTGTCATCATGAAAGGCGGGCCACAGTGAATTATATATCAAAAACAATCTAGGCTGGGACCCATTCCCCATCCGTTACTGGGCGCAGTCTAAGTCGTTCCATGCCCATTTGCCAAGTAAATAGAAATAACAGAATCTGGCCCGTTGAAAGATCCGTAAAAAGACAAATGTTGTTCCGTATGCAGCGGCATCAATGTGCCGATTTTATGGGCTTTTAGAGAGATTAAGACGGAAAATCCTAATGCAAATCTCGGCAATGCGTTCGAAAAACCCGGTTTATTATACCCATTAAAGACTCTTGAATAGCCCATTGTTCACCTGTACTGTCCAGATACTTTGGAGGAAATATTATGGTATCTAGAAAGCTTAAATTTACAGCACAACAAGTGGCGTGGCGGGCTGCATTTGCCCTGATTATCACGCTGATCACGTTCAACCCGATCAAGTCATTCTTTGGTTCATTGGCCGATACGGTTTGGAGCCCAATGCCCTGGGGAACGATTCTATTCGCGCTCATTTTGGTCGCAGGGTGGGCATTCATACTGATAAATGCAAAACAACTCCTCGGCAAATGGGGCTTTATTGCAATTTTGGTCATTTTTGGAACTTTCGTCGCGATGCTGGTTTCGAAGGGGATGGTCTCAAGTGGCAAGGGGGCTGCCTGGATCGGGACTTTGGGCCTGTGGTTGCTGGCAACGATATCACTGACAGGCGGATATATTTTCCGCTATTTGACCGGGCGCCTTCATGTCGAAGATGGAGATATGGACGCTTAGGCTCAGAAAATTATTTTGAGAAAGCCGGGCGTTGTGACGTCCGGCTTTTTTATTGACCCAAAACCGGCAACAGAACTTTGCTCAGGGTGATAGACCCCAACGGAGCCAAACTCAACGACTCGCACTCAGGGCGGCTTTGAACCACATAGACAAACGAGAGGTGGTCTAAAGTCAATCTCCACTGCCTGAGGTCTGAATCGTTTGTTGACCGGCTTACCGAGCCAGGTCAGGCTAAAAATGCGATGACGTCTAACAAGATATTTGATTCTCACGCCGCCTCATGTCGTACTTCGGTTTGTCTAGACTTGATTAATCAAAGACATACTTAATTTAAAATCGACCGGTCCCCGGTTGGAGCAGACGAATGAAACGATACGTACTCTTCCTTTTGACAACCGCCCTCATCACCGGGTGCATCGAATCACGGACATCCTCGGTCGACCCTGGAGAGAGTGCCGACTCGGCGACAACGGATACAGGTGGAGACGGTCAAGACGGCGCATCCAATATGCCCGTTGATGCGAGTGTGGACGCCGTGCCAACAAATGGCTGCGAGATAGAGGCCGATTGCCCTGCCGGGTCTGATTGCGTAGACGGACAGTGTACGGACCCTGAATGTCTAGATGACGACCAATGCACAGCCTTCGTTCAGGGCTGTGTCGAAGGCGCTTGTCGGGACAGATGCGTTGGACCCGGCACGTGTTTTAGGGGGGGACAATGTCAAGATGGCTTCTGCCTTCCGCCTGAATGCGAGTCGGACGCCGCATGTGATGAGAACCGATTTTGCCGCGATGGACGTTGCGTCGATATCGCCAGCTGTGAGGCCGATTCGGAATGTGGTCCCGATGAGCGTTGCGTCGAGAATTTATGTGAGGCTCTTCCTGACTGTGTTGGCGACAGAGAATGTGCCGAGAATGCCATTTGTGAAAGCGGTCGTTGTCGCCCTCAGAGCGCATGTTCGTCAGACAATGACTGTGAGGGGGACGAGGATTGCGTAGGCGGCCGTTGCGTTCCGACGGTCTGCCGGGGCGCCAGCGATTGCGCCCCGGACCAAGCGTGCTGGGACGGCCGTTGCGTGGACAACACGATCCTCGAAATTGAAACCATTGCGATTACCAACTACCCGCGTGTCATCAGGGTTAATGCAGCTCCCTCGGCCTTGAATGCCGTCGCGCTCGACATACGCGGCGATGTGGTTCCAATCGCAGCAGAACGATTTTCATGGCGCTCGAACGATGAGGCCGTGCTTTCGTTCAATGACCGGGGTCTGCTCCGTCCAGTCCAAGTTGGCACAGCTGAGGTGGTCGCCTCGTTCACTCTTAACTCTGGTGATGTCGTCGACAGTCCGCCTGTATCTATTCGAGTGATTCCGAGCCGAATGGACGAAGTCCAACCGGATCAGATGACCCTCCGCATTGTGGATGCCGACGACGGGCGCTCGGTAGGTGGGTCCGTGATTGTCTACGGTGATCAAGAGGTGACGGTGGATGAGACGGGTGTCGCAATACTTGACGTCATCGAAGACGTCATCCCGATGCACGTGTTCTCTAACGATCATGATTATTTCACCGTGGTCGCGACACTTGAGAGTGATTCGTACGTGATTCCTTTACGCCGTCGAAGCTCTAATTCACGCATCGCCGGTATGTCCGGAGCTGTAGACTTCAGCGATATTCAAACCGAGGGAGGCGTCGATATCAGTCTTTCGGGGCCTTCCGTAGGTCAGCGGATGTCTGACCTGTCGTTCAATAGCTTGCTCGGCCCCACTTTCAATGTCGCCATCAATGCGGGACCCGCCAGTTTCGACATCCCAATCCCAAGTGGTGTGACGTTAGCCGCCGATGTACCGATCATCGGTCGAATCGAAGCCAAAAGTGATTTCTACGGAACGACAGAGCCAGGCATCCGACTGGCCTGGTCACTGGCTGGTCGAATAGATATTGGCCGACTCACTCAACTGGCACAAGGAGGTGACGGAGGTGCTGTGGGACAAGTCCTCGCGGCGATTCTTCCGTATTTTGAGACGTTTCAGCATGGACTGAGGGTCGGAGAGCGATTGGTCGCACTCCCCCAAGTCCCCGACGAAAATGATCTCGATGGTGATGGTGACGTCAATGAACTTAGACCGGATTATGACCGATTCCCCGTGCTCAATATCCGGCCAAACCAGGCTCAAGACCTGCGGTTGACCATCGATGTCAGTAACATATTTGTCCCTGAAGACCTATTGATCGTCTTTTCTGGTGTCACACTGCCAGGCATTGGTTTTGTGCCGTTGGGTGTGACGGCGGCGGACGAACCGGGGGAATACCCGGCCCGGATGGCCGCACCGTATGGTGGTCTGGAAGTGGGTATCCCGACATTTGTTGGCTTGTCTGCTCGTTTCGGCGATGGCCAGACCTTACCTGAGTCTCTGACAATTCATGTCCAGCGCAGTGACGATTTGAGGATTCCCAATCAGGTGGCCTTTGCGGCAGCACCCGTAACACGCCCTGAGATTGCAGAATGGAACAGCGTCATGCGCTCATTCGACGGTGCAGGTTCAGACGCATCGGATGCACACCGACTCGTACTCTTCGGTCCGGACGGTCGATGGGATGTTTACTTTGGTCCAAACGCCGATACTCAAATTAACCTGCCCTTTCCACCCGACGGGTACGATGACCTCGCCGCTGGCCCGGAACGACGCTTCGAGGCTCTCCAGTTCTCTGAAGACGTCCAACAAACGCTCAGTGAACTGTTCCGATTCGAAGGCAGAGGCATCAGTCAACTCGACGATCTACTGAGAACGATTGGCAAGCGGACACTCTAACGCAGCTGCGCAGTCCCGTGCGTCATCAAACCGCAAATCGGCGTTCTTCTGCTCGGGTTCTTGATTTAAGTCAACTCAGTTTCTGGTCGGCCATCCGCAATGCTGTTGCAGCATTCGCCAGGGAGGCTACGGCCTCTGGCCAATGTTCGTCGACAAGGGCAGACCATGCACGACTTACGTTTCTTTCACCCGCTGAGAACGGACCGAAAGCCTCGGCAAAAGCGGCTAAACCGATTTCAGCTTGCAGTCTGTATCTTGCGTCCACGATGGGCTGAAAATGAGAGAGCGCAAGACGCTCAATCTCTTGCCTGATCTCGTCAGCACAGGCGATTGTTGGCGATTGATTCTCCTTGACCCGCTCGGCTAAGCCGCCGACTTGTTCGGCTACCTCGGTTACCATTACGCGGACATTGACTGCGCTGATCGAACCCGAACCGGACTCGGTGCCCGATCCAGTTAATTCTGCTTTTTTAACACGTCGGGCGATCAGCGCGCCGATTACGATGAAAAATAATCCAGCACCGAAGCCCGCACCACTGTCTGTGACCCAAGAGGCCAATCTAAGGTTCGGTCCTGGTTTTTCTAGAAAAGCGATTTTAGTTTTCTGTGCTAAGGCCGACCGCCTTGCATCTAGCCAACTGCGGCGGAGGGCATCTAATTTGGCATCACTGTGTCGCTTGAGAGATGCGACGTATTCGTCATGCTGAGCGATCAATGCAGTTAAATAAGCGGATTGGGACGTGTAGTCCTTGGTGAGTGGGTCGGCAGGTATTTTATGGCTGGACGCATCTTTTCCCTCTGCGTTTTTAAGTGCCACCTCATATTTTGATTTGAGCGTGGACAACTCGTAACTCAGAAGTTGACCCTGTTCTTTTTTCATCTCATACATCGGCTGACTCAATTGAGCCCCGAATGCGGCACATAAACCAACGCCGATAGCGAAAAGACCTGTCCCTAAATGCTTCATCAAGAACTCCTAAGCAGCCGTGAGGCCCATGATCATGGCGGCAACGAGATTGGTCACGGCCTCTCCGATAATAAATCCAGCAGCGATGGGGACGAGCGTAGAGCCAATCCATTCTTGGCCTTTTGTCCGGGTGAGGTAAATGGAGCCCAAGCAGCCGATGCCGTAGGTAAGCGTAATTGAAAACGGCAGATACATCGCAAGTCCGATCAAAACCCCCAGACCGGGTACAGGGAAAAGGCCGAGGCCTAAACCGATGGCAGCACCACCCAAATATTTATCCAAGGGAGCAGCGCCTTCACCAAGACTCTTGATCACCTGCGCAAGTGCGTCCCCTTGAGGTGCACTGAGCTCCGGATTGATGTCGGAACCGAAGCCGACACTGTTCCAGAGAAAAAATAACACGCCGACGGCCACCGGAACACCAAGCCAACCTACCGCAAATTGAGCCAGCTGCTGTTTTCGAGGTTGGGCCCCGACCAAATGTCCGGCTTTCAAATCGCCCATCATGTCGGCACATTGCCCAATACCGACACAAACCGCGACACCGAGAATAATGGCCGAGACGGCATTGCCTCCGGACATAAAGAACATCAAGGTGACACCGATGAGTGACATGCCCGAGAGAGGGGATATATCGGTCATGCCCGTGGCCTGAGCAACGATTAAACCCGCGAGGGCGAGCCAAATTGTCCCGACAACGGCAATACCGATTCCCTGACCGACAGTGATATCGGGACTCGATGTCATCGCGGCAAAATAGAGGATAACAACCGACCCAATCATGCCCGCATAAAGAACACGACTGCTGAGTTCTTCACTTCCCCCCTGACCCCCTGCTTTTGCGGCCTGTGACAAACTCTTGATGGCACTCTTCAATGCAGGAAAACTGGCCACCACACCTGCAAATGCACCGCCAATGAGCACGCCGATGCCCAGTGGTCGAAGCATCTCACCGTATAAAACTTGATTGCTCCACGCCTCATGCCCAGCCCAATCTGGGGCGGTGAGGGCGGCTTGACTTGGAACCCAGCCGAGTCCGATGGCAATGGGACTGATAAGCCACCACGCGAGAACGCCACCGAAGACAAAAGGCAGGCCACCAGAACCAGATAGAAGGCCAGCTCCGAGGCTTGCAAAACTCACATACACGACCAACGGGATTGACATAGGAAGCCCAAGTGGCCCCCCGATATCGATTTCATCAGGTAGCATTTTCACGTTGCATAGAATATGAATCGTGGTCGCCAGAACAACGCCAATGGCCAGCATTTTTGCTTGGTGAATGCCCGCACCAGGCGACTTCAGTAACGTACCTACAGCAACGCCACTTGGAAATTTGAGACGCTCGAATTCAATCATTTGTTTCCGCAGCGGAATAATCACCGCCACACCCAGAAAGGAACCGCCTATCGCTGCAAGAATGGCGGGCAGAGCCTCGACGGAAATACGTGTATCGGTCGCACTGAGTAAGAACAAAGCTGGCAGAGTGAACACGATGCCCGCAGACGCAGTATTAACCCCAGATGCGACGGTCTGATTGATGTTGTTCTCAATAATGGTCCCTTTTTTTAGGACACCGCGAAGTAACCCAAACCCGAGAATCGCCGCAACCGTCGAGCCCCCCATCGTAAACCCGAGTTTGAGACCGATATAGACGAATGCACAGGTCATCACAACGCCGATCAAAGCACCAACCAGTAGAGCCTCGATGGTAAACTCGCGATAGGGCTCTCGGTCGAGAGATAGTTTACGGCTTGTAGAATCTGACATGCGTAAAGTGTCCTTTGGAACTGGCAAAATGGATTGATTGGGCTTAGCCGATAGAGAATTGAAACGCAATGACCGACTCCACCAAAACGTGCCAACATGAATGGATTGAGTGTTCAAGAGCCGAGACCCAATCTGACTGGCGGATACAGGTCGGCGAGCATGATGATAAACCAGCCCGTCCATCAACCCTCGGGTTCATCTAGTGGCCTCTTGCACAGAAATCTACAACTCCGTAACGTGTAGCCTAGACGAGAATGTTCGGCCGGTAAGGTGCATCCTTGGTGAATCGGCTGGACGGACCAAATCACGAGATGGGCGAACGCTCTGCAGATGACATTTGTAGACGAAAAACTCGATAGCTGAGTCGAGAAAGTAAGGATTGAGTGAGGGTGGCAAACTGCTCGTTCGACCCGACTTGGCACATCTCTGTCAATGACATCAGGGAGTATTCGATGGCGTTGAATCAGCGTAGACAGCGGCTTGGGATAGATGCATGGTTACACCACACGACATAAACGAAATGCTGAAAGAGATTTGGCCAGATACACCTGTTTTATGCGAAGAGGTCGAGGCGACTCAGGCACTGGCAGTTTGGCCTGTTTCCAAAGCCGAATTGCGCCCAGGCGGCACCATTTCAGGCCCGACCATTTTCGGGTGTGCCGATTCTGCATTTTGGTTTCTCATTAATGGGGTCCTGGGTCACATTGACCCGACCGCGGTGACTCAAGAACTGTCCATTCGCTTCCTACGCCCTGCCCGCGGGCCTCGACTCTATGGACGGGCTAAACTTGAACGGCGCGGCCGAACTTCGGTCGTAGCAACCGTCTATGTCTGGGTCGATGATGAATCAAAGCCGTGCGCAATTGCTCAGGGCACCTATCAGCTCCGCTCTTGAATAATCGAACTTGAGACGCTACATGGTGCTCGAAAGAACCAGCGCACGTCTGATGTTCTCCTCGGCGGCACAGAAGACTGTTTCGCTGCGCATAACGGTCAGCGTGAGACAGCTTGAGACCATGTTCGATGATGGGTAAACCATGAAACAAAAGCATTTTATCGACAGTCATAAAGGCGCGACGCCCATCGCCATCTTGGTTTTGATGTCCATCTATGACAATTGGCAGAACACAACAGCTTGGGTCTATTTCGCAACCCACGGTACCTACGGAATCCTGTGGGTTCTTAAAAGCAAGACTTTTGGCGATCGACAATGGGAAAGTCCATGTGGCCTTCCATACGGACTGTTTATTTGGGCGGGCCTGACATTGTACTGGATCGCGCCTTGGTTGATCATCGCGGGCAATATTGAAGCACCGGCCTGGTGGCTTGGCAGTGCCACCATGATTTATGTAATCGGTGTGTTTTATCACTTCGTGTCAGACATGCAAAAACACGTGACCCTGTCCCTTAAAAAAGGGCTTATCACAGACGGGCTCTGGTCTCGCAGTCGAAACCCGAACTACTTCGGTGAGCTTCTCATCTATGCGGGCTTTAGCAGTCTGGCCATGCATTGGATTCCCATGGCCGTCCTGTGCTTATTCGTCGGCGTAATTTGGATTCCCAACATGATCAAAAAAGACCGCTCACTGTCCCGATATCCTGATTTTGAATCCTACAAAAAACGCTCGGGCTGGATGTTTCCTAAATTTTTCTGAGACCGGTCTCAGAAAGGCCGCTGCCAAAGACTGGCCAGCCAAGGTTGCTGCTCGACGGGCAGGCCAGCCGGCCTGAGATAATGACTAAGATACATGAACCCGACAGATTCTAGGCTCGCTCTCCAATGGTCCAAATCGTAGTAAGCACCGTATCTATCTCCGTTCCAACCCTCGACATTTTGTCCACGCGGATTCGAACTGAAAAGCACACCTCCAGGCTTTAAAGCAGCCAACAATTCACCCATGACCCTGCCTAATTCCTGGCTCGGAATGTGGAACAAGCTTGCGTTTGCAAAAATCCCATCAAAGGACGCAGGGGGTAGATCCAGTGCCACGAAATCTTGGTGCAGTACCGAACAGCCGCTGAGGCTCCGCGCCATGTCACAGAAGCGGACTGCCCCATCTAACCCAACAGCCTCGTGACCCAGCGCAGAGAAGGTCAAAAGATCTCGACCCGGCCCGCATCCAAAGTCCAGTATTCGGAGGGGGCTGACATCGCCGAGACGACTCAGCAATGCGTTTATGTTTTGTGAAACGTCGTGATCTTTTGTTCCAATCCAAAAGTCTTCGGCGTTCGAATTGTAGTGGCCACACGTTGACTGAGTGATGTCAAGTAATGCCTGTTCGTCAAGAGTCATGGCAAAACATTAAGCCATCCTTTAGTTGGAATCATCTACAGATAAAGGCCCCAAATAGTCACCCTGTGCATCATACAAGAAAATCGGGAGCCCAAAGGTTTTCAACCCATCCAATATTTTCGCCTTGTCACCGGCAACAATGATTTGAAACTGCTCGGCAACTGCGTGTTTCTGAGCAGCGTCGCGCGCCATACTCAGGGAGACTTGAGCCACCTTCTTCATGCGACTATGATACCAGTCGAGTCCTCGTTTCTTAGCGACCAGACCACCTAATTCGCCAGCCACATTTCCCATCCGTTCGAACCGTCCGGGAATCCCCTTGATCATACTGCTCTTCGCGCTCTCGACTTCATCCGCGGTGATTGGCTTATCGCCAGAAACCAGTCTGATTTCTTTGAGAATTTCATCAATGCTTGCTTTCGTTGTCTCACCTTTCACCTTGGCATAGATCAAATAGGCACCATCATCCAAAAGCCTCATGAACGCCCCTCGAGCACCGTAGGTATAGCCTTTGTCTTCTCTCAGGTTCATGTTGACCCGCGCCGTGAATGCACCGGCAAAAGCTTTGTTGAAGACCTCGCTCTGAAAATAGTCGGGTGCTTTGGCACCCTCTGCCTGTCTAATGGCGATGACCATAGACTGCGATGAGCCAGGAAAATCGACGAGCCGAATCCCCACATTTGAAGGCTTCGTGGATGGCTCAATGGGACTCTCAACTTGGCGACCGGTCCATTGTCCGAGATTGTTCTCTAAGGCGGCTTCCAGTGCTGTCCTCTCGCAATCACCGACGACCACTACGGTTGCACCGTTGGGTTTAATGAGTTTTTCATATTGGAGTTGGACGTCCTTCCGAGTGACCTGTGCAAGTGTTTTGCGGACGCCATTGGGTGAATAGGCACCGTAGCCTGACCCGTTCATCACCCGCCTCGCAACAACGAAGGCAACCGATGATGGATTAGATTCACTCGTCAGGGCCCGAGCATCTCGTTGCGCCTTGACACGATTGAAGTCGGTCTCAGCGAACCCAGGCTTGGTTAAAATCTTAGCCAAGAGCGATAAAGACGCGTCAAGTTTATCGGCCAGCAAAGACATCGAAAGGGTTGCCGAGTCGATATCCACCCTGACACTGTAGTCTGTGGCGAGTTGAGAAAATGCGTCTGATAACTCGAGAGCACTCAGGCCATCCGCGCCCTCATCCAGCAGGTCGACCATTAAGGCCGTTGTGCCAGCGCGGCCACCAGGGTCTGTCGCCGATCCCTTCGGAAAAACCAACTGTATTGCGAGGAGCGGTGCTTGGGTTTGCCTGACGAACCAAACATTGAGTCCATTGCTGAGAGTCCATGTCTCGATCTCGGGCTGACTCCAAGGTGAGGCTGCCGCCGGCCCGGGCAGTTTAGAGCGGTCAGGCCCGCCTTGTTTTTGGACCTGACCACCGCCACAGCCTATGGCGAACATGAGGACCGTAAAAAAAGATATCGCCCACTTCATTTGGCCCCTCCTGTTGGCGCAGTCTTGGCTGGTTCCTCGACGGGCAACACATCGATTCGTAAATGCGGCTTTTGCAACCACAGGTTGGCCGCCTCAAATACCGTATCTGCGGTGAGTTCAGTGTACCGAGCCAAATCGGTTCCAAGATAATCGGCCCGCCCCTTGATATGGTGGTATGTACTTAAAAGCTGGGCTCGTGACAGCACGCTCTCGACCCGTCCGTAAAAGGACTTCTTGTACGCATTGATGGCCTTAGCCATTTCCTCAACGCTCGGTTTGGTTGCGAGGGCGTCACCAAGTGCTTTTTTTAATGCCCCTTTGAGATCCTCAATTGACGTCCCAGGCGCAGCGACTGCCTGCACGACAAAGAAACTGCCCAAGGCCATGGAGACCTGATACGCATTCACTCGCGTCGCGATCTTTTGGTCAAAAACCAGTGGCTTGTACAAGCGGCTTGTCTTGCCAGCACTCAAAACCGAGGCCAAAATATCCATCTCTGAATCGCCCTTTGCGTACAAAGCCGGCGTATGCCAAGCCATGACGATCATGGGCAGTTTGACTTCATCCCTGTCTACGATGTGTTTGTTGGTCGCCAATGATGCGGGAGAATGTTTTGGCCACGGTGTACGCTTGCCCCTCGGCAAGTGACCGAAATATCGGCGAACCAAGGCTTTGGCCTGCTCCATTTCGAAATCACCCGCGATGGTCACGATGGCGTTGGTTGCTGAATAATGCTGCTTGAAAAACGATTTTACGTCGTCCAAGCTCGCTGCCGTCAGGTCCGCATGAGAGCCAATGGTCGGATGCCCATAGGGGTGTTTTTTTGGGTACAGCTGCTCATAGAGGTGTAACCAGACTCGGCCGTAGGGACGGTCTTCATAGGATTGTCGACGCTCATTTTTGACGACATCTCTCTGGTTATCCAATTTCTTCATAGTCAACGCAGGCAGCAAATTTTCCATCCGATCGGATTCTAACCAGAGGGCGAGTTCCAGATACTCTTTCGGGACTCTTTCATAGTAATTGGTTCGGTCTACACTGGTCGTTCCATTAATGGCTGCGCCGATGGGTTGTAAGGGCTTGAAGTATTCATCGTTGTAATTCTGAGAACCCTGGAACATCAGATGTTCAAATAAATGCGCAAACCCACTTCGGCCGACTTTCTCATGAGCAGACCCCACCATGTACCGCACCTCAACAGCGACGACAGGAAGCCGAGTATCTCGGCTGAGAAGTACGGTCAAACCATTATCTAGAACCCATGTTTCAACGTCCACCGTGGGTGGATTGGCCGTCTTGGATTGGGTGTTTGAAGGCACCTGCTCTGCCGTAGGTGTCCCGACATCGGCCTGACTTTGGAATGGCACAACGAAAGCAAGAGCGATAAAAACATGCAGCCGACTCAAAGCGTCTCCTTTGTATGAATTGGGTAAATGGCTGTTAGCCTAGTCCGCCAAAATCGTCAATCGATGTCAACATCAGCAGTTGTGGCTACAGAGCCGCCAGCGGGTTGATGATGTAGCCCGCCGAAAAGATGCAAGCGATGACCAACTGGATGTCTTTCTTTTGTTTTAAAAGCGCCGTTTCGCGCACGCGATGTCCACCATCTTGTCAACCGGGCAAATAATGCCATCAGTCACCACGAATCCAAGGATCGCTCCAATCCATTCGGTCAACGATGCTGATGTCACTCAGTGCGAGAAGAAAAGCCTCGAGATCATCCAGTTCGGAGTCGGTCAAATGAAGCGGGCGTATGCGGGGATCTTTATACGGGTTCGTCCGGCCGTCTCCCACGAAGGGTCCGGACGTAATCAGTCGACCCCCCGCATTGTAATGCTCGAGAACGTCTCGCAGGGTGGCACCGGTTCCGTCGTGATAGTAGGGCTTTGTGAGCGCAAGATGCCGAAGTGTCGGTACCCGAAAGCGGCCGATATCTGAAGGCTGCCCCGTCAGCTCATAAAGTCCTTGTCGAGAGCTCGGGTAAGTCCCGGTCTCCAGAGAATATAGACCGGTATTGAACCAGCCATGCCGACCATCCATGGGCTGGTCAAAATCGGCACCACCGTGGCAGCTGGAACAAAGGGTCCGACGTGAATAAAAGAGTGCCTCTCCACGCTTTACGACCTCATCGATGGCTGTTTCATCGCCGGCTAGAAAACGATCGTAGGGGGCATCGTAAGTCGTGAGAGACGAGACAAACGCCGCGATTGATAGGGCCAACAAGTCGAGGTCCAAGGCTGTGGCACCAGCGGCCACCAGTAACTGTTGGTATCGATGATCACCATTGAGCTCATCGAGCATGTCGTCGATTGATTCGGCGGCCCCCATTTCGATGGGCTCGGTCCCCAACAAGGGCACCAAAAGTTGCTGAGCCAGCGAAACAGGACTTGGGTCGACCCAACTGAGCGTTCTACGTTCGCTCACGTTGAGTAAGGTCAATGTGTTTCGCGGGTGTATGGCACCCGTTGTCCCGACAGCACGAACAAAACCATCCGTGAATCCTTTGGCCTGTTCGTGACAGATGCCGCAAGAGCGGTCATTGTTGAAGGACAAGCGACGCTCGTAGAACAGATGGCGTCCGAGCTCCACGAGGGGCGAAGATGTCTGGTCTCTGGCCTGTTCAGCTTGGGTGTGACATCCGGAGGACAATGAATAGAGCAGCAGAGCGCCCAAGCCAATTGCTGAGTTTATCTTCAGCATGGTCATCTGCGAGACACCGACAAGGTTAGTCTAATTTCATAAATGAGAGGTGTACGGGCTCATTGGCGTCGCCGGTAATTCGGACAGTGAATGAACCCCAGGCATGATAGAGATGGCGGTGGTCTATGAGCCCTGAGTCGTCGCAAGCACCATTCCAACTCACGCTTTGAACCGGCTCGATATCGCAATTTTCATCCAGAATCACGAGCGACTCTTGATACCTCAACGAAGTGGCGATCGTGATGGACCACTCGGGAATCTCTAGGGTGAAATAGCCAACGCCAGCGTCGGGCAAACGGACAGATAACGCTGTATCCTGGCGTGGAGTAACCACGACTTGGCCCGCAGAATTCGCATCTGCGACGGCGATAATCTCCGTCGGAACAGTGCCTAAAAGAGAGCAGGCAGCCTGGGCCAGCGCATCGTCGGGGCCAACTGGCAGTTGAGGTCGTCCCAGAGGCTGCCCCTCCTCCACTGGCTCGGACACACCAACCTCTGTTGCAGACCCACCAGAGATACAATCATCTCGCTGCCCCCCCGTATTTCGAGAGGACGAGTCGTGGCCGCATGCAATCAGACTGGTGCAGAGAATCGGCAGAGCAAAAAACGTACGCAGTGTTGTCATGCGGGGACCACTTTCAATTGAATTGACTTATTTCGGAGCGAAGGGGGTCTTTGGATACCTTGCACACGTTTGTCCCCGTCAGTTACACTTAACATAGATGCATGTCGCTCTGACAAGGTTGAAAGCAACTTTATCAGGCTAGACATTATCTTCTTGTAGCCGAGATCAGTTGGCGAGGGTGTTTGAGGTGCCGTAATTTGGCTCACCGGGACAGAAGCTGCGACCGAAGCGTGAGGAAAAAAATGACCGTGCAACATTCAGGTCGACGTCGTCATCCGGGCTCTTTTCTGAACCGAGTCATTGGGTGTGTGGCTGTGATTGCGTCCTGCTTCGTATTCGGCTGTGGCTCGCCAGATGCCAGTACAGAAGAACGCGTAGCAGTCGAAATCGCATTCTCTGTGAACGCGGGCGGTGCACCATTTCAATGCGGTCAAGCCGTAGCTGACCTGGGCACGGAACGGACAACAGTCGCGATGACAGACATGCGTTTCTATGTCCATGACATCGCTTTCATTGACGAAGATGGTCGCGCCCAACCAATCAGACTGAACGACGACGGCATTTGGCAGAAAGACGGCGTTGCACTACTCGACTTCGAAGATGGGTGTGCGAACGGAACAACGCAAATGAATAGCCGAATCAGGGGCACGACCACAGACGGCCCGTATACCGGCCTACGCTTTCGTATCGGTATCCCAAACCAGCTCAACTCACCACAAACGGTTCTGGAGAACCGGGGCAGTCCACTCAATCAGGCGTCTTTATTCTGGTCGTGGCGTTCCGGCTACAAGTTCATGCGAATCGATGCAGACAGCAATGCATTTCGGTTTCACCTCGGGTCTGTTGGATGTGATGACGACTTCAATTGCCAATTTGAGAATATTCCAACGATCTTGCTCAGTGACTTTACTTGGCAAACTCAAACCGTGACCTTGGATCTCGACGACCTACTCGAGGGAACAAACCTGAGTGAAAACACGACGGGTACGGCGCCGGGCTGCATGGGCGACCCAGACGATCCAGAATGCAGCTCGATTTTCGCACGTCTGGGACTCAGCTCAACCGAGGCTACGGCCTTTTCTGTACGGGATAATTAGGTCATTTAAGAATGGGAAATCAGACCGAACGGAACACAAATGCGACAAGCGGGTTTATCCTGCGCTGGTTGCTCATGGTCTGCTCATTTCCAGCTATGGTGAGTTGTGGCGATAGTGGTATCGATGCGTCCGAGACCCCGTTTACGCTTCAAATCCCGGAGCATTTCCCAACCGCTCCAGTCCCTGAAGACAACCTGCCCACTGCAGCGAAATTAGAGCTGGGACGCTTCCTTTTCTACGATCCCCTTCTCTCGTTTAACGAGTCGTATTCATGCGCGACATGCCATCAGCAAGCACTTGCCTTTACAGACGGCCGACCGGTTGCAGTGGGCGCATCGGACCAAAGCCACAGTGTCGGATCGATGTCGCTGGCCAATGTCGGCTATGCTGCGACCCTTGGATGGGGCAATCCAACTTTGACATCCTTAGAGGCTCAAGCTCTGGTCCCCATGTTTAACGAAGACCCCGTCGAATTGGGACTCAGCGCACTCACCGAGCAAGACCTCTTGGATAGACTACAGGCTGAAGACCGCTATCAACGGTTATTTCCGGCTGCTTTTCCGGCAGATGACGAACCGTTTACGGTGGGCAATATCGCCAAGGCCATCGCCACCTTCGAGCGCACTATAATCAGTGCCAATTCCCCCTACGACCGCTACATGAAAGGGGATCGAAGTGCCCTGGATGCGTCAGCGATTCGAGGCATGAACCTCTTTTTTTCAGAACGCTTGGAATGCTTTCATTGTCACGGAGGCTTTGCAATGAGTGATTCCGTGAAAAGCCCCGACTTCCCGTTTACCGAACGGCCGTTTCACAATAATGGCATGTACAATCTCGGCGGGTCTGGCCAATACCCCAGCAATCAGGGTGTCTATGAGCTCACTCGTGAACGGCAAGACTTAGGCCGATTCAAAGCACCAACGTTACGTAATATCGCTGTGACAGCCCCTTACTTACACGATGGTTCAATCTCGACTCTCGACGAATTGATTGATTTGTATGCCGCCGGGGGCCGCCAAATCAGCGATGGACCCCATGCCGGAGACGGAACAGCGCATCCAAATAAGAGTGTTTTTATCGTCGGCTTTATTCTCAATGATAACGAGAAGCAGGACTTGATGGCGTTCTTGAATTCGCTGACGGATGAGGAATTCCTGAAAAACCCTGAGTTGAGCGACCCATACAAGGACACGACAGATTGAAATATCCCGTCCTTCTGGTCGTGCTTGTCGTCAGCACACTGTCCTGTCGAAATCAAATCGGTCACCCATGCAAAGAAAAAGGCGACTGTGCACTGGGGCTTTATTGCGACCTGGAACGGGAAATCTGCGATGATCGAGGCAAACTGCTCAAAAAAAAGGCCGAGAAAATCTACGTGTACCCAATTCCTCCAAAAACGGCCCCCGCACACCCCAAGGGGATGCCGATTCAGGTGCGATAAATGAGTACCAATTTGGCTGAATGGAGAGTCCTCGCGTAACTAAGTGCAGATGCTCAAACTCTCTCTAACGGAGAAAAGGGAGGGTATGTATGTCAAAATTATTGCTGATGGTCTTTGTCTTTACGGCGGTTGGAGCGCAGGCCCATAAACCGAGCTTCTCGAACGGTGAATTTAAATCCTTTGACACCGCGTGGCCTATCCAGAACATGGCGACCTCAATCGTTCTCTACCACGACGTGACCTGTGAATCAGACCAACTTTGGCTCGAATTCAGCTCCGTTGGTGAAGAGGAACTATTCGTTCAGTTAGGTGTTCCCGTGATAGAGCGGCTGACGGACTATCGCCCGTCTATCGCCATCCTTGCCGCCGGTCTCCCCCCCATAAACGATACCGTCCCTTTTGAAATCCCCGATGGACTCGGTGGCATCGTCTACCATTCGAGCCAAATCGAAGCACCGACTGACTTCTACGAGCCGTTTTCACAAACTGAATCGTGGATTCTCTTGGAGACGACAAAAATCATAGAGCAAGCCGGAACGGGTTATGTTGTCGCCTGGGTTCCAGAAAACACCACGGGAAAACTCTGGGTCGCCATCGGAACGGTTGAAGATTTCAGTGACGTTGAGCCGACCGACTTTTCATCTTGGCTCGAGCAAACCCAAGAATACCATGAGACGGGGCCCTACTCCGATACGCAGCAGTCAGAAGTGTCCTGCCAGCCTGTGGATGAGATGAACCCTGTATCGGCCGCGTCAGCGGGCTGCGCGACAGCGCACGGCCACCCGCAGCAAAGTTCATTCGTCATGTTGGCCGTGCTTGGACTGATCATGCTCCGCGGTCGACAAAAGCACCTTCATCGTCGGCAGCGAATTTGAGTCGTCAGGCTAGACTGAACGCTGGCGATATACCTACCCAAGCACGCTGAAGTCGGCGAAGAGCGCGTAGATCGCTAAGACACAAACAATGAGGATCGTGCCCACCTTGGACGCATGCGGCCAAGGCGTAATGTCAACGTCACCGCTGTGCACATGCACCCACGACTCAGCGCGCGGTCGAATGGATGTGATCGCCATCATGAGCACAATTAAGAGCCCAAACACAGCACCGAGAAAGTGAAACTCATGCATACTTGCCACAAGACCAGAGAAAGCCGGGACAAAGTACCCGAGGGCGATCAAGATAAAGCCCAAGACGAGAGCGACTTTAGCAGCGATAGCTGGGACACGTCGATTCAAAATCCCCAAAAGGACGACTGAGAAAATGGGGATGAAGTACATGCCATTCATTTTCTGGAGGTAACCAAAAATACTATCCTGGCCGGCGAGTAGCGGTGCCACGCTCATTGCGATCAAAGCAACGACCCAGCCAAAGCGTTTGCTCACAACAACAACTCGGTCATCGCTTGCATCTCGATTAATCAATTTCTTGTAGATGCCTAAGCTGAACAAGGTGGAGACACTGTTGAGAGCCGAGTTGAAGGAACTCAAGATGGCGCCCACCATGACGGCAGCAAAAAAACCAACGAGGGGTTTTGGCAGTGCATTGCGGACCAAATGGCCGTATGCATCATCGGCTTTTATAGAGTCGCCATAAAGGTGGAATGCGATCAGACCAGGCAGAACAAGAATCAATGGACCCAGTAGTTTCAGCCCACCCGCCATCAAAACACCTTTTTGGCCTTCGGCCAGATTGCTCGCACCGAATGTTCGTTGAATGATTTGCTGGTTTGTACACCAATAGAAGAGATTCAATAGCAATACGCCGGTAAACAAAGTGGAGAATGGCACCGATTGAGATGGCCCACCGATGGAGTTCATTTTCTCCGGGTTGGCCTCCTGCATCAGAGCCAGTGCTTTGAAAACACCCTCATCACTGATGAGATTTAGTCCGAAGATCGTGATCATGATGCCACCGACCAACAAGCCAAACCCATTTATGGTGTCAGACACAGCGACTGTTCTCAGACCACCGTATATGGCATACACAGAGCCGATTAAGCCGACCAGCCAAACAGTAAACCAAAGCTGTCCAGAATCGGTCCCAATCCCCGTCAACGACTGTAATTCGAGCATGCCATTCAGGCCTTTAGCACCCGTGTATAAGATGATGGGCAAAAGCAGACCGGCATAGGCGATCACGAAGATGAAAGTGGTAATGATTCGAGTTTGCTCATCAAATCGAACTTCGAGGAACTGAGGAACCGTCGTAATCCCACTCTTCAAAAAACGCGGCAGGAAGAAGAGAGCCATCAAAACCAAAGCCACGACAGCGACGACTTCCCACGCCATGACGGAAAAGCCATCCCTAAAAGCGGCTCCATTCAGACCAACCAATTGCTCAGTAGATAGGTTGGTGAGCATTAACGAGCCAGCAATAAATCCGGCTGTGAGCGTTCGACCACCTAGAAAATAACCAGTAGAGCTACCGTGGTCATCATTTTTTGTCATGACAAATGTAATGACTGCCACGAGACCTGTGAAAAAGATAAAGGTACCTAGAACCATGTTCCTAATCCTTGGATATGCTCGATTTTTGCGACACCCGCAACGCGAATTGTGGTGATTTTGAGCGGCACCATACCACCAGAAAATCGCTCGTCAACGCCTTTACTGAAATCCACAACGCTGCCGACGGGCAATGGAGGAATCTGGGCCAAAAAAATAAGCTTCAAGGCTTCTTAGCTTGACCTAGGGACCCAAGCTGTAAACAGTGTGATCCATCACATATTTGACCGACACTTCTCCCGGGAGACTCTGAATGAAAATCTGGATCGTAACCTGCTTGACTGGACTCATCTACATGGGCTGCGGCCAGGGTGCATCTAGCACCAACCAAGATAACGCAGATGAAAAAAAGGCCAATCTACCGAGCCGTGTTCAAATTGAACGAACGCTATCAGATAATGGCACTATCGGCCTGGCGGGCTTCGACTCACCTCATCTCATTCTCCAAAACCTGATAAGCATTGTGGGTGAGATCAAAGCAAAGGCTGAAAAGACGTCCCCGAACGATGTGCTCGATGCCATAACAAAGATCTCGAGTGCGGAAGAACGGACCAAGTTCATCGGCTTTGACCCGGCGACGGAAGCCGGTTGGAAATCCATCGGGATTGATCCTGGGCTGGGCCTGTATGTTGTCGGTGAGAAGACCCTTTTTCAACCGAGAAACCCGTTCATGTTTGGATTCGGATTAGAAAGCCGTGAAAAGTTCCTTAAATTCCTTCATTCGAAAGGGAAACAGACCCAATTCGTTAAGGGAGAGAACGGTGTTGATACAGTCGTAGCAAACCAAAGGGTCATGGGGCTGCTCGGTCAGCGAGGTGCCTACACCTACTTGCTGCCGCTCTCGAAAAACACCAAGAATTTGGAGCAGCTCAAAGTTTCATTCAGCAACTTCGTAAAGTCTCCGTCTAAGGATTCAGCTGGCTCGAAAATCCCAGGTCAAAGCGGGGCAGCGCAGTTCATCGGACTGATAAATTTCGACCCTCTTTTTGACATCATTAAAGAGACCGGACAAGGGCCACAAGCCGACATTGAATTTTACAAACAGACGCTCAAGACCTTTGGCATCCGAAACGGCTCCGGGGTGATGGCGGCCCACCTCAAGGTCAAAAAAACAGGCCTAGAGGCCTTACAAAAAGTATTCGGGTCATCGACAAAAATGACCGCTGCAAAATTCTACGGAACGAGCGACTGGGCGTTAGTGCGGCTGTCTGTAAACTGGTCGGAATTCTTTCAAGGCGTATCCGAACTAATGCCCCCGTCCATGGCCCAACAGCGCATGGTAGTCACCATGGCGCAGACGGCCATCGCAACAAGCATGGGGTTTAGCCAAGAGACGTTCAGAGAGGCTTTATCTGGGCATATCATGTTCGGTGTGGATCTCGCATCTGTCAAGAGCGACCAGCCTGAGGTTTTATTTTCTGAGACGCGGGCGGTCATCGCTTTGGAGACCAAAAACGCCAAGGCAGCGAAAGTGTTCACCGATACGGTGATGGCAAAACTGGCGACCCATCCAGACCCCCGATTGATACCCAAAGCCCAGAGCTTCGGGGACTATGATGGCTACCATTGGCCAGCTGCTCCAGGACGTCCGGCGTTGGCACTTGCCGAGGGTGCCATTCTCATCGGTCCAAATGCGGACAGCGTCAAGCAAGCACTTGAGCGGTCCAAAAAAAACAACTTTGCAAGTACCCAATCCGGAGTCTCAATTCAGGCTGATGGCATCATTTTCGGATACCACGTGTCCTATCATGATGTTCTGAAGATGATTGTTAGAGTCGCGCGCTCGTCAAAAAACCAAAATCAAACCGACCGAGAGGGTATCGCGGCGTTAGCGAAGATGGTGAATCAATCAAAAACGTCGGAACCAATCGAGATGTCTTTGAAACTCGACGATGGAATCAAATTTGAGCACGAAGGGGAATTGATCGGGATGAAGTTCATATCGGGCATCATTTCAGCCATTGCCATCCCTGCTTTCACAGAACTCCAAAAGAAATCGAAGAGCACCGAAGCAAAGGTGAACCTCCAGCGCTTATCTATGGCGCAACGTACGTACTACGAGGCCGACATCGCTGATGCCAGCGGTAAGTTACTGCCACAACAATTTGCAGGCCCATCCAAACTGGTGCCCGGTAACCCGACCAAGTTCATGTGTAAAGACGGGAAGCCCATCCAGTTCAAGCCGACTCCGGAAACATTTGCGGCTCCTGTTTGGCAGGCGTTGAACTTCGCGATAGAAGACCCGTTTCGATATGCGTATCAGGTCGAGGTTGACGGAACGGGCACACTGTCCAGATTCACGGTGCGCGCCGTGGGCGATCTCGACTGTGATGGACAATTGTCTACCTTTGAACGGTTTGGCAGTATCCAAAAAGGGGGTGCTGTTTCTGTTGGGCGGTCCTCGAAAAATGAGCTCGAATAGGGGTTGACCACCCACGTTTTCTCACTGCCGGTGAGTGCTGTTCCCTAAGCCAGTAAGGCTCATAATTCTTGCGATTCTCTTGCGCTCTGGTGCGTTCTCATCCAAGCTCAACCAAATAAATCGCTCAAATCCTTAAAACCTGGGGGGGATCATGCCACTTTCTAAGAAGCTTGCCGCGGAATTTTTTGGCACATTTTGGCTCGTGTTTGGCGGGTGCGGAAGTGCAGTACTCGCAGCCGGATATCCAACTCTCGGAATCGGGTTTGTTGGTGTGTCATTGGCATTCGGCCTGACGGTATTGACCATGGCCTATGCCGTCGGTCACATTTCAGGCGGGCATTTTAATCCTGCGGTGACCGTCGGTTTATGGGCTGGGGGCCGCCATCCGGCAAAGGAGATTATCCCCTATTGGATCTCACAGGTCGTTGGTGCCGTTGCAGCCGCAGCCGTCCTATATGTGATCGCAAGTGGCAAAGCGGGCTTCGATCTCGCAGGTGGTTTTGCATCAAATGGATACGGCGAACATTCACCCGACAAATATTCGATGACCGCTGCGCTCATCGCAGAAATTGTTCTCACGATGTTTTTCGTCTTGATCATCTTAGGGTCGACAGACAGTCGGGCACCTGCGGGCTTCGCACCTATCGCCATTGGTCTCGGTCTGACATTAATCCATCTCATCAGCATTCCTGTCACCAACACATCAGTCAATCCGGCGCGAAGTACGGGTCCTGCTCTCTTCGTTGGTGATTGGGCCACGTCCCAACTCTGGCTTTTCTGGGTCGCCCCCTTGGTTGGCGCCGCCATTGGTGGGATTCTCTACAAAGGCTTGTTCGATAAGGCTGAATGAGCCACTAAAGCGTTGTAGCTCATCACTGATTCACTCGACTCGATCGACAACGATACCCCGGTCTTCGAGGAACCGTTTTGCTTTCGAACACAGCGGCGCATCTGCGATAAGCAAATGACCTTGGAGCGTTCGCCCTACATGAGACGATGCAACGCTAAGGACTTCAACAAATGCCTCTGCATCCTTTCTGAGAACCCGAGACTTTCTCTTGATTAAGCGGACACAATTGTCGCCGTATACGTACAGCCCACCTCGACCCTTCAAGCCAATGTCTTTGAGTTCTAAGTTTGGGTGCTCACCATCGAGGATTATCTGACGTTGTTCTGTTGTAATCATGGTCTACCCTATTTTGAACATCGGAGATGGTTTTTCACCAACCATACGGCAAGTTATGATGCATCCCAAGCAACATTGGCACCACATCAATGGTTGGCTGTCTTCAAAACCTGATGGGCACAATTGGGCTCAGCGTGGAAGAAATAAATAAAAGTTTAGACCGATTCTAACCGTCAGACGTTTATCTGACCGACGCCACAAGCTGGGGGGACCTTATGAATCAAGCGCGGGCTAGAATTACATTAATTTCACTTTTTTTCGGAGCATGGTTTGGCGGATGCCAAATGCCAAATGCCTCGGACCGACTCAGCTGGGACAGAATCCATAGTGATATCAACCAAGACCCTATCCTTACTCATGATGGGATCGATGATGTTCTGAGCAAACTCGACACAAGAAGACTGAGTGAACTTCCCGATGAATATCGACGGACTGCCAAATTAGACCAAATAGCTCGGTCCCATTATCGCCATCGCACGTTCTATGTTGTTCGACCGAGCGATCGGCAAAAGTTCGTCGTCGGCCATTTTCGGATCAGAGATTTTCTGCCTGAAACCAGTGCCGCTGATGCCCATGGTGATGAACAAAGCCCCCATTTTGACTGGCCCGTAGATGCTGAAGAGACCTACCTTCTCATCGATTCCAATTTGCTTCATCGGCTCTTAGATCTGATCCTAGAACTCAAGAAGCAAGGACACGACCATGAGGCGATGACCATCTACTACGGCTATAGGCCACCTGCTCATAACCACAGCATTAATGGAGCAAAGAAAAGCCAGCATTTATTCGGAAAAGCAGTGGATATGTGGGCTGGCGACATCAACCGTGATGGAGAAACAGACATGGACGACAAAATGATCATCCTCAATATTCTCGAAAGAAAAATTTTCCGTGGGACGGGTGGTGTCGGACGTTATTTGGACGACCCGAGAGCCATTCATTTCGACACCCGACGGAAAAAAGGGCGATGGGACAAGTAAATCTCTACACGCTGTCCCGACCCATTAATTGACCATCCGAGGTGTTCTGAGAACATCTCATTGAAATCACCAACAGGGGGCACGTAAATCATTGTACTCAAGGCACGATTGCCTCAACGAGTAAAATTCCATCAAGCTTTTCTTTGGCTCGTGTACCATGGACCAGGGGGGTACATGGGGGGTCAACTGGCCGGTCGGGTCAACACAATTTGCCTACACATCATTGGATGGCTGCTGCTCGTTTCCGGGTGCGGGGACATCAAAGACCAGCCACGGGCCCCGTCCAGCGACGCAGGAACTCTTGATTACAGTATGGCTGACACATCGCTTGATGTCTCATATACCCCCAATTGATTCGACCATTGACCTGACCGGCCTCGATGCCGTGACGGCCGAGGACATGACCGCACTCATTGATGGACCCATTTGAGACAGTATCGAAATCAACTTGGATTCAACGGCCCCTGACGATGCAAGACGGCCCCCCGATGCGCTCGATTCAGCGACACTTGGGACCTAGGTGTCGTACTGACACCCGGAATCATCCACAATGAGCTGCGCCGGGTCGCTGGCATAAGCGGGACTGCTCTCGATACTCAATTCGCCATCTCAGCAGACCATCAAGCACTTCTCTTACGCGCGTGAGTTAACTCAATGCCTCGGTCTCATCGATTTAACCAAGCAAATCCAAACGTTCAGATTGTGATGCAATTAAACCGAGAGCAATCGGCACGAGGAACAGACCGCAACGACACGCCGGTCGTGACTGCGCAGCTGTCTAGACGAGCAACAACAGACTGTTTCTCGAGCTGACACGTTGGCGAAATTAAGTCCCTGCACAACAATCAACTCAATTTCGCCCACCCAAGGGGAACCCACAAGATATGAACGCTCTGCGAAAACTCCAGCGAGACGGCTCGGCCTACTGACTTGCGTAACACGTTGGAGAAATTGCCTTGCAGGACTCAAATTCGACCCGGTCTTCAGATGTGCAAATCGCTTGCGCATCGGCGGTAATGACCAGTTTAAACAGGTCGTCCTGACATCTGATAATCTCTGCGGTGGTCGCCGTACATCCACGGTCTCTCAAAATCTTGAAGTTGTGAATACACCCAGCAAACTGACATGCTGGAGAGGCGTCGTGGTGGTCTAAATCACACGCTTCCCCTGTATCCATATTCGTCGAATCGACAACGAGGTCTGCCTTATCCAAGCACTCTTCAACGGACGCTAAGCAGTCGTCCATGACAGGGGCAGAGTCGGCTGCCGCGTAGCAGTTACTGCGCATGCTGAAGATATACTGTGGCAATACGCGGGTCTCACAAATGGCATTGATTTCGCCATCGGTCAGTGATTGAACAACCACCTCTTTATCATATCGTTCGTACTCATCATCGACGGTATCAATATCCCGTTCATCGCCACATGCAACGAGGGTGATTGTGATTACGAGTAGTGTAATTAGTTTCGTAAATGAGCTCATGTGACATCATCCTGTGTTTTTAGATTCGGTTGGGTACAGAGCACGGGCCATGCCAAAATTCGGAAAATTATGGCTGTCGCCTCAACCTGGGCTTTGACTAAGGTCTTATGGCGGCTGTCTTGTTGACCGAATGTGAATCTCAGTTCACAAGCGGTGCGCGGAAACTGTAAACGGATCTTAACAATGCGCTCGCCAAGTGGAGCACAACCTCACGAATGGGTCAGAGACGAGACCGGATTGACCACCGTCTGCGCGTCTAAGAAATCGTCCCTTTTGTGCTGACACTCGGCATCATCTAAAACCAGCTCTGCAAAATAGATTGCGCCAATTGGACCGCTCTTGATTCTCGATTCACCATCTCAACAGACGTTCGAGCACCTGAGCATTGAGCCCAAGGTTCCCTCGGTTTAAAACCGCGGCTGAGTTCGCCCATTGAAAAATCAGAACACGATCGACGTAAACGATATTTGGATAACGATGATGAAATTCAAAAAGGTCTGTCAGCGTGAGTGTGTACAAACCGGGCTAGCCACTAAAGACAGGGTCACCCTAAAAAGATGCATTGGTTCCACAGCTGAATCAGATGAGGCGTTTCTAAGATGAACCCTTGGTCAATCCAGGGTCCAAGACTGAGAATATATCCACAAGCGACATTCATATTCGACTCCCTCGCTTACACGCTGACTCAGTAAAAATCAGTACCGAGCTATTGTTTGGGTGCGATGGAGCGATTTTGTTCCAGCCCATAGCGAAATTAGTGATCTCATGAGCTTTTCCATCCAGATTTGCCATTGTATGCGGCGACAAACTACGGTGAGCAAGCCATAAGCCAGACCATGACGGACCTCATTCCTCAAGTCGCGCTCGAACATACTCGCGAGTTGGGTCATGACCGGTGTCGACCTCGAGAACGGCGATATTTAATGAATTCAATGTCTCCAGATGAGACGGTGATAGCTGCTCGCCGAGCTCTGCCTTCACTTTGTCGGAAAGAGTGCCGAATGCGGCCATATAAGTCGTGTCTTCGCCGGGTACTTTTTCAGTGAAGATGCGCTTAAACAGCTTTTTAGCGGGTTGTTTTTCACCCGCGCGAATGTCGTCTACCAAATCATCAATCAGGCTTCCTCCATCGGAGCGCTGTCTTTTGAGGAGAGCAAGTGCCTCTTCTTTACCCGCATTGAAAACGTCATTGGCTGCATTAGCCTCCGCGTCGGTCAGGGCTAACTTTTCAATTAACTTGTCCATGGGTGCTTTCCATTGGCCGGCCCAATTTAGTTCAGATTTCTTCCGCTTTAATTGCTTTATCTTCTCTTCGACAGTCTGCTCAACACGCTTGACCAACTCATCGGAAAGTGCGGCGGACCGCCCGTCAGCGGATGGCAGCAGGTCTCTTCTATCCGATGGGTTATCCAACGGACGACCACCTTCATTTTTAAGTAATTTAATCCGTCGTTCGAGTCCGTTTAAGCGGCGATCAATTTGCCCATTCATTTGGTCGAGCTGTCGATTAAGCAGTCGAACTTCGGCTTCTAAATCGGCCAGACGTTGTGGGTCTATTTCTGCTGATGGTTGAGTTGGCTGTTGTTTTTCTGTCCTTGGTTTCTCACGGACCATCCAATAGACGAGCCCACCGGAAATCAAGGCGACTAAAGCCAGCTTGCTAAAATGAATCCACACGATGGGGCTCTCCTGAGTGTTCGTAGACTGGTTAAAAAACGGTTCAGTGTTCGGATTGACTCACGCGATCAAAACTTAAGACCCATCGGTGTAACAGCAGCATGCCATCCCCCAATTTCCCTCGATTTCGCAGTCGTTCAACTCGAGGTTGGGCTTTTTGTTACCCTAAGGCTGAATGCGCTCAATCAAGGGTTGTTCCACAGTCAGGAGCATATCATTGGTTGGCGCACAACCCGCCGCACATCCTTGGATTTGCGCTCTGCACTCATTGTATCGGTCCAATAACTGCTCGAGGTTTTGCCCAGGACCACCACCATTGCCCCCGCCACAGTCTTCCGGACAGGAACTGCGATGCCGCTCGAGGGCATCGCACAGACCATCTCCACACCAATCAAATCCATCCGGGCGATTTACACAATCTCTGGGGCAGAGCCTCGGATTATTTTGTTCCACGGGGTCGCAGACGCCATCGCCACATGGATGTGGTCCTGGGTCCCGACCCCCGCCGGCATCTCCGTTCTCGTCTACGCCCGCCGCCATACAGGCAACCAGGTTCTGTTCGCACCGAACACTGCATTGGTCCACGATTCCGAGACAACTGACCGTCCAGTCCATGTCCTGTAAAGCTTCGGAATGCCCCCGACCTACATCAGGAAAACTGAGCAGAGTTGCATGGTGTCCCTCACGGACCAGGCGCGTGTACATGGGTCGAGCCGTTGGGAAAAGAGAGTCGTCTTCATAAGCCATGACACAAACTCGACGCGCCGGGTCCGTCGAGACCGGATAAGCCGGGAAGTACTGACACTCATCACATGGTGCGACCCGTCTGCAATCTTGACCGTGTTCCAGAAAAGCAGACCGACGACAAGCACCCTCCATCTGTGGGAGTGGGTCGGTCTCCCCAGCTACAAAAAGACCTGACCCACCTTGCCATACGCCGGCAATTTCATCGGAAAAACAGATCCCAGCGTAGGCTGCAAACATAGAGTTCTGGCTAAATCCACCGGTGAACACCCGTGTCCTATCAACAATGCCCTGGTCTGCTAGGCGACCGATTGTGTCGAGAATGCCTCGCAGATACGGGATGTCTTTTGAGTCTTCATCAGCGCATGGTGTCGGATTTTGGTCGTTGCTGACACCGTCATTTCCAAAGGTCCAGTTGCCATCTGTCGACGACGCACACACAGCGACGAATCCATACCGATTGGCCGCGTCAATGAGTCCGCTTCGAGATGTGCACCCACCTTGAGCCAGTTGATTTCTGGCATAGCAATTCATCTTAATGTAGACCGGCATCGGCTCATTGCGATCTGGGGTATAAATCGTAAAGCAGCGCGACTGGCCGTCGACGGTCCATTGATAAGTTGTAAAACCAGCCTCGTTGCTGCAGGGGCATGCACCCATTTGTCCGCCCACACAGGCTTGCGGCCCATCGGGATCGGGTTGTTCAACAGGGCCACCGGCACCACCAACGCCACCTGCACCACCGCCACCTGCGCCCCCTGCGCCACCAACGCCACCAACGCCACCGGCACCACCTGCGCCACCTGCACCACCAACGCCACCTGCGCCCCCTTCGGCTCCGGCACCACCTGCACCACCAACGCCACCTACGCCCCCGGCCGCTCCGGCACCACCAACGCCACCTGCGCCACCTCCGGCTCCGGCACCACCAACACCACCCGCGCCTCCGGCACCGCCTTCAGCACCGGCACCACCAACGCCACCTTCGACTCCGGCCCCCCCGACACCACCGGCGCCAGAGGTCGAGTCGGCTTCCGTGCTTGCGTCTGCCTCACTATTGTTCCCACCTGAATCCGATTCAGAGCACGCAAAGAGAACGATGAGGACAAAACAACCAAGTAGTTGGTGAATCGAACGGTATGTCATGTGAACGCTCCTGCTGATTTATAGAATGAAGGCCCTGAAGAGACCGGAACGCAGGGGGTGAGTACCCAGGACGCACTCTGCAAAAAGCCGTGTATTGAAAGTGACGCGCTCTCACTCAGCACGCCAAATTGGATGGCGGGACCGACTTAGTCCCATCCATCGAATACAAAGGCACTCTCTTTAGTTAGTCATCGTCTTGACACAGTTGATTTAAACCGCTGTTTGGCGGAATACAAACAGACTCGACGCGGCCATCGGAGATATTACAGCAGATAAAGCCGTCCGGACAAGACAGGTCTCGGCAGGGCATTAAACAAATGTCACCAACAACACGGGCCAGGTTCGCGCAGGATTCACCGTTTTCGCCTTGAGCACAGTCATCATTATCGTTGCAAAATGGAGCATTTCGCCGATTGCTAGGCCACGCACTGATCTCCCGTTCTGACCCAGCGAGAACTTCGATGCATTCGCCACGACTGCAGCGGAAGCCTTCATCACAATTGATTGCCTCACACAACCCTTCGTCCCGAGTGCGATCAATTTCTTCACAGACATCGATTGCATTTTCGTTTGGAATACAGGCATCAATCGTTTGTCCGTCACGCTCAAAACCCTCGCGACAAAAGTACCCTGCCGGACACGCCCCTGCATCACAGTTGGGCGCGCAAAATCGACTCCCAAAGTTGTCGTTGTAGCGAACGCAAACATCACCCTCACTGCAATCGGACTCATCGTCGCACGCCCGACAATTGCCTTCGCTGCATTGACCTGTATCCGGCATACAGAGTTCGCCAAAGTCGCAGTCTATATCAGCACAGAGGTCAACGCATTGGTTGTCACGACAAACCTCGGTTTCAGCGCAATCAGCACATGGTGCCGACACGCACCCGTCACATTCACAGATGAGCTGACGGTTCTGAAAACCACATCGCGTGTCGTTGACTCGGTCGATGCGCTGGACGGAACAATCTTCCGGATTAAACTGAAAAACATCCCAAATGGGTCTGTTGACGATACCGCGGCCAAGTGCGTCCTCTGGCCCCATAGGCTTCGGTCCGAACAGCACGGGGTCATTGTCACCACAAACAAATGAAACCGTGGCCGTTGCCTCACCTGAGAAAAGGAGAACACCCACTGTGTACAAACCAGCGTCTGGAGACGCCATGCGAAGGATTTCCTCTGATGCACCGGGCCCACCCCGCGCATCACGGTTGAGCCCAGGCGTGCACCAATCAGGTGATAGATTGCCCGGTGCGCAGTCCCATTGGGGGTCCGTATAGCCACTGGCCCGTGGATGCAATAGATGCAGATCCAAATCAATCTGCTCATCGGACCGCCATTGCAATGTAATGCGGACTCTGTCGGCCACCTCATCACAGGCATCGCCGACGCCGTCTTGGTCCGCATCCAGCTGATTTGCGTTAGCGATGTCTAAGCAATTGTCACAGACATCACCGACGCCGTCCTCGTCAACGTCATCATCTTGGTTATTCTCGACGAAGGGGCAGTTGTCTTCATCGTTTGCAACGCCGTCACCATCAAAATCATCTGCCTCGCAGGCATCACCGATGCCATCTCCGTCGTCATCCGCTTGATTGAAATTAGCCTCAGCGGGGCAATTGTCGCACGCATCGCCACGGCCATCATCGTCGGTGTCGGTCTGCACTAAATTAAACCGGTCTGGACAATTATCATCGGCATCGGCAATGGTATCGCCGTCTCGATCAGCGATCTCACAAGCATCCCCCTGACCATCATTATCGGCATCGGCTTGATTGCCATTGGCTACCTCGGGACAATTGTCGCACCGATCACCAACGCCATCATCATCGGTGTCCTCTTGTCCTGGGTTTGCTCGATCAGGACAGTTGTCTATGCTGTCGAAAACGTCATCGTCGTCACTGTCTACACATGCATCACCGCGACCATCGCCATCAGCATCGGCCTGACCTGGGTTTTCGAGTCCAGGGCAATTATCGCATCGGTCACCGACTCCATCGCCGTCTTCATCACGCTGACTGTTATTGGCGACGAACGGACAGTTGTCTTCGGCATTGACAATGCCATCCATGTCCTCGTCTCCATCAGCATCAAGGTCACATGCATCTCCAGCACCATCGCCATCACTGTCCTCTTGGTCGGGATTGGCAACATCGGGACAATTATCGTCATCGTCTGCAATGCCGTCATCATCGCCATCGGTGATCATAGCTCCACCAACACCGCCTGCACCGCCTGCACCGCCTGCACCACCTCCAGCACCTGCACCGCCTGCACCGCCTTCAGCACCTGCGCCGCCTGCACCGCCTTCAGCACCTGCGCCGCCTGCACCGCCTTCAGCCCCTGCGCCGCCTGCGCCGCCTTCGGCACCTGCGCCGCCTCCACCACCTGCACCACCTGCACCACCTGCACCGCCTGTGCCGCCTGTGCCGATCTCTGAACACTCGGCGTTCCACCGACACGCGCCAGTCGAATCTTCGACGCACTCAACGGATGGCCCAGAGCCGTCTGGACAGCTCGCAAAGTCAGGCATTTCGCCACAGTCCTCGGGCTGGCAAGTAGACGCGGCACCATCCTGATCGCCGCCCGAACCGGCTGCGCCGTCGATTTCAGAACCGATGGGGCCTCCATCGCCGGAGTCGCTGTCCGCACTATTGTCTTCGATGCACCCCACCATGGCCACGCTTAAAATGATTGTGAAAGCCAATGGTCCAAATCTTAAATACTTCACTGGTCTAAGCCTCCTGAGCGCTGGTATTGCTGTCTTCACGGCCACTTCGTATCCGTCCAAGCTATCCACCGCCAAATCTGAATGACTCGCAGAGCGACGCACCCGTGTCCCTCCATACACCGTGAGTCTACAGGATGAGTGCGGACCGTCGCTAATTAAATCATCATATTGAATCGACTTGACGAAGAATCATGGGCCGACGAATCAACGCCTCGATAAAGTTTGCTCGGCTCGAAGCCGAGGTGCCGTCTGGTCGCGCACATCAAAAGCCACACAAAACCTGCCAAACGGTGATGACTTCTGAGGTTTACCTTTTGGAGTCTGTTGGGCAGTAGACGTCGAGAAGAGCGGAAACAAAGGCATAAAAACGATCTTCCCAGAGCCAGCATTCGATTGCATCGAAAATGGAGATAAACACAAATCCTAATCGATGAACTCAAAAGTCGGAATAACAATGCCTGTGGTGATCTGATTGAAGGGTAGATAAAAGGTGAGCTGCCCATCTGCGTATGTGTAGTTAAAGTTGACCTGACCAGAGTCTGGGCAATCGACAACGATAGGCATAGAGACTGTGTCAGCTGCGAGTTCTCCGAGTTCGCCTGCGAGGCTAAACCCGACCGCCTGAGTGGCACCACCACCACCCTCGAAGACGGCATTAATGGTGCCGGAGACGTCGACAGCGAATCGTCCCGAATCGGTAATCTCCATAACGCCATAGGCGGTCAACTGGGTTTGCTCAAGGTCTAGAATGGCAAGACCGATATCGGCTGAATCGAAGGCCAATATATAATCAACCAGGCGCCAGCGTCCGGTCGGAAACTCGCCCCCCTGTGCCTCTGGTGGGCTTCTATCCGTCGGTGTACCAATGACTTCGATGGCCGCGTCGACGACATCGGTCGGTGCACATTGGCCAACGTCGTAGCCTGTCAAAGGCTCACTTTGATTGCATCGCCGCTCGGCCGGTGGTGGTGTGACAAACAGAAAATTGTAACACATTTCATCTTGCGTGTAGGGTCCAAACTTGCGGCTTTCAGCAAAGGTATTTTCGAATACGCATTCAGTAACGACTTTGTCTCCAGGCTCAAGTTGTAGCCCTTGTCCGTCGTAGAAAAGCTGGCTATCAAAGTCCCAGCCCGTAAGAGTAATGAGGTCTTCCTCGGTGCCATCAGCTCGTTGAATTGTCGACTTAAGACTGATCCCCAACTCGTGCATATGGGGTAAGGTTGCAATGATAGTCATAGGCTCAGTGACATGACACTGTCCCCCTACAGCCGTCCTGGTCAGTGGCGGTAGACTAAATCCCTCGGGTCCAATGGTCAGCATATCGATGGTTGGCCCGTCGGGGGGTGAATGAAAGATTCTCACACCGCTCTGATCGGCCACATCATCATAGCCGGCGGTATTGTTGTAATGAATTTCCAGGAGGTACCGCCGACTAGAGTCCGTCACCAAGCCGCCATCGACAAATTGAACAGGTTGTTGGCCCGGTGCCCAAGCGTAGATCGCAGCACTGAGATTGGTGCCGCAGTCTGTCTCCAGGCCATCACCGGGGCCCTCGGGCACCTCGTATAAAACGATATGGTGAATGACGCGAGTATCATCAATCACTGGTTCAATCCGGCGAATGTAGCGTTCTCCGCCGGCCGGACCACTGAAAGAAAAGCATGTGTATTGATCGCGGACGGCTGCTGGGATGTGTCCGTTATCTGCGCGAAATTCCATCAAGGCAGCCTCATCGAGAGGGTCGTCTGCCGGCTCGAAGATGGGTCGAGAAACATCGAATCCACCCGGATTCGGACCGGGCATTGGTCTCCCCGTATTATCACCACATGTCGCCCAGTCTAAGACGGCCAATGCCTCATCGGATGGCACGTTTGGTTGGCCAGCGGGCGGCATGTCGCCGGCCCTCATGCGTTCGACCAATTTGTCGATGGGACGAGACCCGATATCTCCGTCCATCAAGCTGTCATAGTCGAACAAACTGTATGGAGCACCGAAAGCAGGTGTATTGCCGTGACAGAGGCCACAGTACGTCTCGATGGTAGGCTTCACAGCCGTCCACTCCGACACGTCGGGCACACAGGTCGGCGCGACCATCGCGGAATCCATTGGCTCTCCAATGGAACCGTCAGTGGTGGCCGCCATAGATGAGACATGCGGCGTACTCTGGCAACCGGCAAAGACGGACATGACGAGAGCTAGCAAGGTCAATAACAACGCGCAATGTTTCACGAAATACTCCCTTTCGATTTCGGACCAGCGTCGCACGGCGGTGCCGTAAAAATCGCACATAATTCCATTAGCCATTTGAGAGCCCCAGTTCACAGGCTAGTGAATGGTATCGATGATGTAAAAATTGAATCGGCGTTTCGCAGACCAAGAGACTCGTCGGAGGCTACCAAGAACCATGCTCATGCCATCGAGGGATCGAGTCAAAACTCACAAGGAAAGACAGACAAAAGCCGTGCATCCCTGGAATTTCGACGGTGTCTACTTGCTTTTGGGTAGACGCGCCTGATGATAGGCTCGGTGTTTCACACGCGTATCTCGCTTCGAGACCATTTGCCATAAGCTCGTGGTATTAGAGTCTGTCAACCAGGTCCGCAAGTTTTTGAAATCCTGGTACATGTAAGCATAATGTAATGTGCCCCGAGTCTTACAATTTGCACAGGTTTTTGGCTTTGATTCCGAGCCTTCCCTGTCGATGCTCTCCAGCCACGGTCTGGTTCTCAACACGAGCGAACGCTCGCTGACTGGGAAGCGCAACATGTTATCCCGATAGGCCTGCGGAAGACGATGAAAGTATTGCTCACAATTAGAGACGTAAATGACACCCAAATACCGATTAAAGCGTTTGAGTGCATCACCGATTTGGCGCATGGTTTTTTGAGCAGTTAAATCACCTCTTACCCTGAACACTCGCCCGGTCCTAAAGAGTTTCACGATATATTGATACTGGTCGATAGAGGTCAAATAGCTCGCCACTCGCTTCGTCTTGTGAAGGCGAACGAGGCGCTTGAGTTTACCAAGAGTTGCAACTCTTGCCATTCTGTATGCAGCCAATGCCGCTTGCTGTTTTTGCGTCGTCGAAATGTGTTGCTTGATCAGCGCTTCAACGGTCTTCACATTGCTGCGAGACCAAAATTTGACGAAAGCTGCAGGGTCAGCAGAGTGTTCGAATGCCAAACGATATACGGCATGTAAATCCACGATGACTTGGTCGAAATCGAGAAGAAAGACCACGTCGGATTGAGCCCAAGGAATAAACTCATAATTTTGGTTGGTGCCGACTCCAATATAAGCGCCACCAATCCCATTGATGGGCTCCCTCAATAGATGGTGATCTTTCTCATCGCTCACCACATAATGAGAGTTTCTCGTTAAGGATTTCGGACGTGGATCATGCTCGACCGCTTGATAAGCCGCTCGCTCATCGTCACCCAGCGCAGCCAACTCAACGGGCCCCTTTACCTGGGCAAAACAGGGACTGAGAAACCCAAAGATGAGCCATAGGGCGCACATATTTACTTCGTTCCTGAACATGGAGAATAGATTCCTTAAATTGACTGGGCTAAACAGTACGCGTCTGACGGGACTTTCATCAAGATTTTTAGCTGTCGTAGATCCCTATCCACCCCGGTTAAGGCGGCACATATATCTGAATCAACGATGCTCATCATGACTTGAGTAAACCGGGTTAGGAGGCTGTTGTTGATCAGTTGAATAGAATGTAAAAACAGACCCACCATGTCCTGAGATGAGGGGATATGACAATAGTAAATGAGTCAAAAACCGCTATGGATCCCCTTGAGATCCACACCCAAATGGGGCATACAGATCGGCAGATAACTAACTTTCGGTAGATTTATGAAAACCATCAAGAACCTACTCAAGCTCTGCTTGGTATTCGGTGTCCTTGCACTGACTTACGGCTGCGAAGACGACTCGTCTTCGAGCCCATCCAATGAACAGAATAACGACATGGGGCCTACGATAGATGTGGGCGTCGATCCTGATGCGACGCCTGAGGGGGATGCGCAAGCCGCAGATGCTGACTCGGGAGTCACGGTTGACAGCATGGCAAGTCACACGGATGCCAGCCAAGTGAACACCGATATGGCCATGGCTGATGCTGAGACAGCTGGACCCATTGGCTCGCAAATCACTGTTCGTAATACACCCGAGATGTGCGAACGTGTTGCGCTGCTCGCACCCAGTCTACCCGCCGAATCAGGTCATTATGTCGCCAGCGTATTTACTCCGCCCGTCTACCCATTTGCTATTGAAGCCATCGAATATTCCTTGGTCACAAACGATGATGTGGCTACATGCGATGGTTCATTGGCTCATCAAGTATTGCTTTTCGCTCTCGACGCCGACTCACCTATGCCAGCCACACCGTCTGCAACAGGTCTGGGGTACCGACCGTATAACGTTCCGGATGCACCGAATTCACAAGCTGGCCGCCGAGTCTCAATCACCGTACCGATTCCACTGATTTTGACCGAAGGTCAACGCGCGGCCGTGGCGATTCAGTTCGCCACGCAAGACGATCAGCACATCTGTGTTGCGACCTGTGAGGTCGACGATGCAGCACGTGGAATCGACTGGTGGTCCAATGCTGAGTCCTCGCCGTTTCGTTGGCAGGACCTGGTCGCCGATTTCGGTCTCACCGGGCAGGTCATGACTCAAATCATCGGAACAGAAGTTCAATGAGCCGAGTGCTGAGCGCAGGTGCTGAGCGCAGTACTCAGTCCAGATTTCATCGGTCAGTCCGACTCATTTGAATCGATTTTTCTGGCTGATTCGATTCGACCTGTCCATGGCACTGTGGTCTTTGACATCGTCTTGGATCGAAGCGCGGACTGGGTTGAGACAGCAAATTCGATACCCGCATCTTCTGCGATAAAGTTAAGACGTTTCATGCAGATTGTTCCGAGGACTCCTGCGATGAAACCAGCAAGATGAGCCATGTGGCTGACATGAGGCTGGAGCCCCGTAAAAATCGATAGGATATCGATCCCTAGGTACAGGGTCGCAACAATCCATGCATAAACCCGCACTGTGCCAGCTCGCACATAGGCAATCATGAAAATCATGTAGCCAAAGCGAAGCTTGCCCTTGGGGAATAAGACGAGATAGCCACCCATGAGCCCATAGACCATGCCTGAGGCACCGACTTCAAATCCTTGTTTGATCAGCAATTGGCCCGCATAACTACCGACGACCCCACAGAACACCATAACAAAAAGATAAGCCCATCTTCGGTAGAAGCACTCAAGGGCACTGCCAAAGAGCAGAATTCCAATTAAATTACCAATGAGATGTTGGACATTGCCATGTGCAAAATTAGACGTGATGGCCTTGAGGAACGATGGGTCATGATATTTGAATCCGAGAGACGTCTGATCGATGGCTCCATAGATGATGATACAAGCCAAGGCGATAAACCACGTCAAATAGGGCCGTTCATAAAATTCCTGGTCTTGACCCAGGGGTACAATATACATGCCGTCGTCCTACAACCTAGATAACCCAAAAAGAAAGCACTCACAGACAAATCAATCTTTGACGCACCGAGTAAATCGCACCATCAGCGCGTCATCGCACCGTAGACCATTTGAGGGAGCTCGAATCGAAATTTCGGCCCACCCCATGGAAACATCTGAGTCCAGCCTATAAAAGCAGTGTTTGATGAACGGTCAATCCAAAAAAATGTGTTGGCAATCCCAGACCAACCCGCTTCCCCAACGGTGCCCAGCCGTCGATGTCCAGAAATTTTCCTCAGAATCGCAAACCCGAATCCCATTCCGTATCCTGGCGAAACGCTTAATTTTGGAGATAAGTGGTCTGTGAACATGAAATCGACAGTTCGTGGCGAGAGCAGGCGAATCCCGTTTAATTGGCCCCCATTGAGCAGCATCTGCAAAAACTTGAGATAGTCATCTACGGTGGAGACCAAGCCCCCACCCCCCATCGCCATCTTTGGCCGAGCCAAAAACCCGTTCGTCAAGCCAGGTTCAGCCGGGGCCAGAGTGCCGTTTTTCTGCCGAACATAAAGCATCATCAATCGATCATGATCCGCCTTTGGAACATAAAATCCTGTGTCGACCATCCCCAATGGCTTAAAGATGTGCTTGGTCATGTAGTCATCGAGCGAAAGCCCCGACACCAACTCGATTATTCGACCCAAAACATCTGTCGACACACCGTATGAGTATTGAGACCCAGGCTGACACTTAAGGGGAAGCTTGGCCACGGTGGACACAAATTGGGCACTGTTTCGCTTGCCATCAAAGAGCGTTGCTTTGTTGTAGATTTGATCGACAGGGTGTTTGGTAAATGGGTATGTGAAACACGCTGTGTGCAGAAATAAGTCGCGGATTGTGATTGATTTTCGTGCGGCTGTAAATTGGGGATTTTCGGCTGTACCTCCAACAAAAACTTGAGTCTGCTTGAACTCGGGGATAAAGGTCTCAATGGGGTCGAATAGCTGAAAATGTCCCTGCTCGTAGAGCATCATTGCCGCCACGGCTGTCACCGCCTTTGTCATTGAATAAATGCGGAAAATTGCATTTCTGGACAGCGGTTTACTCGACTCGCGATCCTGATAACCATGGGTGGATAAATGAACGATCTGACCGTCTCGAATCACAGCCGTGCTGAGGCCATTGAGACGCCCCGAATCAACATGCGCCTGCATGCGTGCTTTCAACTGTTGCAGCCGCTCATGAGAAAAGCCAAGCGATGCAGGATCACCGGTCTTTAATGGACCGGCCGAGGGCGAGCAGGGCGCAAGGAGAAAGACGGTAAAGGCCAGCCATGAGCGCATCGTATTTATCTCCAGATCAACAGTGTCCAAGAACAGCGACCTTTAGTTTCAATGGGCGTGTACTGCTGTCCCACGCTTGAGTCTATCAAGACCTGGAACCGGAAACAGACAAATCGGTCAACAGTGACTTTGACTCTACGACAAATGACGTTTTCGCGGTACGCTTTGGGAGCACGAAACATCGAAGCCGGATCCACGATGCACATCGACCTAAGAATCGCCAGTCAAGGCGACCTATCTAAACCGACCGTAGACCACCTGGCTGAGCTTGTGAATTCGGTTTATCTGATCGCGGAGGAGGGTCTATGGATCCCGGTGGCAGAGGGCTTCCCAGGGCGCACATCTGCCGCCGAACTGGAATCAATGTGGACGTCTGAGCGACTGGTTCTGGCTTGGTTTGAAACGCAGGTGATCGGGTGCGTGCACGTCAACCGGCTGAACGCGGAGCGTGCTGAATTCGGCATGTTGGTGACAGCCCCCAAGCACCGTGGAAAAGGGCTCGGGCTGCGGTTGATTCAATTCGCGGAAAACTGGGCTAGACGCCAGGGATGCCAGACGATGCAATTGGAGCTGCTGACACCGCAGGATTGGGTACACCCAGTCAAGCAAGCTCTTCATGAGTGGTATGGCCGCCTCGGCTATCGACCTGTCAAGATTGTGCCCGTCAAAGAGATGTTTCCCCACCTCGTGTCGAGTCTTGCGACACCCTGCAATTTTACAATTTACGAGAAAAATATATGAATTCCGCTCTCAGGCATCAGAATGAACACGGACCGTTCTATCAGGAACCCCAAGTGGACATCATGATTTTGGCGATACGAAAAGGAGGTGAGGGTTGGCCATCGACGCACTAAGAACCCCCGATGAGTCTTTTAACGAACTCCCCGACTGGCCTTACGAGCCCAAGTATCTCGAAGGGGTTTTCGGGCAGGGCGATTTACGACTTCACTACATTGATGAAGGCCCCGTAGACGCGGAAGTTTTCCTGTGTCTACACGGTGCACCGACCTGGTCTTACCTCTATCGAAAAATGATTCCGGTCTTTTTGGAAGCAGGGAAGCGTGTCATCGCCTTGGACTGGCTTGGATTTGGGCGTTCAGACAAACCGGTTGACCAAGCCGTCTACACCTTCAGTTTTCACAGGGACACACTGACTCATTTCATCGATAGGATGAAACTTGAGCGCTGCGTGCTCGTTTGTCAGGACTGGGGTGGGCTTCTCGGTTTGACCCTGCCGGTCACGCATCCAAACCTACTTTCAGGATTGGTGGTCATGAATACGACAATTGCCACCGGCCATTCCCTCGGCCCTGGCTTTGAAGGCTGGAAGACATTTATCAGAAAATCGCCAGATCTGGATGTGGCCCGCCTCATGCAGAAGTCCGTTGACGGACTCAGTCTGCAAGAAGCACAAGCCTACTCAGCCCCATTTCCAGACACGTCTTACAAAACAGGCCTGCGGGCTTTCCCGACCATCGTTCCTACGGCCCCCGATATGGATGGCGCCCAATACGCTGAGCCAGCACTCGCCTACTGGTCGGAACAATGGGACGGTTGGAGTTTCATGGGGATTGGCTTGAAAGACCCGATTTTCGGACTCGGATCGATGAAGAAATTACACCAAAAAATTAAGTTATGCCCGCCTCCAATGGCCATTGAAGTGGCGGGCCACTTTACCCAAGAACACGGCGAAGACCTTGCACGTGCGGCACTGCTACACCAGGGGTATCACGGCCAATAAAAGACCCGTTTCGGAACAAAACTAATGACTGCCTAGGCGATACAGGGCGGGTGTTGATAGCTTGAAAATCCGACTCGTAGATAACCTGATATCATCGCCTATCCGTTCTATCAGGGAGCAAGTAATAATGGGCTGCACAACAAGCCAAAACCATCGATCCCATCGCCTGCACGGATGACAACACCAGCCGCGGTCTGCCCATTGGGGCAAGAGACCAAGGGGACCGCGTTACCCCCATTACCGCCCACGGGCGGCAAGGGCAGATTTCCGATGGCGCGCACGCTGTCGCCGTTCAAACTCAAAGCGCCACAGTGCACGATCAGCTGGTCGATTAAACGACCCGCCCGACCTGAGAAACCAACCACCGCTGAACCAGCCTGACAGGTGACTCCAAAATTCCCCCCACCCCCGAACGCACCACGCAGCGGTAGGTCAGCACCAGCCATGGTGTCGATGGATACTGGATTGCCAGGTTCAATGCTGACCACACCGCAAAGTCCACGTAAGCGGCCAATATACTGGGCACCATTCCGAATTTCACCAGCGATGCCGATTAATGCTTGTCCATCGGGGCAGACATCATCGAAACGCTGTCCACCGTTCGGATTTCCGCGCACGATGGTCTCCAGGGGCGGCACTGCATTTGATACGGACGTCCCCTGAGGCACGTTCATATCCAGCGGTACAACATCAGCGGCTGACGCATCCAAAGCTTGGTTCCCTTGCGGCTGAGCCATATCACCCAAGGTTTGGTCTACGTCCAGCTGAGCCATATCGCCCATGGCTTGATCACTCTCAAAAGCCTGGTCCGACTCTGCATCAGTGCCGCGTGGCCCATCAATGTCCGTTTCGTCACGTATGCCCGAATCACCCAATTCCGTGTCGAAATCTGCACTTGAGTCCAAGTCGGTCTCAATATCCATCTCAACAAGGTTAAAATCTCGTGGTGAAACATCGGCCATAGGGCTTATACGGGGCGCGTCACTCACGCAACCAAGGGCAGTAAAAAGTACAATCGTCAGCCATGAAACACGTATTGACATCACCAAAACCTCCCGGAGACTTTTGCATCTTCACACAACTGAAATGCCAGATGTAGCCCTGTCCGGATGCACTGCATCTAAGTCGGCGTGTCAAACGGTGCTGGCGGTCATTTCAGGATGGCTGGTCTGCCGGGTGTGGCCAAACGCTCCTGCGGCCTAACAGTCAGGCGCAAGCACGTGGTCGCCAACGTGATTGGTGACGACCGTCCCGCGGAGACGACTCAAGCGCGAGCCCCGAATCACGACGCACATGCGCTCACCCTGGACCATTTAGTGCCGTCGGTTACGTGAGAAAATGTCTTAGAGAACCCCAACAGCATCGAGGTGAGCCAGCAAGAGGTCAACGGTGCCCCAGGACAAACGAACCTCAGCGTCTACGACAGCGCGCGGGAACTTTCGATAATTTTGACCGTCCCTCCATGCCTTTAGTCGAATCCCCTGGTACATGAAAGCGGTCATGGTGCCCTGGCTGGTGAAACGATCAACCCAATCGCCGAAGAAAAAGCCATTGAGCAGGTCGCTCACATCGGTCTTATAGTCGCGCTCAATGTCGATGATAAGCTGGTCAAAGACTTGGAGAAGGATATCTCCAAAAACGACGAAATCCTCTCGCTGCTCAGGCAAACTATCAATGAGATAGAGAGTTTTAGGCAAATCCACCATCAAATGGACAGCGATGGCAACACCCAATGTTCTGCCACGTCCGACATCGCAGTTCTGCGCGATGGTGTAATACCGAGTCCATTGGCCAGTCACATCCGTGCCGGTTAGATGGCCATGGAGATTAGCCAGATATCGCCGTGCAAATTCCGTAATGAGAGACCGCGCCCAAGTCGGATATTCGTAGTCTCCATTGTCAACGGACTCAACGGCTCGATTTGTAATTAAGCGATAGACGGTTGCGAATAGACCTCTCGGGTCGCCTGCCTCTCGAAAGAGCTTGGCAATGCCATTTACCCGCACTTGAGCATCGTACTCGTCTACCAGAGTATTTGGATTACTCAGTTCGATCAGCCGGTCCGCATCCAAGGCCGTGAGAGTTCCATTGCACGGAATTCCTCGCGATTGCGGCTGTTGCTCGGCAATCGATTTCTGCGCATCGATGTTGTCTTGCGGTAATTGCAGCTTTTGAGCGCATCCGAAAATGACCGACGCGCTGAGTATGGCGATGACTCTCTTATTGAACGACATGTCCAAATCCCCCCATGGTGCCCAATGTCACTTTTAACCAAGACAGCGACAGATTTGAGTGCACACGCACTCGGAGGCAATCCAACGATAAACCCTAAAAAAACAGCGCAGTCGGCCTGAACAAACATTGACCTCACGACGCGAATGATTCCCTTAGTAGCAAAGGATATGCCAAAAACTACCGACCGTGAGATAAATGTCTAAATAATTGATTTAATTAAGACAAAAACCGCGAGAAACATGTTTTTGATGTCCAATATAGTGGGGCCTACCGACCCGAAAAAATATCGGGTGGGGACAAGAGAAGCCTGTTTGTTGCATCGATCGGTCGCCAGATGCTATCGCCAAAGAATGGCCGTCATGGTTCGCTAGTTGGGTCGGCTCAAACGGCAATAGTCAGGGAAGATGTCAGGGAGACCGTCCACATATGGAGATGATTGTACGTCCAGGTTATGATCGGTAAAAAAACGCCAGATCGCCCGATTTAGCCCCTGATCCCAAACATGACCCTGGCCATGGTCGCATGCAATGACCAGATGGTCTCGACGCTCAAGGTCATCGATCAAATTCTTGGCAAAGACATCAAAATTTTGTTCTACGGCCCAGTCCATCGGGCCACCCCAAGAGGCCATTATGGGTAAGCGGCGTTCGGTGGTAGGCGGGTAATTGATGATCAGACCACCGGACATCGGCGCGCTGGCGGCAATGACCGTTGAGCGCATTAATCCAAGGTAGCTCGCGTAGAGTCCACCCGCGCTCATTCCGGTTACGAATATGCGGTTTGGATCCACGCCAAGCTGGCTCTCGAGGCAAGTTCGGCTGTCATCAAACCAAGCCAAATCGAGATTGTCCCTCAACGTAAATTGCTCCCATTCAACAGGTAAATCCGTCGAACTGGGAACGATTAAAATAAACCCGAATTCGTCGACCAGCTCGAGCAATCCGCTGTAGAGAGCCAAGCCTTCATGACTGCCCCCAAGCCCATGAAAAAGGTAGATAACGGGCCACATTTCAGCTGGGTTATGTTGTTCCGGTAGGTGCACTTCGAAGGTTCGGGCCTCGCCACAAGACACAAACCCCTCAATCAAACCCTCATCCAGTGGTGGACAGTCAGCGGCGGCCAGCCTCGGACAAGGCTCCTCTTGTAATGCCTCACAGTAGGCAGGTGCTATGGCTGCGCGGCCGTCCCAGGGCTCTAGGGCAAATGAACTGTCGACAAGTTCAGTATCGATGGTCAGAAGCGAACCTCTGATCCGACCACAGGCGAACTCGGACGAAACGATGCGACCTTCGAAAACCAAATTGAGCCGCACGTCGCTTCCCGTCGGACTAAATTCGGCTGGCATCACTGTATCACCAGAATTCGCGAGGAATGTGCCCAAGCTTGTGACTTCGATGGGCCCTAATTCTGCGATGGGCTCACTCACTCGTTCGCCGTCCGTTGCTCTGACATTAAACTGCTCAAAAATCATACGCCCGTCCGTCTCTGAGACCACAAGTTCAACTTGGAACGGCACCTCAAAATTGCCTAGCTCAGCGAGGGAAATGCCCATGGAGTACAAGCCGCTCTCAACACTGGGCACGCGTTCCGTTGTAATCACCGCATCGGTCTCTGGAGGTCGATACGCATCTGGTGGCTGCCCGCTATCGACTGAACTGACTGTTCCATCTAAATCCAAACCGTCGTCTATCATGGAGTCCAGGCCCATATCAGACCTAGAGACTGGGTCTTTTTGTTGGCTTTCAGAACATCCCAACACCGTGCACAGCGCGATGACTGTTGTTAACCGCATCCCCATGAATCCGCCCCATCATTAATTCACCCAACCCTATGAGAGTAGGGATCTTTGGGCTGGGTCGCAAAGTTGCTTTGATTTAAATGCCTGGCGGCGTCTGAGACCTCGGACTCAATGACACATCAAATGCGGGCAGTGAGCATCATGGAAGTAGACGTTCATTGATTATGTTTCGTGGGTCAAATCAAGATGCCTCATGCCACTCAATGGAGGGTGGCATCGTGACAATCACCGCCGTCGAGGGTGACCTCTAGTTTGGGCGGCATTTGGCAAACGTCCACGTATTTATGGAGGAGCTGAACGGTCTTTAGCATGTGTGTGATGAAGATATCAGCAAGACGACCACGCTCGCCATTTACGTTGTAGTAGCCGTAAATAAAGTCGCGCACGTTTGAGTCATACATGCCGCATCGAATGGTCGATTTCACACTGGCCAGAACAAGTGCTGGAATGATATCGACAGCCCCTCTTGACCGGGCCATTCCTAAATAGGGAACACGCGGCTCAGTTCTCGAGTACACCGTGGCACGAGCGCATAAACCCCGAGCTGTATCATCTAGAGCCAGGCGTCGGGCTTGGACCGACGCGACTTGCAACGCTTTGAAGAAATCTGTCGCGTACTGCCCCCAGGGCCGAATCTTGCCGTCCATTAAATCTCGAAGCTTACCCGGATTCAGAATGGTAATGGGTGAGACCATATTCAAAAAGCGGATGTAGTCATTGCCAGTGATGGAGTAAAAATCGCTGGTTTCGCTTCTATAAGCCACTCGATTCAAGGATTCCGTCAGGTGGTCTGCTTGCTCTAGTGGCTCGTCATTTGCCTCGGCCCAATCCCAGTCGGCCCCGTTACCGAGAGCCATATCGAGGACGTTTTCGAAATCCTCAATGGTGTTATTGAAAACAGCCGTGGAGCCGATATATACGATCAAGGCACCGATGGCCCAAACCGTGACAGAGATCGCCGGCAGTGCGATAACATCCGCCTTCATTCGCATCATCTGGTCAGACGCCCTGGGCTCGGGTGGCCCGCTGGTATCATCGAGGAATCCACTGAGCTCTGGACTCGTAATTTCGATCGGTGGATCACTGCAGCCCATAGGACAAATCACCAGCAACAGTGCCAAGACAAACGCCAGGCTCTGATGAAAAATCATGGTGTAGCGCGGGCGTTGTTGCACAAAAAGCACCTTTCAAACATCACTGAAGCGGCTCGACGCGGACCCTGATTATAGCTCTTTTTAGACGAAAAAATGAAGCTAAAAGGCACAGCAGGCAGCGAACGGTTGTCCCGTTTCAGCCAAAACAGCGGCAAATACTGTTCAAATTGCCAAACCCAACTGAAGGTTGATGGGATGCATTAGCCCAACGCAATTTCCTCGTTTAACAGCCTATGAGTTGACCGAAAGGCCATCATTCTGCAGTGCAGACCGAGTACCGAGAATTCATCTGGCAATGGATTGGTTGACCGCCTTCGGACAAGATCAGATCCGCGTCCAGCAAGATTAATCACACCCAAAAATCTGAGTGTCATCCGCTGGCGCGTTGGGGCGCAGTTGACCATCGACAATTTGAAGGTATTGACCCTGACGATTGGCCGAACCACTCGCGGTCTCAGGGTAGAGACAACTGTAGTCGATATCACCGAGTCCCTGAGGCGCGGTGTCGGCCAGGTAGCTCATACCACGGGGTCCCATGAAGGATGACTGGGCGATCATAAACCGACCATCTTCAGACCAGGCCCGAGCCATCAGCATATTCACATCTTCCACCCTTGGGAGAGCAATCGCTGGCGCAAGTTGCTGCAGAGTCTGAGCATCGAGAAAGGTCAGTTGACCATCACGGCCCTGGCAGGTCACACTCATCTCTAGTTTGGCCAAGACGGTTCCGTCTGGACTGGGGATGACCGTCAGTACATCACCCGTCGTCGTCGCCGACCGGCCCCCATCGCAAGAAATCATGCTGAGGTACTGTCGTTGGCCAAGGGAAGTAACCTCGCCGTCTAAGGTCACCTTGTAGGCTGTATAATTCGCGGATTCATTAGCCCCCTCATCGAGGTCAGGTAATTTCTCTTTCCGATGAATGATGGCGTAGTCTTGCAAGCTGCTTAAATAAAGAGAATGAGTCCATCCGGGCGCCCTGGGCAAGATGACCCGCGGCAACACGTCGTCACTGATTCTAGGAAAGTAGTAAATAACCGTCTCCATATTGCGCTTTCGCATATGAGTCGGCGTGTCATTACCCTCGTAGAACTGGTATACGCCCAGTGCCGCCGAACCATCATCGGACCAAATCCCTTGGCTGTCCCAATTCTCCATCTCGTTCCAGCCACAGCCGACAAGACAGAAAAGTGTAACGAGCGGCGTCATGAGTTTAAGCACCATCGTTTGTCTCCAAATAGACCGCTAACAATCATCCAAATTGCACGGCCAGTGTTACCGGATCCACGGTCACTGATCATAGCAAAATCAGAGCAGCTCCACGATTCGAGCCAAAATTAGGCTTTGATCGGTCCATTTTCAAATCGTGGACATGGCCTCTCGATGTCCGTTAGGGTGACACAAGGTTTTCACCTTTAGACACGGGATATAAATCTGGGAGGATTTGAGATGAGATGGACCCCAATACTCGCGCTGACATCACTGATGCTCAGCAGCCACGTCGCATTGGCTTGCGGCGGGATGTTTTGTGATGCGACCACCCCGGTCAATCAGGCAGCAGAGCGCATTCTCTTTGCCGAAACCGACGACGGGCTAGAAATGCACGTGCGGATTACATACGCGGGCCCACCCACCGAGTTTGGCTGGTTATTGCCCGTGCCCCGAGACGTCCAGTATGAATTGGGTAGCGAAGCACTTTTCAACCAACTCGATAATCAATATGCACCTATTTTTAACCTGATTACCGAATTTATCGGAGATTGTGATTTTCCGGCGGCTGCGAATGACAGCGGTTTCGCCGAAGGTGGTGCTGGTGGCGCTGGCGGCGGAGGAGGCGGCATTCAAGTGCTCGCGAGGGAGCCGGTCGGTCCCTACGACCTCGCCGTCTTGCTGCCATCGACAGTCGATGATTTACGAACATGGCTCGAGTCAAATGAGTACCAAATTCCAGATCAAATCGATGAGAAGTTGACCCCGTACATCGAAATGGATGCGGCGTTTATCGCCTTGAAGCTCCTTCCATCAAGTGGGGAAGGTGACATCCAACCTTTAAGCATGCGTTTTGCGGGCGATATTCCGTCCATTCCAATCATACCCACCTCGGTTGCCGCTGATCCCGATATGGGGATGCTTGTCCATTTACTCGGTCGAAGCCGCGCTGTGCCCACGAACTATCGACATGTTGAGATCAATGAAGCCGCACTGGACTGGTTTAATTCCGGCTCGAATTACGCCGATGTCGTCAGCCAGGCCATCGATGAAGCGGGCGGGCAGGCTTTTACCACTGACTTCGCTGGACAAGTCCGAGACCGGCAACCCTTGTTCATCGCTGATTTGAATCGTCTTGAGAGTATCGATGAACTCAATTTCTCGCTCTTGTCCGATGAGGACTATCGAACCGGTTTGAGAGCCTTCGTCACACTCCCAGAGAATATTACCTTCGACGAGTTTTCAAATTGCATTTTCTGCTATGACGATCAAATTAATGCCGGAGAAATCGCAATTGATTTAGATGGTTATCGGCAGGCGATTCGCGATGAAATCAATCCTCGGCGAAGCGCGATCAATGCCCTTTTTGCAAGAAACCCTTACCTGACTCGTTTATACAGCACCATGAGTGCTGATGAGATGACCGTCGATCCCGCCTTTGGCTTTAATGCCGATCTTGAGGATGTCGATAATCTAAGGACACCCACACAATATATTCGCTGCGAGGAGGGCGGGTTTGGGGACCAAGCGACCGTCATTCGCGGTCCGTCGGGCGTGACATTCACAAGTAACCAAAGTCTCATTCGCCGTATGGACGGTGAGACGGTTCGCGGTATGGACGTACCGGGCGCACGACTTATTGAACAATACCGCCCGGCCGGCCAACCCACGCTGCTCGAAGACAAACGAGAACAAATCGCAGAGGTCGCGATTCCTGGTCAAGGCACCGGTGGCACTGGCGGTGCAGCGGGTGCCGGTGGCGCAGGCGGTGGTGCGGGATTTGTTGGTCTAAACGGAAATGGATGGGACGGAATTGGCGCATCATCGGATGGTGGAAACGACTCGGGCGGTTGCGCATGCGATGTCGGCCAACAACAGTCCACCAGCGGCTTATTTCTAGTCGGGCTAATGATGTTCGGCATGCTCCGGCGACGTCGCGGGCATTCAAAGTCAGCCCGGCCCGAAGGGGATGTGACCGTCAAGCGGTAGGCGGCCCGATTGTCGATTCCAAAGCTGTCGACAAACAAATAGATGGTCTCGTTAGCCTCCAGTTCAAATTCAATCCGGCTAAAACGTCCGAGTTCGAAAATATCATCGTTACATGCGATCTCGACTTGGGCACCACCGACGCCGCATTGCCGCCTGGCCCATATGATCGTATCCCCCCTCTCGCCACTGGTCTCAAAACGATACAACCGTCTCTGAGGTGCAGTGAAACTAAACAAATCATTGAAGCCGGTCGACCCTGGACACGTTCCCACACCATGACGTTCTAGGGGCGGTTCCCGACGGGACAAATCGCCTTGATAGAGCCAGCTTTCATCTTGTTGCACAAATGCGTTTAGGTCGATGACGGACCAGCCCGCCGGACAATTTGAACCAGCGGGATGACATGCTGGTTCAGGGTTTTGCAGCGGATCACGAATGAAACACTCTGTACCTGGTGGACAAACGGAGCGTGCCCCAACCCGATCACATTGGTCTCCAACGTCCAGCATCCTCGGTCTATCGACCGGTATTCTAAGGAGATTGGACCGTCCACCCAACTGGTCATAGACTGCGACGTCCAGAGAGTCGACATCCCCCAATCGGTCAAATGGTACATCGGATGGAAACTCAGCTATTCCAGTAAATTGAGACGGACCATCGGGCTCGTCGATCAGCTCAAACGCCAACCCCAATTGGATCAGATCACGGCGCCCTCGAACCGGAATCGTTTGGTGAGCTCCGTCATAAAATCGATAGATCAAACCGGTAAGCGGCACATTGCCGATGCGCCCCTGTAGGTCGACGCGAGTGGACGCCGTATTGGGGTTCATCCAAGCGGCCGCCGAATCGAGTCGAGGTGGCTGCTGACGAAAAGCCCGAAGGGTGTAACCACCGGTTGTGGGAAATTGCCCGGAGCGAATACCGTCGACAAAAATATACACTGTCTGCTGGGCCGGTAGGTGAAGGCTCACAACGGCTTGAGGCTCACGCCTTGCATCGCAGGCAAGCTCGGTCTCTGGTAGGTCGCAGCTTGTTCTCACGTAGAGCACCGCGAATCCCAGCTGTGCGAAGGTCGCGCCATTCAATTGAACGGCATAATGACCGGCGATGGGTGCTGTGAACGAGTAGATGTGCTGGCCCGAGCCCCCGCCACATGATCCCTCCGTTCGGCTGGGCACATCATCGGTGGACCCGCTTGCCAACCAAACTCCGTCGTCAGCGGCTTCCAAGGGTCTCACACCCCATGCTTGTGGACACATGCGACCGTCGACTCGTTCGGGCATAGGCTCGGCATCAAGGTCCGCCTGCCCTTGATCGTTGGACACCGGGTTCAGCGCCATATCCTGGACGACCCCAATGTCTCGCGGCTCACTCTCTGAGTCGGCCGAGACCATGACGGCATCGACCGACTGTGTTGACCCGTCCCCCGAGTCGGGGTCGGCTGCAAAAGCGTCAAAAGCATCCAGACGGGCATCGTGCCCTGTGGTCATGAGGTCTGCCAGCAAGCCCACATCGATCGCACTGTCGGTCTCGCCCTGGAGACTCACCTGAGGTCCCACATTTTGACTACACGACGCGACGGAGAGACATAGAATGATAAAACTCATTTTGGTCATGAATGGCACCAATCCGATGGGAAGCGAAGGCTCCATTTACTATACGCAAATGACTGAATTGGGCCAAAATTGAAACGGGAACGAGATAAAAAGCCAGGCCTAAAAGATGAGAAGCGGACCCATGAGATCGATCCCCTAGCCGATCGGAGCACGTCATATAGCTGACCGAGCCATCCCAGTGATGCAGGCGTTAGCTAGGTCAGTAAATGGACACTGTAGGTCACAGACTAGCTGTCCGAATCATAGGTGATTCGGTAGGTCGTACACGCGTCGACGTTGGGCGCGGACACTCGAACAACCACTCGAATGTCGTCTGGCCGTGCGGCGCGGTCATTGACGACTTGTTCGAATGAGGCCTCGCCACCGACCACGTCAAAACACTGCTCATTTGAACCACAGGTCTCGTCCAAGTCTGGCTCACCGGCGGTTGGTAGGATGGAATCTTGGCTGAGTAGCCGAACACAGAAAGTCCACTCTTGGTTCGGGTCTGCCTCTGACAAATTAACTCGGACAGTCATATCATTCCCGAGACTGAGGCGATTTCGCTCATTGACAACGAAGGTATAGTAGTCTTCATCATCGCCACCGGCAATTTGGCCCACAATACTCTGCGGCTCTGCTTCATCCTCCTGAATGGTCCCCAGTGGCGATGCGTTTCGGCATTCGCCATTGGACCGGTCTTGTTCCCATTGATCGGGCGCAATGTCTTCGTCTACGACCTCATCACAATCGTTATCGCGTCCATCGCACAACTCGGCAACAGGGTCGGCGTCTTCATCCACCGTGCCATCGCAGTCATTATCCAGGTTGTCACACGTCTCGTCGCTCGGTTCAACACCACCAACACAGGCACGCACACCGTTTTCACAGCTGAGCTGACCGACCATGCAGGCACCCACATCGTTGGAACAGGGGGCATCTAATTCAATGTCATCGACCCGTCCGTTACAGTCGTCATCAAGCCCATTACAATCCTCAGCGACGCTTCCCGGTATGGTTACAGGCATGCCTTCGCCATTCAGACAATCACCCCAATTCCCGGCATCGTCACAGGTCTGCGTTCCACGGGAGCATATGCCCACATCTGCTGAGCAAGGCTTAGTCTGGCCTGCCGCACACCCACAGCCCTCGTCGACAACCGAGTCGCAATCGTCGTCCAAGTCATTACCGCATTCCTCTTCAAGCGCACCCGCGGCATTACATTCACCGAAAGAACCATCGACGCAAACTTCGGTCCCCACTGCGCAGTCGAGCTGACATTCGCGAAAGACATTTTCATCGGTACGACCATCGCAATCATTGTCCTGGCCGTCACATGACTCCGCACTGCCCATGGGTGCATCGCAGCCCCCCCAGTCGCCATTGGTGCATGTCTCAACGCCGTCGCCGCAATCGCTCGAACACGCCCGTGTTAAAGTCTCGTCGGCACGACCATCACAGTCATTGTCCGCTCCATCGCAGAATTCATCGACAACGGGGGGTGCGTCGCAGCCAGCCCACTGACCATTTTGGCAGACCTCGTTGCCCATACCACAGGGCGTGCTACAAGGCCGTGCGCCCAGGCCTTCATCAACCAAACCGTCCTGATCATCATCAGCACCGTTGCAATCTTCTGCCGTGGCCGAACCACCGCCAGCGCCAGCACCACCACCGGCACCTCCAACACCGGCAGAACCGCCCGACCCACCGGCTGCAATCGCAGCTGGCTCTTCGTCCCCGCCACAGCCAAATGCCAGTCCCAAAATCACCAATAATAGGATTCGTGTCCGCATATCTCACTCCCTGGTTGATGCCGACTATATTGAACGGGTCAGCAAAGATGCACAACGAAATCCTCATCTAATGCCAATCGCGCTCGATTGGAAGAGTTTAAATCATCTTAGAGACAACATGACACGCCCATCACCCCGTTTGAGATCGTGAAGGCAACGGCCGCGACGGAGTAACCATGCCAAGGAGTCCGGTCGGTTTAGGCTGCCCTCAAACTGAGTACGTGTCGAACAAAGGTTGGCGACTCCTGGGATTCACTCTATTGTTGGCCAATGGGTATTCTCATCCCAAAACTATCGCGCCAGGTGGTCGTCAAGACCAAACTCGATGAGGCGACTGTGGTCGAGCGAATCGATTCGAATACGGAATGGCTTTCTCAACCACCTGCTCTAGTGAGACGTCGACTGCCCTATAAAGCCATCTGGTTACTGGAACTCGATGCACCGACAACAACGCGACCCCTCTACGGCTTTAGGTCTACGGAGAGCATCTATTTATACCGGGCTCCCGATCACGTTAAGTCTGCATTTCAGCCCAATGCGGCGGTCTCATTTAAGACTTTTAATGGAGAGTGTGAGCTGCACTTAAACCTCATTCCATTCAAGCAAGCGGTCACCGTAGCACGACTGACCAGTGGCACAGGTCTGTGTCTGGCCATGGTTGGACTCGCCCTGATCCCCAAGATGGGGATGATGGCCATTGGATTTACCGCCATTGCTCTCGCCATTATTTTTCTGAATCGAATCTTTGCGAGTCTTTTTTTCAACGGAGAAGTCGACAACCTGGAAGAATGCATAAAGACGGTGGTCAGTAGGATTCCACCCAAAGGCTAGATGCGAATCGATGCTAGGAAAGGAATGCTGTCTCGGCCGTCCAGGCACAATCAACCGAGTTGGTTATGCGGCGTCACATCTCTAGTCAGTGACGGCCAAGACGGACTATCAGTACTCGTACTTTAGGGGAGATAGGGAAGGAACCGAGGGTGTCGGAGAGCGTTCGATAGACCCATCGCCGACACCCAATCGATCATTTATTCGCCCGCGTCTTCGGCTGGCTCTTCCTCGGCTGGCTCTTCCTCGGCTGGCTCTTCCTCAGATGGCTCTTCCTCAGATGGCTCTTCCTCGGCTGGCTCTTCTTCAGATGGCTCTTCCTCGGCTGGTGCCGGTGGCAAGATCACACTGTCGATGAGGTGGATGACACCGTTTTTAGCGAAGATGTCTGTTGCGATGACTTCTGCGCCACCAACGACAACCTTGCCGTCAACCAATTCCAGGCTGATGGTCCCGCCGATGGTATCAACTGTGCTCATGCCACCCTCGATGGCTGCGACTACAGCGGCTGCTGGTAGACCGGCTTCGACGACGTGGTAGCTGAGAACGGAATCGCGAAGCGCTGGGTCAGCTGCAACCATCTCCAGGAGGCCCATGTCGAGAGCTTCGAATGCGGCGTCGACCGGCAAGAAGACCGTCATTGGGCCTTCGGCACCGAGGATGCTTTGAACAGACTCAGACTCTGTCACCAATCCAACAACTTGAGTCACATTGGACTCTTCAGCTGCAGCTGATGCTGCCGCCGCTTCGAGGATTGTCGGAAGGCCATTATTGCATGCATTTGCTGTGGCTTCATTCGCTGAGATAGCGAAAGTGAGCGTTTCGTTACATGTGGTGTGTTGGCACACGACATCAAGAAGTGCAGGCTGAGCTTCACAAGTCTCCTTGCAGAGGGCCATGGATGCTGTCTCACTGGAGGTCATTTCCCACTCTGAAGCACCGTCCAAGCCTGGGCAGAGTGCAAGTCCACAAGCAACAAAGAAGTTACATGCCTCAGTGCAGTTGGTCTCTGTCTCACCGTCAACACAGGCTGGGGCCGCAATGGGCTCCTCAGGCTCACCAAACAGTGGGCTTGGCGTATCGATGCAGGTCACGACGATGCCAGTGACAGCGTTTGCACGTACGGGTGTGGTGTAGCCAGAACCGAAGGCCCAGCTTGTTGCATTGGTGACACAAAGTGCGCCTTCTTTAACGACGTTGACTGTATAGGTGCCTGCATCAACATTGAAGAATGCAGCCAGGCCAGAACGAGATGTAGCGTTCAAGCTTGGGTCGAGGAGAGCACCATTATTGTAGGCCGGAGCAATCTCTGAGCCTTCAATGCTAATGGCATAGCCATCGAGCAATTGGTTGTTCTCGTTTCGGACTGAGACAACAATGTGCCCCTTCTCGTCATCGACGGTCACGCCTGCTGTTGCTGCAGCGAGAATGACGTCCTCTGCAGGTGACAACCAACCACCCCATGTCAGGTCAGCCGTCAATGTCTGGAATGTTCCGATGACCGTCAAGAAACCCTCTTTAGTGGCTTCAACGAGGTATTGAGTATCACCTGCAAGGGTGTGCTCAACGGTTCCGTCTTCGGCCGTTGTTGCGCAGTTTGAGTCAGCGTATGTGCCGTCCTCGTTAAGACCCGAGTATGCGCAAATTTCTGCACCAGCGACTGGCTCTGATGCAAGCAAGTCCGTGACGGTTCCAGACGCGGTAACGGTCTCCTCTGTTGTGCAACGGATGAAGGTAAATGTGGCAAAACCTTCGAGTGCAGGAGCGCGAAATGTCGTCGAATCAGACCCGGGCCAGCCAAAATCTGGTGTACAGGAGCGCCCGCCAGCGTCGAATGAGAGTGTGTAATCGCCTGGTTCAACGTTCGCGATGAAACCATTGCCAGCACCTGAGGTCTCAGTGATCTCCTGTGTACCGATGGCAACGCCTGGCTCTTCCGCGATGGGAACGATGTAGTTGATTGGTTCACCGGCTTGTGGACCGTCATAACTGGCTGTAACGCCAGCGAGACCGCTCAGCAGGTCGTATCCGCCGTTACCGACATAGAAAGTCAAAATACTCTTGGTATCGTCGACACCGCCTGTCGCACCAGGCGCACTGGCGACAAGAATATCGGCGATGGCCCGTGTCACAACCGTGAACGTACGCTCTGCCGTCGTGTCTTCGGCACCTGTAACAATTGGGAATGCGATTCGCGCATTGTCCTCACCGACAAAGGTGAAAATAACCTCAGAGTTGGCAGCAACACCCTCGAGAGTGAATGAACCGTCTTCGGCGGTCGTGGTACAATTCTCTGTTCCGTGAACACAGACTGTAAACGTCGAATTTGGTGTTCCGGCAATCCACTGAACCGCTGTTCCTGAATACGCGATGGTGTCCCCGCCATCGCTGCTACTTGAGCTATCATCTCCACAGGCAGCAAATGCCAGTGAGAGGCCCAAAATGGCTATCTTTACTAAATTTTTCACTTTGACTGTCTCCTTAATACAGCATCTTGTGATCGACTCAAGCCTCGCTGGCCTGAGATCTTAGAAGAGAATTTGATTGTCGAATACACATGCCATTTGACACCCACGTCAGGCTCATCAACTGCATATGTCTTCAGAGTACCTTAAAAACCGTAGTGACTCATACATGAGTTACATGTGCGAATCAAACTAAATTATTGGACGCGTTCAGCACGCGGCGGCACCTTGTACTCAATGTCTGTCTACAGAGCAATACAAAATTCAAGTGTGACGACCGTGTCATCGAGAAATCTCTGTCGAGACCTTGGTCCGTCTGATTGAATATCGGGTCTCAGAGGCTATGAGAGACCCCGTTTGCTCTTAGGACACGGGTTCAAACACTTCTGAGGGCGAATTCAACTGGATTGGCCAAGGCCCCCAAAATGCTCGACGACGTTCACGGAAATCTCTTTGAGAAGGTCGAACTGTGTGGGACACTCAAGGTCTGGGCCTTGATTCCGTCATCTGACGTTTTGCAACGCGCCCATCAATCATTTCAGGACTGACCGAAAACTGGGTGTTCGGATGGTCCGGTGCAAGGGGGGAGACCTATGAGGCACTCTGTCTATTTGGCAGCCTGCATCATGCTGTTTTTTGTCGGCTGTGATCCGGACAGCGAACAGGCAACCATAACGGCTGATAGCACGGTACAAGCTGACGTGAATCAAATTGAAAGCGACAGTTCATCGGGAGGCACTGGCGGTGACTCCGGAGCCGGCGGGGCCGGCGGACCCGATGGCGACGCTGGGGCGAGTGCCGGCGGGACGGGCGGCGCAGCCGGGGCTGGTGGTGCAGGTGGCGAAGCTGGGGCCGGTGGGGCTGGCGGTGAAGCTGGGGCCGGTGGTGCTGCCGGTGAAGCCGGGGCTGGCGGTGAAGCTGGGGCCGGTGGTGAAGCCGGGGCTGGTGGTGAAGCTGGGGCCGGTGGCGCTGCTGGTGCGGGCTCGAATGATTGCCTGGACGCCGGTGGTCTTTGTGTCGAGGGTGGTGCCTGCCCTGAAGGAACCAGGCGCATACGCTCATCTTGTGATGCGAATAACGTGGCATGCTGTATCGCGGACGACCGTCAGGAATGCCCGCCAGATGATTTGGTTTGTGGCCGTTTCTGTGCAGGAAATGAATTGCCAGAATTACCAGAAGGATGCCTACCCCCTCGATGTGATTGCGGTGCTGACCCAGACTGCCCAGCCGCAGATGCCGTTTGCTTGAGATTCTGTGCGTCTGGGGAATTGCCTCGGCTGCCCGACGGCTGTAGACCACCTCGCTGCGATTGCGGCGGAGAGCCAGAGTGTCCATCGGCGGACGCGATTTGTGGGCGCTTTTGTGCGGGTGAAGAATTACCGCCCCTTCCAGACGGATGTCGACCACCTCGGTGCGAATGTGGTGGAGACCCTGAATGCCCGGGCGATGATGCGATTTGCGAGCGATTCTGCGTCAACGGCGAGCGCCCTGAGCTCCCAGCCGGTTGCAGACCGCCGCGCTGCGACTGTGGTAATGAACCAGAGTGTCCTGGGGATGACGCCGTTTGCCAACGAATCTGCGCTGGCGACGACGTGCCCAATCTTCCAGATGGGTGTCGCCCACCGCGCTGTGACTGTGATTTAGTCGGCGAGCTGAGTGATTGCGATATTGCGGGTGGCACCTGTCGTGAAGAGGGCTGTCAGGACGGAGAACGGCGCATTCGTTCAGCCTGTGGTGAGCAGCAAGACGCGTGCTGCTTGGGTGCGGCCATAGAGTGTCCACCCGATAATTTGATTTGCGAACGATTCTGTTTAGGTGGCGAATTGCCTGCACTACCCGATGGCTGTAGGCCACCACGCTGTGATTGCGGTGAAGAGCCTGAATGCCCAGGTGCTGATGCAATTTGCGGCCGCTTTTGCGTGAGCGGAGAAATGCCCAGATTACCAGATGGGTGTCGAGTCCCGCGCTGCGAGTGTCAAGAAGACCCGATTTGCCCCGCTGATGATGCGATTTGTGGGCGTTTGTGCGCCGGTGCAGAACTGCCACCCCTTCCAGACGGATGTCGACCACCCCGCTGTGACTGTGGTGAAGATCCTGAGTGTCCACCGGACGATGCCGTCTGTGCGCGATTCTGCGTGGGTGGTGAAATCCCTGCGTTACCAAATGGCTGTAGGCCGCCGCGCTGTGATTGCGGAGATGACGTTGATTGTCCTGGTGCAGACGCTGTATGCGAGCGGTTTTGCGTAAATAATGAGATGCCGCCCCTACCGGACGATTGCCGTCCGCCACGTTGCGAGTGCCCTGACCAACAAGCATGCGAACAACCAAACCCTGAAGGGTGTGTCGACGATCGTACCTGTGCCGACGGCGAGCGCTGTATTCGAAATGCTGGTGAATGCCATCCCTCCAGCTGCCAGTGCGATCCGGAGACAGGCCAATGGATCTGCACCCGGGATTGCGTCGGCCAATGCGTCGACCGACCAAACTGCCCGCCCGATGATGCCGTTTGTGGGCGTTTGTGTGCGGGTGGTGAAGTGCCACCGCTTCCAGACGGATGCGTCCCGCCACGATGTGATTGCGGTGCTGATCCAAACTGCCCGTCCGATGATGCAGTCTGTGCGCGGTTCTGCGTGAACGGGGAGTTACCGGAATTACCTGATGAGTGTCGACCACCGCGATGCGACTGCGGTGGTGATCCTAATTGCCCAAGTCCAGACATGATTTGTGAGCGGCAATGCGCCACCGGCGAAATGCCCATGCTGCCAGACGAATGCCAACCACCACGATGCGACTGTGGTGGTAATCAAGAGTGTCCTGCAGCGGACGCAATCTGTGCACGTTTCTGTGCGACCGGGGAAAGGCCACAACTGCCAGACGGTTGCCGACCGCCACGATGTGATTGCGGCGCAGACCCGCAATGTCCGCCTGACGATGCTGTTTGTGCTCGGTTTTGCATAAACGAGGAGTTACCGGAATTACCTGATGAATGTCGCCCACCACGATGTGAATGTGACGGACCTGGAGGCTGCGAAGAACCCAATCCGCAAGGCTGTATCAACGACCGCCAATGCCAAGCAGGCGAATCGTGTATACGCCTCGACGGTGATTGTAATCCATCGGCTTGTCGATGTGATGCCGAAACCGGTGCATGGATTTGCACGAGAGATTGTGTCGGACAATGCCGACCCACTCCCATCTGTCCACCCGATGATGCCGTCTGTGCGAGGGCTTGTAACGGTGAGCGTCCTGAACTCCCCGACGGCTGCGAAGTCCCTCAGTGCGAGTGTCCTGGACCTGAGTGTCCGCCAGATGATGCTGTCTGCCTAAGACTCTGTAACGGCGACCGGCCCGAATTACCAGACGGGTGTGACCCCCCGCGGTGCAACTGTCCTCCACCGCCACCGGTCTGTCCACCCGATGATGCCGTCTGTGCGAGGGCTTGTAACGGTGAGCGTCCTGAACTCCCCGACGGCTGCGAGGTCCCTCAGTGCGAGTGTCCTGGACCTGAGTGTCCCCCCGCTGACGCAATCTGTGCGAGAACCTGCAACGGCGAACAGCCACAACTGCCCGAGGGCTGTGAGCGGCCACAGTGCGACTGTCAAGCGCCCGTCTGTCCACCGGATCAGGCTGGTTGTGCGAGAACCTGCAACGGCGAGCAGCCGCAACTGCCCGAGGGCTGTGAACGGCCACAGTGCGACTGTCAAGCGCCCGTCTGCCCACCGGATCAAGCTGTTTGTGCGAGAACTTGCAACGGCGAGCAGCCGCAACTGCCCGAGGGCTGTGAGCGGCCACAGTGCGACTGTCAAGCGCCCGTCTGTCCACCGGATCAGG
>JAYZEG010000011.1:0-127885 GCA_036337435.1 Myxococcota bacterium
AGCCAGGCCCGCCAAAGCTCTCGGGGCTGGAGAGGCACATTCGGCTCCTAGGGGTTGGAACCCTTCGATGACGATGGAGGGTTTGATTTCCATTTCCAGCGGCATTCGAGCACTCTTGGTCACCATCCCGGATTCATCCTCTCGAATCACCTCAGCCGTGCCCTCAAAGCGTCCGATTCGGGCATCCCCCGTGAACGGATTGGCGAAAGGGCCGAAGCGGCGCCAGGTGAGAACTTGTTCGCTGGGATTCGCAACTGAGTGGCTGACCGATGGCCGCATCATCAAGTCCACATTGGTCTGCGTCCCGTCCGTTGCATAAAACAATCCTTGGAAATGCAATCGGATGTGTCCAACATCCATGACCAGTCGGCCATTGCCGTCCCGCAAGATGATGTCATTGCCAAAAAATTCAACGGTTTGTCCCACGACAACGGCGTTGGACGAAACCCCGGTCAGCTCTGGTCCGACGGCGTCACTGTCCAATGTATCGTCGCCACACCCCATGACGAGCGTCATCGTGATGAATGCCAGCATATTGATTGGCCTTTGCATTCAATCCTCCAAATCGTAGTCAAAAGTCCTCAACAGCGGCGACACTCTACCCCGGTCAATCGACCCCACCGCGACCTCGTCCATGGTCAACCCGTCGTCGCGACATTATAAAAAGCAAAGTGTATGCCAGCCGGGAATATGCCACAAAAGTACAGATAAAGTCAATTGTATCAGGTCAATTCAGAGCGCGGATTCAAGGGCGTGATTCATCGCACTTGGCGGCGAGTTATTCCGACCCGTTTCTGAAACTGCATTCATCGATCCTATCGAATAGGCATCGTCAAAATGGAGGTCAGGCTTTGCTCTCGCTTGGCAATCCCCTTATCGGAGTCCATCGACCGTGAGCGTGTATGAATCGAAGCATGCATGTGATTGGGCTACACCCTTGACTCTGATCACGAAAGTGCCATTGTCATCGACGAGTAAGTCTTCATCCCAGTGTATTTCCTCATCGCCATTGGATGGATTGACACTCTGATCCAGTGCATTTTCCAGTTGGCAGTCTTCGATTGAACGATACAGATAGACATTGTAGTTGTTGCCATTGGGGATGCCAGTGAGGCTGATTTCGAAGTCCTCCCGAAAGCCGGGTATACTCAAGCCGTCACTTGTCACGACACAGTAGTGATCGACATCACCGACGTGGTCAATGCTTGCGCGTATCGTTAAATTCTCGACATCCGGGATCACCTCTCCGTTGGCTTCAAACCCGTTTAAGAACGTACAGCTTGCACAGACATCATTGGCTCTCTCTACGTCGTAGCGGTCGGGGTTTCTCCGATCGTCGCCATCGCAATCCTCGTCGAGCGCGTTGCCACAAATTTCTTGTCGTGGGCCGATCTCATCGCGACAAGGACCAAACTCATTCCAGCGACATTGGGCATCACAGGTGCGAGTTTCAACACCAGGTGTACATTCACCGACGTTTTGCCCGCAGGCGCGTTCTTCGATATTGCCCGGCGCGCAGGCCCCACCATCGTTACACGCGCTCCAATCATCCCAAATACATTGGTCACCGCAGCGCCTTGATTGGCGCCCACAAAAACCACACTCGCGTTCCTCAACAGCGCCGGGGGCGCATTGTCCGCCTGGACTACACTCCCCATACTCTTGCCATTGACATTGGTCGTTACAGGTTCGAATCCGAACGGAACAGCTGGCGTCGCATGCGTCAGCTTCCTCAGCATTTGGACTGCAAACGCCTTCGCCTTCGCAGGCCGACCACTCAGACCAGCTGCAACAATCCGTACACGTCCGTGTCCGGGTACCACAGTTGCCGCACGATTCAGTTTCAACGGTGCCCGGTGCAGGACAGGCGGTCGGACCAGCTTGGCTGCAATCCGTTATCCACTCACATTTGTTATTACACTGGGCTTGGAGCTCCAAGCATTCGCCTTGGTCTGATGGTCGGGTTGTTCCGGGCTCGCATTCGCCTTCGTCCGAGCAGGGCTGCCAATCTCCCCAGCGACATTCCGCTGCGCAGCGCCGCGTTTGTGTGCCGCATGCACCGCATGTGCCCCGCTCTTCTTCTCCCGGCATACACTGTGCTTCACCCTCGTCGCAGACACCCCACTCTGCCCACATTCCCCCACGGCATTCTCGTTGCCGAATGCCACAGCGCCCACAAACTTGACTGTCAACACCCTCAGCATCGGAACAGGCGCAGTTCTCGGGTGCCGTACAGTCCGCCCAGTTGCCCATGGTGCAGGTCTCGATTCCGCCCCCGCACGCATTGTTGCAACTTCGAACCGTTTCTTCGTCACTGATACCGTCGCAGTCATTATCCTCGGCATCGCATAATTCGTCGCTGGGCGGTGTTGCCGTACAATTACCCCAATTGCGTCCGTTGCACGTTTCTATACCGGGACAAAACTCATTGCCGCACGGCCGGGTGTCGCCATCCTGGCAATCGGCGCAGGCTTCATCGATCTGCGCGTCACAATCATCATCGATGCCATTGCCACAAACCTCGGGGTGGACCCGCGGTGCATCACAGAACCGCCACTGATTTCCAGCACAGATCTCTTGACCGACACCGCATTCAGTCATGCAGTCCCGTTGAGTTCCGTCAACACAACCTTGACATTGTTCATCGATAGACTGGTCACAGTCATTATCCCGTCCATCACCACAGATCTCAGTAACGGCCTGTGGGCAGGGGCGCCAAACGCCGCCATCGCAGATTTGATTACCTCCACACCCGTTATCGCAGGGGCGCTCGTCGCCATCAGTGCATTGGTTAGCAAAACATTCTCCGTCGACACAGCGCCCGTTGGGACAATCGGTGTTGGTCGAGCAGCGGTCCTCGATTGGCTGGCAGCGATTGTCGACAAAACGTTGGCCTGGTGGACAGGTCCCTCCATCGTTGAACACGATGACGCACGTGCCATCGATGCAACGATGATTACTCGTTGGGCAGTCGCTCGTAAATGTGCAGCGCGCACTGACCGTCGAGTCTCCACTCGCGCAGCTTGTAAAGACGCCGAGTCCGCAAAGAATCAAAAATATATGTCGTGTATTGGCCATGGTACGATATAGATGCCTGAAGTGGGCGGATCGAAGCAAAGAATATTTGTCTCTCTGCTCTGGTCGAATTAAGTTCTTTCCGATTACATTGTTATTTAGACAACGCTCGAGACTATAGCCTGGATTGAATCGTTTCGCGATAATCTTCCGCCGAACTTGGTCTCCATGCATACTCCCCCTGGTTGAACCGAGGACGAGTCACGAAGGCACTCATGGGACTATCGCTACCAAAATTGCTGATTTGCCTCCTCATGATGCTTCTATCGTGGTCGCCGACATGTGTTGTTATGGCGCAAGCTTCAATGGACTCAGACCCGCAGTCTAACCAGGACAGTATGGCTCTTCCGACGGTGCACCTGTCCAGTGTGCCACCGACGCCCAGAGGCCTTGAGAATTTAACAACCGGGATTCGTTTCGGTGGTGCTCATCTGAGTTTAGCTCAATCGAAAAGCAATCCAAATATCCTTTATCTCGGGACTCAGCATGGCCGTGTCAACATCTCCCGAGATGGTGGGCGAACATGGTCTGAATCGACCATTCTTACCAGTCGAGGTCGTTTTTTTGGGTCCATTCGGCCCAGTGGCTCAATGACGGGCATTTTGGATCGCTGGTTGTCCCCTAAACCTGTCTCGCTGGGCCGCCTGTCCGGCGTCAGATTGCCGAGTCGCCTGACCAATCTCGATGCAAACAGCGGCGATACCCTCGGCGTGCGGACGGGAAGCGACTTAAACCCAGGCGACCCACTGGTCGGTGATTTAACAGGTCTTGAGTCTGCCAAAAATTCAAATGCCAGCGGCGCCCTACAAGAACTCCAGACGCAGCTTTTCCTACCCGTTGATGGCGGAGGGAGCGGTGGAGGGGCAGGGGGAGGCAACTCCCTTGCTGTCGGTTTGCGATCGGGTGCACCCTGGCTCGCGTACCAGGTTCGCCGCAAACGGAACTGGGCCGTGGGGATCAGCCTTAAGCAGAGTCTTGTACTCAAGGGCAGCTCTGGGACCAATATTCGGCACTTGGATATACACCCATCGAACCCAGATCTCGTTCTGGCTGCCACCGATGATGGTCTTCGACTGTCGACCGATGGTGGGTTCTCATGGCCGCTGGTGTTGTCTGGCGTGTCCAGTAGAGAACGCCAAATGAATCATGTTCTTCGGTCCCGCTATGATTCAAATCTCATCTATGTTGGGTCTCGGCGCGGCTTACACGTTTCTCGCGATGGTGGTGAGAGCTTTGAACGCGCCACCCATCGATTCGTGGCTCGCAGTGACATCAGATGGATTGAGGAGCACTCGGCAAATCCCAACATCATCTACGTGGGTGCCGATTGGGGGCTACTCCGGACCGACAACGGTGGGCGAGACTACAAACTGGTTCATCGAAGCCCATGGCCGACATTGAGCCTGGTGCGGCAAGTCCGTGTCGAGCCTGCGTCTCCAGAGCGGGTTTGGCTCGCCACGGCTGATGGACTTTTAGTGAGTCGAGATAATGGCTTTAGCTTCGAGCGCAATGGGCGAGGCTTTTTTACGGGGAAGGACATTAAGCGAATCTCTTTCGGAATGGAGCCAGGTCACGTCATTGTGGCGACGATTCGCGACCTGTGGGAAACCCGCGACGCTGGTGAGACATGGCAGGTTGCTTACTTTGGAGCGATACAGTGGGACGTTCGAACGATGATCGCTGATCGCAGTCGAGCCAACAGCGTGCTGATTGCAACGACCGCAGAGGTTTTGCGATTTGGCCCGAAAGCCAACAGGCCAATCGATGGAGATGACTTGATCGCATACCGTCGTCAGATCGCGTCCGAACCAGATGAGATCGAGGTTCTCCACAAGGCACTGAAGCGAGCTGGTTTGTTTCGACCTCAGCTGGTGAAATACCGGAAAAATTCGCGATTGATGGGCTTACTGCCGGATCTGGTCGGCGCATTGCGTTGGGCTCAGTACGATACGGATAGGGCTTTTTCAAACCAGCTCTATCAGCTCGAGCCAATCAATTTGCGCGGGGGGGCGAGCCAGCCGTTTATGGGGGTGGTGTTCGCGTCTTGGAATCTTGCCAAATTAGTTTTCACGTCTCGTGAGAGCATCGGTCGACGAATCGGTCGTATGAATCGGTATGGCGAGGAAAAACTAACATACACTGTGATTACGCTCTTACAAGAGCGGCGCCGTTTGCAGTTCGACTCATTTGTATCGCCGGGGTCTCCGCGGGCTCAGCTGCTTCGCAACCTACGGCTTGAAGAATTAACCGCGCATATTAATGCGTTGGCTGGTAATGTCTATCCGCCTGTAGAGGCACTCAAATAATGGAGACCCAATGAATACTGGTCGTTTGATAGCTATCATCCTCTGCCTGGGGTGCTCACTTCCATTGGCATTCGCCCAGCGCGGACTCAGTCCTGAAGTTCAATCGGAACTTCAGGCATTGCGTAAGCGAGAACCGACGGTGCAAGAAGCGCAGCGCGCGGCACTGAGTTTTTTCAATATTGACGCCAGGTCTGTGCAAGCGATGCGGAGTCGGGCATCGGTTAAAGGCCTCATGCCGCAAGTGGAGGCTCGATATCGGCAGAATCGGTCCAACCTAGGCGTTGATACCCGCAATACAACCATTCAGGATGATCCTTTCTTATTTGATGCTGTCGACGGGACCGTTCATGAGTTCCAAGTTGGACTTCGCTTTAATCTGCCATCTCTGGTTTTTAACTCGGAAGTCCTCGATGTCGGCTCGCTCGCCATTTTACAAGAAGGTGTTTTGAAAGAGGTGACCCGGCTCTACTATACCCGGCGTCGCCTGCAAATCGACTTGCTCTTAAACCCGCCACGGGATGCTGCGACACTGATGTCTAAGCAATTGAGAATTGATGAATTGACATCAACACTTGATGCCATGACCGGTGAATTATTTACGCGCGCTGCGCGACGATACGAGCGTCGCAGTCCTCAAATCCGAGGCGATGAGCGCGATGACGGCGATGTTTTCCGTCCTTTGACTCCGCGCCGTTAATGAGTGATCGCGAGTACATTAGCGAGCTGGGTTTTCAAAAACTCACCGGTGAGGTTGAGCATTTGCTAACCGTGGAACGACCGCGTGTTGTCAACCAAGTTGCGGCGGCCGCAGCTGAGGGCGATCGCAGTGAGAACGCCGAGTACATTTACGGCAAAAAACGGCTCCGCGAGATCGACAAACGTGTCGAGTTCTTGTCGAAGCGGCTCGATATACTGGAGGTTGTTCCTCAACCCAAGGGCGACGACAAAGCACGATTGTTGTCTTGGGTTCACGTCGAAGACGAGGATGGTGATGTAAAGGTCTTTAGAGTTGTGGGTGCCGATGAAACCGATGCAAAACAAAATTGGATTTCATGGAAATCTCCGGTTGGCCGGTCCCTGCTCGGCAAGTCCGTGGATGACGAAGTGAGCATCAAGACACCTGGTGGTACCGTGGTCTACCTGGTGGTTGATATCACCAATAGCCCAGCCGACTAGTTGAATTCACTCAGTGCCTGCTTTACCGCACGAAGGCAACGGTCCATTCGCGTCTCGACGGCGTCGGTGCCAGGTTCAAATGCAAAGCCAACAACGCCGATAATTTCGTCAAGTCTATCGATGACAGGAACGGCAATTGCCGCGTCAGCTTCGACGGCTCTCGCCCCCGTTTGAATGGTTGTATTCGGATCTGTTCGCAGAGAGCATGTGGTTACACTACGCCCGGTTTCCCAAGCCATGCCAGCCATGCCCTTGCCCTTTGGTATTTTCGCGATAGCGGGTTTGATTGAGTCCGGCAGTCCAATGGACGCAGTCAAGATGAGATGCCCATCTCGGGGCTGATGGATGGTGCCCGATGAGGCACCAACCTCGTCTAGAAGGTCTGCTAAAAGTTTGTTCATTTGGATGTCCGTTCGACAAAAGTGCGCGAGTCTCCATCCGTATTTGGCACAGACGGCTCACTGTAAATGCTCACGAAGCCATCTTTAATTTCTTCTGTCTTCAGACGGTCAAACCAGTTGCGCACTGCGTCGAAGATCGGCTCCACTTCATGGGAGTGGTAGATGGACTTTCGCAGCTCCCCTCCGTACGGAAGACCTCGAGTGAAATAGCCGGTGACCTTCTTCATGCGCCCCGTCGCGCCGCGAACTGTCTGACTCTCCGATGCGATGAGCTCGAAGTAGTTGAGTAGGTGAGCCTGCCTTTGGTCCAGAGTGGGTTCGTAGGGGTCGAGGCCGGCCAAATGGTCCCCAATTCGTCTCAAGATCCATGGATCTCTTAGGGCTCCGCGACCCACCATAACACCGTCGGCATTTGATATTTTGAGCGCTGCCACCGCATCTTCGACGGTAAGAATATCGCCATTGACAATCACTGGGATCGAGCGGGCGTCAACCACGTCTCGAATGGCGGCCCAATCGGCGTTACCCCGATACATTTGCATGCGAGTTCGGCCATGAATGGTCACCATCTCTGCCCCCGCTTCTTCAGCCAAACGAGTGATCTCGGGGGCGGCGAAATAATCACTGTCCCAGCCAAGCCGCATTTTAACCGTCATCGGTATGGAAATGGCCGCTTTGACTGCACGAAAGATGTCGTCTGCTAAGCATGGCTCGCGCATGAGTGCGGAGCCGCTTAAACCGCCGGTGACCTTTTTACTCGGGCATCCCAGGTTTAAATCAACGAAATCAGCACCCAGGTCTTGGCAGATTTTGGCGGCTTCGGCCATTTTATGTGGATGTCGACCGTAGATCTGAATACTCACCGGGTGCTCGTCTGGATCAAACTCGGCCATTTTCCAAGCCCGGCGAGTTTTCTTCGAAATCTGGTCGCTGCTGATGAACTCAGTTACAGTCAGTCCGCAGCCTCCGAGACTCCGAATCATGCGTCGGAAAGGGCGGTCCGTGATGCCCTCCATCGGGGCCAGGATCGTTGGAGGATCGATGCTGACGTGGCCAATTTTAAATGGTTTGATCATAAGCGCACCGTAACGGGCAGATGGTGGAGTTACAAATCAATCTAGCAGACACATGGCAGCCAAGTCGGTTACTCGGCACTGCCCAAACAATAGGTTTCACTCATTGGATCGGTGACATCGACGTCACGACAGGCCAAGTCACCGCAGTGGTCATCCACCATGCACGGAACGACGCAGAAGGAGTTTGTTCCACCGCCGGTGACAGACAACCTGAGACACGCGACGTCATCGCCAACACATCCGCGCCCATTGCGGCAATCCAATGTACACGTGCCGCCGTAGCCCGCATTGACGCAAAGGCCTGTCGGGCAAGCGTCCGACTCGTTTACAGTCCCCAGTGTTCCCGTGGCCGTACACGGTTTCGTCAGGTCGCTGGCGACCGCGGTGCGGCATTGTCCCGAAATGCAGGTATCATGTCGGTTGAAGCAATCCGCGCGAACGACACAGGTCTCGCCGGTCTGAACGTTTCCGCGAGCGACCCCACCACAGAAGTTTGCGATAAAATCATGCCATTGATGAGCCCACTCACTGGGGTCTGAATCGATACAAGGTCGGCTACTGACTTGCTGCACGCAGGTGTTTATGGCCGATTCCGTGAAATCAAGGGTGCCGCGGCTTGCTCGGTCTTCGACATCGCGAAGGCATGTGGCTGCTGCTTGTTGGGCACAGGTTTCAGCTGAACGGCCCGGTAGGGCGAAGTAGGACTGTATCGCCACACCATTGCTGACGCATTGAAATATGTATTCGCATTGAGCCTCAGCCACCCGTTGGCAATATTCCTGATAGGGACTTAATTGATTGCTCGCGTCAGTCTCGGCCATCCCAGCGTCGAGAGTCAACACAGCTGTGTTTTGGGTTTCGCCTCCGCAGCCATGGCAAAGGTAAGCTAAGATCAATCCGACCCGTATGAGTCTGTTCTGTATAGCCATGGATGGTACTCCTGAGCCTGTTCATTACCGTTGGGATCTACCAGACCCAAGATGACGTCGCAATCGGCTGTCTGACTTGGCCCCTCGATGGCCGGAGGCCGGTCCGAGATTAAACGTCCGTTTTTCAACGGATATCTTGTGTTGTTGACCCGTAGTGTGTTGAAACAAGGATGAACAGTAGCGGCCGTCAGACGTGTCGGGTTTTGACCAACGATGGCATTTGGGAGCATGAGACCATGAACATCGAATTCTTTTATGACATCGTCTGTCCCTATGCCTACCTGGCTTCCACCCAGATTGAAGCACTTGCTGAACGTAATGGTGCCACCGTGAGTTGGAAACCCGTTTTGCTGGGTGGCATCTTTCGGTCTATCGGAGGCCAACAAGTGCCGATGGCGACCATGAGTCCGCCCCGGGCACGTCTCAATATACTCGATCTGGAACGTTGGGCTGACTTGTGGAATGTCCCGTTTGAATTTGCCGATGGCCATCCTCGGCGTTCGGTGGAGGCGATGCGATTACTGACGGCTCTCTCGGGTCGAGAGCGTGTTGCCATGAGTCAACGTTTGTTTCGTGCATATTGGATTGAGGGCTTAGACATTTCAAACTGTGCTGTGCTCGACAAACTTGCTTCGGAGATGGGGTATTCGTCTGGACTTTTTGAGACCGGAGTTGCACGGGAGGGTCTGTTCGCATGTACGGCTCAAGCGGTTCAAAAAGGGGCTTTTGGTGTCCCTGCTTTTGTCGTGGATAACCGATTATGGTGGGGGCAAGATAGACTCCATTTTGTCGAGGAAGCCCTCGGAGGAATCCCCTCCCTGCCCACTGGGAAAAAAGCAAGCGGCGACCCCATCGTGCGTTTCTACCATGATTTTTCTAGCCCTTTTAGCTACCTGGCGGCGACGCAAATCGAGCGGGTGGTTGCCGCTCATGGGGCTCGGCTCCAATGGCGCCCAATTCTATTGGGTGCCCTGTTTCGTGACATTGGAACTCCAGATGTTCCCCTTTTCGAAATGTCTGAGCCAAAGCGTCGTTACATGTCGACAGATTTGTCGGACTGGGCAAAATTCTGGGGCGTGGACTTTACCTTCCCTTCGAGTTTTCCCATTCGGACTGTTCAACCTTTACGCGCAGCCCTGGTTGAGCCGAGTTTAACGGGTCCGATTTATCGCGCCGCCTGGGCTGACGGACGACCCATTGACGATCCTGCGGTGTTGGCAGATATTATCACCGAGGCAGGTTTCGATGCACAGTCAATCTTGGCTCAGACGGCGGACGCCACCATTAAGGCTTCATTGCGCAAGAATACTGAGGAAGCTCAAAAGATCGGTGCTTGTGGTGTACCTACATTTCATCTGATTCATCCAACGACTGACAAGGAACCACTTTTAATCTGGGGCCAGGACCGCATTCACATGCTGGAACACGCTCTCTTGGGCTGGCACCCACATTGCGGTTAGACAGGATATACGGCTATGAGAATCCCAATTTTAGACCTGAAAGCTCAAGTTCAAACCTATCGTACGGATGTACTTGCCGCCATCACCCGAGTGGTCGATCATCAGCAATTTATCATGGGCGATGAGGTCAAAGCTTTCGAATCAAAACTGGCTAAGTATGCGGATGTGTCCCGATGTTTGGGGGTTTCCTCCGGTACAGACGCCCTGCTCGCAGCACTCATGGGGCTTGATATCGGTGTGGGCGACAAAGTACTCACCACACCATTTAGTTTCTTTTCGACTGCCGGCGTCGTCGCCCGCTTAGGGGCTGTTCCAGTCTTTGTCGATATAGACCCGCAAACCTATAATTTGAACAGCGCGCTGATTGAGGCAGCGTTAACGGATGATATCAGGGCGATTATCCCCGTCCATCTTTACGGACAGATGGCTGATATTGCAGATTTTGCAAACAGGCCTGGGCGTCCGCCGATCGTCGAAGATGCAGCCCAGGCTCTTGGTGCGCGCCTGCATGGGAAAATGACAGGTCATTACGGGGATTGCGCTTGTGTCAGCTTCTTTCCATCCAAAAACCTCGGCGGTTTTGGTGACGGTGGTGGGCTCCTAGTTCAAAACCAAGAGTTTGCCGACAAACTGAGTATTCTGCGTCTCCACGGCGCGAAGCCAAAATATCACCATCACATCGTCGGCGGCAATTTTCGCCTCGATGCGATACAAGCGGCGATTCTTGGCGTTAAATTACCCCATCTGGACTCCTGGGCCGATTCACGTCGACACAATGCGCATTGGTACAATGAGGCGTTGTGCGAAGCCGGATTGGTGTCACGAGGCTTAGTGACAACACCGTTAGAGCTTCCTGATGCAACCCACGTCTACAACCAGTACGTCTTACGTGCCACTCGGCGCGACGAGTTAAGGGTCTTCTTAGGCGACCGGGGGATTGGCACAATGGTTTACTACCCGAAGCCATTACATGTACAGCCTTGCTTTAAACACTTGGGTTATGGTCCAGGAGATTTCCCCCACGCGGAGCGTGCGGCTGAGTCCGTGTTAGCCATTCCCGTCTACCCTGAGCTGACACGTGAGCAGCAGCAATTTATCGTTGATTCAATCGCGGACTTTTACGGGGTCGGTTAACTCATTGAGTCGGTCACCACTCTCTATTTGGGCATAAATCAAAAAAGGCTCGCAATTAAGGTAGGTTTTTGAGATGATCCGACTCAGGAGCTCACAAATTGAGTCGGCCAAGAGGCCATCAATCGAGCAAGCTTTCCTCCGAAATAGCGGTTGTCGTTGTGCTTCGAGTACCAGTGGATCGACGGATGGAAGGCTTCATATTAGCCCAAACATGGGCTGTCTTCAGACAAGAAAGGCCGTCGCAGAAATACAATGCGGTTGTCAACCTACATTCAAAGAACGCGTGTGCTGGGTTCGCTCAAAGTCGATGAACACACCATCGAATCCATTGCAGAAAAAATGGAGGATCCGGCGACCACGTTTGATGATATCCTTGCACTTCGCTCCGAACGCGTGAGTCCACTTCTACTGCTCGGGATCTGGCGAGCGGCCAAACGCCATGGCCAACATCAGGCCTACTTGAGTTCGGTAGCCGAGCGGAGACGGGCTGAACGGCGGGACCCGATTGCGTGGGCGCTTCTCAAGGCCACGACGGCTCGCCATGAAGTTGCAGCCGTTGAGCGTGCAGAAGCCTTAGCTCCGACTGGACGGTCTGCGGAACACAGGCGCAGGGATGCGGTCAAAGCGGCGATCACGTTGTGGAATTCGTGCCTCGCGATCGCACGCAAGGAAGCCAAGTTACAGATTAGTTTAGATACAGACGATGCTGCACTTTCAGCCGACTACGCCGGTTTTGTCGATACGGTTTTTGTCAATGATGTACCTGCCCATCGTTGGTTGGGGATTCGTCGGGGTGGTCGCTTAGGTATTTTAAGACTTAAGTTTCAACTGCCCGTGGAACGCTTGCAGGCACAAATCGAAGCTCGCCGCGGTAGCTTGTCGGCGGTTGCTGCTGGTCGAGACGACGAGACGCTCTTAGACGCGCTCGTCCTCACGGACTTGATTCAATGGTTGTTGGCCTTAAAAGATGAAGAAGCCCACTTCCTTGCGATGCGAAGCGCCGGCGATACATACCTCAACATGCTGTCGGCCAAGCCACCGAAAAATAGAGTTTTTGCTGCCATCAATGTACCAACATCTGGCCCTGTTGGGCTGGCGATCCTCTTGCGCGACGGGCGTCTCGTTGGCCATGACACGATTCATGTATCTGAGACTTTGGTCGCCGATTTAGAAAAGGCCATTGGGACCCACCCAGTCGAGGCGATTATCCTACCGAGCGATTCAAAACGACCAGAGGTTCTGCGTCAAATCTCGGATGGTTTTAGTGCATTGGAAGTGATCCGAACGTCCACTAAAGCAATGAAAGTCGCCATGTCGGCTGTCACCAACGACGTGCCAAAGGCCACAAAGGGTGCCATCGTCCTTGGGCGTCGGACTGTGTGCCCCAAGTCCCACTGGCTTGAGCTAGACCCCGTGAGCCTTAATCTGGCAGAATACCAGAGAGAACTGGATGAAGATGCGTTGCGTTCCTTTTTCGAGGAGATGCAGGCATTGGCCAGGGCAGGGATTCTTCCCAACGCGTTGAAGCTCGAAAGCTCAGCATCCAAAGGTGCAAAACTACAAGCACGCCCAAGCCTAAAGAGCCTCAATCCGTTGGTGAAAAACACGGAAGATTTACGACCAGGCATGCAATTAGATGGCGTGGTGACCAATATCACCCAATTTGGTGCATTCGTGAACGTTGGCCTGCCGCATGAGGGATTGGTTCACGTATCCGAACTGGCCGACCATTTTGTATCGGATCCAAACGAAGTCGTGACCATTGGGCAATCCGTCAAGGCCAACGTTTTAGGAATCGACATCGCGAGGCGACGGATCTCACTTTCCATGCGAACGAATAAGAAAGCCGCGCGACCTCAGGAACCGAGGCATGACCCAGAACGCATCGACGGGCCGCCTAAGCGACGAGGAGAGCCCCTCGACGACATACCCGGCCGGTCTAGACCTCAAAATCGACCCAGTCTGAATCGGGGTCGACCCGCAGGGAACGTAAGCCGGTCCCAAGCTCTGGCCGACCTTGAGGCGCTGTTCAAAAAGAAATAATTGAGAGGCCGTCACTCGCGTCCGAAAAACCAAGCCGTTTCTACGCCGATAGACCAGACGACCATCGATGCTTTGGCATCGCCTGTTGCCGGCAGGAAATAGCCCCTGGCGAAGGGCGAAGCTGTGAATTCGCTTCCAGATGCGCGTCTCCAGCGCACGTCATACTGAGTGCCGACCATGTGAATTCCACCCGCGACGGAGCCGTTAAACCCTTGTTGATTTGTTTCTTCCAGACGGCCTACACCAAGGCCTGTTCCGCCCTGTAATAAGAATGGAATCGTTTCATGGACCTGCCAACTGAAGTCCATGAGTAACCCACCGTGAAAACTGCTGTACAGCCCTTGATTGCCCTCGGCCGACCCGCCTGCAATGCTCAATCCGAGCGTGAATCGATCAAACACTTCCTCTCCGAATCTGAGCTGAAAAGATTGACCGGTATTCGAGCCGGCAGAATTGCCGTCGTCGTCAAGAGCAGTGCCCAGCGATGCCCCAGCAGACAGTGCGATATAGCTGCCTCGAGGACCGCGATCCTCGGGGGCGGACCATGCGACTGATAAGCCGCTAGAGGTCAAAATTATAGAGAGTGTGATTCGCAGCATACTCGATCTCCTGATACGTAAGGGATATCTACTGAATGTAGAGATGTAAAGGTAAGTCTGGGCAGCTATGGTGCCGACTCCCTTAGCATCAGTTTTCTACCGAGCGGCCGCTGGGACGACGGTGCACTTGTTGGACCCGCGCAACCGGACTATGGTTGCCGACATGATGTCAAAGTCTAAAATGATGTCCATCGCCGCGCTGCTTCACGATTTTGTCGTCGGCATCTGTCTTCTCTTTGCCAGTGGCTTTGTCCATGAACTCACGGTTGGTGCTTTGATCCGGACGACCTTTTATATTCCACAGGCTTTAGGTCTTGTCGTCTGCCTTCGTGGGTTGGTTCTGTTAAAATTTTTGCTCCGACCTGACGTGCGTCAAGGGGCAGGTATGGCGGCACTCTGGGGAGCACAATGTGTGATTTGTGCCATGACCGCCCTCGCCCTGACAGGGCATCAGGGTCATGGTGTTTTTGTCTATGCGTTATGGAGCGTTGTGTCCGTGGGGTTCACCAGTTATTTCTGGATTCTGACGCGTCAGTCTCCTTACTCGGCGTCCTGAGATTTCATATAAACATCGAGCTTGTTGTACGGAATTTCAATCCCAGCCTCGTTGAGCAGCTTGTAAATGGTTCTGTTTGTTTGATCCGTCGTCACCTCTCGAATATTGGGATCGCGCAGCCAGCAAATATAATGAAAAATCAGACCCGAATCGCCAAGTTCTCTTAAAACGATCTTCTTTGGTCTGGTCGTATCAATGCCAGCGATATCGTCAGAGACAGTTTGCAAGGCCTTGTCTACCCTGTCTGTGGAGGTTCCGTAGGCAACAGCGAAGGGCAATCGGATACGATATTTGTCACCGGATAGGCCGGACGTCTCGTTCAGAATTCTCGAGTTTGCAATGATGCTATTGGGAATGATGACTTCGATTTTGTCCGAGGTCTCAATGCGGGTCGTTCGCACGCCGACATGAGTGACTTTTCCCCGTGTGCCATCTTCTATCGTGATGAAATCTCCCTTTTTAAAGGGGGTATCCGCTAAGATCGAAACACCGGCGAATAGGTTGGCGAGAGTATCTCTTGCACCAAAACCCAAGGCGACACCGAGCACGCCAGCTGATGCGAGCCAACCACTGACGTCCGCACCCCACGCCTTCAGCAACAAATAAACGGCCAGCAGAGTAACCGCGATGCGTATAATGAAGTTAAAGACCGGAACCAAATTGGCCGATAAAATCCCTCGATTCTTCGCTTGATCCGCAATCAGAGTGAGCACTTGCGTCATGACCTTAGTGCCAATGCCAGCCCAGACGACGATCGCAATGGTTTGGGCCACTGGAACGATGTGGAACTTTTCAACGAAGTTCGACCCGGCAGCAAAGTCGATGATAAGCCAGGTTAAACCGATGACCAGGACAGTGATGTAGAGGGGCGTGCCAAGCTGCTTTATAACTTCATCGTCGATTGGTGTCTGGGTTCTTTCAGCCACCTTCAACAGTAAATTAACCAGCCATTTTCTAACGACGATTGCTGTCACTATGGTGATGGCTAGGACCACCAGTGTTTGCTCCCAATTATGGTCTTCGGCCCAGGCAACAAACTTTGTCCACATGGCATCGAAGCCTGACGATTTAGCGAGCAATGTGGTCGGAAAAAGCAGGATCTGATTCATCATTTTTTCTCCATTAACGACCCGGTACGAACATCTGCTTTAAAGTGAGTTTGGCGTAAATCGCAGATCCTGAATGCATCCGTCAAGTGATCAAGATCAGAGGTGTCAGGTAGACCGGTCATACGGGCCAGATGTCTGATCACCATGGCCGGTTCAATACCAACGTCTCGAATCTCTTCAATGGCCGTCGAGCCATCCCGTTTGGACAAACGTTCTCCGGTTGCTGACAGAACTAAACCGACGTGTCCATATTGTGGCTCGGGTAGCTTCAACAAGCGGATCACCAGCAGTTGGCGGGCCGTCGACGGCAGGAGGTCATTGCCCCTCAATACTTGGGTGCACCCCATCGCGATATCGTCCCAGGCACATGCGATTTGATAGGCCGCGACGCCATCGACTCGACGAACGACAAAATCGCCTATCGAACCCTCTAAATCGAATGATTGCGGACCCGCAACGGTGTCGTTAAAGGCCATGGTTGGCGTGTCGAGAAGCTCGATTGCCCGCCGTACGTCCAGCCTGAGTGCCGGGGTTCGTCCATTTTTCTTCGGGAGGTTGTCTAGATTTTTCAGAGGGCCGATGTGCGACGGTCTACAGGTCCCCGCATAAATGGGTCCCTCATCGCTTGCATGAGGTGCAATGGCCGCTTGTCGGACCTCTTTCCTGGAACACCAACAGGGGTATAGACATCCGAGGCGATTGAGTTTGTCTAAAATGACATCGTATTGCGAGAAGCGCTCCGATTGCCGGTAAGGCCCAACAGGACCACCGACTCTCGGACATTCATCATAGGTCAGTCCAAGCCAATCGAGATCATCATATATCCCCTCTAAGCAACCTTTTGGAATGGCTTTCGGGTCTAGGTCTTCTATACGAAGAATGGTCCTCAGATTTTCCGACTGTGCACCCAGCCAAGCGAGAAACGCTGTCCGAGCATTGCCCAAATGAAGACGTCCCGTCGGTGTTGGAGCAAATCGGCCAGCGCCGATTCTCGGCGTATTCAAAATGAGCGTTGATGACATAATCGAATCAAACGTCAAGGTGCCTTGGATGGCTGTTGAGGCTGGGTTTTCGGTGGGTCTTTAGGCCACTGGTCTCTTGGTAGGGGCCAGCCTTGTGCCGGTGCGCCCTTTTCGATTTTACTGCGATCGATCAGATCATCGGCTTTGGTCTTCAATACAGCTGACGCGTTAAACTTATGGATCAGCGCAACAAAATCTTTGCCCTCAGCCTTTAGGTACACATAACGATCTGTCTCAGCACCCACGGCATAGCTAACCGAGCCCGAGGGTCCCTTTAAGAAAACCGTTGCGCGGGCATTCTGTCCTAAGCCGTACTCTGGTTTCAGTTCACGGCCAGCCGGTAGATTGAGTTTAATTGTCTGAGCGGCTCGGACTAGGGACCGGACTCGAGCAAGGTCGATGACCACATCGGGCGGCAACTGTGCCACAGACCATGTCCCGTCTTCATTTTGCTGTGCATCGATGGCCCCATGTTGGTTTAAAATCCTCATCTCGGTCGCACCCTCAAGGCGGACATAATCGGTATCCGCGTAGTCATCGATTTGATGACTTAAGTTCCAAGCCTGGACGCCGCGCGCGAGATACACTTCGTCTTGTCCATCGTACCTCGCGTGCATCGACTGACCTTTCGCATTCCCTGCGTAAATCACCGTGTTTTGGCCAGCCTTGGTCTTCAATCTGATCTGCTTGTCATAGCTTTGCACGCCGACTTGCAAAGCGTTGTGGTTTTCGGGTTTGGTTGCGACCGGGCGTCTGATCTTGGCGAGGGTCAGACGGCCGAGCATGTCATTGACCTTCCCCGAGTCCAGTGGGAAATTCTCGGCCGCCGGAAGCACCCAACCCATGTCTCCACGGCGCATTGTGACGCTGGCACCATCATCGGTTTTCAACTCCCCGGGCATACGCGAGATGGTGATTTCGATCACGTCCTCAGGCGAAAAGTCGAGGAGGGTTCTTGTCTCGACTTCAATCACGCGTTTAGACGACCAGGTGTAACCAGCGACGCCCACTTGCAGCAGGAGCAAGACCAAGAGATTTCGGTTCACGGATTTCATGATGCCTCCTCGGGATTTGCTTCCAACGGGATCGGCCGAATCATGTTTCGACGTGTCATTGCTATCAAGAGGACGACAATCAACGCGAGGAGAACCACGATATAATTACCGAGTTCCCAGCGGGACTTCTCGTCGGGTTGCATCGACTTCAGTGTCCGGGCAAAGGCACCCGCTGATCGGATCGAGAGAAGGTCGGTATTTTGAAGTGCCCAGTCGATGGAGTTTCGGACGAACAGTGGGTTGCCCCTGAATGCGCCGCCTGTCATCTGTCGAGCTAACTCAGCCGCCAAATCCGATGCCATTTCCGATGACCCCAGAACGATCAACCTGGCGTCAGCAGGGGAGGTTTGAATGGTATGTCCTGGCTGGTCCAAAGCTCGGACGCCATTACTCCCTGAAGACAGTGGAGACGGCCGATTCTGAAAGTGGCTGTTGAAGGTGCCGACCAGACTGACAGAGATGGGTTTGGGGCCAATCTCCGCATCTGGCGGTGGGCCAAACCCCTTTTCGGGAAACGCTCGAAAATCTGGATCTAAGCGCGTATCGATTCTCAGCCATGATTCCGCTGAAGACCATGCAAGGTAATCCGCATCGATGCCTTCGACTTTTTCGATAATGGGCAAGCCCCGTTTATCCAGTTTGGGTTTCCCGTCTTTGTCGACGGGGGCTCTCAACGTGACGGGGGAAGACCAGAGCGCAGCCAAATTAGGTAGACCCTTCATAATGATGCTATCGGCGCTAAAACCGTCCTGTCTGATGGCCGGAAAAAACGGATAGGGCATGTATTCGATCGAGTTCATTTGGCTTCGACCGCGACGCTTCGGAACGGGAAGTGGAAAGGGTAGATTTCTCGGGTCCATGACAAACCCATCGGTGATTTCTACGCCGTACGTCTTGAGAAGGTCGAAGACAGTGTCGTCGACTCGTTTTGTTTGCAGGCTCCCGTTCTCAAATCGAATTTGATACATCCCGGTCATGAAGATGACTTTGCCACCACGCATAAGATATTGGTCAACGGCGTACTGATGTTTGGGTGTTAGAACCGGCGGTTTAGCCACGATAAGAACATCGATATCAGCGGGTACGACTCCATCTTTAATATCCAAATGTCTGACCTCAAATTCACGGCTGAGTTCAGCTTGAAGCCCCTGGTAGTCGCGTTGATCTGGCTTTTTCGGTAGGCCTGGAATGCTCGGTGTGCGGTCGATTTGAACGTGGGTCACAATCCCAACGGTCTTCATAAATCCAGGCACCATCCGACGGGCACCGGACTCAATTAAGTTCTGTACTTCGGCCTTACCCAATTCACCTTGCGGGATGATGGGAAAAGCTTTAGAGCCACTTTGGACCAAGAGTTGTAACCAAAACTTCTTCTTTGAAAAGGGATCGCTGGACATGGGTCTAAACCCGTATTCTTTCTCCAGGCGCTTGGCCAATGGAGCGTCTCGCGATGGATCGACCATGCGGTAGGTCACTCGACCACCACTCCGAACACTCACATCCTTGGCTGCTTTGGCAATAAGGTCCGGAATCTTAATGAGCTCTCTCGGCAGGTTTGCCGGACTGATATAGCCTGTGATTTGAATGCGTGTATCCGTTGTCGCAAGAACGGACTCAAGGCTCATGAAACCCTGAGATACAGCTCGGATAGACCGAGTCATGTCGTATTCGAGATTGCGCAGACGAACGCTCACTTCTGTGTCATCAGCATGAAATTCAATCAGGTCCGAGAAAGACAAAACCTTATATTCATCACCATACTGAACCAAGATGTGGAAGTAGGAATTGACGATAGATTGTTCATTTCGACCCTTAATCTTAAACGGAACACTCCGAATCCCAAATCGCTCATTGATCTCCGCCTGTAAGTCTTCATCGCTCGTCGGGTTGACGAAAGACAGTTGAACGATCCCTTCGCCCCTGACTTCATATTCTCTTAAAAAATCACGGATTCTTGGAATCAGTGGTGCAAGCATCGGGTGGGTCTTTGAGAAATAACCAGTGATGGTCAGCGGTTCTTTCAAATCCCCTAAAATTTCAGTGGTTGTCTCACTGATGGTATATTCTTGCGCTTCTGTTAGATCGAGACGGGCACTCGTCACGGGTGCCAGCCACAGATTACCGGCGACCACGTTTAAACCGGTGAGGACAATTCCGAATCGCAACGACGACCCGCGGCTTTCTTTATCCTTCGGTTGACCGTCCATCCGCTTCGATTCGAGGAAATAGGTATTGAGAACCAGAAAGAACACGGTGAGACTGGCGTAGTAAAAGAAGTCTCGAAAATCGAGAACGCCTCGCTCGATACTCTCGAAGCGACTCCCTGTTCCGATCCCTCGCAAGATCTCCCCAACCTGGGTTCCGAAGAAATCTACAAACACACTGGCACCAACGAGGTACAGCGCTCCTCCGATCAAGAGGGTCACCATCAACGCAACAATTTGGTTGTCTGTTCGGGCACTTACGCAGAGCCCGATAGCCATGTAGGTCGATGCAAGCAACAATGCTGCTACGTACCCACCTAGAACAGGACCCCAATCCAATGACCCAAGCTGCGCTACGGTCAAAGGCAGGGGAAGGGTCAAGACCAAAGCCAAAGTGACCAGGAGCATCCCAGCGATAAACTTGCCGAGCACCAGGTCTCTGGTGCGCATCGGGAGCGTGAGTAGAATCTCCAGGGTGCCAAGCTTCTGCTCTTCACTCCACTGCTTCATCGTGATGGCGGATACCAAGAAAATCAGCAGGATGGGCAGCCAGCTAAAGAGCGGTCTCACATCGGCTAGGTTACGCGCGAAAAACTTTGCGAAGGTAAAGAAGATGCAGACCGTGGCACCCAAGAAAATACCCAGAAAAATGAGGGCCACTGGCGACAGGAAGTATGCGCTCAGCTCCTTACGTACAATGACTTTGACCGACTTCATTGCGCATCCTCACCGCTGCTCTTCTCTTGAGCATGTTGAAACATCAAATCCCTGAAAACCTGCTCTAAGCTGGGTGTCTCAGACCTGAGTTCCAGGAGGGGCCAGCCCGCCTGGTTAATCGCTTGGGCAATACCTGGTATGGCATGCTTGGGGTCGTCGCACTCGATCCGCCAGAAGGAGCCATCCGATCTCCGTTGGGCGTTATGGATACCACTCACACCATCGACCGATTCAAGTGCTGACCGGGGGTCTACATCATCGGCTAAGCCCAAGGTGACCACCGAATTTGTCAGCAAGCTCTCAAGTGAAGAGTCGGCGGCGAGATGACCATCGATGAGGATGACGACTCGATTACAGACCGCTTCTATTTCCGACAGAATGTGGGTGGATAAAATGACAGTGGTTGTCTCCGCTAATCGTCTGATCAAAGACCTGATTTCCAAGATTTGGACAGGGTCAAGTCCGTTCGTGGGCTCATCCAAGACCAAAACGTCCGGTTTATGAAGAATGGCTTGGGCGAGGCCCACTCTCTGCCTGTATCCTTTCGATAGCGTGCCGATCGGCTGTAGTAGACGCTCCTGAAGGCCGGTTGCCTTGACGGCCTCGGCAACGGCTGAAACTTGTATTGCGGTGTCAAGTCCCCTGAATTGAGCCATCATTAGCAAATACTCTTGAACAAGCATTTCTCGATAGAGCGGGGCGCTTTCCGGCATATATCCAATTTGTCTCTGAACCCCGATTCGGTCGTCCAAGACATCGATGCCACCCACAGAAATTGAGCCTGATGTCGGTTCCAGAAAACCGGTCATGATCTTCATAACCGTGGTTTTGCCCGCACCGTTATGACCAAGAAGACCAACAATTTCCCCCCGTTTGACGTCGAATGAGACGTCGGCGACAGCTTTCAAGTCTCCATAATGTTTGACCAGATTTTTGATTGAAATCACGTTTGTGAACCTCTTTCTGCGCTGCTTGTGTTTGTTAAAAAGCAACCTGCGCACTCGTTAGAGTATGCCCACGGTGCGGTGGAGACACAATTTTACAGCGACTTATGTTCTAAAACGGGACTGAAACTACTACATCGCTTTGAAAAAATGCACTCTTTGTGGTCACATGCACCACAAATGCGGATGTCTTGTTTGGGAAGTTTTGGGGAACACGCTGCTATGAAAATAATGAATGGCTCCTTTTTGATGCTCAGTATCGCAGCGTGCTTTTTGTTCGCTTGTGGCTCAAACAACGGCAATTCCGGTGGGGCTGATGGCAGCGTTGGGTCTCTGGTTCCCGAATGTCGTGACGGTGAAGATAATGATCGCGATGGTGTCATCGATCATCCGGCTGACCCTGGTTGCATGAGCCCGGATGACACAGACGAGACAGATGAGCGCGCGCCGCAGTGCACTGATGGCCTTGATAACGACGAAGATGGCGACATTGATCTCAATGATCGCGGGTGCGACAGTCGGGATGACGATGATGAAAGCGATGAAGTGCCCCTCTCTCAATGCCGTAACGGCATAGACGATGATGAAGACGGGGACATTGACTTAGCTGACGACGGTTGTGCAAATTCAGCAGACGATGATGAATCGGATGAACCTCAACCAAGCCAATGTTCGGATGGCCTGGACAACGACAACGACGGCTATATTGACTTTCCCGCCGATCCGGGTTGTGGCTCGGCATTCGATTCAGATGAAACTGACGACAACCGTGTCTTGCCCCAGTGCGCAGATGAACGAGACAATGACGGAGATGGCCTGTTCGATCTAGCCGACCCTGGTTGCAGCAGCGTGGCCGATCCGAGAGAACAGAACACCGACGAACAGCCAGCGTGTAGCAATGGTCTGGATGACGATGGGGACGGTCTCGTTGATTTCCCATTGGAACCTGGTTGCAGTGCAGCAGGTGACGACGATGAACAAGACGGTGCCCGGCAGCCTGGATGCGGTAATGGTCTTGATGACGATAACGATGGTGAAATTGACTATCCACTCGACCCAGGATGCATGGGAATCGGAGACATGGACGAAACGGACCCGACCACAGCGACGGCGTGCTCAGACAACTTAGATAATGACCGCGATGGCATGATCGATTACCCCGCGGATCCGGGTTGTATCAGTCGTGCAGATCGAAATGAACAAGCACAATGCACAGCACGGATAAACGCTGTTGAAGTGCGTGCAGGTCAAATATACCGCGGAGACTCAGGGGCAGGTCAATTCAACTTCGAAGGCTCTTGTGGTGGCCGCGGTGCAGCCGAACTGGTGTTCTATTATCGCTTAACGACTCAAGTTGAGGCTCTCGAAATAACAACTGAATTACCAGAGAACGAGCTCGAGACAGCACTCTACATCCGCCGTAACTGTGCGGATGAAGCCACTGAATTGGTCTGTCAGCGCGAAGTGCTAAACGACGGAGTGGCAGCCAATTCATTGAGATTGGAGGAACCGATTCCAGGGGACTATTACATTTTTGTAGACGGTGCCACCGGGCAGAACGGTGCATTCGCAGTGCAAGTCAACGAGGTGCCCTTGGCTCAATGCCGGAATGGCATCGATGATGACGAGGATGGTCGGACGGATTATCCTGTCGATGCTGGCTGCCTTTCCTTATCAGACCGGGACGAGACAGACCCCGATCAACGACCAGCCTGTTTCGATGGCGCGGACAACGACGCAGATGGCCTGACGGATTACCCCCTCGATATTGGATGTCGGGCAGCGAGTGATGACGATGAGACGGATTCGTGCGGGCAGGGGGTCGCGTTCGAAGATTTCCCGTCTGATGAATTGTTTGTCGATGGCAATACCGATGGTGGGACGAATCAATTTCAGGGTGGCTGTGGTGGTAACAATCGGGTTGAGCGCGTTTTCCGATATGTAAATCGCTTCAACGCGAATCTCACCTTCAGCGTCAACAATGAAGAGACCATTCCAAATACTCTGGTGTATGCACGCACGGCGTGTGCGTCGGCCCAGTCAGAACTGGCCTGCGATGCTGGTGATAGACAGAATCCTAAGGGGACCATCGAATTAACGAATGTTGCCCCAGGCGAGGTGTTTATTTTTGTCGATACAGGCATTGGAATTGGCGGTGCCTTCAGATTGACCGTTGACATCGAGCGGTTGCCACCGGGCTGCTCGGACAACCGAGACAACGATGGCGATGGGTCTATCGATCAAGACGATGTTGGATGCAGCGGTCCCGAGGACGAGGATGAAGCCGATGGTGACGTTGCGCCCGCTTGCGCTGATGGTGTCGACAATGACGGTGATGGCCTCATCGACTTTCCACTTGAATTAGGGTGTTCGTATCGTGGTGGTGACTCAGAAGATGACCCCATGATTGTTCCTGCATGTGGCGATGGATTGGACAATGATGATGACGGTGTGACCGATTTTCCAGAAGAACCCGGTTGTGTTAGCCGCGGAGATACCGACGAAGCCAATCAAGGCAGACCCCAGTGCAATAATCGAATCGATGATGATGAAGATGGCCTGACAGATTATCCACTTGACCCCGGTTGCGGCGGGGTCGGTGATTTGAGTGAAGGCGACCCGCCTACGCCACCTCAATGCGCAGACGAAGTCGACAATGACAGGAACGGGTTGGTTGATTTCCCATTCGATCCAGGTTGTCGGGCAGCCGGTGACTCAATCGAAGAACCTGCCGATATGCCAGCCGCATGCAGTGATGAGATAGACAATGATGACGACGGCATCATCGACTTTCCGCGGGAACCCGGTTGTGCTTCGGCGGGCGATACCGATGAGACTGACCCAGCCTTTCCAACCCAGTGTTCCGATGGTCGAGACAATGACAATAATGGGCGTATTGATTGGCCTGATGACCCAGGGTGTCGATTTGCAGCCGATACTCGAGAACAACTGCAGGGTAATCCACCTAAGCGTTGTGCTGACGGTGTCGACAATGATGACGATGGATTGATCGACCTGGCGGATTCTGGTTGTCAGAATGCACGGGATAATGATGAGTCCGATGTCTTCGTCGACAATCACTGCAGTGATGGCGTTGACAATGATGGCGATGGTTTAGTCGATTGGCCCATCGATGATGGTTGTGAAGCGCAAGGCGCGCAGTGTGAGCAGCTCGGGCACGGCATCTGCGACGGTGAATGCCGCGACCTCATCAATGATGCCAACCACTGCGGCGCCTGCGGCCGCGTCTGCGAGGACGGTGTTGAATGTATCGACGGTTTTTGTGGTGGGCTTTACGTATTCGAAGGGATACAGCAAAACATCGCTGATGACATCTTGGGCGGATGGGAGACATGTCACAACGACCTCTACGGCGACCGCAATACCATGGTCCAGCAGATCTTAGACAACTGTAATGGTGCGTATGTGATGTTGGGTTGCAGACCGGTCGGTTCACCGACTTGGCAATTGATCGCGATGGGTGAACGAAATAGCGTGTTCACCAACACCGGCGACCGTGGGAATAATCTTAATAGCCACAATGGTGTGGACTGGTATTTTAGCACCGGCTACTCCATCGGATTTGTCGCGCCCAATTCAGGTGTATCCAGAAACTCCTGTGATACCGCGCGCAATGAATCAGAGTTCCGACTTTGCTGGCATACCAGCGGTGGACGGTTGAATGGCGGATACCGCTGTGGCGCGCGCACGGGATTGAATGGCTCTAGAGACTATGAGCGCAGGGTTTGGACCAGTGCAGCCGGGCAACCCTGAACACGGACCTCAGCCGAGTTGCGGAGTTTTGCCCAGCTGGCTATTCTAATCGCATATGAAACCTTTTTTCGTCCTGGCTGCATTAACCCTCATTTTTGGGTGTGAAAGCGGTCCAATTGAGCCCACGCCTTTTGGCTTTGTTGAGCCGCCCGAACCCGTTCGTTCAACTGAAGCCAGGGACGAACCAACCATGGGAACACTCAATGAGAGTGCCCTCAGCGAGAGACAGATTCTTTTTGAGCAGGCTCCTGGGCAATTCCACAGCCCAGCCCAAACACGGGTGATGGGCAGCTTTCAAAGGGGCCTGGACCTCCAGGACCAAAGCCCATTTCTCGGGTCGGAGTACCGGCGAACAATTTTGACCGATGAAATTCTGGTGGGTCTTGACTGCGCTGAGACCGGGTGTATCGCAGCGTCTCGAAGCGGAGGTCTTTTTCGGACAGACACCTATGGTGATTGGCGCGCGATGCCGTCGAATTTGCCCGCACTGAAGCGCTTTTACATCGGTGTGGATGCATGGATCGCCTGTCCTCTGTCCGGACGGAAGGCTCTGTTGAGTCAAGATAGAGGCCAGACTTGGTTACTGGCTGATTTTCACTGCTCCCGATACACGGCGAAAACGGTGGTCAATACACCTGAAATCACAGCCGTTCTTGACGGCGACCGTTTGCGACTTGGCGGTTTTTTTGATGACTTGATTCGCTGGATACCTGCGCCTGTTGAACAGCCAGAATGTCTCTTTGTCGGGGCGGGTGCTTTGGTTGTTGTCGGCCGGTCGCATGTGGCAGTTTCAACTGACGGGGGACGCACTTATGAGACGTCCCCGAAGGCTTTTGAACTCGCACCTGTGCGCGACGGAGTGGTGACGGATAAAGGAGGAATCGTCGTCGTTGGTGATGCCCCCGCTGGTCAATCACCCGTCGCGATGAGCCATGATTTCGGAGCGTCGTGGGTCAGGCCACCATCTTGGCCCGGCCGCGATCCTCGCGCTGACTTTATTGCTCGGGCGAGAGACGGTCGTTTTGCAGTCAGCAAAGCCTTCGGGCGAGCGCACGTCTTCGTTGGCGACCCGCTCGGTGTCTACTGGAGTGAGATGGCCGCCCGTGAGTCGTCCCTCGGACCCATCGCTCCATATCGCTCTGGATTCCTAGTCAGTACGACCCGCGGCATCGCGGTGAGTCCATCTCAGAGGGGCGTTTATCGCCTCGGTCTCGATCAACCCATTCGAGACCTTGTGGCGATTTCGCAACATGAATACATTGGTGTTGGTGCTTATGGCGGGGTCTATCGGTCTCATGACCGTGGCTTGACTTGGTACCCAGCAGGGCCGGGTCATTCGTTGCCCTTCACTCACATTCTTCACTTAGAGGGACAGCGCTTGGTTGCTGCGGGTGCTGGGCTGATTGGTCAGAGCGACGATGGGGGCGTGACCTGGTCTCTTCATTCGACAGAAAACGGCTGTTCGGCTGATTGGTTGGTTGGCGGGCCTGAGAGTCATTTTGTCGGCTGTGCCGATGGAACCGTTCTGGGCCGGCGTACCCACCATGGAGGCTGGCGTCTTCTGAGCACGCCATGGGCTGTTAATTCGACGCAGGGTGTTTGGTTGCCCGATTCAGAAAGCCTAGTCTTGATGAACGTCGATACGGACCATTTGCTGAAGTCGACAGATCACGGTTACACATGGACCGAGGTCGAGTTGGATGCTGGAGAACCCATAAGAGCGCTCGATGCGGTGGGGGAAACGTTAAGTTTACGAACGGCCAGTGGGCGCCTTGCATGGACGGTAAACGGCACGCCACAATGGCAATGGCTCAGTTCGGAACGTGCTTTACTGGGGAATGCCCTGGCACATCGACGATTCAATGACGGTCGCTGGCTTGTCCTAGATGAGAGCACTCTCTGGCGTATTGAAGCCGGTCTGCAATTGGATGCCATAAGCGACTCTGCCAACGCCACCGGTCTCAAGCTTCTCAAATCGGGAGATATCGTTTTGTTGAGTCCCCAATCCACCACGTTATTGAGCCGGGTCAGCGGTCATTGAGCACAAAAACGAGTGGTTGGCGTGACAAGCTGCGACTTGCAGCCTATGATGAACGTGTAAACAGATTTTGGTTGCTGCGTGAAGACAAAGGCCTATAAATTGGCCGCCGAACTGGGCTTGCAAGAGCAGCCGGTGCTCGATTGGCTGCGTTCTAATGGGTATCCCAATGTTCGGCGGGCGGATATGATTCGTTCGGACGTTGCGCAGGCGGCGCGCAAAGCCTTGCGAGACCGAGCTCGCTCGGGCCGATTGGATGCATCGCGCCACGTCTCTTCCCATGCCAAGTCACACGCGTATTCGAAGAATGTCACGCGGCATGAAGGGGCGAGTGCCACGCCTGATGAGTCCCTAAGCGTGAGCATGGCAGAGCTACTCGATGAACACTTACCGCCGAACGATGCGTCATCCCGTAGCAATCAACCGAAACGCGAGTTTTCTCAGAACATGCACGCAACACTTGCTGAAGACCAGACGATTCAAATGCGTGCCCTCTTTCAATCGGATCTGCAGCCTCAGACGAGTAATACAAAATCGTCACGAGCCGTAGACGATGAGTTGGCCCGACTCGCGAGCGAGAAATGGTTGCAGGACTTAAATGTTGAACGGGCGAAAGTTGCCGGCCTCGAACGGTTGCTTGAAAGTGCGCAAGCAGAGATCAAAAAAAGTGCTCAAGCGGTGTCCCAAAACGGGGCCTTAAAGGCGCAGTTGGAGGCATTGCTGTTAGAGAGAACACAACTGAAACAAAGCCTAGAACAGGTCGGTCAAGAGCGGCAAACGCTCGAAGAAACCTTTACGGAACTCCAAGCTGAGCTCGCTGACGCTCGGTCTATGATAGATGAACATGAATCCCTCTCTGCAGACCACGATAGCGTTCTTGATGATTTGAACACGGCGCGAGAACGGGAGATCGCCTGGCGAACGCGGGCACTTAAACTCGAACGAGCGGCCCACGAGGGCGATGACCTGGCCGCAATTTTCCGGGGCAAAGGGCTTGACACCCTGGCCTTACAAACCCGGGCTTTGAAAGCCATGCTAGCGCAGGAAACTACGGCCTCGAGTTTCATAAAAGCAGTTCGCCAGGTCGAGCCATCTACGCTCAATGACCTCTTCGAAGAGAAGCTTGCAGCAACTTGTAGTCACCCAATCTGTCGCAAGGTTGCTAGCCTCAACTCAAAGTTTCCCATCGGTGTTGACGTGGATTCTGATTGTATTTGGTGTAGTGGTGAACACGACAAACGCTGGTTTGCTCAGCTTGCTGTAGAAGGCGAGCGCGCCGGCGTTCGTCGGTTCCTTGTGATCGGCGGGCGAGAGGAGACCCGTTCGCGGCTGCGTGCATTGGCCGAGGGCCAACCCATTGACCTTCGTCTCATTGGGGATGATGAAGACCTTAACGTTGGACAGATGACCAGTCGTGTTGAAGGATGCGACTGCCTCGTACTTTGGAATCCGGCCATTAGCGACAAAGGGGTCAACGAGGCCTATGAAACAATCGCTCTAGAGCAAAATCGGCTCGTGGTACATGTTCTCGGTGAAGATGGAAACGTCGTCGGCTTTTGTCGTGCTGCTGCTTATCGGATCGCAAGGACACACTTGTTTCGCAGTGCTTAATACCATCTCATCGCGTGGACGAGCCTACATACCTCAAGTAATCAACTCACGGTACAGTGGGGTTGAGAGATAGCGTTCAGCGGCCGATGCAACAATGGCTACGATGGTCTTCCCGGCAAAGTCCTTTCGACGGGCAAGTTTTAGTGCCGCACAACATGTCGCCCCGGATGAAATGCCGGCTGGAATGCCTTCTAGTTTTGCCATCTTTCGGGCGGTCTCATAGGCCTCTTCATCCGTGATCGCGATGACTTCATCTAGGACAGACTTGTCGAGATTGTCTGGTATGAAGCCGGCACCAATTCCCTGAATATTATGCGGGCCGGGTCTTCGACCGTTGATAACTTGGCTGGTGGATGGCTCCACTCCGACGATATGAATCGAAGGGTTTCGAGTTTTGAGAGCACGACCGGTTCCGGTGATCGTTCCACCTGTTCCAACCCCAGACACAAACGCATCGAGCTGACCGTCGCAATCATTCCAGATCTCCACGGCGGTGGAATTCTCGTGGGCCGCCGGGCCTGCTGCATTATTAAATTGCTGCAAAACGAGGGCCCCGGGAATTTTGTTTGCTAATTCGTATGCACGCGTGACCGCGCCCTGCATACCTGCAGCCGCGGGCGTTAATTCTATGTCTGCTCCGAGACCTTTCAACAAAGCGCGACGTTCTTCCGACATACTCTCCGGCATCGTTAGAATCAATTTGTAGCCTTTGACCGCGCAGACAAAAGCCAGCGCAATGCCGGTATTTCCACTGGTTGGTTCGATCAGTACAGAGCTGCCATTAAGCTGGCCGCTCGCTTCAGCTTGTTCGATCATAGCGAGCCCGATGCGATCCTTGATACTACTCAAAGGATTGAAAAATTCGCACTTAACCAAAACGGTCGCATCGAGACTTTGAGTCAATCGATTTAGGCGGATCAACGGCGTCTGCCCGATAGTCTGGGTAATGTCGTCGTAGATTCTGCCCATTGGCTTTATGAGTCCCTCTTTTCTACCAAAACCGCCTTTAACGGCTCCGTCAGCTCGTCGTTTCTGGTGCGGCGTAAACCGGAGCTGCCGTCAATGGTTACCACACCCTGCACTTTGGCCATGGTGACCAATGTAATGGGCACCTTCCGTCAGGTCGCAATGAAAATGATTGTCATGAGCCGCATTAAATTCCGGTGTAAGTACGATATTGAAGATACGCCGTCTCCACATTTCCTGGCCCAATTCGTATAGGAATTCACCTTCCCGTGTTCGAAAATTGCGAGTGACGCCGTGTTCCCAATGGTCGTACACGTTAAATTCATCGCCAGACGAGTTGCGAAACCACAGAAGGTCTATGGCTCTCGACAACCCATGCTGACTCAATTGATTGATGGTGCCATTGTCGGATCGAATCCCCCGGCACGAATATGTCCCGATATGACCCACTTGGACAATGTCATATTCTGCCAGTAATTGGGTCAATGCATGAACCGCCAATGCCAGCTCGCAAGACATCATCAGAGATCCTGCTGCGCGGTCATCATAATGGAAGGTAATTCCATTCACTGGACTTTGAACGCGCACATTTTCATTAACAACACACATGAGATGTGGGGCACCATCGACAACGTCCGATATCGGCGCAAGCTGGTCGAAATTAACGCCCAATGCGGTTAATTGATCGAAGCATTCGCTCATGATTGGTGTGGTTGGCATATCGTCTTCACCTGGTACGCATACGCCTCGCCCAACGGACGATTCGTTGTATCGTCTTCGGGTCTCGCACCGATATCCTGGGCGGCAGCCCGTTCGACCAAAAGCTTCGTAATCACATCGTTGTACGCAGGCACCTCCGCCCGCAACAACCTCTCCGACACAGAACGTGACCGGCATACCATCGCGGTCCGGGCAGATTCGTTCGCAATCAAGGCTACAATGGCCCCTTGGATATCCGTCTGCATCAGTCAGACAGAACGCCTCGGCGTAGGTGCAATCTTCATCCCGTTGGCAAGGGCCTCCGATCCAACCCGCATTTAACATCGGATCGGGCGGCAGGTCCGTGATCATCGCGTCGGGTTCTGGTCTCGGACCGGGGCCGGTCCGAGCATCGCCGCTCACACCTAAATCGAGAGTCTGGCTTGTCGCATCTCGAAAACCTTGAGTTCCATCGCGGTCAGTCAGGCCATGATCCATTTGATTAGGCGATTGAAATCCGTCAAAGCCAGGCGGCAAGTAGAGCACTGATTCTGCTTCTGGATCAGAACATCCGATGCTCAGGACAAGACCAGCGGCCAGCCAGAGTGTGCTGTTGAATTGAATCCGCACCAACTACCCCTACAAACGGACCCGGATCTTAACACTGATTGGGCATTGTCCTCAATGGTTGCATTCAAGCTGCACCGTGCTTGGCCCTGGGCTGTGCACTGGGGAGACGTGAATCGCTTACTCGTCTGCAACCTCGGCTTGGTCCGCTAGACTTTCAGCGACGCGTTCGCGGACCTCAGCGGCCGCTTCCGCTATAGATTGAGCCTTGGCTTCGCTCGCCCTGATCTGGGCGGCTTTTGCATTGACCCGTGGTGCTGGTGCAAACAAGTCGTTCAGGCGACGCTTCAACTTTTCCCGTCCGTCGTTCGCCTTTGCTTTTGAGTCGTCATCGTCAGCGACCTGGCGGTTAGCGGTCTTCCGATTCAGTGAGACCAGGTCTCCTGTTTTCGGGTCACGCTTTGCCCGTCGCCCTTTTGCCAGAGCGGCAAAGTCCCGACGTTCAGAATTATCGTTGTCAGTCTTTGGCTCTCGCGCCACTGCGACGCCAGTGACGCCGTCATTGGGTGCAGCCTGTAAGCCGGACGCCGATTGGGGATTGACCCCCCGTGCCTCAGTCCCGTTTTGCTCAATCGTGGGTGGTGCGGTCGCTGTCAGTGCGCCACCGAGTTGGTTTATTCCTGGCATCTGCTTGACTCCGTGTCTGTGCCGCGATCCACGTCTTATGTAGACCGTTATGTTGCCAGTATACCGATCAAAACCTTCAAGATCTCCAAGAATTAGCTCAAAGACGCCTGCCAAAAGCTGTTTTCGGTTTTTAAGTATCCGTAAATAGGACTCTTTATTCTTTTCTGACTGTTCGAATTAGTTTTCTTCTGCGCGGTCTTCTGGAGAAAAAATTGGCCCACGGAGGATCATTTATCCCCATCACGATGACTCAGGTCGCCCCTTTTTTGTCAGCCAATCAATGCCATTGAAGGCCTGTTTTCGCAGGAAATTCGGCTGGAAAAGGTTTTCATGATACCCTGACCCATTCGGTGGGTGAGCCCTCGTTTACGCCCATTTTTTTCAGGTCGAATCGGATGTCTGATAGTCCAGAAATAGACGATAAAAAAGCTACATTGGCCGGTTTTAATCCGGGTACACAATTGGCGATTAGGCTCTCGAGTCGGCTCCTTGTGTTCGTCTTGATCGGAGTCATTTTAGTGACTCTGAAGACGGTCTTGATTCCCTTTGTGCTTGCGGTATTTTTGGCATTCTTACTGCGTCCAATCTCAGAAGAATTGACCAGACGCAAGGTACCGGCTGGCTTGGCCATCACCGTAGCTGAGTTGGTTGCGATGATGCCCGTTATGGCATTGATTACGATCTTTCTCTCAACAGCGGGCCCGTTGAGTGAGCAGTTACCAAAATACCAGGACCAGATTGTTCATCAATTAGGGCGGGCCATCGATGGTGCGTTGACGCGAGTCGGCTCGCCCAGTCGACGTGAAGCAATTCGCAAAGAGATTTCTCAGAATGTCGTGCCAGGGGTTTTGAACAAGAGTGCTGAATACATTCAGCGAGGGATCCAGGCTGTAACCACAGCGCTCGGTACCTTTCTCCTCGCCCTGGTCTTCAGTGCATTTATGTTGCTAGAAATTGGACGGATTCGTGAAAAGTTTGTGTCGATTTTTGGTCGAAGTGAAAACCTCGCCGATGACTTAGAAGGTATCTCCAGTGATGTGAGGCGTTATGTGGTCGCGAAGACCTTCATCAGTGCAGTTACGGCAATCGCCGTTTGGATCTTTCTTGAATTAGTCGATGTCGATTTTGCCCCCTTCTGGGGATTGATTGCCTTTCCGCTGAACTTTATTCCGACGGTCGGTGCTTTCGTCGCATCGATTCCCCCGATTCTGCTGGCATCCATCGATCCCTCGCATTCTGGCTTCTCCGTTGTTGGCGTTGCCCTTGGACTCGTGATTTTAAATGGCTTTATCGGTGCCGTCCTCGACCCCCGCTATGTTGGAAACGCCGTCCGTGTGTCGCCTCTTGTCGTCTTCTTGTCCGTTCTGGTCTGGGGTGTTCTCTGGGGTCCAATCGGCATGATATTGGCGGTGCCCATCATGGTTTGTTTAAAAGTTGTTTGTGGCCGCGTACCCGCGCTCAGTCCAGTCGCTCGTTTTCTCGAAGGATAACGGTCGGGCCATGTCAAATCGAGCATTCAAGACAGTTTTTTTGGGTGGCTTGAGTGGGGCTCTTGCAGCCCTCACCGTTCTGTGGTTTTCCAACACCTTTATGGCTGTCGAATTGGACCGGGACGACTTTCTGGTTCGAGTTTTTTCCGACGCCGCGCCGTCGGTCGTATCCGTGAAAGCGATTCAGGTCGAACGCGCCTATTTGAATCTGAACGTGAACGCGATTGAGCGTGGGTCTGGCACTGGTTTTTTTTGGGACAAGTCAGGTCATATCGTCACCAATTTACACGTCATCGTCGATGCCGATGCGATTCAGGTCACGACCAATGACCAGTCAACTTATGTCGCGCAGCTCGTTGGTGCAGCCCCATCCATGGACTTGGCAGTCTTGCGCATTAAGCCTGCGTCCGACAAAGCGCAGCCGATTCAGTTGGGACAGTCCCTGGGGCTTCAAGTCGGTCAGCAGGTTTTGGCCATCGGAAATCCATTTGGCCTGGACCAATCACTGACGACAGGTGTTGTCAGTGCTTTGGGTCGGTCTATCGAATCTCTTGTCGGAACCGAGATTGCTGATGTGATCCAGACAGATGCTGCCATTAATCCTGGAAATTCTGGCGGGCCACTCCTGGACATTCGCGGTCGACTCATCGGGATCAATACCGCGATTCGGAGCCCCAGTGGAGCGAGTGCCGGTGTGGGTTTTGCCGTTCCTGTCAATACAATCAAACGGGCGATCCCAGACTTGATCGCCTATGGCCGCATTCGAAGACCGACCCTTGGTCTTCGGCTCGCGCCCCGTCATATTGCCAATCGTTTACGGCTAGAGGGTGTTCTCGTGTGGACTGTCAACCGCGGCGGCCCAGCGGACAAGGCGGGGATTCAGCCCACTGGGTATGATCGGCTCGGTCGATTGAAATTTGGTGATTTGATCGTTCAAGTGGATGACGTTCGAATTCGGACAGAGGAGGAATTGATCGCGACCCTTGAAAAATACAGGCCAGGCGATGTTCTTCAAATCCGCTTACTCAATGGATCGCGCACTCGCACCGTAGCCATCAAACTCTCCAGTTTGAAGTAATTCACTTCGCAGGGCTTCTAAAAATGACCCTGAGTGAAAATTGGCAACCTTGGTCCAGTGGGCGAATTGCGGTCATGCGCTCCATGATGCAGTTTCGTGGTCCACTGTGTCCGAACATGGATTCTTCCAGAACGATTCGCGGACTTGGTGGACTCGCATCAACGGCGAATAGAAGCCGCCCCGTATGTCGATTTTGGAGTCCAAACTCTCGATGGCAACTTCGAAAGATTTTGGTTTTGTCAAGCCAACGCTTGAGGCGTTTTTGCCTGCATGTCTCACTGAATTCAGAGGCACGCACGTTGGCGACAATTTGATTTTGGACGTGTCTAGCGACGGGGTCAGTGGGTCCGTCAGCTTTAGATGCCACTCGAATCCGCCGAGACGGTGGGCTGTTTCGAAGAATGGGTGTTGAAAACCGTTTTGGGATGTTGGACAGACGACTCCGGTCATGGGTCATGTCGACAATGGGTTTAAGTGTGGGCTCCCAGCCGGCGATCAGCCACCCAAGAGCCTGTTTTTCACACCAGATGGTCATGATGAACTGCCCATTACCAGAGACCATAAAGTCTCCGACCATACGATTGTCGACTCGTCTTAGACGGACCAAGGTCGGGTTACGCCATACACTTTCAGGTCCGATGGGGAAACTGGCTGAATCGAGCTCGGGTATGAACCACTTCGACCGCTTTTCTTTGGGGGTTTTTGCCGCGTTATAGACGACATCAGCCACGCGCTCAAAGATGTTTTCGGGTTGACTATGGTCACTGGGCGTTACGCAGCTGAACAGCGCGAGAGCTGCAATGATGAGTGCTCGACGATTCATCGAGTCGACCCTGCAAGGCCGATGCGTAGATCGGGTCGCTGCCGATGAACAAGTGCCATCCAGTCCAGGAAGGCGCGATACTCGATCGTACTCTGACTTTCGATAATGACTCCCTTGCGCATCGCCCCACGGGATTGCCCTATTTTTAGCGCATTTAGAAGGGGTCTGACCTGCTTGAGCGACCCACCAATCTTCGCGCCTTTCGAATGAGTGCCATCCCGCAAATGAAGTGCTTCCGAAGAGAGTGATAGATGCCAATTGGAATGGTCTCCTTCAGCGAGCTCGATCACGGCCAACGGAAGCCAAATAGGCCCGTTCTTGGACCGCGCAAGCAGTTGTATGCTCTCAGCCCCAGCCTGAGTAGACCAGCTGACCAGTTTGTGCAGCAGGCTCATGGGCGCGTGGCTGGACAGGCCGAGGGCGGTGTGTGGTCTATACGTCGCGAAGGCTTTTGTAGACGCTCTTCTACGGGCTGTGATTTCTTTTTTTATGAGCTTGATCGCTTGGGCTTCAGTGTATGATCGAAATGGGCGGCCATCGATCGAGATCGAGTCGCCATCGGCACAGATCAACACCGCAGAATTCGGTCGGCCTTGGTCGTCGCGGCCCATGAGACCACCGGCCCAAGACTGACCTGAACTCAATCGAGGAAGACCGGAGTCACTGAGCAAACGCAAGCTATTCCGTAGGGCCTGTCGGTTGAGAAAATCTGTGATTGACCAGCCATGGGTTAATCGGCGAATTTGAACGTCTATTTCGAGCGGCCAATGGTCTAATTTGGCTGCATACGTTGCCCGTCGATGGGTGGCGTCTACGACAACAAAGTCTGAGATGTGGTCAACGACAAAACGGTCCATCGGGAGCGTTCGAAAAAACTGAAGGTCGTCAGACAGGGCGTCATCGTAAATGCGACTGTCGCCAACAACTTTCTGCTTTAATTCGTCGAGCCCAACTTCTGCGGCGAGCCAAGCATTGGTTATATTGATTTTTTTTTCGCATCCGAAAAGGAGACATGAACAAGCGATTAGGCTCATACCAAGGTCAATCCACCTACTCACGGCTCGGTGTTGCCTTGTCCAGATATGCTGTTTGTCAGCGTTCCATCTTCAGCCAAGAATTCGCACCGGCTGTCCTTGCCAAGGCGCTCGCGTTGACCGATGGCTCGACTCTTAGAAAAGGCGATTAAATCGTATCGGTATATTTTTGAGAAAGCGCGATTTTCTGGCGTTCGGTCACGTTTCTGAAGCTCAAGGGTCTTGAGCCCAGTGGCGGTACATACTTTAGCGTGGACTCGCCCTTTTTCCTTGAATTGTTCGCTGATGACTCGAGCGGGTGTGAGTGGGCTGGTGAGTTGACTTTCCGTCTTTTTGAACAAAAACCAGGTTGCCTTGAGTGTCTCTCGTCGCGTGCCCACCTGCGCATCAACGAGTTCCATGAATTCAGGCCGTTCAAACCCCCAGGTATCGTGGCACCAGTCTGTATCATGCTGCAGCATGGGGCAACCCTCGTCGTGTGGACAAGGGGCAGCGATGTGCCAGCCTTGCTCTACGCATGCATCGCGAAATTGAATGATATGTCGACTTGGCACCTGGGCCGCCGGCTCGATGACCAGAATTTGCCCTTCCTTTGTGAGTAGACCCTTGAGTTCGCGAGACATGAGTCGAAGCCGGTCCTCATTCAACTCATTGAGTACGTTCATGCAGAGGACTAAGTCGAAGGGCGGCGGATCATCTAACTGACGCGCGATTCCTCGCGATAAATCAACCAGTTTGTAGTCTACATGGTCCAGCTTCAGTGCATCTGACAGACGTCGAGCTGCGTCCAGTGCTTCAGGGACACGGTCGGTGGCGATATGTTCGATTTCAACGCCCTGGGTCTCAGCCAGACATCCAAGGGAGGCAATACCCGTTCCTGGACCGCATCCAAGCTCGAGGACACGCAAGGGTCGATCGAGCTTTGGCAATGGCCCAAGACGCTCAACGATTGCATCCAGCTTTGGTGCTTGTGCACAAACCATATAGGTTGCATATGCAAGACACACGTCTCTGTCTTTTAAATACCGGGATTTGATAAAGCGCTTTCGGTCGCGAGTCAGTCCGCGATGAAGTTTTTCGAGCCCCCGGGATACTTGGGCCACATGGCGTGAGTCGCATAGCGGCCCGTAGAGAGCATCGAGTGCGCTTAAAATCTTTGTCGGTACGCTCCGATACGACTCTTTTGATTGGTAGATCCGCCGACTCATCTTCGTCGCAATTCCTGAATCAAACTGCGAAGCGCAGTCTTCAGTTTTCGGGCCTTCTTTGTTTTCAGTTCGCCCCGTTCAGTCAGGACATCATATTCGTTCGTTGCAACCTCTAAAGCGCGCTTTTTATCTGGGCGAGGCGTAGCCCGCAGGAGTCGGGCTAAACGGAGTCCAGAGCTGGCGACATCCAGTCGCAAAGACCAGGTCTTCGCTGATTCGTCCGACAGTGAATTTGCAAATAAGTATGCCTTTTCAGCGATCTTGCGTGCGTCAATTATTCGGTCCAAACGACCCAGAAGTTGGGCATAGTTTCCCATGGATATCAGCTTGGCACGACGTCCCTTTTCCGTCAGAGACTCTGCGGCTTGATAAGCTGATTCATAAGCCGCCAAGGCGCGTTTGTTTTTTTTCGTTTCTGAATAAAACGCGCCTTGATGATTGAGTGCGCGCACCCAGGATAGCCGTAATTTTTGCCGCTTCGGGTACTGGGTGACAGTGGCTGCCAGCGTCTTGACAGCGAGTTGATGAAGACGTTCAGCTTCATCCACATTACCTTTCTTTTGGAACAGGTCAGCCAATCGGGCTCGTCGCGCTGCCAGCATGCCCTGAATTGTAGCACTTTTGTCGTCTAATCGAGCACTCACTGCCAGAGCGACCAGCGTTTCTTTTTCGAATTCAATTTGACGTTCTGTGTCATTTTTTTCGCGCGCGAGCTGACTGGCCGCTTCTGCAATTTGATAGGGCAGTGAATTCAGTCGCCGGTTTTGTTCATCGGCGGTGGTGCCGCTTCGTGACCACGTCAACCCTTTTCGGCTCGCTGCATAGGATGCATCAAAGTCGTCTTCCAAGCCCGCAGCTTTAGCCACCTGCGCCCAGCCGCGCGCAAGCATCTCTCTGACACTCGCTGATGGCGGAACTGTTTCCGTTGTCTTGGACACAGCTTCGATCGCTCCCTGTAAAATTGCTCTGGCATCTGGTTCGGCCAGTGCCCCGGCTTCGGCATAGGCCACCGCAGTAGAAATCCGATCCCGTCGTGCTCTTGTATCCGTCGGTTGTGATTCCAAAAGCATCGTTGCCAGTTTTACGGCCTCGTCAGACCATCGGTATGCTGCCTTAAAATCTTTGCGGTGCTTTGTCCAGTGGCTCAACTGTTTCAAAATGACCAGTTTGCTTCGTTTGAGCTTGATGCTGTCCGGACGCTCAAGGATCGCTTCGTCTATGGCTTCATACGCAGTCTTATATTCATCTTCCGCATGTCGAAACTGTTTGTTTATGGTGGCTCGCTGTGCTCTCTCCAAAGCTCTGTCGACTCGTGCTTTTGGACTTTGCTCCCTCTCTTTCATCGCTTCGATGCGTCTAAACTCGCTCCATTTATAGAAGCCGATAGATGCTGCGATAACCACGAAGATCGCCAGTAACAGTTTTGCTTGGGTCGGGATTTTTTGTGACATATTGAGCAGTCTAACCTAGCCGCGGTCGTGCGGCCATCTCCAAACGAATGTCTTTTGATTTGAGGGCCCTGCGCAGGGGAAGTCAATGGCGGGCGGACAGACTCTCTCCAATTTCAGAGAGGAGGCCCCTTTTTGGACCAGCTTCGCAAATTGCAGGGGTTTGAGTCCGCGATGATTGGTCGATGTCCACAGGAGTCCATTTGGCGCGAGAAGCTGCGTTGCGAGCCGAACCAGTTCTGGGTAATCATTACGTGCAGACCATCGTTTCTTTTTTGAGCCAACACTTGTACTCGGTGGGTCGAGAATCACAAGGTCGAACCGAGCCCCGCGCTTTGCCAATTTCGGTAGCCATTGGAAAACATCGCCGTAAATCCAGTCGTGTCGGTCTGTATCGATCCCAAGATGAGCCATTTGCTTCGGGATGAATCCGGTCCAAAATTTTGACAGATCGATGCTCACGGTCTCGGCACCGCCGATGGCTGCGGCAATGCTGAACGCGCCTGCGTGACCAAAGGTGTTCAACACCCGCATCCCTTTTGCATGCTCCGCTAACCAGGCCCGCTGAGGTCTCTGATCCAAAAACAAACCCGTCGACAGTTGTTGTCCTAAGGTGACACAGTACGGAACGCCATGCTCTAGTACTTGTATCGTTTGAGCTGCGGGCGTTCCATGGATCAAGGTGGGCTTACTCTGGCCGCCATGTGATCGATCTTTCTGTCCTTTGGTTAAGTAGACACCTTTTGATTGGCTCAACGGGAATTCTTTCGCATCAGCGTCTTGCTGAACCCAAAGAAAATCGCCGAAGCGGTCTACATACCAACCAGGCTGTCCGTCGGCAGCACCATGTATTTCTCTAAAACATGTGGTCGTTTCATCGGTTCGTAAGTCATGCCTCAACGCCGCAGGGTCTGCTCGAAGACCTGTGGCGAAATCTGCTGGAGGCGGGCTTACCCACTTGGGTCCATCGGGAAGTTGCAACGAATGGCAGTGCAAAAGTGTTCTTGGAGCCCGTCTATCCAGTGGGTCACCGTATCGTCCGTCTCCTCGTATTGGATGACCATTGGCTGCTAGATGAATCCTGATTTGGTGTCGCCGACCCGTCACAGGTTCGCACTCAACTACAATCCCAGCGGGTGACTTTGAGACGACATGGAACCGAGTTAATGCTGTCTTATGTCCCGGTCCTGGCATAGGGCTGTCCATAGACCCGTTATTTGGTAAGTCCCAGGCATCAACAATGGCCAAATACCGTTTCTTTAACGTTCGCCGTTCCAGCGTCTCTTGTAGTTTTTTTGCGCCGGTTGAGCTGACAGAGAGAATCAACAACCCAGTGGTGTCGACATCGAGTCGCTGATGAACGCCGACTGGGATCGTGCACCACTCGGTGACACTGGGCCGTTGGCTCTGCCCGTCGGGGTGGGTCAGCCAGCCTGCTGGCTTTGAAACCACCCACAGGTCATCGTCGCGGTGCACGGTGACTGGCGTCTGGCCCGGGATTGGCAGCGAGTCAGGGTATTTGGGCTTCAACATGGGTCAGCTCAGCTTCAGCGTTCTACACACTCTCCATCCACGCAAGAGCGCAGAAGGCCACAGGTGTCCATCGTCTCATCGCAGGCGACATCTGTCTGGTTGGACACACAAATACCCGTGCTGGCACAGAAAGGTCTTGGCTGAACACATTCACCGTCGTCACGGCATTCCACACAGGTTCCAATTTGACTGTCGCCAAGAACCAGGCACTGCGCTCGATTTGGATCTTGGCAGTCGAGTGGGTCGCGACAAATATCCTGTGATTCAGTAGTGCACAGGCTATCTATGCCGCAGAATGGTCGTTCCATTGGGCAATAGGTATTGTCAAGACACTCGGCGCATACCCCACCGAGACCATCGTCGCCCACCAGGCAAATCAAGCTCGGGTCGCCGCAGTCATCATCGTTCATGCAGCCTGACATCATCACGGCATCTACATCACCTCGGTCGGCTTCGATACCGGCATCCTCGACGGATAGATCCAGCTCGAATGTTGCGTCTGTACCACCCAGAAAGTCATCATCGGGCTCGCAACCCGTGCAGATCCAGATGCTCAGCAGCATAATGATTGGTCGTTGAAGATTCATGGCACCTCCTTTAGTTTTGGTTCTTAGGTCAGAGTTCAATTGCATTCAAGTATTGATTATGTGATCGACCACGGCGTCGGCCGCCTCCAGTGGCAAAAAGTGACCTGCTGATTGAAGTCTGCTCACCGGATAGGCAACCGAATCGAATAAGGATTGATGAATGCATCGGTCATCTGTTCCTACCAAACAGCTGACGGCGTGCTGAGGTGCCTTATTCATCAGGCTCCACGTGGCTTTACCGTGGGGACCGAGGAATGGGACGTTGTGCCGGTAATAAGAAAGAGCCGCCTCCAATCGACCTCTTTCTCTCAAGGTCGATTTGACCTGTTCGATTCGGTCTCTCGGTGGGGTCCAGCTGGGACTCCATCTTGTCCAAAGGTCATCAATGAGGCGGAGGCCACGCTTACGAATAAACCAATCAGCCCAAGACCCAGCTTGAAAAAAAAGCATGTAACGGCTGCGAAAGAGTTGGGCTGAAACGGGCAGCGTTGATCTCAGGAAAATCGGTATCGGTGGTACGGATAAGGCAACAACTTGAGAGATCCGTTCGCAGCCAAGTGCGCTTACGGCGTATGCGATCACAGCACCCCAGTCGTGACCCACCAAGGTGCACTCTCTCGCATCGATCACCTCGAGTAGCTCAATCAGGTCAGCGGCCAGTACAGAGAGGTCATAGCGGCCGTCCCAAGCGAGTGCTGATGGCGCATATCCCCGCAAAAAAGGAGCCCAAACAGTGTGGCCCAGATGGGCAAGCCGGGTGGCCATGATCTGCATCGACCAGGCGTTGTCAGGAAATCCATGCAAGAGCACGATGTGTCGAGGCCCATCTCCCCAGCGGAGGACATGCAAGTGTTGCTTACGGCAATTGAAATCGAGTTCGACAGGCCGGTGCCCACGCGAGTTGATTATTGGATTTGAATCGGGGGGGGTCACTCAAAATTCCTTTAACGAAAACGTTTCAATGTGTTCTGGTCAGCCGGGTCTATCCGTGGCTCAAAGCATTGTGGAGACTAAGCCTTTGGACGTCCGTCAGCGAAACAGAGCTGTTCAAGTGCAATGCTGGCTGTCGTTCGCAAGGTCAGATCATACAGCGCAGATAAGGGCGTCACCTCCGGATTAATTTCTATACAGAGCGCACCCGCGTCTTTGGCGAGTAATGGCAGTTGTGCGGCTGGATAGACGACAGCTGACGTGCCAATACTGACGAATAGATCACAATCGGAAATCGCTGTGACTGCACTGGTGATCGTCGTTTCGTTGAGCATGTCTCCAAACCACACAATGTCGGGTCGCCAAAAAGACCCATCGGATTGCTTCGCGTCGAAAGGAGTGTCTCGGGTCATTTTTGATCGACCGGTTCGGTCGTCTCTTACTCGCCATAGACTTCCGTGGAGTTCTATGACCGATTTGGATCCCGCCAGTTGATGAAGTCCGTCGATGTTTTGCGTGACAACCGTTACGGAGGGACATTTTTTTTCGCAAGCGGCGATTGCAAAATGACCCCGATTTGGTTCGCATTCGCTCACCAGCTTTCGACGGTAGTTGTGGAAGTCCCATACTGCGCCGGGATCTCTATCAAAAGCGTCCTGGCATGCGTAGCTCAAGTAGTCGTATTCTTTCCAAATGCCTCCAGCACCTCGATAGGTTGGAACGCCACTTTCAGCGGACATCCCTGCTCCTGTAAAAAAGACGATTCGGTCGAAATCAGCGGTGTTGACGTCCATCAATCAGCCACTCCCTAAGTTTTTATGCAGCAAAGGTCCACTTCAAGTCGAAGTGTTGCTATCATCCATGGCAATGGAGAACCTATCAAGCCCCCAATCGAAAGGTGTCGTGTCCGCTGGTGATGCCCAGACGGCCGAAGCCGGTAAAATCATCTTGGAGCAAGGTGGGAACGCCTTCGATGCGGTTGTTGCATCTGGTTTTGCTGCATTCGTCTGTGAAGTTGCTCTATGCGGCCCACTTGGCGGTGGGGTTATGCTGGCAAAAACAGCTCAGGGGACAACCCAATCGGTCGAGTTTTTTGGACGAACGCCAGGCCTCGGGGGGCCTCAGCCGAGCCAGCTTGATTTTGGCGAAGAGACCATTGATTTTGGGGTGACAACCCAAAGTTTTAAAGTCGGCAAGGGGGCTGCAGCTCTGGGCCTTGCGCTACCTGGCTTGGTCGATATCCATAAGAAATGGGGACGGTTACCCTTACATCGGGTGGCTGAACCCGCCGTTCGTCTCGGCCGAGATGGATTTGTTGTCGGTGCGCCAATGGCCTATATCCTCGAGTTGATCTCGCCGATTTTTTCTTGGACACCAGAGTCGAAGGCCTTGGTCCATATCGATGGACGGCTCCCCACCGCGGGCGAGCGCATGTTTAACGCAGACCTTGCAACCGTGTTGGAGGATATCGCTGATAATCCATCTGAGCTTCAGGGGCTATACGCGGATTTTGCGCGTCATTTCGGGCCATCGCAGGGTGGACTCATCACGGCCCGTGATTTAACGAGTTATGAAATTGAATACGCAGACCCGATCGCTGTGAGAATGCGAGATTGGAGCCTGGCTACGATGCCATCACCCTCAAGCGGTGGTTCATTGATCGCGTTGGGCCTACGTTTACTCGAAGGCCTCGGTGATGACACTCGGTTCCTATCGTTAGATCACCTCGTTCAAGTCGCTTTGACACAGAGGATGCTGCTCGATGTTCGGACGCCAGAATTCGATGAACAACTGCGAGACCCCGCATTTATCAAGTCGTTGTTGTCGAGGTCGAATGTCAACCGCTTGCGGGAGTGCCTTGCTCGACCACCCATCGCGAGGCCCGACAATCATCTCGGTTCGACGACTCAGATTAGCGTGATCGATAAAGAGGGCGGTGTGGCGGCGATGACCTTGACCAATGGTGAAGGCTGCGGCTGTGTCATTCCTGGCACAGGTATTGAAGTGAACAATCTACTTGGTGAAGCCGATATCAACCCACGGGGCTTTCATTGTGACCCGCCCGGAACTCGTATGTCGACAATGATGGCACCGACGGTTGGCCTCAATGGTCAGGGAGACTTAATCGCCTTGGGCAGTGGTGGTTCAAATCGACTCCGCAATGCCATCATGATGACCCTTTGCAATCTCATCGAATACGGCTGTAGTCCGGCCGACGCGGTGTCAGCGCCCCGTTTGCACCTTGATGCGTCCGATGGTGACTTTGAACTAAACGTTGAAGTTGCAGAGCACCATGACGACATGTTGGATGGTCTGAGAGAAGTTTTTCCAAAGTTGGTCCGCTTTCCGGGACGAAACATGTTTTTTGGCGGCGTACACACAGCCCTATCACTCAATGGCCAACTCAGTGGCATAGGGGACGCTCGTCGTGGAGGCTGTTCTGCCATTGCTCGCTGAGTTTCTTGGCGAACCGTCGGCCGGATAGCCCACTCTCGTACCTTTAGAGGGCCTGTTCATCTCGAGTTGATAGGCGGTCTGAATCGAGTCCTATCCTCAGAGTAATCTCAAGTGGGTCATCTCCGTCACACCTTTCCATCAAGACGAGTCCTCCGAGTCTCGCTCCAAGGCTGTTTAACTCGGTATTCGAACTCAGCGGGTTTCTGGCATAGGCGTTGCAATCCTTGGATTCCATCCGCAGCTCATTCAGAAGGAACACCATGATGATGCGCCAACTCTGGTTCTCCCCTATGATTTTATTCATGTCGGTGGGTTGCTCTGACCCGTATCACGACTTCAACTCGCATCCAGACGGGCAGTTTGCCAACGGATCCCGATTCGTCGACAAGAGTCGCCTTGGGCAAGGGCATGCCTACATCGGCGATGCGTGCTCAATGGGCTGTGTCTGGTCTAAGTATGCCATCGATGTAGGTGCTCAAAGTCCCACGCACGATTGTTTTGGCGACCGATGTGCTTGTGTGGAATTCGGCAACGTCTATTCAGCGTGCGTCGCCGATGTCGATACCGAAGGCCAGCCAAACCCCGACTCTGAGCCGGTCTCGTGGTTTGGAGATGATAACGGACACCAGCCGGGGGTCGGAGATACGTGTGCGATGGGTTGTCTTTGGTCTGCCTACGCAGTGTCTATGGGTGCTCAATCGCCAACTGAACAATGTGATATAGGGCCGTGTGCCTGTGTTCTCCAGGGTAATATTTGGTTTGACTGTCAGTCGTCGGAATCCGGCGGTGCTTGGCGCCCAGACGACGCTGAACCGGCCCCTCCGGCAGCTTCGCCACAGGCAGACTCTCAAGCTGGGCCAGAGTCCTATTCGAGTCCATCATCTGGTCGGGCCCATGTGCCGTATTTTTGTCAATATCGTAATCAATTACAGGGGTGGGCCACCTGCCAAAATACATCCATTGCAATGATTTTAGCCAAGCATGGCTGGAGGGGCGTTCCTGATGATATCACTCGGATTTACGGCCGCTTCACCGCACAAAGCCCGAGCGGCCTGGCCAATGTTTTTAATTTGATGGCCTCGGATGCAGGGCTATCGGTGCGAGCTACACCCGTAACAAATGGACGTTTATCGGAGCTACGTGCAGAGTTATCCGCGGGTCGGCCAGTGATTATTCACGGCTATTTCACAGCTGGGCATGTGATCGTTGTTACAGGATTTGATTCAAATGGATACTATGTCAATGACCCAGCGGGTCGCTGGAACGAGGTTTTTATGGGCGGATATCCGTCGTGGTGTTCTGCGACCGAGGGACAGGGTCTCTATTACTCGAAAGCCGCATTCGAAACCGCTGTGTCCAGAGCGGAAGATGGCCATACTCAACTCCCCCTGTGGTTTCATAAATTTCGTTAGGTCGTCTTGACGTGTCGGTCTGGTGCATGAATGACGCAGCCCCCGATCATCTCTCCGTTCCATTTGGCCAACAGTGCCTCACGGAGATTTACCAGTGGGAAGCGATGGGATATGTATGGCCTAATCAGACCTTGTTCCGCCCAGCGACGCAAGTCACGTTGTCGTGTTCCACGTAACGATGGGTCATGTTTGGTAGAGATCACGGCTGGGCAACCAAGCACATCCAAGCTCTTCATCAGGATCAGATTTGTTGGAATCCGATTGGCATTCGGAGCGCCTCTGCGGCCACGCCCCCGTGCCACATCAGGGGTCGATGCCCAACCAACGATGAGGAATCGAGCACCAAAGCGAGTACACCGGATCGCTTCCAGTGAGGTGGGACCCCCCACGCCGTCATAGACGCAGTCAACACCTCGAGACCTTGTCAGTGATTTTACCTCGTTCCTAAATTGTGTAACCCCTGCGTCTGGACTCCCGTGAGTGCAGATGACGTGGTCAGCACCGAGTTCTTTGAGCTTTTCGACTTTAAGTGGGTTACGAGTCGTGGCTATCACCTGTGCGCCCATGCATTTTGCAACTTGAATCGCGGCAATGCCGGTGGCGCCCGACGCACCGAGGATCAGCAGGTGTTCACCGGCTTTGAGCTGGCCGCGAGTGACCAGGCAATGGTAAGCGGTCTCGTAATTACCTGCAAAATTACAGGCTTCATCGTAGGTCCAGTTATGCGGGATTGGTCGGAGAACCGACGCTGGAACCACAGCATATGAGGCAAATCCACCGGCATGTTGATACGCGCCATCAGACCGTGGCCCCACGGAAAAACAATCGACGAACACCGGCCGATTCAGCCATGTCGAGTTCGAGTCTGACCCGACTGCAATGACATCGCCAGCGAATTCCATGCCCGGTGTGTAGGGCAGCGTTGGCATGTGCTGGTACTGTCCGCTCGTCATCAGCAGATCGACCCAACTAAGCCCCGCGCTGCGGATGGCGATCAGCACTTCGTTTTGGGCTAATTCATCTGGGTTGGGTGCAGCCTGCACCTCGATAGAAAGACTGTCTTTGATTCCTTGGAGAGGTGAGTCCGCTAGAGAAGAGACAAGGGCTTTCAATCCATTTTCTAAAGTCGACATCGGAAAAATCCTCAGATGTTTCATCGGTTTATTTGAGTCTGTCTTGAACGCTTGTGGCAGAACGGTACCGTTGCTGAGGTGCTTTGTCATCGGTTCACCGGGCGGGCAGCCTGCCTCAGGTGCGTCACGTGTCAACGACCCGGGTGACCACACCCCCATTTGAGCCTGTTTCAGCCCGCGTGGGTTGCGTCTGGTCAGCAGGTGAACGCGAGTTTTCCCTGACCGACAACCATCATCTCATGTCCTTTGGGGCCTTATCTTGAGCCGATGTCGAGATTGGACCTTCAGACGGTTTTTTGATTTTTGATTTGGCGTTTTTGTCCGATGGGCATTTCGGATATATTGCAATCTGTTTGGGATTAAACTATCGTCCGGTAGTTTTATGCCGTATGGGCGTCGTAGAGACGTTAGGGGACTTGAACGATGACAAGACCCAAGACCAGTTGACCAGGAGTATGGACCGTGACCCGGGGATGCGCTCTTACCGCTTCGTTCGTAATTGTAATGGCTGGGATGCTGCATGGCTGCTTATCCGACGCAGGCAACGGGTTGGCCGAAGCACCACCCGCCGCAACCACAGTCAAAATGGACTTCGAAGCACGCCCTCTACCGGAGATCCCACTGCCCAATGATTTGGCGACCATCTACGATGAGAGTGCTGCGACGAAAAGGCGCATTAATGCTTCGATGCTCGCACCGACTGCACTTGAACGGCGCGTTCGAGAGAAAGTCGATCAATTGGATGGCTGGGGTATCAACCAGCCAATCACCATTCCATTCACTGGACCCATTGGCATTGAATCTGTTCTCGCAGGCCACCGAGATGTTGATTATGACCTGACCAACGACGTGATTTATCTCATTGACGTTGATCCAACATCGCCCGAATTCGGCGAGAAAAAATACCTTGATGTCGGCAATGGTAATTATCCTTTCGTGGTCGAGGACTTTGACATTTATGGACCCCATGACCCGCGGGGACAAACGCTGACACTTTTGTTTGAGGAAACCAATGAAGATATCAACGGCAATGGTCAGCTCGATCCAGGCGAAGATACCGATATGGATGGTGTCTTAGACAAGCCAAACTATTTTCCAGGTTTAAATCCAGCAGCCGATGACTTGAGTGGTCGAGCTGATGCGACCATGACCTTCTATGAGCGCGAGACCGACACGCTGATCGTGCGCCCGATGATGCCACTGCGTGAGCGGACCACGTATGCTGTTGTGGTGACCCGCCGGCTTCTCGACCAAGACGGACAGCCCGTTGGATCACCGTTCAAGTTCGTAAATCATACCGGGCAAACGGAGGCTTTGAAGCGTCTGCCTGACGTTCTGGGACCCGAGTTAGACATCGCAGATGTTGCCTTTGCTTGGAGTTTTACGACGCAGACGGTCGAATCGGGCTGGGTCGCTGTGCGCGAAGGCTTATATGGACATGGCATTCAGGGGCATTTGGGACGAGATTTTCCGCCCAAGCTTGACTTGGCTGAGCTTAGAGATGTGGCCTATTTTGAGGGCAGCACGAACCCATTCGTTCTCTACACAGAAAACTGGCTGAATGTATTTAAAACATTCGGACCACAATTGTTTAGCTTCGACGAGTCAGATGACCTCTTTCAGCGCTTGGCAGAGTCACAGCAATACATTGATTATCATGTCATGGGGAGTTTTGATTCGCCTCAATTATTCGAGCGAGATTATACGTCTCACACACCACCGGACTGCGCTGCCTTGTGTTCCCATTTAGCCGAGTGCGCAACACAACGTGAGCTCCCTGCTATCGCCGCCGACTGTGACGCACGTTGTGTCGATTGGAATCCCGCTCAACGCGCCTGCCGGGCGGACCGCTGTCAAGCTTTCGAGGACTGCGAGGACGAGTTACCCAGGCTCCCTTATGATGCCCAATCATGGCCCGAGGACCTTCATTCCAAAGCGGCATCAGCACGACGGGAAAAAGTACACTTTTGGATGGCTGTCCCTCGTAAAGAAGTCTCTCCGCGAAAAGATGGCAAACCAGCCGGTGTTGTCATCGTGAGTCATGGCTACACCCTAAATCGCGTCGACACGATGATTCCCTTTGCTGGTGAACTGGCCCGTCGAGGCAATGCCGTGATCGCCATCGACTGTGTCTCCCATGGGCCAATTCCCCTTGAACCAGACGTCGAGACCTTGGCTTCGTCACTCCTGGAGGGCTTTGGCTTGGCCCCACTCATTGACGTACTCCTGAACACAAGAGCGGCAGATTTGAATCGAGACGGATCCATCGATTCGGGCGCTGATTTTTGGACATCGTATCTGTTTCACACACGTGATGTTGTGCGCCAATGCAACCTAGACCATATGCAATTGGTCCGTATTTTAAGGTCTTTCGATGGACTCTTGAAAGATGTCGACTTGGATGGTGATGGCGAGCCTGAATTGGCCGGTGATTTCGATGGCGATGGTGTTGTGGATGTCGGCGGCCCTGACGTATCCATTGGCATGATCGGCACATCTCTCGGCGGCATCATGTCCGCCATGCTGGCGGGAACTGAACCTGGCTTGACCGCGTCGGTTCCAGTGGCGGGCGGCGGTATTTTGACCGACATTGGCGTTCGCTCGAATCAGGGCGGCGTCGTCGAAGCTGTTGTGCTTCGTTTGATGTCGTCCATCTTCATTGGGCAGAGAGACGAAGAAGCCGGCACGACCCGCATACAAACTCTGGTGCCCAATCTCAATGATCGGTCATTGTTGGAGCTAGGCGATTGGGATGACCTCGCCCCCGGTCATATCGTACTTGCCGTCAATGTCGACAACGACGAGCGGGTGTGCGCACGTGTGGATGAGGGCGGAAATTTTCGACTTCAACTAGCTACTGATCTCGATGACCGGATTATTCTGTCTGCTTTTGAACAGGAAATTCCTTGTTTGTGCGATACAGACTGCGTCCCCGACGGAGAGACAGCACTGTCGATTTCGGTGTTTGATACATTGGGCACTGACGTGGTTTTCCAGGGCCAGTCTTTTACACAGGGTCAGCCGCTGCGGGCTTTTGCAGAAGGCTTGGGCCTTCGCAGAGCATCGCCTGCCCTGCGGCGATTTATGGGCCTTGGTCAGCTGGTCCTCGACCCAGCCGACCCGGCGTCGGTTGCACCACACTTCACCGAGCGGCCCATGGTCTTTCCCAATGTGGGTGACCAGACGTCAACGCACACCATCGTTGTGACGACCATGGGCGATATGAACGTGCCTGCCAGTTCAGGTGTGAGTTTGTCCCGTGCAGCCGGTTACGTGAATTTCCTCGACCCCGACACCGACTATGAAGACACGGTCTTCGCGGGCAGTCCGCCTAACCAAATTCTGATCGATACTTACGTCGCCGAAGCTGTCCATACCCTGGCTCGTTTTGAAGATGTTGATGGAAATCCAGTGCATTATGACGTTGAAAACTTCAGCCAAGGAGAAGACATCTATGCATCTCGCGAGATTCCACGATTGGATCCACCGCTGAGACTGAAGTTAGATGAAACGGACCCAACGGGTGGGGTTTCCGGCGCCATGTTCCTTTTTGTTCATCCCTCTGGTTGGCATGGTTTTGCACTCCCAGGAACCGAACGCGCCCAGGCTCTCTCTGCCTGCCAAGCCACATGCGCGGATGACGATGATCCGTGCCAAGCGAATTGCCTGACCTATGCCGCCGAGGTCTTTGATGGTGGTGATTTTATGTCTGGTATGATCGCCAACTACTTTGCCTCAGGTGGGACTAATTTTCGCACCGATGTGTGCTTGGGTAGAGATAATTGTGAAGGTGATAAACCACCAGTTCCACCCGAACGAGACATTCCCGAAATGTATGAGATGCCCTGAAAAAAACTTCAAAAAGACCGTTCAAAGGTGACCGTCAGTCGATACAGCGAGACGATATGAAACGAATACACGCACTCTGCATAGCCCTCTTATTGGTTTGGCCACAGGTCTCTTTCGCCGAAGAACGTGATGCGAACGATCCCTGGCAGGGGCATCTTAGCCTCGAGAGCGTTCACCAAACGATGGGACCAATTGTTGCCGATGATACAGGGATCCAAGCTGAGTCTGATCGTTGGCTGAGTACGCGTATCATGCTCTCGACTCAGTATCGTCCCACAAGGAATATTACGCTCCTCGCGGAGGGAGAGCTGCGCGTGTATCGGGCCTTTGATCAAGGCATGGAATTCGGCCTCGACTACGGACACGACACCTTTGAATTCGGTCGGCATCAAGATGCGCGAGCAGCCTATTGGATCCCTCGGCAGTTAAGCGTCGAATGGGTTACATCCATCGGACTGTTTCGTTGTGGACACCAAAGTGCACACTGTGGAACAGGTTTGCTGGTTCACGATGGCAAGGCAACGCGAATATTTGGCGACGGCTGGACTGGAAATCGTGTTGAGCGATGTGTTTATGGCGCCAAGGTTGGTGACAATTTGACGTTCTTCGCAGGCGGCGATTATGTTTTTCGAGATGATAATGCTGAACATCTGGAAGGAGACAGAGCGTTTGGTTGGACACTCGGTTTACGCTACCTCATCACTCAGACCCCATCAAAAGCCAAGCAAAGTGTGGTCTCGCTCTTGTTTGCCCAGCGGTTCCAGGAAGATCGGCTTGATCCCAGGCAGCCAGATGGCAAACGGACACAGCTGGATGTCAATTCAATCGATTTTTATCTGAAGTGGGTCTTTCCGTTGACGTCCGGTGCGTCGTTTCTTCTGGAGTCTGAAATGGCTCTCCTCTTTGGGGAGACGACGCGTCCCTACTTAGAGGAGACATTTGAAGACGGTGCGGAGGTGCTCGCCGCCGGTGGGGTCATGCGACTCGGCTATCAAGGATCGGGTATCAATGCCACATTAGAGGCCGGGTTCGCATCCGGTGACAATGACCCGCAGGATGCGACCATTCGGCAATTTACGTTTAATCGTTCGTACACCGTAGGCTTGATTCTGTTCGAGCATGTTCTGCCGGTGGTGACAGCGCGCTCCGTTGATCGCGTAACCGATCCGGGACTCCTGGACGTGCCACCATCCGGACTTCGGTATACGGTCAATCAGGGCGCAGTGCGCAATGCGCTGTTCCTGTACCCGACATTGTCTTGGAGGCCCGATGACCGTTGGTCACTGCGATTTGCCTACCTATTTGCTCAGCGGGCGTCTGATGCGCTGGATGTATATCAATCGGCAATAAATGGCGGTTACAATACATCTTTGGGAGGTGAACAGCCCGGTGGTCGCATCTTGGGTCAAGAGGTCGACCTTGGCGTCGACTTTGAGCATCGACTCGGTTCACTTGCATACCGCTTGAGTGTCGATGGAGGCGTCTTCCTCGCAGGCGATGCCTTCTCCGGTCTCATCAATGACCCTGTGTACACGACACGCGTGTCAGTGGGCATCCAATGGTAATGGGAGCCATTATGAAGTTGTTTTATCTGTTGGGACTACTCGTCCTGAGCTTTGGCTGTGGCGACGTGAGTTTTCTGAGCGGAGAAAGAAGCGTTGGTTTGAGCAAAACAACTCAGGCTGGCGGACCCGTGGTCATTTATGATGTTCTCGCGAAGCCGTTACCGGAAATCCCACTGCCGAATGACCAAGCGACCCGACTGGATCCAAACTCCATTACCGGACGCCGTCTCAACGTCAGTCAGGATGCACCGACCGCTTATGAACGGCGGGCCAGAGCTGAATTTAATAGCATGGATGGCTTCGGCACATACAGCCCCATTACCGTCAGTTTCGATTCGAAGTTAGACATTGTCAAACTCCAGGAGAGACACCTGGACACAGACTTCACAAACGATGCTGTCTATGTCTTGAACGTCAGTCCTGAATGCCAACGCTTCGGCGAAGAAGTTGGGCTGGACATGGGGCGAGGACGCTTCCCGATTACTCTGTTTAAACGCGAGCGAATGAAATTCGACCCCGATGCACCTCATGGCTTTATCATGCAGGGCGGAAACCTATTATTCGACTTTGACAATCAAGGCTTCCTCAACAATTTAATGTACGCGGAGCTCAATGAACCGGACACCAATGGTGATGGTGTTCTTCAGGTTGATGAGGACCTCGATCAAGACGGTGTAAGAGACAGAGCCAATTTCATTAATCCTGGCGCGTGTGATTCGAACACGCCCTTTGCGTGCGCTGAGACATGTTCTGACGACAGCTGTTTTCAGGCCTGTCTCTTGGAGCACGACCGCTGTGTAGCGGATAATTTAATCAACTTCTATGAATACGAGACGAACACGCTTGTGCTGCGACCGATTTGGCCGCTCGAACAGAAATGCACCTATGCGGTTGTCTTGACCAAGCGGTTGACAGACGAAGATGACAGACCCGTTGAGTCCCCATTCCCAGGAGTCAACCCTCGGAACCAAACTCAGGCTCTCGAGCCCTTGGCAGGTCTCCTTCCCAAATACGGATTAGGCCTATCAGATATTGCCTTTGCTTGGACATTTACAACGGGGGACATGACAGGTGACATAGAGGCCATTCGCGCTGGACTCTATGGCAGCGGTCCATTCGCCCAGTTACAAGCCGATTTCCCAACGGAGACATCCATGACCCTCTGGCCCCTAAACGACTTAACCGAGCTGGAGTATTCTGGGACGATGATGGATGGTGCATGCGGAGGTGGCGCGGTCAGTCTCTACTGGAATATCGGTATGGGAGAGTGGGAAGCAAACCTCTGTGCGTTAGAAGCCGACTTAAGTGGGATGTCCGGTATTTTTGGTGGGACATTTGATGCACCCTATCTCCTGAACGACAAAGATGGTCATGCCACTGAGACCTATCCCGCTGACAACGACGAAGTATGGCGGATAGACCCCCATAACGGCACCATTGAATACGGGCGCGCTGAGGTCTCATTCTGGTGTAGCCTGCCCATTGAAGCCGATGATTGCCAATCGGGAAATCCAGAAAATAAGCCGTTTTGTAAACCCTTCCCAACCATTCTTTATGCTCATGGTTATGGCGGAAGTCGTGCTGAAATTGCCAGCCACATGGGTCGGCACAATTCCATGGGCTACGCCATCTGCGCATTGGATGGACCCGGGCATGGCGGAAACGCGTTAATTCTGAATCCAGATGCCGCCGCCACCTTCGCTGCAGGCATTGGCTTTTTTGAACAATATTATTCGACGCCGCTCATCGGGATGCTGACTAGAGGACGGGACCGAGACCTCAATAACGATGGGATTCCAGACCCCGGTGGTGACATGTGGACATCCGACTTGTTCCACACCCGCGACATGGTTCGACAGGCTGCGGTAGAATATATCCAATTCATTCGCATTCTCAGGTCATTTGGCGAGGGCGGTAATTTGGGGGATTTTACCGGGGATGGAAAAACGGACATTGGTGGACGTGACGGGACCATAGGCATGTGGGGTATTTCTCTCGGTGGCGTCATTTCAGGTGTCATGGCCGGTGCTGAACCGGGTCTCGACAGCGTGTCTCCGAACGCCGGTGGGGCCGGCCTTTCGGACATCGCGTCTCGCGCCTCTCAGTCCGGCGTTCCGGAGGCTGTTCTTCTCCCGATTGTTGGGCCATTGATCGCGGGTTGTCTGCCGGTTGACGAACACCAACAACCCTTGGCAGCAGACGTTGCCACGGAGGCTGATTGTCTCGGCGTTGGTGCGTCAGCAGGTCAGGGCGGCACAATGACCTTCGGTTTTATGGCCAACGACGTTGCCCGGCTGCGCAAGGTGAAGATCGGTCAGGTTTCTGGTGTGAAACCAGGTGATCGAATCGTCATCAGGAATCTGGTTAATGACGAACATGTCGCGGGTTGGGTGAACGAGCGTGGACGAGTCAGACTCGGCATTCCTGCTGATGCGATAGACGCGGTCTCGAGACGGTCCTTGTTGGGATTCGAGGACGGTTCCACCGAGCCACGTCGAGCTGACGACCCGACCCAGCTTGGTGATGCGCTTACCATTACAGTTTACGAGGGCGATACGGAGACGGTTCGAGGTGTTGTTGACACCTGGCAGACCGATGTGACGTTTCAAGGCACCATATACACGGAAGGGACACCCTTGGTCGCTCTGTACGAAGGGTATGGTCTGCCGCGAAATTCGCCACGGTTTAGACGTTTTCTCGGTCTGGCTCAATCAGGGATTAGTAAAGCCGATCCAGCCATCTGGGGTGTTCACACATTCATGGAACCACTTCAGTTTCCTTATGATCCCAACGGCCGTACACGAGGCGGTGATACAAAAGTGCTGATGATGCCCACTGCAGGAGATAAGAATGTTCCGGCCAGTGCTGGCATTGCCATGGGGCGGGTCTCTGGTGTCCTCGGATCATGGAAACATGATCCGTCCATTCCCAAGGAGCATGGCTGGCGTGAGATCTTCAAGCCTGACCCCCGGTATGGAAAGTCTCCCGATGAGCACTTGATCGATGTATACGCCATCGAAGGAGACGGGAGACTACAGCGTTATTCCGATAATCCCAACAACCCGAATGTCATTTTTGATGTTGATAATGTCAGTGATGGGCGGGCCTTGTTCTCATGTGGAGACAGTGATTGGAGTGGCCGGAATGGAGAGAATAAATGTCCTGCAGCAGTCAAAGGGTCTGGTCCGGATTGCGCTGCGGATACCGATTGCGAAGCCGATGGCGCACGCTGTATCAACGGGTTGTGTGAAGTGTTTTTTCCAATCCCGCGTCCAGAAAGTGGTGGACTTCGCCTGAATTGGGCTCATCCCGATGGTCGCTTCAATGCCTTTCGACTGCCTCTTCTGCGACCGGCGGGCCAGCATGGGATCTACAACGCCCAATCCTTTCGTGAATTTGATGCAGATGCGTACATGGTTAATTTCACAATTCGCTTTCTAGGGACGCGCGGAGCGAAAGTCGATCATGTTGACGGCTGCGATTGCAGCGCGTCAGCACTCCCCAATATTACTGTTGATGGACGAGCTGTAAATCCAGCCCTCTTTCTCAAACGCACTGACCAAGTTGATCAGTCGTGTCAAACCTCGGATTTGAAAGTGTGTTCGTCTGAATGTGCAGCGATTTGGGGGATTAAGACGCCGGTTGAGTCCGCTTGCATCATGCCCAATTAAGACATCCTTTGACCGGCTGAACGTGTCCGTCTAAACTCTGTTGAGGCGATCTGAGTTAACCGCTCAACTAAATGCGTGTAACGAGATGAGTCCGTTAGTCGAATAGGGGTCGTTTTGCGAGGTCAATTTATCGTTTGTATCATCTGTGCCTGGGCCTGTGCCTGTACTGGAAACACTCAGCCTGATTTGTCGAACCACCCCGTTGCTGAAGCGGTGCCATCGCCCTCGTCAGCTGCCGCTGTGACGAACAAATCAATCGCTGCAGAGGGTCTCCAAAACGAAGTACTTGCCGTCTTGGATCTGCGTACGCTCGAGGAAGCAGGCCGCTTTAGAGACTTGGAAAGCCGGCGCGCAGCACCGGTGTCGGATCCTTTTTACAAGCGGGAAAAACCGACGTTCGAAGGCTATGGACTCGCTGATATCTTGGCTTTGTCCCCGACGTTTCAAACACTCGATCCAAGACGCCATAGCCTGCGTTTCGTTTGTCTTGATGGGTATAAAACGACCTTTTCTTTGGATAGTATACGCGGCGGAAGGGGCGTGATTGCGACAAAAATTCTGGGGGATGCCCATGTTCCTTGGCCGACTCAGACTCGTGGTAAACAGAAACAAACAGCCGGGCCCTACTACTTGGTTTGGGATGCTGAAAACTACGATGAAAAGCGTCCATGGCCTTATCAGTTGACTCAAATTGAGTTCATTTCTAATGACGTGGTTGATCGTCGTTTGGGTGGTCACCTCACGAATATCAATCGTGCGGGGGAGACCCTCTTTCGCACCTATTGCTTGGCGTGTCACTCGGTCAATCTTCAAGGTGGTCAATTAGGCCCTGAATTGAATGTTCCAAAAAACATTACCGAGTATCGTTCCCAAGATTATCTCCTCGCATTCATCAAGAACCCGCAGGATTTTAGGGCCGGTAGTGTGATGCCTCCAAGTCCTTTGAAGACCGATGAGATCAAATCTGTTCTCGCGTATCTCGGTCAGTTAAAGCAATCGAAAGTCTGCGCCAGTGCGTCCCAGTGCAACGATTACATGGACTCGTTGAAACAATAGCGGTGCGGCCTTACCCCTCACAATCGGCGGGTCCAAGTGCGCTGTAAATTCGGTGTGGTGCCAGGTTCGTTCGGACAATGAACCGTAACCTGAAAAACCGCTGTAGCATCTAGGCACCGAGAGGGATGGAACAGGGAGGAGCGGACCATGAGACGACTGTATGCGTGTATCTTAGTGCTGGGTTTGTGTGCGTGCACATCAGACAACCCGGACTTGTCTTTCGATGACCCGAGACAAACCGGGGTAGATGCGATTCTCATGTCGACGGATGGTGCCATTCAAACCGATGGGATGAATTCTGCGGTCGGTGATGCTGCTGGACTCGACTTAGATGGCTCCGTCGGTCCGGGAAGCGATGGGTCACAAAGCGAACAGAACGACGGCGGTATTCGGGCCGCTGACGGCCGCCCGGCGGACGGGTCCAGCGACAGCACTACACTGGATTCGCAGCTCGCGATTGACATGTCAACCGGCCCGGACGGTTCACCGGCCGATGGTCGTGTTGCCCCAGACGGTGTGGTGCCAGTCCTCGACGCCGATGGTGACGGATTCGATGTTGAGAGCGATTGCAATGACGCGGACGCCACGGTAAATCCGGCCGCCGTGGAGAGCTGCGATGGAATTGATAATGACTGCGATACCATTGTTGATGAGGGGTGGCCTGAGCTTGGGAATGACTGTAGCAAAGGCGTAGGGGCGTGCATCAGTGAGGGGCAATTCCAGTGTGCACAAGATGGTAATTCACTGATTTGTGATGCGGTGGTCATCGAACCCGCAGCCGATATCTGTGACGGAATCGATAACGATTGTGATGGCGTCGTCGACGAAAATGCAGCCAATTGTTGTGAGCCGGGACAGGCCCGTCCATGCGGACAAGAGGTTGGTCAGTGTCGGCTTGGACGTCAACGCTGTCTGCCTAATGGGCAGTTTGGTGCATGCGTTGGTGCGGAACAAGCTCAAGCCGAGAGCTGTAATGGACTCGACGATGATTGTGATGGGGAGAGTGACGAAGGCGTTTTGAATGCGTGTGGAGGTTGTGGTCCTGTTCCCAAGGACATTTGCAACGGGCGTGACGATGATTGTGATGGTTCCATCGACGAAGGCGTTCTCAATGCTTGCGGTGGCTGCGGACTTGATCCATCTGAAATATGCGACGACTTGGATAACGACTGTGATGGCGAGGTCGACGAGGGTGTCATTAACGCATGCGGGTCGTGTGGCGCGGTGCCCACTGAGGTATGCAATCGCCTGGACGATGATTGTGATGGTTCCATCGACGAAGGGTTCGCAGTGGATTGTGATGAATGCGAACAGCGGCAACCGGAACGTTGCGATGGGTTAGATAATGATTGCGATGGTGCCATCGATGAAGGTGTTTTGAATGCGTGTGGAATTTGCGGCGATCTCGCTGACGAAGCATGCAACGGCAATGACGATGATTGCGACGGTGCCACAGATGAAGGTGTCCTCAACGCTTGTGGCCGATGTGGCCTTGTTCCTGTTGAAACTTGCAATAACCAAGACGACGACTGCGACGGTCAAGTGGATGAGGGTTTCGAGCCTGGCTGCGGTGATTGTGTTCGCAGCGAACCTGAGCGTTGTGACCGGGTAGACAACGATTGTGATGGCGATATCGACGAAGGTGTTCTGAATGCGTGCGGTGCATGCGGCGATGTGCCAGCGGAGGTCTGCGACGGTGCAGATAATGATTGCGATGACGATATCGACGAAGGCGTTTTGAATGCGTGCGGTGCGTGCGGCGATGTGCCAGCGGAGGTCTGCGACGGCGTCGATAATGATTGCGATGACGATATTGACGAAGGCGTTTTGAACGCCTGCGGTGCGTGCGGCGATGTGCCAGCCGAGGTCTGCGACGGTGCAGATAATGATTGCGACGGCACCATCGACGAAGGCGTTTTGAACGACTGCGGTGCGTGCGGCGATGTGCCAGCGGAGGTCTGCGACGGTGTAGACGATGATTGCGACGGCACCATCGACGAAGGCGTTTTGAATGCGTGCGGTGCGTGCGGCGAGGTGCCTGCAGAAGAATGTAATGGGCTTGATGATGACTGTGATGGTCAGACCGATGAATCTCTCGACTTCTGTGTCGCTTATCTCGGCGTCATCGACGGGCCCGACGGAGGTCTAAGACTCGGTCGAGAACTTCAAGTTATCGGTGACTTAGATGACGATGGCAACGATGATGTAATCGCTCACGGTCAGCGCAACGGTCAAGGGGTTATCTCCGCTTTGAGTGGGGCATCGAGAGCAGCCATCTGGACGAGGCGAGGTGATGGACCACTCGGAAACAGTTTGGCTTTGACCGGACCTGACGTACAGGCAGCAGACTTGTTGGCCGGCGCGCCGACAGGGTTTAATGGTGCCATTCGTCAATTCGATCGGGCCGGACAACCCGGTGAAATTTTCCGAGGCGACAATGGATTTCGTCTCGGTGATGTCATGACCTCAACACCCGGATTATCGGGCCTCGTTTTGGCCGCGCCCGACGTTTCGGGCCGAACGGGGGGACTGCTACATATCCTAAATGATGTGAATACGTATATCGCCGGGGAAACCTTTGGCCAGCGTTTTGGTGAGAGGGTGTATCTCATACCCGATTTGGATGACGACGGTCGAGCCGACATCATCGCCACTGTCCGTTATCGTCTTAACTTCAGAAGCGAAAGAGCCACGGTTTACATCGGGAGTTCTAACTGGAATCAACGCAGCGAACAGCTCAGAGCTGGGGATACGGATGCCAGTTTTGGTGAGAGCATCGCTTGGGGGTCATTTGTACGGCCCAACGAGCTGGTATTTGTCTATGGTGCCCCAGATTATGATGCACCTGGCGTCTCGAATGCGGGTGCTCTATTTGTGGTCGACCGCCAAGGGCGCTTTTTGACCAGCGCGATTCGTGGTGCTGATGCCGATGGGCGTATCGGACGCAGGATGGCGACCTATCGCCGTCGCGGCGATGGTCGGGACCGCTTGATCGTTGGCGGCCAAAGCATGGGTCGTATTGAAATCATGCGTTTTGCTGATGTGGGTGGTGTACCCAGTGTTGTCGAGAGAACTCGATTTGCACCCGATGGTGTTGGTCGCTCCTTTGGATTTTCGGTGGCGGTGACGCGCAAGGGACCAGATGGCCGAGCCTGGATGTATGTCGGAGAACCCGATCGTGGTGACAATGGGGCCGTGCACATCTATTCGATTCGATAGGTCTAGAATGTTCCGTGGGCACCAATGGTGGGTAAGATATATTTCACTGGACTCTCACCCGCTTCGATTTGCTCGCCTTGATAGGTTAGGTTGATGATGTCGACATAAAAATCAACCTGATATGTGTCTTCTACCCAAAGGAAGTCGAAACGGAGATCTGCCTGAAAATAGCCATCCAGGCGGGTGTTTGATGACAGATCGAATCGTCCGGAATTGTAGTGTAAGCGCGTCCCCAGTATATAATCCTGACCAAGACGATACGAGATCACCAGGTTTGCTATGTGAGTTTGGTCTAGGGGGTCGATGACCCATTGGTTCCCGACACGGCGCTCAATGCGTTGGAGCGTATAGGCTAACCATCCAAACACGCGCGATGTACGCTGTTTGCGAAGCATGATTTCTGTTCCGAATGCCCGGCCCGCCTGTAAGGGAATGCGAAATGTTTCCGAGCTCTCGCCCAAGTCCATGGTGTCTTCACGTTCATCTCCATCGTCATCTTCAAATCGAGTTGAAATGAGATTCTTTCGATAGGCAAAGTAGCTGGTGATGTCCATCGAGTAGCCGCTTTCAAATCCCTGCTCGACGCCTATGGCCACCTGCCGAGATTGTTGGAGCGGACTCGAGAGTTCAAGATCCCCCAACCCGGGGACGGGTAAAAAAAATCGCTGCTGAGCGTGCGCGACGCCAACGTGTGCTTTAAGAGCCCGGTTTGGCGTCTGCTGAAATCGGAGGCCTACCCGTGGGTCGATGCCAGTTCTATCGACGTTTCGATAGTAGTCGAAGCGTGCGCTCGGATTGAGTTGCCATCGATCTTGGGTGAAGGTTATGGAATGGTAGCCACCCACGATATATTTTGGTTCGTTGGGGCTGATAAAGTTGAATGCCTCAAAACCGTCATTCTGGTCAGCTGTGGTACTGGCTTGATTCACCGTCGGCCGAACTTCTAAATCTACACCCGTCTCGATGGACAGCGATTCGGACACATCCGATGACCAGCTGATTCGAGGTCGAATGCTATATTCTCTCAGGCCGTCAATCTGGGTGTCCCCCTCTTCATCTGCCTCAACATCGGCCTCGTCAGCAGGTGTAATCATCCGGTCTGCACCGAGGTCAAGCCCGAAGGAAACTCGATGACGACCGACCGGGATGGTGTATTGAACATTAAACCGATGGAAGTCGACCATGAATCGATTCTTTGCATCGCGTCCATCACCAATTTCATCTTGGGCACCAAAGACGGTCAGTTTGAGTTGATGTCGGTTCTTGAAGCGATGGTCGATTCGCGCCAGATAGTCCCAGAAGTTTAGGTAGGCATCCGATGAAACGAGCGTCAATAAAAGGCCAGTATAGCTATACCGACCACCAAGAGTAATCCGCGTAGACCCGTCATTGACTGGAATCGATAAGAGTGCACCTGTTTGGAATAGATTGATATCCAGGTCTCCAACCCAATAATCCTTTTCGGCGACACGGGTTTTCGCTTCCACAATTCCGCCCAGAAAACGTCCGTTGCGCACTGGGGCAACACCTGGATAAAAGTCGACTTGGTCGACGAGTTGCGGGTGGATCACGCTGGTTCCGATCCCAAGATGGAACAAAAGTGGAATCGACGTCCCATCCACAAAGTAGCCCGTATCTCCAGGGGGGGCACCGCGTACGATGGGAAATGGAAGAAAATTTGTAAAACTGCCCACGCCGGGGAGTGACTGAATGACCCGGAGTGGATCCCCCATCGTGCCTGCAACATGGGTTAATTCGAATCGATCGAGACTCACACGTTGAGTTTCCCGTTGTTGTCTGCCAAACACGACCATTGAAGAGGCATCCAGGTTCTCTGGTGTAATCAGCCAATCAGGTAGACTTAAAGGCTCATCACTTACTTCAATGGCTCGAGTGACGTTTAAGTATGCGTCGTCCTCGATAAACGCTTTATAGGCACCGGGTGGTAAGCTGACCGTGAAACGCCCGTCGAGACCTGAAAAGGCTTCAAAGTTGCCTGGCTCAAACCGAATCACTATGCCGGCCAAGACCCTTCGAATTCCGCGACTCATGATGCGTCCATCAACTTGGCTTAAGCGGACTTTGTTCTCGGTATTTTTCTTTGCTGGCTCGTCTTGGACGACTGGAGCATTAAAAATCCAAGTCACCTTCATTTTGGTGGTGATCGCTTTACCGGACTGCGTTGCAGGTTCAAATCGCCAGAATGGTAAAGTTTCTCGAAAGGCTGTGAAAAACTCAACGGGATCGGAGCCAACATGTTCCGCGTTTGACACATGGCCACTCTCATCGATGGTCAGCATCACAATTGTACGGCCCTTGACGATGCCTGAAGCCTGTAAAGTCGATGGGAACGCAGGTTCCCTATGCTCAATCAATTTCGGAGGTTCGATACTTTGACTGAGTGGTTTATCTGACGCCAGCGGCTTGACTTTTGATGAGTCATTTTCGTGTTTGCTAGGTTTTGTGGGCTGCTGACTGGGCTTGCCATGCGCGACGGACAGAAGAACCATCCCGGCCATCACGAGTCGTGCGTTGAATTCCGATCTTAGCAACATGAATGGTGGCGTCCAGTCGACAAATAACAGAGATGAAGTACATTGTGTTTCGATGAGGAGACAACTCAAAACGTCTCTGGAAGACCGATTACAAGGCCACGGACGCGTCACTTCGCATTGTCATACCCTTGCTCATTAAAGCAAACGTCTATATTCCGTGTCTGAGATCGTATAGACCAAGACAGGCGTTATGCCCTAGGTTGACAGACACCCCCATTGGTGGAGACGACGGGATGAAAAGGCTTTTCAATCCAGACCGCAGCATGATGACCCTCGTCAGGTATGGCTGCATTCTCGTCATCAGTATCATGGTCGTCTCGGCTTGTCAGACGGCAACGATTAAGGCGTACCATATCCTGCCTCGCTATCAAGGTGAGGAGTTGGGTCCTCGAGCGACGATCCGTTATATTACCGACGAAAATGAACGTGCTGCAATGAAGCTGTACGTACACAATGGCTTACTGACAGACCAGCAGGGACGTTTGCTTGACCCGGCTACGGATCAATTTCCGAGGCGTGATGGTCTTGCCATCTATGTGATGGATTTACAAAAGCAGATTTTCATCTCATTTGACCACGAGCAGAATCGATTTCACCATTCGTCAATCCTTGCGGGTCAACCGGTACTCGCCGCAGGCGATATGACCATTGTCCAGGGCAGATTACTGGAACTGAGCAATTCCAGCGGTCATTATCGGCCAGCACCGCAAAGCCTTGATTTGGTCATCCATCAGTTGCGATCGCTGGGGGTCGCCATGGAAAGCGTTAAGATCGTTGCCATTGACGGCAGCGACAAACATTAGAAAAAATGAAATGAAGTCAAGAACTACTTGAATTTCTAGGGTCCGCATTTTTGTAAACACCTGAAGGCAATCAGTAAAAAAGTTCGAAAAAAGTTGTAACCAATCTTCAATCCCTGTTCTCCTCCATCGTACAACTTTACCGCGGGCGTCAAATCTCGAGGAGGCGCGCCCTTTCAAAAAACAGTACTGGCAACGAACTACGGGTCTGATGAGCCAGTCCAACCGGGAGTATTTCATGAAGCTTCTTAAGAATTTGAGTGTTTGCATGCTCGCCCTTGCCGTCGCGCTGACGCTGGGATGTGGTGATGACGACGACAGCGGTGCTGGTGGCACAGGCGGCGTAGGTGCCGCTGGTGGTGCTGGTGGTGCTGGTGGTGCTGGTGGTGCTGGTGCCGAGGGCGGTGCTGGTGGCGCGGGCGCCGAAGGTGGTGCTGGTGGTGCTGGTGCCGAGGGCGGCGCTGGTGGCGCGGGTGCCGAAGGTGGTGCTGGTGGTGCTGGTGCCGAAGGGGGTGCTGGCGGTGCGGGTGGTACTGAGCCATTGCCGACCATCGCTGAGATCGCATCCGGTGACGAACGCTTTTCGACATTGGTGAGCTTGGTCGAAAGTGCTGACCTGCTCGGTCTTTTCACTGGCACGGATGAGTACACTGTCTTTGCACCAACAAACGCAGCTTTTGAAGCACTACCACAGGCCACGTTGGATGCTGTGCAGGCTGATCCAGCGTTGCTTCAACGCGTCTTGTCGCTCCATGCGGTAGCGGGACGGGTCAATGCTGAAAGCGTCGTTGCTGGCACGCTGGTCCAAACACTCGGCGGATATGTGTCCGTCGCCGTGGACGGTGACAATGTGTCCGTCGGAGGCGCACCTGTATCCGCGACCGATATTCAGGCGTCAAATGGTGTAGTGCACGTCATCGACAGTGTCATCACAGACAACGCAAGCATTGTTGAAATCGCCTCCGGCATCTCTGACTTCGAGACACTCGTCAGCTTGGTTGTGCAAGCCAATCTCGTCGACGCACTGTCCGCCGAGGGGCCGTTGACTGTCTTCGCGCCGACCAACGACGCATTCGCAGCCCTCCCTCAAGAGACGCTGGACGCTGTCATGGCAGACGCTGACTTATTGACGAGCGTTCTCACGCATCATGTCATCGACGGCGCAGTATTGGCTGCGGATGTCGCCGCGGGTGAGGTTGCTACTCTTGGTGGTAACGTCACAATCGCCGGAGATGCGGAGTCCGGATGGACCATCAATGGCGCACCGATTGTCACGACTGACATTCGCGCATCCAATGGGTGGATCCACATCATGGGTGGTGTCATCGTACCAGCCGCCGAATAATCCCCCAGACGATTATTGCATCAAACCCCGCGCTGATTCAGCGCGGGGTTTTTTGTTTGGTAGACCGTACAACGTCATTTCACCCATTGACCTGCTTCGACGGCTCTCATATTCGCTGTGCGCGCAGCATCCTTGGCCAAGACCTCTGTCTCGGGCATGGTTTCATGTACGCTAAAAAGCGACGTTAGCCGAACTGCATCGATTTCAACCATGCCTTTGCCTCTGCCGTACACACGCCAACCATTTCGAGTCCAGGCGAGATCACATCTCCAAAGGTGTCACAGAAGAGTCGACGGCGTGTCTCGCCACTGACTTCACCGTAGGCTTCAAGTTCATCGCTTGTCTCATCTGCAAGGATTTGTATGGCACCACTCGTCTTCAACATTGGCACAATGTCGCGTGACAACCAGCTCAGTGAGCTGGCTGCCGAGATGGTATTGAGATAGGCCCAGCCAAGCCGGCTGTGCCAGATTTCGTCTCCTAAAAGCCGCCGCGCTGCCGCTTTGATGGATGGCCACTCCGACCGCTGGTAAATATAACCAAGTAAGGTCGAATTCCATGTTTCGTTAAGGCAGCATGTTTGTGTCATTTCACCGATGAGCTGCTCTTGAGAGTACTCGGGCAGCATCGCTGGATCTGCCTCGACCATACGCATGGAATCCATCGGTCGACCTAGGAATTCTTGCGCTAACTCCAGACATAACCTGGCATGCCTGGCCTCATCTTGTGCCGAGCGCAGACAGAGTTCGATTAGGTCATTGGGCGCCTGGTGGGCGGCTAATGAGCGTGCCAGCGTCGCGTAGCGTGAGGATGCTTTTTCTTCCTCTTCCGCCCGATGTAGCCAAGTTGAGCCAATACGGGCTCTCTGTCGGTCAGTCAGTTGAGTTGGTCGCAGCATGGATGTCTTGGTTCTGGCATGAGCCAGCAACAGTTCGTTTGTTTCGACTCGAGAGATTCCGGACAGAATTTCTCAGTCGCACTTCCACGCGTACATATTTCCGAGCAGTTCAGTGTTTTGCCCTCAGCTGCCACATCATTAGCTGCTTTTTCTGTTGGCCGGTCCGCCTCTTTTGGTTGGCTCGTCGGTGTTGGTTTTGCTGCTGACGTTGTGTCCGCTGGCGTAGCACCGCATCCATTGCTGAATACAAATCCGCCCATCACGAGGATTTGGTAATACCGTTCCAACTTCATCAAGTCGCCCCCTCGAATCGCACGTCTGACGGCAGAACATATCAATAGTCGTTACGACTATTTGGCTGACCTCCAACGCGCACGTGTAGATCTTGTAGCACGCTGCCATCTTGAAGCCAATTAACAGCCTATGTATCCGGGGGCTAATCGGTAAAAACTACCAAATGGTAGATTTTGCCGATTAGACTTGTTAGAGTGCCCCGAATCGAATTGGGGGATTAGATTTAAGTATGACACCTAAAATGACATTGATTTTTTGTGCAGGTTTGTCCCTTCTGTCCATTGGTTGCGCGCGCTTATCAGAGATTGAAGCTCGGCCCTGTGCGACTCTTGCTCAGCACCTGACGACCTGCGGGGCGAGTGACACAACCGAATTTTTTCAGATATGCGATGACAGGGCGGCTGAGGCCTTAGTCGGGAGCGACTGCACGCGACTGTTGTCGGCTGTTGAAAACCAGGAGCTAAACCTCATTCGGCCAAAAAATAGAGGCGGATCCATGCCATTCCTGTGCAGGCTTGGCTTCCTCGCCCATTGCCCATCCGCTGAATGTACCGTTGATGAATTGATTGATACGCCGTCCGATGATGCCGATTGTATTGAATGGACTCGATTTTCCGGCTGCCAGGCGTGTGAGTACTATCGTTGCCGCGAGAGAGAATCCAACTGCGGATCCGATGGCTATCTGGTTGGCTACGTCGGAAAGTATTGCGAACGATTTTCAACAATTACCGAGAAAAGACTTAGCCCTGCCGGTGCGCGGTGGATGTCCGACGTACGCGCTTGTTTAATCGAGACGCTCGATCAGTGGACAGATTCGACGGACAGTTGTGAAACCATCGAGCGGGTCGGCGTTGATTCTCATTCAGGCTGTTATCTACAAGCCGGTTTTTGTTCACTGCCATTGACCGATTGGTTCGCGATCGTCCATACCATCGACGCCTTCGACATTCCTTTGCGTCAAATTTTCGCGACAGGACATGGCTGCATAAGACAATGGTTCCGCTTTGGTTATTGAATATTGGAACCGGCGCATGTCCTCAGTTGGCCACATGAGAGTGGACCCCGAGTCCCCATATTTGTGACAAAATCGCTTCAAATCATGGCCGATATAAACCTTCTGTCCGGTAGGTTTTTGGCACGTGCCTTGCAAAGATGTTGGCACAGAGGAGATCGTCCATGACGCGAGCTGGATTTAACATTACGCTTATTTTGTCGGCGGTGCTGGGCTGTGCCGAGCTCCCTGAGCTTGCAGGATCCTCGCCGCAGTTAATCAAATCCATAGAACAGCTGCCTATTGGGGACGGTGTGGAGCTTGCTTTGGCTGACCTCAGCCGGGACATGCCTCACTATAGCTACGAGAACTTGCTCAGCAGTGGGGCTGTCATCGAGAATGGACGTCATTTTGGCACTCGGCAACTAGACACCCGGATCCGCTCTTTGCTTCTGGCCAGCTCCGAATATTCGACAGACCGTCTGGACCATATCGAAATTCATGTTCACCGAATTAAGCTCAACCACGCATTTAAACCGATGCGTTTGATTGGACGCTGGTCAGAACGAGTCTTACCCTTCACAATAAGAACGGGTGGTGAAATTGAGTTTGCATATGCACATGACCCAGCAGCTCATCACGAGGTGCCTCGATTTTCCCTTATGGACGTACCGGCTGATGCAGAATCCGCTCTTGCGCTCCCGGTGGGAACTGTCGTGACGATCCCCATTGAGGGGCGGGTTTTGTTTGATGTGTCCGGACAATTTCTGACCAAGAGTCTCAGCCATGCCCTCGATTTCAGATCCTTGGTCTCTGCGTCTGCCTTTGGACATACATCCAGTGTGCGTACGGGCACTCTGATTGGGGATGGTCAGTTTGTGTTGCAGCTCGCTCGTTTGTCTGGCGACAGGGTTCGCTTGAGATTGGTGTCCTCGTCTCGGCAACAGGCGGCCGCTCGCTTGGGTTCTTACGCACACGGTGTGGCCAATTATACCTTTCTACCCAGTGCGCCCCTAGACAAACTACGCAGCTTTCGCAGACGAATTGAACAGACACGACGACAGATGAGGCGATTGGGCCAAGTCGATGAACAGATTTCGAGCTTGAGAGATGCCGCACCCTTAATGATTAGAGGTGTTTTCGATGCGGTCCCATTCGTCGAAGAATCCGCTCAACGCGCAATCGAAGATACGGTCTCCCGAAGAGCAGACCAAATTTTACAGCAAGCTGAACGAATGCTTGCGCCGCTCGAAGCCATTGAAAGTCATATTCGTACGCGCGTTGGTGAAATCACATCGACTGTGACCTCGGGTTGGGCCGACCAGCTGGTTCCTGTTATCGAATCTATCCGTCGCTGGTCCAGTCGTGGCTACAGTCTCGCCAAAAGCATCACGTTGTCCGATGAATTATCGAGAACGCTCACATTGCTGGCCGATTATGAGTTTGATCTCAGATCCGACGAAGCGACCATCGCGTTTGATCGTGCTGTGAGTGGGCAGACGATATGGACGGGTCTGACTCAAGCTCTCTCTGTCCGCCAACTGGATGTTATTCCGTTCACCGACTTCACCTTGGCTGACACAATCGCAAATGTTGATTTAGGTCAGGACTCACCGCGTGTTCGTCGACTGGCCAGCGCGGGTCGGGATATGCGTGCTCGCAGATATCGAGTTGATATCGATGGTTTTGGACTCAGGGCCGGAGTGAACGGAGACTTCGACCGTCAGAGAATTCTGATGACCGACGAATCCGGTCGAACGCAAGAATGGAACAACATAGCCTGGGAGCGAGGTCAACATTCTGATGCTTTCGGTCAAATTCGATCGGAATCTTTTGCGTCTGGCGCATTCACTCAAACCGATGGTGGCGACCTGGCGATGGGTGGTTATTGGTTTCGGTGGAAAAAGCAATTTGCCCCCAGTGTGCTTAAACCAGCAGCCCACTCATTTCTCCAAGCTCTAAATGACCTGGGCCCATTTGGCGTGAGAATTGGTCTTGCAGATGCCTATGCTGGTGAGACGGCTGGGCTTGTCGATGCAAATCTTTCTGTCGTTATCAACGGAGCGTCCATAGACGCCCTTTTTGATGCAGACAGAACACCTGATGAGCTGTTGTGGCGCGTCTTGGGTAACATGATGTCCCGGTATCAACGCCCGAGGTTCTTACCGTATGCCCATGCGCCAATCAGACCCGGCGAAGTTGATTCCAGTGACGTGATTCGAGAGGCCTGCGAGGCTGTTGCGCGCCGGTTAGGCGGACGGTATTGCTACAGCTTCACGGACAGGATTTTTCCCGCGCTGAGGTCGGCTCAAGCCTCGGCTGACCCCGATGCAAGATTGGCTTTTTTCGAATCATTCTACCGAGTCCCCCTCGGGGGAGCGGTCTTATCCACCCGGTTCCTGGTTCGATATCTGGTCGAAGTACTTGACGAAATTGGCCAGACAGATGGCATTCATATCAATTTTCGAGTCAATAACCGGTCCGATGATTCTGCAGCCGCGTCGCCAAGTTTTAGTCGCGGTGAGGATGCGGCCCACACACTGATGGATACAACGGACTTATCGGGCATCTTCTAGACCTACGTTCGTTCATCTGGACTTGTGGCTCACCGATCGGTGTGTCTCACGGTCATCTTGACCCCCCGCCATCCGACCGGCGATCGAAGGTCTTACCAAGACCGACGGCTAACTGACCCCCGACCCACCTTTTGGAGACTATCGTAGACCGGCGGCTCACCGACCGGCCAGTTCTTACAGTCGCCCGGCCCAAGAGTATTGATGTTTGACCCATTGGCGGTCGTGTCGGGCCCGGGCATTGGATGGTTGCTTGGAATAATCCTAACCGGCTTTTTAGCCGATGGTGGTCTTGCAATGACTGATTTTGAAACGCTCCATCGTGATGGAGTTAGATTCCGTCTTTGGCACTCACCATTGGTCTAGCGGCCGACCACGTCGACAGCGTGGTAGATGATTTGCTCTCCAGGACGTACGCAGACTGAATCATCTCGCCAAACGCGGCCATTGTTTGACTCAAAAAGTTTGAGGTTCAGGGCTTCAAAGCTTGGTGTCGGCACACTAAAGCGTCTAGAATCCATGGTGTAATGACAGCCCATGCAGGAGTTTGGTGCCACTCGAATGGCATCTTCATTGGGTCGACGAGTTGGAAAATACGCATAGCTGACTCGATGTCCGATTCGGTCAAAAACCCAGAAAATATTTTGCTGTCCTGGACGCGCTACGATCACCTCAGTCTCGCGGGTTTCGCAATTTTCATCGGTCGACTCCGCGATGCTAATCAACGTGCCATCATCCAAGTGTCGCCTGCTGATGCGGCGGCCTGCCTGCTTGGCTGGACTGATGGGGTGAAACTCCTTGGTCCATTCACCAGCGACCGAAAAGTCCCCATACTCAGACTTAAATTCAGCCAAATCTCGGGGTGCATGGGTCACAGCAGCACCACAGTACGCAAGCCAGCCCTTGATGCCAGATTGATTGAACGGCTGCACCTGATTACGGTCACCATCGGCGACCGCCTGAATTTGTTCATCGAGGAGTCGACGCGTCGCCGCTCTAAAGCTGTCGGCAGGTCTGTCAATTTGTTTACCCAGGGCTTCAAGCCAGCTGAGAGCTTGGCAGCAGCCACCAATATCGTTGTTCTCCGCAACACATAGCTCCAACCTGATGGTGCCATCGACCACCGACTTTAGCTCTCTCGACAGAACACCGGGCTGCTGGACAGAGCGGGCGTCTCTCTCAACCTCTTCGGCAAAGGCTTGGTAGTCGGTCTCCGAGGCACCAACATTCTTGTATCGCAACAAAGCGCTGAACGAGAGTCCGGATGCATCTGCTTGCTCAGCCATTGCCATTGCAATCGGGACAACCTCAGTTTCGAATCCAATTCGCGTGTCACCAGTTAATTCAACCGCGTATCGTGCATAGGCGACAGCGTTGAGAACCAGCGGCGTCTCAGATCTAGTTTGCGTCGATGTGGTATAATGGACGTCTGGAGATTGTGGATAAATCTCAGTGATGTGATTTCCATGTCCCTGTTGTTTGATTTGGGGGTCATCGTTTTGAATCGGATCGAGCTGCCCGGCGCATGCCGAGACGTTGAGAGCAGTCGCGATCATGACGCGGTGTGAGATAGTTGAGCTGAAAAATCGCATCTTGGCTCCAGAGTCCGCTGGGTCGACCTAAGTGCCATGCAATCAATATACCAAATCTACCGAAGGGTTGGAATTGGCGTTGTAGCCCGAGAAAGCCATTGTGACGGACGGTGTGTTGCAACTCACTGGGGTGTTCCAACCCAACTTCGGTGCCGAGTTGGCCTGTGAGTGGTGTCTTTAGACCGCGGTCCGCCTATCAGTGATATTGGACGAAGCGAAATTTCGGCAGGGTATCATTTAGAGCGTGTCCAGGATCAGTTCGGCCATGTGTTGGCCACTGAGCCAAGCCCCTTCAACTTTTGGTGTCGAAAGCGCATCGCCACAGAGACCAAGGCCTGTCTTTTGGTCGAATAAGGCAGATTGTCCATCGATCTCCACGCTTAATGCGTATCGCCAGCGATGCAAGTAAACATGGCTCGGGTCGGTGTTGCAGAGTTCTCTAAAAAAACCAGTCAGCACTCTTTCGGCGTCAGTCGCATCGAGTTCCAAGTTGTTTTTACTCCAGTTCGGGTCAGCATGAAGAACCCAACGTTCACCCGGTGCTCGACCGGGTTTGCTGCTGTCGCGACAAGCCCACGAGAGAATACTGTCCTTTAAATGGAAGCCGTCATAGTCGAGCGCCACCGGGTCTGTATAGCTGCACATAGCTGCCCAGCAGGGAAAGTATTGGAGCTGATTTGCGACGCTATGCAAGGCGGAATGCGCCGGAAGAAGTGCTGCAGCCTGTGGTCCAGGACATGTGACAATCACCATGTCATAAGGGCCGATGTTGTGCCGGCCGTCCGCGTCTAAGTACCAGCCATCTCGAGTTTGCCTCATGGCCACAATCCGATGGCTTAAATGGCAGGTTAATCCACCAGACAGAGTCCGTCCAATCGCACTCATGCGCGGCGTACCAACCCAACGAGTTGTCGTCAATTCTGTATCCTGAAATTGACCGCCATCGTAAATTCCGAATCGGCCATCCCATGCTGTGACGGCTTTAGCAGCCCGAAGGGTGTCGATAACTGACTCAAATTTGGGGTCACGTGCGGTGATATATTGCGCACCGTGGTCAAACCGACCCGAATCAGTCCGTTTTGTACAAATACGCCCACCAAAACCTCTCGACTTGTCGAATAGGGTGGGTGAGAGGCCACGGTCCAAGAGGGTTCTCGCACACGCCAGACCCGCGATGCCAGAACCAACAATCGCAATCTCTGCCATTACTTTATTTCCTCCTCTCGCGCACCCTCGCTCGCCGACTCGTCAAAGACGGCCAGCAGAATGCCTTTGTCTCGTCCATCTCGAGGCATCTTTAGCTCGCGACCATTATGGCTCAAGACGATCGTATCACCGTCCGCTGCGCTGATGGCACGATCGACGGCTGCTAAAAACGGGAACATGGAAAATAGCGGAGAAATGGCCCCATCTTCCCCGTCATCATTCACATCGAAGACAAACAGGGCGATCGTTGTGTTGTCTGCTGAGGCCGTGTCTTCGTTCAGCAGTTCTTCGCCGTTGAGCGTGAGTGAGTCACGTCCAAATTGAAATGAGCTACTCGCGTTATAGATAACGATAATCGATTTGTTCGGTGAACGATGAAATTGGCTCAACAAGACCCCGGCCAAGGACGCTGGATCGGGCATTGTTCTTAAATAAAAGTGGGACTCGGTGGTTTTCGGTGCTGGGCGGAAATGCCGAACCGGTGGAATTTCTGGGTCCGGATGGTGGGCAACCAGTTCGATATTTTGTCCTGATGCTAGGGAAACTGGACCCCAACCCCCTTGAGGGCCGACTTCGATATCCCGTCCATCGGACAGCCGGCGTCCATTTGTTTCATCGACTTCATACAGGGTGATTCGACTGTCAGCGACAACCCGATTTTCGGCGAATGTGAGATACTTCCCGCTCAAGTAAATATCAGACTCTGGTTCGGCTTCGAGGTGTGCTGGCTGTGTACCCTCTAAAAATGTAAATATGGTCTCGAAGGAGGTTGTGTTGGTCGCGAGTCGATAGTGGTCTACCTCTGGAATTTCGAGATTCATGGCCCCATCGATGTCTGCGCTTTCGACAATTTTATCGGCTGGCGACCAGATGTTGAGTGTGGGTATGGACGAGTTGGGCGGACCCGCGGGGCCATCGCTTGGAAAGGAACCGATATGGACATAGCGTCGGACGAGCGTCGCACCCGTGTCTGACGACAAGAGCTCATAGCCTAAGCCACCGCCAGCCGAGTGACCGATCAGGTCCACTTGGGCACTTTCATCTGTTTCCAAAACGCCCTCGATAAACGCTGCTAGGTCGCCTGTATGATCGATGTCACGGTCCAGAGTGTTCCAGTCAAATGTCCAATATCGGCGACGGCATTTGCCATTGGCGACAAATCGAGCCGTTTGTTGATTCCAGGTATCTCCAGACGCGAGGAAGCCGTGAACGTACACCACGGGTGGCGAGGTGTCATCACAGCGATTCAATTCGCCGGCTTGGGATCCACGTCCATCGCAGCTCCAGACTCCGCACAGAAGGCAAAGGTATAAGCCGGTTGCAAGTGCTCGGGAGTCCATAATGGGGAACAAATCAAAATTATTGTGCGAAAGCATGTATCTATCCCGGTTGTGTGACATCCTCTAGTGTCGGGTCTTAGAGGGGGACGTCGTTATGAATGCGCCGATAGAGACGCACTGTCGTGCGGTCGTGTTACACGTTTGCGCATACTATTGGACGTTTCGCCTCGGCCGGTCAAGCTGTCTACCAGCTCGTTGTGCGATGCTGATGGACTCCCGGCCAGCGTAAATGAGTGATTTAGCGCCCCGGTCTCTGGTTTCTTTTATTGCGTTTGTCGCACTGCTCGGCTGTTCCGGCGAGGGGGTGGACAAGGTCCAGTCGTCAGCCGGGCCAGTTCCTGTGGATCTGGACCGAGGTCATGTTCGACTCGTCGATGCGGGGGCAGCTGACCAAGCATTCCCATTCGACGTGGACTGGTCGGACTCAGGTGGGATGACCAGAGATGCCGGTTCTCGTGCGGTCAGAGACGCAGCTACCATCGCCGATGTATCGGACCATGTTTTTACGGACAGTGGCGCGATTTTGGATATGCAGCCGGTGGACGCTCTGGCCATTGAGCGTGGTTTTGACGCCTTGATGGGACCAGAGCCAATTGGAATCTGCGGTGACGGAGTTTTGCTTGGTGCTGAGCAATGTGATGATGGGAATGTCATCAGTGGTGATGGGTGCGACTCCCTGTGCACCGTGGAGAATTGGTCTGTCGATACTGGGCGATTTACCCAACGAGTTACCATCGCGCCCGATGCGTCTGAAATCTATGCTTTCACCGTCGATGGTGCGGGTACCCTAGACTTTACCATTGGCCTCGAGGGTCAATGTATTTGGCCAAACTGGTTGGAGGCCCACATCATTAGATTGGCGGATGAGCATGTCGTCGCCCACTGGCCTGCACATGCCGGCGACCATTCGTGTACACACTCTTTACAGCCGCTGGAGCCCGGTCTACACGAACTCCGATTCAGTCCTGATGGACCGGAAGATTTAATCACTTTTCAACTGGAGATGTCTGTCTATCAATTCATCGGGGCTGCGGGGCTTTACCCCATCCGGATTGCAGACGGAGGAGACGAGCGTTTCGAATTTCTGATCGATGATGAACAGCGTTGGGAGTTCGTCACCACAGGCGTTTTCAGAGACTGCGAAGTTGACTCGTGGATGGACCTTTATCGGTTGGAAGACGATCGCGAGCGACGACTTGATTTCGATAACGATGGTGGACAAGGCACCTGTTCTCGGCTCACCGCTCGCTTCCTCCCCGGTCGCTACGCAATCCAAGTGCGAGAAAGATTTAATCGGGCCATAGATGAACTCCATTTGCGGGCTCGGACGGAAGGCGTGTGCGGCGATGGAATTATCAATGTTGAAGAAGAATGTGATGAGGCTGAGTTAAACGGACGCAGCACGTGTTCGCAGGACTGCCGACGGGTTGCGGTCTGTGGAAATGGTGAGGTTGAGCTCGGGGAAACATGTGACGACCAGAACCAGATTCCAGGCGATGGCTGTGATGAAAACTGTCAGCAAGAAATCCTGTGCGGGAACGCCGTTATCGATCCGGGCGAAGACTGTGACGATGGCAATTTTGAAAACGGAGATGGGTGCGATTTTTTCTGTACCTTTGAATTCACAGAACTGGTTCGAGGAAAAACATTGCGTCGAGGGCATTTTCCAAGGAACGGAGCCGACTGGTACGAATTCACCGCAGACGGACCAGGACGGTTAGAGACGTATACGTTTGTGCCGGTCGATGACAACTGGAATTGTCGACCCAGTGCAGATACGTTGCTCTCAGTTTTCATCCGGACGCCCGATGGGGATGACCTCTTACTGCATGAAAACGACAATGATCCAAACAATGCGCCGTGCTCGTATCTCGACGTCGAAGTGGGGACTGGCCAACATTTTATTCGTGTGGCTGCAATTGATAATTTTGCAGCCATTAATGATTACTCTCTATCCTTTCGATTTTCGCGTGACATCACTGGTCTGCGCCAAGCTCAAGGCGGATTCGTTGCCAATGGCAGTGACCTTTACACGTTCCGAATGTTTGGAGGAGGGCGTGTGGAGGTAAGAATGATTCCATTTGGTGGGCCGTGCGAAGATGACGTAGAACTCACATTTTTCCGGCAGCGTTCCAGCTTAGTCATTCCAGCAGAATTGAATAGAATAAATGGCTGTATGCGTGCTGCGGCCGAACTCGAACCGGGCCTGTACGACGTGTCGATCTCACGGAATGGTGGGGGCGCATTAGAGGCCTATACGTTGGAGATAACGTGGCCTGAGTAGTTTGTCTTTGACGATGATTAGCCAAGCCCAGGTAAATTGTCTTGTTGAGGATGCTTGTTGTATTTAGCGAGATACTCTTTGACCCGGAGTTTCCTGGCCGTGTTCGCACTGCTCATGAAACGAATTTTGCCGAAGATGGGCCGCTCAGGACCCCACGGTCGGTCAAATCGGCCGAAAGTCCAACAAATGCCTGACCAGGAATTTGGATTTCGGCCATCTAAGGCGTACCGATTATTCAGTTCGACAATATAGTTAAAGGCGTCTTGTGGACTGGCACTCCACTCTATAATTTTTTTGCCCCAGAGCATTCTTAAATAGTTGTGTATATACCCTTCAGAGAGCAACTGGTGCTGCGCTGCATTCCACAGTGGGTCGTGTGTTGTTCCCTGATCAAATGTGTCAAAATCATAGACGAACTCTCGTTTGTCTGATGCATGCACCGAGAGCGTTTCGATGGCCCATGGGGGTAAGGATTCGTATTGAAAGTAGTCGGAGGGATGTCTATGGCAGTAGACGTAGCCGAGTTCCCGCCACGTGATGATCTGGTCCAGGTAGCCTTCTACGCCCGGACTCAGGTTCCACCAGCCTGCGCGACTCCCTTTATTAACCCCTGAGGCGTCATCGATGGTCCAGTTTTCTCGGGTGAGAAGGTCTCTTACGATCCTGTGACTCGAAATATGCCCGAAATGCAGACGGGCTGACATGCGACTTGTACCGTTCTTCGATGGATGGTTCCGATCGGTATCGTACTGGTCTGCTCGGTTATCGAGAAAACGGGCCCAACTGGCCAAAGCGGCAGTTTCCCCACCGGGCTCGTCGACACATCCAATTTTGTATCTTAACCCGCCGGGGATCAGCCCATCGTTGCACGTATCAGTACTGGACAAGGGTGCGGCTGGCCATTTCGTCTGAATGGGCTCTGGAACAGTTGCCCGTTGTGCAAAGCGACAATTTTGAAGGGGGTCTTCAATTGGAAAATTGTCTAAGAATTCTCTCATATTTTGCTGTAAAAAACGCCTAAACGAATAAGCCGTTTGGAATGTTCGCGGTGCATAGGCCAGGGGACAGAGCCCATTGCCATCGACCAACTCAAAGCGGGCATGCACTTGTGGCGCGCTGGCTTCGACCATTCTGCTCAAAAAGTAACTTGGAAAGTGGTCTGTCACGACGTGGACGGCCCTTTCCGAGAGAGATGACAAAAGGCCTTTTCCTGCATTTTTCTCGGGCTCGAGATAAGGGTAATAGGTGATATTGGCGGAGCGAAAACGCTCTGCATTGGACCGCATCCCGTCGATCATATAGCTGGTGATACGGTCAGATGCCCAGGGATGGTCAAATCGTAGGGCTTCGAAAACCAAAAGGGGTTTGCTGTATTGGCGGCACAAATCGAGCGCGTATTGCAGAGCAAAGTTGTCTCGGGTGCGGCGCGCCGTTGTCATCCAATACAGAACATAATCGCGTTCCAGATAAATCGGAGAGTCGTTGAGGGTTTTCAGTCGCAAAGACGGAATTGACATGGGTACACATTGTCCTTGTTGTCTGCTTGTGGGCTGGAGTCGAGGCCGTCAGCTCGCGGTGGTTCTCATGGCCACGACGTCTCTAATGCGATTGGCCATTTCTTCAAGACCCAAGACCTCGCAGCCCGCGATGTCATTTCGCGCATCAGCACCACCAAGCCAAATTTGGATTTGGTCCGGTAAGATCGTTCGTAGGCGTCTGACGTAGGCGCGCTGGGTGCCCAACGGCACGTTGACCATCGACAAAGCAAGTGCGAATGGATGCTGTTTTAAAACGGCTTGGGCTACGATGTCGGCGGGTAACTGAGGCCCCAGGTTGATGACTTCTGCGCCGGCATCCGCCGCCACTCCAGCGGCGATCAAGAGACCAAGTTCGTGCTGTTCATCGTCAGGCGTTGTGAAGACAACCTTGGGCGCATTTGCGGGCGTCGAAGATGAATCGAATGTCCGCAATAACAGGCTCTTTAACGCTGCCGAGAGCAGATGTTCGGTCGCCATTGATATCTCGCCCTGCTCCCACAATGTGCCGACGCGTGTGAGCAAGACCCGGCAAAAGTGTGTTCTGAACGTTGAGGGTCCAAGTAAGCGGTATTGTATGCCCAAGCAGCGCTCAACATTTGTCGCGTCTAATTCCTTAGCATACCCGATCGCCTCCGTCACACTTCGGGGATCGAGAGTGACGTATTCGCCCTTTCGGGAGCTGCTTGGTCGTTCAACCGCTTTCGTCCGGACCGTCCCAGCGAGCTGTGCCAAAATCGCTTGGTCAAGCTCAACCAAGTCACTGATACGATGTCCGGCATCGACGGCAGCACCGAGAAGCTGAAACCGCTTTAGATGCGACTCAGTGTATCGCCGTGTGCCTCCCTCGGATCGAAGGGGCGTCACAACGTTGTACCGTCGCTCCCACGCTCGGATCGTGTGCGCGCTCAAGTTTGCAAGTTGTGCGATCTTACCAATCGAGTATGTTTTCTGCTGCTCTGCCAACGTCGAACCTGTTTCTGAAAGTGTTACAGTTTTAGTATAGCATACTTTAGACAGAATGGAATAAGTCTATACAAAAATATCGACAAAAGAATTTTTTGTATAGATTTAATGTTGACATGTCTAAGTTTGAACGGTAAAACCTAGACATGGTTAGCGTTTGTCTAAATAAACGACGCAAGCCAGTTGAGAAAGTCGCAGAACGCATTCGATGCCAACTGTTCCCATAGTGAACTGTAAGGCAGCGGTGTGGGCCACGTCCGGCTCATTTGTCGGGCACAGCCAGCCAAAAAGAAAGGGCACGTTGCCATGGGACGTCAAGCAAAGCCAGTCGTTGACACAAGCATCGTCGAAGCCGCTCAAGCGGGTGACTCGCGAGCTCTCGAGAAGTTGATCGGAGCGCACTATCCGGCGATGTGTCGCCTCGCTCTCCGCTATACCAACGACCCAGACCTGGCCAAAGATGCAGTGCAAGACGCGTGCATTCAGGTCATGCGGTATTTCCCGCAGCTGCGCGATACAAGCAGCTTCAAGTCTTGGATGAGCCGTATCGTCATTAACTGCGTCCGATTACACCAGCGTCGGAATAAGAGATTTGTCGCGTTTGGCGATGGTATTGAGCGGACCCAAGAAGTTTGCCAGCAACAACCCGACGAAGTGGTGATGACCCGTGAAGAACTCGTCATTGTAGACGATTTTCTAAAGAGTGCCCAAAATGACGAACGGGCCATCTTTCTACAGCTTTACGTTGGCGGTGATGCGGTCGCGACTGTAAGCGAAAAAACGGGCATCTCCGTCGCAGCACTGAAGACGCGCGTTCATCGAGCTCGGCGTCGACTTAAAAAATATATGCACACCAAGCATGACACGGATCTTGGCTTTGGCCAAATGGGTCTCTAAGCGGGCGAGCAGTTACTGCTGGAGACGATAGAGCGCAACACGACGTATGCGCTGAGACCATATGTCAACCGGGGGGATTCATGGCATATTCGACTCAATCGAGCCCGGATTACGATAAACCACTACTCGGAATCAGCCGTTGTCTCCTCGGAGACACTGTCCGCTTTGATGGCGGGCACAAACGGTCTCGCTACGCCGAGCAAACCCTCAGCCAGTATTTTCGATGGTACCCAGTCTGTCCCGAGGTTGAGTCTGGCATGTCTTCGCCCCGGCCCTCCATTAGGCAGGTTCGCGATGGAGGCGAGCTTCGTGTCGTGAGCGCGACGGGGGTGGATGTAACAGACGCGCTCAGGAAAGCGTCCGACAGGCGATTAGAGCAGATGCGTACAAAGCCGCTGCGCGGCTTTATCGTTGTGAATGATTCGCCGTCGTGCGGCCTGGAGCGCGTTCGAGTGTACGAGGGTTCTCATCCCGTTCGCACCGGGGTTGGAGTGTTTACAGCAGCACTCAGGAATGCGTATCCCAATATGCCAGTCGAAGAAAGCGGTCGTCTCAACGATGCACGCCTCAGAGAGAACTTCATCCTGCGGGTCTATACATACCACCGGTTCAAAGAAATGGTCGACGATGGTCCATCGGTTTCCGATTTAATGCGATTTCACGCAGAGCACAAATACCTGTTGCTGGCCCACAATCCGTCGATGGCACGTCATCTCGGCGGACTGGTCGCGCAATGTTGCCGAGCAAACCTGGCGGCGGTACTGGCCGAATACGAGTCGGGTATGATGGATTCGCTGGCCAAACCTGCGAAAGTAGGAGGTCATGTCGACGCCCTTCAGCACATCGTTGGTTTCATATCCGACCAGTTCACTCCAGAGACAAGCCAGCACATGCAGGAAACCATCGCGGCCTACGGTTCTGGTGAAATACCGCTGATTACACCGATTACGTTAATCAATCACTATCTTGCGGTTGCCGGTACCGATTGGGTCCGGCGGCAGTGGTACCTCAAACCGTACCCAGCCGCGTTATCATTGCGAAGTCGGATCTGAATCAGGGCTGCATTGAGCCGAAGGTGAGCCTTACAGCACCACGGAGATTAGCCCGGAAACCGTGAACGATAACAAAATAGCGCGTCTGGGCTCGGGCGAAGTACTCCACGCGGCTCTGAAAACCATGGCCGCCATCATCGTCACAATACAGTTCCGTATCGATATCGCCACAGTTTGTCCGCACGGAGAGAACCGTATCGAACTCCGAGCCGCTGGTGTCGAGGAAAACCATTGCGTCATCCCGAGCAACAAAAGAGAACACTTGTTCTGACCCTCTCCCAGATTGTCCGCAGTTCGCATCGAGTTCATCTGCTGAATCCGCATTTGAACCCCAGTAGACACCGAACGTGTCCATTTCTATCGCGTCGATACAATTGTTAACGGTCTGCATCTGGCCGTCTGCTGGATCTGACCTATGGATACTGCCGCTTGAATCCATCCGATTGTTTGCAACGCAAATGCGCTGTTGGCAGTCCGGTTGAGTTGTATGGCAGCCACACCTTTGAGTCGCTGGACAATCGGCGTCGAGACTACATTGTGCTTGGCAGGCTGCGTTCAAACAGATTGAACCAACGGGACAATCGGTCACCGCCGAACAGGCTTGATTAAGGGAAGTCCGCGATACGCAGAGTCCATCTCGGCAATGCTCTGTAGGTCCGCAGTGTTCGTTAAGTGAACAGCAGAGTTCGTTGTCGAAGCCTTCGTCGCTTATGCCATCGCAATCGTTGTCGATGCCGTCGCAAACTTCCACTGATGCTGTGGCTGTGCCTGTTTGGCATACCGCCCCTACTTGGTTTGTTGAACACACAAGTTCGCCCAATGCGGTGCACCTATTTGCAAGCTGTGCCGAGCAAAGGGAACCAAGATAAAAAGCCTCATCAGTCTGGCCATCACAATCATCATCGTGGTCGTTACAAAACTCAATTCCTTGCCCGCAGGCACTCCAAATACCATTTACACATTGTCTCACACCACACCTGTCCAAGCAGGGTATGCGGTCACCTGTCGCGCAGGTGGAATCCGAGGTGGCGCGGCCGCTGGGTGTGCTTCTTTCTGTTGGCGAATCAATGAAGGTCAAGCCAGTGCTCTCGAGACTCGCATCGCGTTCATTTTGAAGGGACGGGGCTCCTTGCCTCAACGAATTTTCATCGAGTCCTGAAAACTCAGCGCAACCGATTGATGCCAAAACGACTAGGGGTGACAATAACCGGCGCATCATTTCCATCCTCCATGGGGGTCACTTCTTGTAGGTAAAGAGAGAAACCCAGTATCTCCCACTGGATGGCAATATTCTTACGATCGGTAGATTTGTCAAGCTGTAAACAGAGGTTTTCTATTTTGAAGGGGATTGCCCGCTGGAGTCTCCGATTGGGTTTTCCGCTTGCTTACGTTCAGTCATGGGTGTCGCATGAGCGATAATGGACATGTAAAGACCCTGCTACGGGAGTCTGGCTGCTCAAAAGCATATGATCATGGCAGAGGGTGCTGGGACACTTGTCATTAGAAATGGTCCGCCCTCACTGGAAGTGACCGCGTGTTGGCTCGGGAAGCGAGTTCACATCGATTTCGATGAGAAGGCCTTGAATGCCGTCGAGAATAACCAACGAATTCGTCTGCCTATCAAACGTCAAACCGGCAATGTCTTGGACGTTGAATGATGCCAGAGAGCTCAATGGGGTTAATGTGCCCTCATGAACTTTAAAAAGCGTGAGGCTATGACCGCTACCCATCAGTAAGTTACCCGTCGACAGGAGCAGCATGCCCCCCGCTTGAAAAGTCGGATTTGGAAGTGGTCTCCACTCGATATCCTCGCCACTTACGAGCGAATAGGTGGCAATTTCTGACCTCACGGGTTCATTGCCCTGAGTCACGTTCACTGTCTGCGGCTGTCCATAAATCATTCGCTTGGTCAGATCACATGCGACGGCGCGGTTTTGATGTCGCAGGGCATCATCAAAGTCGGGATCCCATCCAGGTTCTAAGCAGAAATGCTGTTTCGCACTCCCAAGTGCTAGATCGATGATGTACCCATCGCCGTCCGCAGCCAAGACAAACCGACCACCACCGATGACACAGATATCTGTGAATCGCGGCAATTCGTTTGAGCGCACCCACAGTTGTTTCGCCGTGCCATCGGCTTGTAACTTAAAAATACCTGACTCGGCATCTAGAATGTATGTTGTGCCAGACGCCTCATCTATGGCGACGCCACTCGCATGGGCGAGTTGAAATTGATCAAGTGTTCGATAGATGGTTTCCGTCGAGGTCTGTTCCAGGGAACAGCCAAGCTGAGCCCCACAGGCGGAAATCAAGCCGAAGTAGATGAAGATAAAGCGCACGTGGAGTCCCTCAGTATTCGTTACTACTGATAAACTCTACGTTTGGGTCGACGTTCCTTACCGCGTTTCTATTCGTCGTCGTTTGCAGGGAGGCTGATTACGGTTTCAAGCGCATGTAACCTGCCGTTTGTCGCAACGATGTCTGCTTCTAAAACTTTCGAATTCCCGATGAGAACCTCACCATCGGCCGATGGAGAAATGTCCACCGCTCGACCAATCATTTCAACTTCGGTCACTTGTGCTAAGTCGCTCGTTGAGTAGTCGCCTTCTGCGACGTGAGTCAGAATGAACTCATGCAGGTAATTTTGGTCGGTTCGAATCTCTTCGAGCAGGGTTTCTGGCATTGCTTGCACCGCGGAATTAATCGGGACGAATACAGTAAATGGTCCAGGGCTGCGCATTGCATCGAGCAGACCGATTAAATTGACCAGCTCCAGGACCTCGGAAAAACGTGGATCGGTCTCCAAGATCTCAGCGATGGTTTGGGTTGGCTCCGTTGGGATTGTATCTGCATTGTTGGCCATATTGTCTAGTTGGGGACCCGAGCTGCTCATTTGCCCTTCATTCGTCGGTGCGTTCTCGGATGTTGATTCTTCTCCGCAGCCGGTCAGAAGGCCAGTGAACAAGACGGTGACCAAAAGGATTCTAGATGTCTTCATGTTTTAATCTCTCAAAATTGGGGGAATTGGGGACCTAATTGGCCGTCGCGAGCTTTGCTTCGACAACCTGCGCAATGGAACGAGTTTTGTGAATCGCAACGAGTTCAAGACCAGCCGCATTGAGCAGGCTCTCAAATTCCGCTGGAGTACGCTCTTTACCCGCAAACATAGTCATCATCAGGAGGTCGATAGTCGTTCGTCCTCGTTCCATGTTTGACCGTTGTTTGTTAGCGGCACGACCCAGCTCGATCAAAATAATACGACTGTCTTGACTGGTCATTGCTGAAGCCAGGTTCGTTAAGATCTGCTCGCACTTTGAATCAGACCAATCGTGCAGAATGTTTCTCAGAACAAAGGCTGCACCGGCTCCGATTTTAGGAATTGTATCGTGATCGAAGAAGTCGCCACTCTGAAAGTTTAAGCGCCCTGACGAATTTTCGCGATGATCGGATAGTGCACGCTTGCTCTCCTCAATGACTTTGGGGAGGTCAAAGATGGTTGCATTGAGTTTCGTATACTTGTCCATCAACGGGAGAATAAAGGACCCTTGCGACCCGCCAATATCGATCACGCTGTCAAAACGAGACCAGCTGAAGTCGTCCATGACCGCGCGATCTGTAAAGGCGCTGCTGGCTGTCATCGCATTCGCAAATTGAGCATGACTCGTGGGTCTCGCCTCCAGGTAATCAGAGAAGAAATCCATGCCGGGTTGCTCATGGTACAGCTCAAAAGCTGATGCTTGCGAATTTAAGGCGTCCAATAGACGTGTCGAAGGCCCGTAGCAATCTTCGACCCAGTGAAAGAGTAATGGACGAATCGTATTTGGATGACTCTGGATTAAGACTTCGGTTTTTGCTGTGTTCATCCACCGCGCAGTCCCCATAGACCGTACTATTTTGAAGTACCCCTGCTGACAAAGGGCGTGCATCAAACGTTCGATCCGATCAGGACAGGCATCCACTGTGTTTGCGATCTCTGCACTGGTCAGGGCGCGGCGATGGAGCATCTCAGGGATATTTAACTTTGCGACGGCATACATCCACTGTGGCAGCATGAACATAGATGCATCCATGAGAGCCTGAACGGGGGCGGGCCGAAATCCGAGCCAGTTTAAAAATCGAAACAGCCACTTCGGTGGTAACCAGCGTAACTGATCTCGGAACGCTAGCGGTTGGCTGTCGGACCCAGACGGATCGATTTTCGAGGTGGTTAACACTGGCTTGACTATCCTTGTGGGTCAGCATGAGGCCCGGGCGACGAATCTAATATTGGCCGTCAGCGGTGGCTGGTTTGTCGGTCACACCGCTGACATCCAATGGGTCTTTTTGGTCGCCGACCGCCTACTCTTGGGGTGGGCCATTCTCGCAGACATCAGCGAAGGTCGCGTCCACAGTCCGTGCCAGCCCGATAAGTATTCCGCACATGGTCTGTGTGCAGATAAGACCAGCTTGACCGCATTGGTCCTGAACGCAGCCTTCGTACAAAGGAATGTAACTGTCGTCTCCCAAGGGGTCGCATTGCTCGATAGCGCAGGCTGCAAAGAACGCACAAGCGGCGGCGCATTGTTCGTCACCGCCACCGGGACATTCAGGGCCGGCTGCTGGTGGAGCCGTATCGCATGCGACGCCGCATTCACCGTCGATGCACGTTGCTTCACAGCGAGGAACGGTCGAGCCAGCACAATCTGATGCAGCTACACATTCAGGCATTGGACCACCGGCCCCGCCTTCAGCACCCGCACCACCGGCACCACCCTCGGCACCGGCACCACCCGTGCCACCGACTGCACCCGTTCCACCAGCACCGCCTTCAGCACCAGCACCGCCAGCACCACCGATTGCACCAGTACCGCCAGCACCGCCCTCGGCACCAGCACCGCCAGCACCGCCAGCACCACCGGCACCACCGGCACCACCGGCACCACCGACCGCACCGGCACCACCGGCACCACCTACTGCACCCGTACCACCAGCACCGCCGAAGTTATTGGTATCATCGGATGAACTGTCGCTCTCGCCGCCACAGGCAGCCAGAACTAAACTCAAAATAAAATAAACGCCTTGCTTCTTCATTGCTTCCTTCTTTCAAACAGGCTTTCTGTGTTGCGATGTGTAACGCATCGATTATTCGTCGTCGGCGCTTGTAGCCGAAATTTAACTTAAGTCCAAGGTTCTTGTTGCACCACTTTGCTCATGACCCAGCGCTCGCGCAGTGTTTTCGAGCCGATTTTGTCCTTGGCTGCGCAGCGGCATAACCAGTCCTGCTAAGAAAGCTGGGACATGCTGCAAAGGGAGTTTCCAGACTGCGCGTTTACCCATATTGGCTTCGAGAAAATGAGTGAGCAGTCCCGGGCTACGTGATAACCCGCGGATCGCCAACCGTCTTAGGAGGGGCACTCTCGCCAACACGAGTGCCAGCTTGACCATGCGTACACTTTTCCAGTAAATCCGAAAAATGCGCCGGCCAAGACCGCTTAGGTCATCCGCACCTAATCGATTGGTTCGCACCAATATTGGGAGCTCATGTGCTACAACCTCTGCCTGCTGTAATGCCACGGAAAGGCCCTCTCCCGTGATGCCGTCCACGTAGCCCAGGGCATCACCCAACAGAATAGTTCGATCTTGGGTTGCAACCTTTGCTTGGACTGCCAGTGGGCCCGTTGCTTGTTGATTAGATACGGTCTTACATCCGCTCACTCGTCTTTCTAGTTGGGGAAAGTTCTTTAACAGAACGGACATCAGATTTCGTCCAGCTCGGGCCGGTTTAAAACGTGATTTATCCCAAAGAAATGCGACTTCGACACGACTTTCAGACGAGGGTGTAACGTAAGCTTCTATTCCATTTGACCAATACACTTCGACGTGATTTGTCCACGGAGTAACCTGAAAGTGTTGGCGCGCGCCCCAACGCTTGTCCCTCACCGCTGGAGAACCGTCGAGTTTCAATAGTTTCCTGACTTTCGAATTTCGGCCGTCTGCACCGATCACGACAGCGGCTTTCATTCCGAACTGGCCGTCGATACCGCGAAGTTTTATATCAACATGGGATTCGAATGATTCGATAGCCAGAAGCTGAGTCGACTCCATCAGGGTTACGTAAGGGCTGTCTTGGGCCGCCTTGTAAAGTGCATCGCTCAGTCCTGTTCTACGAATGCCATAACCAACCCCGCTGTCGAAGTTTGCTTGCGCGATCGCACCTTGGTCACAAATCCAGCGTATGCCATAAAATGCCCGGAGTGAATCATGATCGATCTGTTCGAAGATCCCCATTCGGTCTAGCGTTTCGACGCCACAAGGCATCAGGCCTTCGCCACAAACTTTATCGATTGGCCATTGCTTCTTGTCGACAACCGTTACGAACAGCCGCCTTTTCGCGAGGGCTATCGCACAGGCGAGCCCGGCAGGACCGCCTCCGACGATGACAACATCCACTTTTCGTTGGGTAAGACTCATGGAATCACCGCGTTCGCTCGACAAGCCTGATGTGGCTTGCTCGATGTCGAATGTGTTGAACCAAACCACTGCCCATCTCTTTGAGGATGAGCCCACGGGTTACTTTTTTTCCAGCACTTAAGGTGCCGTTAAGCCAGCAACTTCGCGCTTCGCTGCGCCTAATTTTACCCGATGAGGTTCGTGGTAATGTGCCGGGGTCAAGTAATTCGAATTCGGATACGGACAGACCCACGCCGGCCTGAACCGCTGCAATGGCTTCATTGACCACGGCGTCTGCATCCACATGCTCTCGCCCTTTTTCGGCCAGCAGAATCAATCGCTCACTACCGGCCTGCTCGTCATGAACTCCAAAAGCAGCGACACAACCAGGTCGAATTCCATCAAGACCATCCAGGGATTGTTCGACGAGTGCGGGGTCATGATTTCGACCGTTTATGATGACGATGTCCTTTTCGCGACCGCACAGATACAGCTCGCCATTCAGAATGAAGCCTGTGTCTCCCGTATCGAGCCAGCCATCCTCGTCCAACGTCTCAGCGGTCGCATCCGGTCGGTTGAGGTAGCATTGCATGACGCCCGGACTCTTCACGTGGACACGTCCGACTCGTGCGTCCGAGAGTTTGGCTCCGTCGCCGTTGCGAACTTCGATAGAGCAGCCGGCGAGTGGTTTACCGAGGGATGGAATTTGGCGACCGTCCGCCGTGATTTCCGCGATCCCTGATTGTTCCAACCGGTCTGCATCGAAATGGGTCCATTGTGGCTTCTGGTTGGGTTCTGAAAAGGTGACGGCCAGCGTCGCTTCCGCAAGGCCATAAACGGGCGTGATTGCGGTCGAGTCGAAGCCGACAGCCGAGAATCGACTTGAAAACTCCTCCAGGGTTCGCGGATGAACTGGCTCTGCTCCACACAGCGCCACTTTCCAGTTCGCTAGATCGAGGCCATCCAAATCGCAATCACGGGTCTTGTTCGCTGTGAGTCCGAAAGCAAAATTGGGAGCCACCGATATTGTCGCCTGGCTTTCAGACAGAGCTTGGAGCCAACGAACCGGTTTGGTCACAAACCGTTCTGGACCGAGCAGGGTCAGTGGCGATGAACTCACAACGGCCGAAATCATACAGCCAACGAGCCCCATGTCATGATAGAGCGGCAACCAACTGACACCGCTCCGTTCATCAGCGGCAACCGGTAGGGCGTCTAAAATGGCGCGCGCGTTGTACAGGATGTTTTCATGGCTGAGAGCCACCGGTTTCGGATCACCGGTGCTGCCGGAGCTGAACTGGATGGCTGCAATATCTGCGGCGGGTGCAGTCGGCGTGTATCCAACATGGCCATTTTTCTGCAGCTGCGCCACAGTGTGACAGCCGAGTTTTGGATCCGCCATTCGCACAGGGGTCCCCAAAAGGGGCATCAACCGCTTATCGGTCAAAACGGCAGCGCACTCTACTGAAACCAGCATCTTTGCCGTGCGAATCTTCCACTCTTCGACTTTACCCAGTCGCGCTGGTGGATAGAGCGCCGTCGGCACCCCACCGGCAATGCAAACGCCGAAGAACGCTGCATAGAATTCTGGACCGGTGCCGAGAACAATGGCCACGGTGTCTTTAGGCTTTAGACCGCGATGGACCAAACTGTCTGCAACGGCGCGTGCGCTTTGCATTAAAATTTCGTAGCGATAAAACTGTGACCGGCCCGGATCAGACCAAAAGGTTACGCCGCTGACCCCCAGACTGGCTCGCTCTAAAGCTTGAATCAGCGTGTCAGCTTGCATCTCGCATCTCCGACTGTCGGTATAAAATAAGGCGCGCGATATCGTCGACAGTTTCGGGTGGATTATCTGCATCTTCACCCAGATACATTTCGAATTCGTTCTCTAATTCGAGGGCCAAACTCAGGAGACCGACACTATCCAATCCGAGATCAGCTTGTAGCCTCGCCTTTGGTCCCACCAAGCTTCGCTCCACCCCGCAGTGTTCTTCGAGTATGTTTTTGATAACCATCAGGCAATCGGCATAGGTACTCATGACGTCCGTCCAATCGGTAAAAAGCGATTTTTATTTTCAAACGTTGCCTCATAATTATTAAGTCGGCTGAGTTCTCTCTCTTCCGTTCGGATGCGCACCAGTAGCAACCATGCGTTTGCGATGCTGAAAACAGCGGCCGTAATCCAGCCATTGAAAATAAGTGGAAGAGCCGCGATCTCGAGTACAACCCCTAAATAATTGGGGTGTCGGATGAATCGGAAGATGCCCTCGTTAACGACTCGAGCGTGAGGCAACACAATGATCCGTGTGGTCCATCGAGGGCCTAGCGTTTTAATGGCGATCAGCCGCAGCGCTTGACCCGCAATGAGCAAAGCGAGTCCCGTGACAACGAGAAAGACCGGTGGGGTTTGATTTCGCCATAGTGCTTCACCAACGCAGGCGAAAAGCCAAATGGTATGAAGGCTTGCCATCACAGGGTAGTGTCCTGACCCGACCTCGATTGCACCTTGTTCCAAAAGGCGCTTCGTATTGTGTTTTGACAAGCGCAGTTCAAGTAACCGCTGGACCGAAACGACCAGGACGAGTCCGATGTATAGTGTCGTGCTTGCAATCATCAGTGCACCGTTTCTAACAAATTAAGCTCTGCGCAAAAGGCCGGGCCCATCGCAGCCATCATGCCAACCGAGCCGGCCGGCGGTAGATTCTTCATGCGTTCTCTAAGTACGAATAAAACTGAGGACGAACTCATATTCCCGTACCGAGCCAAACTGTCCCAAGACAGCGCCAGCGCATCTTCATCCAGACCTAACGCAGTCTCCATCGCCTTCATCACTTTGGGGCCGCCTGGGTGGGCTACGAGGAAATCGGGTCTCGCTTGCTCTAGGCCGGAATCGGCCATCAGTGCCTCCACCTCGGATGGGAGTTCTTCCGCGACGATCTTGGGTACGTCGGGTGACAGGACGACTTTGAACCCGCTGTCAACAACGTCCCAGCCCATCACCCGTTCAGTGTCCTGAAAGAACGCTGACCTTGGGTTAGACCATCTGAGCGGTGCTGTTGCAGCCAGTGGGTGTTCATCTCCAACCATCAAGACAGCCGCACAGCCGTCACCAAACAGACCAGAGGCAACAATGTTGGCCACTGACAAATCCTGTTTCTGGAGTGTGAGCGAACACAGTTCCACGGAGACCAGCAACGCCGCTTGATCTGGATGCCCGTCCAGATAGTCACCGACGCGATTAATACCTGCGACACCGGCTAGACACCCTAAACCGAACAAGGGCATCCGCCGCGTGTCACGCCGGAACGGGAGTTGATTCATGAGACGCGCATCTAAGCTGGGTACGGCGAGCCCCGTGACGGTGGTACTGACGATCGCGTCAATGTCACTTGCATCTAGGGCCGCTGCGTCAAGCACTTTAGCGACCGCTTCTGTTGCCATCGGAACGGCGGCTTTGACCCACGCGGTATTGAACGATCCAAAGCCGGATAGCTCCTGGTATGCTTCCAGGGGGATTGCCAAATGTCGGCCTCCGACGAGCACATTACGTTGGAAGTCAATGATGCGCTGCGGATTAAAATACCGTTCCCGCCAGTCCGCCATCAAAGCGTCTGTGAGTTGATCCTGATCATAATAGTGCGGTGCAAGGCTGCACTCGACGCTGTGTATGTACGGCATGGTCAGGATCTCCCCTCTTCAGTGGCAAAACCGAGAACGATGAAGCCGGACTGACCCCTGCTCCGAACCGATTTTCCGCATATAATCTACCGTCCGGAAGATTAATTGTCAACATTTTGTCTAGGTTTAATGGATAAATCTATGCAAAAACCTGTTCGAAAAATTATTTAAGTTAGTTAACGCCGTGCCGTCCAACCCGACATCGGTTGGCAGGACGCATGCTCAAGTCATCGTATCTCAGCAACCGCCTTCGGTATTCAGCCTGAAAATTTTGGTTGCTATTCCTTGATACATGACAGAACTAAATGGTTGCTGCCCAAATGTAAAACCGCCTTTCCATCCCACGGGACCAATTCCGGTTTTTCGTTCAATTTTTGCCCCATCTTTTCTGAGCCATGATTCTAACTCGTTGGGTTTAATAAACTTTTTCCAGTCATGGGTGCCTTTAGGAACCACCCCAATTAAATTTTCAGCAAGTGTAATCATGACAACTTTCGCTAAGAAAGTTCGGTTTATGCAGCTGAAGAAGAGCCGTCCGCCTGGTTTCAAAACGCGGAGTATTTCTGTCAGTACAACCCGTGGATCGTCGACATGGACGAGGACGTCTGTGCAGATGACCAGGTCGAACACCTCATCTCCGAAGGGGAGTTTTTCCGCTGCCCCAACTCGGTAGTCGACATGCAAACCATCCTGTTCAGCTTTGTTACGCGCTGCCTGAATGGCACCAGCTGCTGAATCGATACCGGTCACGTGGGCACCGGCCTTGGCGACCAGCGTGCTTAAAAAACCTCCGCCACAGCCGACATCCAATAGGTGCATGCCGAACGGGTCGACGAAACGCGACAGGTAGGCCATGCGAGGATGAGCCAGACGGCGTAAAGGGTCGAGTAGAGTGGCCTCTTCATCCCACCATGGATCCACTTGATCGTAGATCGTGAGGTCATTTCGAATCACTTTTGGTTGGCGTATCATAGACATCCGGTCGTGATAGAAAGTCGTGGTTAGTGAGTCGCGCGTCGGGCTAGGCTGGGTGCCCACAACCGCTCTGAGGTTTGTGCGGCAAGCCAGTTGCCCGTCGGTATAAAAGCGGCAAAGAATAATGTCATCGCGAGGGAGAAGTTTCGCTCTCCCAACAGCGTGTCGATGATGTTGCCCTGAAATGCAATCGATGTCTCGAAAGCGTATCCACAGATTTCCAGAAGGCCAAGTACCAGAAGTCCCCACAAATACTGGTCGAATGCGGGTTTCGTACGGCACACGATCGATGCAGGAATGAGGTAGAGACCGTAACACGTCAGAACCTGCCACCAGTTGGCAAACATGGCTATTTCCGCGTATTGGCCAATGGCGTTCATTGTAAAGCCCAGGGGTATATAAACCACAACATAAGCCAGCAATAGTCGCTTGGGTACGTCTAGTCGGTCGATCACATTGCGCATGGGTCGCTCCACGAATCCGAAAGGACACACATTATACACATAAATCTACCAATTGGAAGGTTTTTGTTTACATTTTTGTCCAGATTTCTTCATCAGTGAGTATTCGCCAACTGCGATCCAGGCAGTCAGAGGTCCGTTTGTGGTGGTCATCTTTGGGGTCTTGTTTGCCAACAAACAGTCATATCAGCGACGCGCTCGATTAAAGCCTACTGAAATTTAACACGGCCACGTAGTGACGTTTCGAAGACTGAAAGCGAAAAGACCCTCTCCAGGTCACTGGGCGGTGAATGAAAACCGTGCCAGCGTTCGTCGCTCTAGCTGAATCGCACAGCAGTCCGAACGAGTCGATGCACACTGGGGCCGCTCTTCGCAACCGTCCCATTCGCACACCAGAACGATCGCAGCAGGCATAAACGCTGCGTGACGGCCCGCTGAGACGCTGTCGGTTTGCCCACACTCCATCGGGAACCTAAAGGCACTTCCCATCAGCAGATCCAATCATCGTTATCCGCCAGGTCTCAATCCAGGACGACATACAGTCTGTCTTCGATCTGTTACAGTTTCGATGTAGACCGAGATGGAGGGTCAGTTCAGTCGAACGATCCGCGGTGGCCCAGACGCATTCTGCAACAGAATGTCTGGTAACCTTGGCGCATTGGACCGCATCTGCACAGTGGACCAGCCGTAATGTATATATCCGGCGTGTTATTTTTGTCAGGACCAGCGTGCTTATGAACAGTCTAGTGACCGGCGCAACCGGTTTAATCGGTCAGGCCCTTATCAAACGACTCGACGACCCGGTCCTCATGTCTCGTCGACCGGAGGCATTGGCATCTGGGTCTCGTCTGAAATGGCCTGTGGACGCCGGCACCGCGGCACCCGATCGGGCTGTTGACGTGGTTTTTCACCTTGCGGGAGAACCGGTTGCCGGACGTCGCTGGACTCAACAGCGCATGGATGAAATACGAAACAGCCGTGTTGATGGGACTCGGCAGTTGGTTTCCTGGATTGCCAACTGGCCGTCGGCGCCAAAGGTGCTTGTCTGCGCGTCGGCTATCGGATTTTACGGAGACCGGGGAGACGAAATTCTCGTCGAGAACAGTCAGCCAGGGTCGAGTTTTCTCGCCGAGCTGTGCCAGGACTGGGAAGCAGAGGCGGCGAAAGCCGAGGCCCTTGGCGTGAGAGTTGTCTTTGCACGAATCGGGATCGTCCTAGCCAAAAACGGCGGCGCCCTAGAAAAAATGCTGCCGCCGTTTAAGATGGGCATAGGTGGGCCGCTCGGGAGCGGGCGCCAATGGATGTCGTGGATTCATCTGGATGACGTTGTCGGTCTTCTCCTCCATGCGGCACACGCCGATATATCGGGACCACTCAACACAGTCGCCCCCCAACCCAGCACAAATGCCGACTTCAGTCGAGTCTTAGCGGGCCACCTCAGTCGCCCGTCAGTACTGCGCGCCCCGGCATTCGCCCTAAGGCTGGCCTTAGGGAAAATGAGCGACATTGTCCTCGCGTCCCAAAAAGTGCTGCCGCGGGTTGCTGAAGAAACTGGCTACGTCTTTCAACAGCCCACACTCGATGGGGCGATTAAATCATGTCTAAGAATCAAGGGAGAACAGCCGTGACGATTGAGCCCAATGGAAACGAATATATCCTTCATCAGGAACAGTTCATCGCCCAACCGCTGAGCGAGGTGTGGGCCTTTTTTTCGAACGCAGAAAACTTAGAACGTCTGACACCCGATTTCCTCAACTTCAAAATATTGACACCGACCCCAATCGACATGTTCGAGGGCACTTTGATCGATTACCGCATTCGGCTTTTCGGTGTCCCCATGAATTGGCGTACCGAGATCATACATCTCGAACCTGAGGTGCGCTTCGTAGACCAGCAACTCAAGGGACCCTACGCAAAGTGGTACCATGAGCATCGATTTGAGGAGGTTGACGGTGGTACGCTGATGACCGACCGGGTCGAATATCGAGTTCCTTTTTCAGCCCTAGGACATCTGGCTCATTCGGTGATGGTAAAGCGCACTTTGCAGCGTATCTTTCAATATCGATATGACGCCGTGAGTGAGGTCTTCGGCGAGCCGTCCGAGCAAGCTGCCTAGGGGTCGGGGTGCATGATCAACTCGAGTCGCCGCAAGCACTCAAAACTCCATTGAGCGACCGTTTGGAAATCACGCACTGTCGGAGACTCTGCATTCACGTCCAGCTTGCCTAACCACGCTTCATCAACAGCAATGGGCTCACCGAAAAGGACTCGCACCTGTTGACCACGCTTGGGCACTGTGGTGCCGATGGGCAACAGTTCGTGCATACCATAATGGTAGAATGGAGCCAGCATAGGTTTTGCGTCGAGGATCAATTGGCCAATGCCCAATTTGAACGGTGTTTTCATCCTCGCATGTTCGTCTCGAGTTCGCCCACCTTCTGGAAAAATATGAACCCAATCTCCCAATTTCAGTCTCTCGGATAAAAAGGTTAAACCGGGCTGGTCGAGCCCTGCACCCCTGACGATGGGTACGCACTTTCCTGCAGCCGAGATGAAGCCCTTCAATGCGCTTCCGTAAAAGTTCTTATGGTCTGCTCCGATCCACCGGACATCCGAGAATTTCACTCGGCCCAAGTTAGAGACCAGTAGGGGATCATCAAAGAGAGAAACGTGATTACTAAACGATAAGATGCCACGCTTTGTTGTTTGAAACGCGGAGTCCCAATTTTGCCGCTCAATAAACTCAAGATGATTTAATTTGGTCATCACAAATCGTGAATAGCCGACGACAGCAGCACATAGAATTTTTTGATACGGGCGCGCTTTAGGATTCCAATGACGTAATTCAAAGTCCAAATCCAATGCATCTTTATCTGACAAGAGCCTGCCCTTTCGTCACCGGAGAACCATGTCGTTCTGGTATCGGTTCTCACCAGATAGAAGGTTATCACCGAAACCAGGGCAGTAACATGTGCATCGCAGAACTATTTGTTTTTCTCTGGGAGTCATGGGATTTTGAAAAGCGGCCTCCACGGTAACTCCTGTCGGGTTTGGAGTATCCAGGTGGCTCGGGTCGCTTACAGACTGATCTTGAAAATCACTGCGTGCGTGTCTAGGAGGGAGAGATATGGCCGCGGATAGAACGGCAGCGGTGCTGTACCTGCTCGGTTGCTTCGCCGTGATCGGATGTACATCCGAGTCCACAAATACAACAGACCAATGCGTAGAACCATGGGCATCGCACTACGGTGCCCGATTTTTGGCTGGTGAGACCTTCTACCTGCCCAAGGTGCGACCCGATGGGCCTTGCAGGTCTGCGCGTTGGACATTGGTTGACGCACCGGCAACAAATGCAGCCGATGTCCAGACAGCAGCTACCCTTACTCGCTTTAATCCAATGGTGCCGGGGCGATTCAAGTTTGACCTGACAGCCGGCGATGGAGCTCGAGTCCTCGCCGAAGTTATGCTGACGGTCATCGACCCCTTGTCTCGACCGTTTCACAACTACAACTACTTTCCCGCGCCCAATGCAGGTGTGGCCATCGGTGATATTCTTTGGGTAGCAGGGGTCTACACGCCTCAGATCGCACGCTTTGATACCAAAACGGGCGAAGCTCAGGAACCGATCTTAGTCGGCCAATGGCCGACGTCGTTGGCTTATGTTGACACTCTAAACCAAGTTTTGGTGACCAACAAAGCGAGCGACACTCTAGGCTTTGTCGATGTGGCGACGGGGCGCCAAGTGGATAGCATCTGGGTTGGCGATGAACCGGCCAGTGTCATCTACAACGCTGACTCGGGGCACGCCTACATTTCTCTGTCTGGCGCAAACTCTGTTGCTGTAGTTGACGTCGCAGACCGCCAATTAATTAAAACGATCCCCGTGGTCTTCGATCCGCTCGCAATCGCCCTGTCACCGGATGGTGAGCGGGTTGCGGTGGCTTCACATCGTTCAGGGCAGGTTGATATGTATCCCTACGACGACCGGTCTGTGACCGAGGAAAAGGATATTGCCATTATCGATACGATGTCGTTAGAGGTCAAAAGTCATATCTTGGATGTTGCCTCGACGATTCATGCCATGGATTTCAATCGGGACGGCGCATTGCGGTTGATCGGTACGATAAACCGCATTGAGGGACCACTCAATGATGTGGATACGGAGAGCTTTCAGCATCGTATTCTGGAATTTGAAAACGACTCAGGTACGGCAACGCCAACGGTGAGTATCGATCTCAGCAGACAGGCGTCATCAACAGGGTCCACGGGCACCCTACATGGGTTTGTCGAATGTGGAGGTTCATTTTGGGTGGTGGCCGAAGGTTCGGATTCGCTACTCAAGCTCGATTCTGATTATCAAGAAGTCGCCCGCATTTCCGTGACCGGCAGGCCAAGAGTCGTTCAGTGTGTTAACGGCACTCCATATGTTGTCGCCTCCAATCGAATGACGGTTACGAAGATCGATGGCGAGCCCGAGCCCCAATCCCTCGGGTTGACTGAACGCCGACATCCGCTCTTGATCGAAGGACTCGAGCGCTTCACTGGCCAGGGTGATGGGCCTGCGGACAATCGCAGTTGCAACAATTGCCATGTTGATGGACTGACTGACCGAGTCATTTGGAATGCTGGGCCCGTTGTAAGCCGTCTAATGACTCGGCCGCTACGTTGGTTAGAAGGCACGGATATGATCGGTTGGGATGGTTACGTTGGAAGTGTACGAATCAGCGGTTACGTCGGCGGTTCGACCATTAACCGTCGTGGCAATACCCAAGAATCGGAGCAATTGGGCGCTTATCTCGCGTCACTTATGCCATCGCCGCCGGCCAATAGTTTAACCCGGCGGGATGGATCCTTGTCAGAACAAGCACAGAGGGGAAAACGGCTGTTTGAAACCGAAGCCGGCTGCAGTGGGTGTCATCTCGGTCCGCTGACGACAAGTCGACTTGTTCTCCCAGACGGCCTGACCCCTGGTCAGACTGATATTCCGAGTTTGATCGATGTCGCTCGAATCGGTTCCTGGTATAAAACCGGTGCCATGACGTCCTTGGCCGATACGGTCATCGACACTGCAGAAAAGTTCGGACGGCCCTTGTCGGACCCTGAAGTTGCCGATGTCGTTCGTTACCTGGGAGAGCTTACAGGTCGAGAGTTTTTTCCATTGAAAGTGGATTTTGGTCCAGACTCAAATCGGTTTCCCATCGATGGTGAGATTAAGATTACGTTCTCCTATCCTATGCTCGATGTTCAAGCCAACTTAGCGATAGCCAAGCTCATCTCAAATACGGGCAATGAAATGCCAGTCGAACACCGCGTAGACGGTCGCGATTTGTTCATAAAGCCTGAATCTCGCCTCGCCGCTGACCAGGGTTATCAGCTGCAAATTGAAAAGGGGTTTTTGGGGGACCATGGCGTACCCCTAGACGACGATTTTATTGCTCCGTTTAAGACCGCTGCCGGTAGTGAGCTCATTCTTGAAGGGGACTACAAGGTCACCATCAAAGTCCCGATGTTTGACTTTAACACGGGCGAATTTGACTGGGACAACTTGGTCGACCAGAGCTTCAAGCTCAATGCTGTGCCCACCGCCCAGGGGGCTCGCACCATCTTGGACTTCGGTGGAGACATGGTCTACGAAACCACCGTCGTTCTCGATGGAGAATTCATCTACACAGAACACCTCCCCATCGCCGTCGGTCCCTCGTTTCTAAATGGCTCACCGATGGTTGGTGCCCTGGTCGATTCGGACTCAGACGGCATTGTGGATGGCATCTCCGGCCGGTTGACTTTGACAGGACCGGGGATTGAGCTACCTGACCTGAATTTTCAATTCGAGGTTGATACCCCCGGCGGTTGTGAGGTCGGTACGCAAGGCGACGCTGCGCCAATGATACAACGCGATGGCGAGTCCGTGTCCATCGACTGGGGGACTGGTGGTGCCCTCGCATTTTTTGTCACTACACCCGATGCGACGCTTCCCCTCGGCCCGGGTGTCGTCGATGGTGGTCAAACCTTTTGGGCATTGAGCGCCTCAGATTTCCCCAATACCTTTAATGGGCCCATCATTTATGGAGTTACACCGGACGGGGCACTTGACATTACTGCCGATAATGGTGGATCAACGGGCGGCATACCATTGGAATCGGGGCAGTGCTACCGGTTTAGTGTGGTGGTTGACTTTGCCTATTCGCATACGACATTGATTTGGCCATGAACGGTGGTCGGATATGCGACTGGTTGTCTGAGTATTGTTCGAATTAATTACTTTATCATCGACTCTCTTGGTCGAGACTTTTAACGGAGGATATCCACAATGAGATCCATGTTTTTTCAAACTCTTTTAGCTTTGGGGCTGACTTTTTCGCTGACCGCCTGTGGCAGTGACAGTGACAGCAGTGATGGTGCTGGTGGTGCCGGTGCCGAAGGCGGTGCTGGTGGTGCCGGTGCCGCAGGGGGTGCTGGTGGTGCTGGCGCCGAAGGGGGTGCTGGTGGTGCCGGTGCCGAAGGCGGTGCAGGCGGTGCTGGTGCCGAAGGTGGCGCTGGCGGTGCTGGTGGTGCCGGTGGTGCCGGTGGCAGCGATGCTGATTCTTGGGGCGAGACATGCGCTGAAGACAGTGACTGTGCTGCACCCACTGACCTATGCGTGAAACAGCCTGGTGCTACCGAGGGCTACTGCTCCATCTCTTGTGGAACAAACGCCGATTGTTCTTATGCGGACTGGACCTGCAATGCAGTCGGTGGTTGTGGCGACAGTGCCCTTGCTGTCTGGTGTGGTCCACCTTCAGAAATTGAAGAGGGTGGCGGCATTTTGGTCGAGTGCCAATAGCCCAATATTTGATTAAATAACGTCCTCCGACTTGGAGCCTGACATCGGTTTTTGGTGTGGGCTCCCTCGGGTGGCGACATACCTGAGGGCTTTGGGGGAGGCATCATGGTGAGCATCACAGTAAACGGGCAGATGAGAACCATTGATGTACCCGACGAAAAACCCATTCTCTGGGTCCTGCGCGAAGACCTTGCGCTGAAAGGCGCAAAGTACGGTTGTGGCGTAGGTATGTGCGGCGCATGTACGGTGCTTGTCGATGGACAGGCTCTGCGTGCATGCGTGACACCAATAAATCAGGCACATGAAAAAACGGTGACCACCATTGAAGGCCTCGATGATGAGCTGGGTCTTCTTCTCAAGAACAAATGGAAGGCGTTGAAGGTAGCTCAATGTGGCTATTGTCAAACCGGCCAGATCATGGCCGCTTACAGTCTACTCAGCGAGCGCGAACAAACGTCCCCTCAACCGCTGTCCCAGCGGCTGAATAATCTTTGTCGATGCGGAACCTATACTCGCATACATCAGGCTGTGTCGGAGGTCTCGTTGGAGATGGGGCGGGGAGACTAGGCCATGGGACACGAACTGGATCGAAGGCGATTTCTTAAGACGACAGCCGCGAGCTCTGTTGCCTTGATCGTTGCCTGTTCTGACGATGGTCAGATCGAAAGCAGGGCGATTGATGCCGGATCCTTGGACGACGGCTCTCTCGTTGATATGGACGTGCAAACCGACGGGGGCTTAACAGCAAATCGAACCCTCCAGACCTGGATTCGCATCGACGAAGAAGAGACCATTCATATCGCGATGCACAAAGCTGAAATGGGGCAGGGCATTCATACGGCGCTTCCCCTCATCGTTGCCGAGGAACTCGATGCTGCCGTGTCACAAATCAAGGTGACCGTGGTCGGAGAGATGGGTGATTACAACCTGCGAACCGGACTTCCGATGACATCGGCAAGTAATTCAGTGAGCAGCAGTTTTCAACCGTTCCGAAGGGTTGGTGCCTCGGCGAAACACGTTTTGAAGCAGGCTGCAGCGGCCCGTTGGAATGTTGACATCGATCTGATTACGACACGCGACGGGGCATGCTATCACCCAAATGGGGACCGCTTGAGTTACGGGGCCCTCGTGGACGCAGCCAGTTTGCTTCAGCCGCCTGATGAACCACAACTCAAAAGCTTTGATGAGTTTCGTTTAATCGGCAAAGACCAAGCGCGTTTCATCGATGCAGAGATTGTCGATGGGCGAGCTGTCTTCGGAATCGACAGCGCACCCGATGGCGCACTCTACGCTGCAATTCGACATGCACCGACGCCCAATGGCGTTCCGATGAATGTGGATACATTGAGTTCATCCAACGCTGATGTACGCTCTATTGTTGCTTTACCGAACGCAATTGCCGTTGTCGCATCCAGTTTCTGGACGGCAAAAAACGTTGTTGAAACCCTCCCGGTGGAGTTTTTAGCGCCTGATTCAGATCGAGAGATCAGCAGCGCAGCCATCGAATCACAGCTCATTGCGGGTTTGCAGACCGATGGCAACGAGATCCTCACGCTTGGCGATGTCACCTCTGTTTTCGCCGCCAGTGGGTCGGTTCAAACAAGCGATTACTTTGTGCCGCACTTAGCTCACGTTCCACTTGAGCCAGTCAATGCAACGGTTCGTATTGACGAGACAGGGTGTGATATTTGGCTACCGACCCAGGCACCTACCTACGTGCAAAGGGCGGTGGCCGAGACCGCAGGACTGGAGTTGGAACAAGTTCGTGTCCATGCGACGCTTCTGGGAGGTGGATTTGGTCGAAAGGTCGATACAGACTATGCCATTGCTGCCGTTCAAATTGCCCAGTCTGTTGGCGAGACCGTCCAGTTGATTTGGTCTCGTGAAGAAGACATTAGACGGGATCGATTCCGGCCTGCATTTTCCGGACGTCTGTCCGGGGTCATCGACGAAGAGGGACGGCTCGCTGGCTTTGAAGCGATCAATTGTGGTGATTCCGTCCTTGGTTTTGGCGCTGGAGATCCTCTGTCCGCTCAGGGACTCAACGCATTGCCCTATGAGATAGCAAATCAGCGCATCGTACATGTTTATCAAGATTCGCCTATTGAATCTGGTTTTTGGAGGTCCATTGGACACTCTCAAAATACGTTCTTTGCGGAAAGCTTTATCGACGAGATGGCGCACCATGCCTCTCGTGACCCACTTGAGTTCAGATTGAGTATGCTGACACAGTCTCCCCGCATAGCCGATGTCGTGCGCCGAGCGGCTGAGCTTGGTCGTTGGGGGCAAGACAATAACCCGAACATCGGTCAGGGGCTTGCTCTCTGTGTCGATTACGGCTCAATCCTTGCTGTTGTGGCTGACGTGAGTGTAGACGGCGACACCAAAGAAATTCGGGTTCACAAATTGAGTGCAGCAGTCGATTGCGGTTTGGTCATTCAGCCAACCGGTGTTCGAGCCCAGATAGAAGGTGGGCTGCTCTTTGGATTGAGTGCTGCCCTGTTCGAGGAAATTACCTTGGAGGCTGGTTCAGTCCAGCAATCCAATTTCTTTGATTATCCTGTTCTCTATGGACGGGATGCACCGGACATTCAGGTCGACATCTCAATCAGCCAAGAGCCACCAGGCGGTGTGGGAGAGATCGCTGTTGGCCCCGTAGCCCCCGCCATCGCCAATGCAATTCATCAGCTGGTCGGTATCCGGTTGCGGCGCCTCCCACTCCAGACAACCATTCGCCAAGATTCGTAATCGCCGCCTTTTTTTGTTGAACATCTTTGTTGGTGGTCAGCCTGGTGTCGATGCTTGCGCAGTCGCTATTGCCCTTGCGAAAGCAAGGTTAGGAATTTTTGTTGGCAAAAAATCCGCCCTTTGGATACTATGTAGGTGTATGTATTGCAAAGTCGTTAAATTACTGACCTGTGTGCTGCTTCTGTCGGGGTCCATCGCATGTTCGAATGTGATGATGGCCAAGCCGACGAGCCAGACCGATTGTATGGCTGGCCATGGGTTGGCGACAGGGGCTGGGCACGCATTAGATTGTCCGGTAAATCCGTCGAGTACACCCGCAACACCTAAAGTTCAAACTCAGGCTGAACGCATCGCGGCTGCGTGGCCACACAGCGTGAGTGTCGGACGACCTAATCGAGGCGCATTGATCAATCCTGTTAAACTGACCAGCGATCATACGTTGTCGAGCCGCAAATATAAAAATTATGGCACCCAAGAGTTGGTCGATATCATTCGCGCGGCGACTCATGCTGTACACGCGAAGCATAAGAATAGTCCACGTATCCATGTCGGCGACCTGTCTAGAAAAAAAGGGGGTCGATTCAGACCACACGTATCACACCAATCTGGACGCGATGTAGACATTGGCTATTACATGCTTGAAGGACAGAGAGCCAACCGACTTCAGAAGGTGAAACGACGAAACCTAGATATTCCTCGCACTTGGACCATGATGGAATCCTTTCTCCGTAGCGGTCAAATACAGTACATGTTTTCCCACAGAGGATTTATACCTGCACTTCGCCGGTATGCGAAGCGGCAGCCTCATATTACTGAAGATGAGCTGCTAGAATGGTTCGGAAACAAAAAAAGGCGTGGCTTGATCCGACACCTCAAAGGACACGATTGCCACCTGCACATTCGGATTTATGCTCCGGATTCACTGGCTGCCAATGAGGAATATATCCGGCGACATGGTGAAGACGCGTTACGTGCGCACATCCGATCGATACCCATTCGAAGCCGTGTTCGGCGTGGTGACACGCTCAAAAGCATTGCAGGGCGTGCGGGTATCAGCGTCAAGGAACTCAAGAAATTAAACAAGATGAAACGAAAGCCAAAGCGGTTGTATCGGGGTCGTAGATTAGTCATTGGGCATCGTCATCCATGGGATAGGCAGCCGCCTTCCTATGTCTTATATCAACGCCGACTGGCCAAAAAAGCGCGAAGGGCCAAGGCTCGAATGGCCCGTCTTCTTGTTCAAGAAACCAATGGGAACTCTGGTGTTGCCAAGCCGGTCACAACATCTCGCGATACTGAAATACAAGGCGCATCCACTCCGACTGGGCTGGCCAAATTGCCTGCTCAAGACTTGAGGCGACTTTTGGCTCTCTCTAATTTGATGGAAGCCAAAGTGGTAAATCGCCTGAAAGTAATGCGGGTTGAGGCAGTTGAACGCAAGCCGGTTGAAGCAAAGCGAATCACAATTCAAGTCATCGCGAAGCGCAATCCGTCGACTCCAGGTCCTAAACCTCAGCTTGCAACCGCTGTAACCACGCCGACGGCAGCACACGAGAAAGGTGCAACTCAGCTTACGATGGACGTTAAACGCATCGTTGGACATCAGAGCAAGCTTGGGAAAAGTCATCAAGAAAGGGGTTTGGGTAGACCGCTCGCTTACTTTCTGAGACTCGGTCAAAATCATTGGAAACAGGGAAGAAGAACACGCATCGTAGAGCAGCCGGTGGTGGATTCTAGTCTAGTTGCCTTTTTAAAGCCTCAAATCGTGAAGGCGAAGAGTTCGGTGGGACAAGCTGTGTCTCCAGCGAAAGCCCTTGAGAAAAAAAACACCAATGCGACTCGTGACAGCGTAGCACTAAAAACTGCTGGACATGTCAAGACGGTGTCACCGATCAAAGTGAAGATGAAGCACTTACAACCGGTTCAAATTGCTCAGGCTGTAGGACCGAAGGCTACTCCGAGTATTTTGAATTACAAGGTTCAAAAGGGCGATTCACTTTGGCGGATTGCCCGAAAATTCAAGATCTCTATGCCGGAGCTCTGCCGTTCTAACCAGATTCAGCCCGATTGCAGCATCAGCGGTCTTAAGCGCGGTACGCGGGCGATCTTGCCGGGGCGAGTGTTGCAAATTGCAGCACCAAAACGCCGTGGGTAAGCCTCAATACGGCACTCGCTAACTTGGCGCGACGAGGCGTTTATTGCGCTCACCTCAATCCTCTTCCTCACCTCCAGCGGTGGGTGCTGCCGATTCGACGAGACGCACGGAGCGGGCTGGAAGCAGCTCTCCGTTTTGACTGTGTTGCTGGTCATTCCAATTGAATACGAGAACATTGCCGTCTGACAGTGTCCAATGACTGGGGATTTGATGTCGGCTTTGCCCCTCACCATGATCGCTCAACGAGCTGGAAAGGACGTCTGGCACGACTCGGGGCAGTCCGATAGGTTGGGCTGTCATTCCGCCGAGCGCGTAGGTAAATACGTCGCCAGTTACAGACTCGAAAAGTCTGTTTCCGAGTAGACGTAAATCATCGGATAGGATCATGGAGCCTCCGGCCAATGCGTTGGTCCAAACGCCCACCGTGCGTTCATTGTCTGGCAGCTGCCGCAGTACAATTGGGTCCGGATCGCAGGCGATAGCAAAACAATAGGGCCATCGGACGCTTAAGGTTCTCGCCACGCCTGTGATGTAGTGCCAGCTTGGTCCGATGAGTTGAACAGCAATGTTCGGTCCAAAACGCCATGAATCGAGGTGCTCGAAACCAGCGATTGGTAATGCGCCTACACCTACAATAGTCGTTTCAGGCCCAGCCGCATCTCGAATCAATTCCAATGCTAGGTTGTAGGCCTCAAGCCCTGTGACCGGTTGATGACGTCGACCCAGATGGGCTCCAACAAAAAGATAATCGACCTTCAACAGGCTAAAGCCAGCGTTGACTAAGGCTCTAATCGTGGCTTTTAAAAAAGCGGCCGCATCGGGATGGGTGACATCCAGAATACGCATCTCTCCATGACGGAGGTGACGGAAGCTCACATCAGCGACAAACCAGTCAGGTTCCTCAACAGCAACGGGCACGTTCGCCTTGACGAGCAAAGGTGCGAGCCAAATACCGGGCTGATAACCATTTTGATTGAGCTGGCGTGCTAATGATTCGAGTCCGCTTCCGAATTGCTCATTTGCATCCCACTCACCCCAGGCACGTTGCCAGCCATCATTAACAACGATCCGTCGGCCAACTCTCGGCCAGTTAAGCAGCATGGACATATCGGTAAATCGGTCCATATTGTCGAGAATCGATTGTTCGTCTATCCCATCCCACAATTGATACCAAGAATTCCAGCCGATCGCGGGTTGCAGGATGCTTACGTCCCGTCTGGGTAAATGTCGCCCATAATCTTCTAGTGTCTTGTTTGGGACCTGGGTAAGTGCCAAGAACCAAGATTCAAATTCAATCTCAGTGCCGTTAGCGAGCGCTCGGCTATCACCGAGTCCACCGCTGGTAATCTGTATTTGGTATCGAGGTCCGAGACCGTTGAGGCCAATCCAAGATCTAAAATACTTGGCTGTTGTGCTGCCGATTACGAGCGATACATCGGCGAATACGGTTGTGTGCCACCAAGAATTTTCTCGTCCAGACCGAATGACTTCCACATCGTTCAATGCCGTGAGGGCGGACACTCTCTCCCGGTTTGAGATGGTGTCTGGTATTGAAATGATGCCTGTTTGCGACCATGACTGTAGGCCGTTCGAGGACCAACCGCTCGCATTGGTAGCATCCAGAGTGCCAATCAGTCGAAACCCATCGACGGTTTGGTCGCGAGACGAAGCAAGGCTGGGGGTGATGATTGAGCCATCGATGTGTAAACTGAGTGTCCCTAATGAGTCGAATACGCACCGATATGTGGGGCCAGCGTGTGCCAGGCATTCATCGGGTCGCAGCCATTCATCATTGGCGCTGATCTGGGGCTCGACGGTCAGTGTTGTCGATTGGCAGTGGAGCTTAAGTGTCCGGTCCCTGAGTGACCATTTAGCCGACCGGCAGGCACCGTCAGACGGACCCGATGCACCGGGGTCTATCACTGGTGAAATGGCGTCAGGTGCGCCGTTAGAAAAGCCCATGTCAGACGAGCCATCAGTTGGCGGTAGCACTTGCCGCTGATGCGATACAGTCTCCGCACAGCCGCAGTAAAATACCAGCGGCAGCAATATGGATGACAATCTATGACGATGCATTGCGAAGACCCAGTCTCATGAATCAGTCCACGGCGAGGGACCCCACTATCTCATGTGGTGGAAAATTACTCTGCGTATTGGACGTTTATGAGCGCAAAAGACGTGGGATAGCAATCCGCTGTTCACATGGGTCCAGCAGGTCTCCGCGGCACTCAGGGACTCTTAGGTCAGGTTCTTCACCGATCCCGACTTCATCAAAGAGAGTTTGTAATACGTGCTCAGGACGAATGACTTCGCCGTCTTGATCGAACTCGCCCGTGTACAAGTTGGTTGTGGTTGGCTGCATACCCACATCGGATGACCGCCCAATGACAGTCCCGCCGCGAACGCTGCCGCCAGCCAAGAAACAGGCGTTCATGAGCGCATGGTCACGGCCTCCACGCGTGTTAATCAGAGGCGTTCTCGTAAACTCACTAAAACCGACAATCACAGTGCGGTCCAACCAAGATTCGCCACTGTCGCCGTACTGGCGTGCATCCAGTTCTTCAATGATTCTGGAGACCACTCGAAAGCCCTGCTCCTGATTTGCGCCCTGATTGGTTTGCCAATCATCGAAATGAGTGTCAAGACCACCACAGACCGATAGGCTGACACAGCGGCTGATGCCTGTTGTGATTGCTTGTACGGCCATCGCCCCACGAACCTCAGGGCTGTTGGTTTGATTCTGATTGAATCCAAACCGAGTCCGCAGAGCTTGCATCTCCAGAGTGTTAGCTCGAAAATCGAAAGCGTCGCCATAGTTACCGACGACCATTTCTCGCGCCTTTTTTCGAGACGCTTCAGCTGACTGCCACAGTGACGACCGTTGACTGCGAGGACAAAGGGCTGCATCGCTCAAACGCGCATTCAACTGTTGCATGACCCGTGCACTGACGTTTGGTTCTGCAGGGCGTAGTGCCCTCAAAAGATCGCTCACGCTGTTGGCACTGAGTGCCGTCGCGTAATTTTCTAAGCCTTTGTTGTACGATTCGACTTGCACAGCCAGATTTGGAATAGGCTCTTGGCCGCCAAAGTGACTTGCAAGCCATGTGGCTGCCGACGACCCCCGAGCTTGCAGACCACTTGGGGCTTTTCCGGTGAGAAAGCGTCGTCGGCCGACCTCGTGGGTCAGCGTATCCATACTCATCCCACGGACAACGCTGATGCGACTTGCGTGATTTGCAAGCTCACCAATATGTGGACCGAATGTGATGCCACCCGATTCGATCAGGCGTCCGTCTGTGTTTTGTAAGAGCTCATAACCCGGCTGTATCTGCGTCGACCGCAAATTGCCGTTGGTGAAGACAGCAGGGTCTCTCGGATCCAGGGAGAGCAGAACATCCCATCCGCCCGGAAAATAACAAAAAATATAGTACCGGTCGGGGGCATCAGGATGATGACTCTGCGCGTGGGACAAGGGCGTAAAATTGGGCCAGAGGCTAAAACTCGTCGCAGCACCAGTCGCGGCCAATGTTTGCAAGAAGCGACGCCGCCCAATCAGATTCTTTGTCTGCTTTTTCATGGCGAACCCCCTAGTACGAATAGAAGTCAGGATGAGTGAACAAAGCGACACACACGGCGTGCCAGGTTTGTTCTTCGGTCTCAGCAACGTGCCTCAGAGACTCAACAAACCAGCGCCATTGTGCCAAGTCGTTTGAGCTGTCATCCAGCAGCCGATTATGAAAACGGCGAACCAGGTTGCTCAGATGCCCGTTGATGGTCATGTCTGACTGGCGGTCGAAGAGTAGAATTGGATTTTCTTCCCCGCGAGCTGAATCTCGCGCGATCATCTTCTGACAGACCTGGCGTGCCGCATCATCTAAAAATTTCTGAAAAAGAGCCGTTGGCTCCAAGGCTTCGTTGGTGACTTGGATAAAATCTGGCTTTCCCAAAGTGGCCGATAACGTCTGAAAGAGTGACACATCGTTCCCATTTCGCCGTTCCGTCCAATTTAGGCTACCGCTCACGCGTAGGAAGGCGGCTTCTAACTGATCCAGGTTCATTCGACGCCTGGAACGGCCTGGCTCCACGACCACGTCTGGTTCTTTCAGGTCAACGCCCGTTGATGGACCCCAGTGGCCATCGGTCATGGTCACCTGTGGTGTATTGCGTTGGTCGCCGTTCCCATCTGAGGACATGGACGGCATTGGTTGCGGCCGCGGTTCTGGAGTTTGGCTTGTTTCAGGGCTCGGTTCAGGGCGCTCAACCGCTGTGTTCCCAGACTCGGTCGTTTGCGGACTGGAGTCGCATGCCCAAACCGCGAAGATGCTGAGGACGAGTAGGATTCTCATCGGACCCTCCTGTATCGAGGACTCATTACGATTTGTTTGACTAACGCTTGGTAGCTGAGATCGCTGAAAACGAATTGCCTGGCCAATTCGTCAACCCACTGGACGTCTTCATCCCCGGCGATTCCTTGGCCCAACAGCCATTCGGCTGCTCGCCGCGCGACACAACCGGGCATCCGATTGTCCGTCACGGTCGATAAAGCGAGCAGCTTCGGTCCGACCTCGACGTTTCGGACATGATCCGCTCGCCTAAATTTATACGCATTGAGCATGCCCAAGAAATCATCCTCTGCGGGCGCGAATGATTGAATGGCATAGAAGTTTCTACATTCGCGATTACAGGATTGCCCACGGAGGGCGCAGGCTTCACAGTCACCGCGCGTTGCTGGGAAATCTTCCGGTGTCAAATACCCAACACCTTGTTCGGTCCATCGACCCCAGTGCGCTGCAGCCGGTTCAAGCAAAGCGTGACAATATTTGCAACCAGCGCGCAATTGGAGGTCTGGGTTTCGTGCGCTTTCTTCATCGGCAACTGGCAGACCTCCGTCCGGAGGATTGAACGGTTGGCATAAGAACGCATCGTAGAAGCGGTTGGCTCGTGAGCGATTGGTCTGAAAACGAAGTAAGAATGCGGTTCGGGTAAGAACACCGGCATGAGATTCAGGTAATTCAACTTCGCGCCAGGCATCCCTGGCTGTGTAGGGCATAGGCATCAATGTGTCTTTGTTCAAGGGGGCCGGTTCGAAAACAAGACCGGCATTGGCCCCCGTTTGGTTCAACCAAAAATAAGTAAGTGGACCGTTAATGAAACCCATGCGGCTCGTGAAGAGGTCTGTGTATGGCCGATTGCCTCGAAAAATTGAAAACATGAATCGGTCTAGAGCTTCGCCCATTGACTCTGTGATGCTGCGCTGCTCTTGGCCCGTCGTACACCATCTTAGGCTCGGTCCGCACCCACAAGCCGTATCTGACGTACCAGATTGCAGTCGACACTCAGCACCGCCCTCCGAAACCAGTCGGTCTTGAGCGTCGAAAGCACAGATGCGTACAGGCTCTCGGTCCGCACTCCAGTACGGAATGATTTCGACATACCCTTCGATCCCGTTTTCATCCGTGATGATCGAGCCATCTGCACTAAACTGCGCAGGTTCGTCCCGACACGGTACGGACTGTCCTCGATAGCGCATGGCACGGTTTCGAATCCATAAGATACCGTTTTGGCGGCCCAACCTAAAACCTGCACTGAATAGGTTGATGTTGCTCACATTGTTCCAGAGCAACTTCCGATGAAAGCGGACAGCTTGAGTTGCGAATGCATCGGACTGTAACCAGTCATCGATGAGGCTTTCCGGCACTTCGCCTTGCTCCTGAACTAACTGGAGTTCATCGAGAGTGGGTACTGTACCACGAAGGTCTAAACTCAGTGCCCTGAGGTAGCGTAACGGCTCCATGAATTCCAGTGCGGGGTCACACGCCAGAACACCAAGCGACGTTGGTTCTGTTGGACTCGTCTGACTATGCCCGCAGAGTGGCATTAATGTGAGTATGACTGTCAGGAACACGTTGTATTTCATGTGCTACTCCAAAAAGTCCGATTCTTGCCAGCCCCGCACCAGCTCGATGAGTTCATCGCTGAGTCGTGGCAGACCGTAAGGCATTCGCCCTGTCTCGATGTCGTCTATGATCCAAGTGATTTCTGCCACCCAAGTGTCTCGCGACACCATTCGATGGGCAGAGCCGCCATCGCCGTGACACCCGATACAGTAGGTCTGAGAGATTGGTTCTATATCAGCAGTCCAGGTTGGAGGCCCCCAGAATTCGATGGTTTGTTCTAGTGCGAGCCCATCCATGTATTGAATTTCGATGGTGAGCCGGTGCTGACCGGGTCCCACTTGCATTGGGTCAAGCTCGATCAACCAGCCCTCCGTCGCATCGATTGCGAGCTCTACTGTCTCATTCAATGTTGCCTTAACTGCATCAACAGCATCGGTTTCACTCGGGGCGATAGTGACCGCTCTCTGCGTCGTCAGGCGGTCATCACTGGCCAAGCCGTCGATGATCACGAAGCGCTGACCAAGCACTTTCTCGATACCGTTTGCTGTACCCAGATAGAGAGCACCGCTTGTATCGGTCCTCAGCACTGAGTGGACGGGTGCCTGCGGGCGTTCGCGCAACGCATCCCCGTCCCATTGGTAAAGAGCAAACCCCGAACTCAACCAAAGATTGTCACTGTTCGGACTGCCTAAACCACTGGATGCCTGAACGGGTTTAGACCAGGCGGTGATGTTCCCCTCAGGACCAACCAATTGAAGTTCAGAGCCTGTCGCAACCCACAGCCCGGCTGTCGTTGTGGTAATCCAATCGAGCGTTGTCTCCCATTGGAAATGCCATGTCTGTGTTTCGCCGACGCCCAGCAGTGTCCGTCCGTCACTCAGCCAAAGGACATCTTCGTTTTGATAACGACCAATTGCGGCCCGTGCATCTTGGAACGACAGATCAGAATCAGAGATTGTTTGACGCCTCAAATCCCCCCGTCGCCAATGACTCACACCATCTTCATCCAATAGCCAAAGCCCGCCTTTTTGATCGGACATAATTTCTTGGATCTGCCCGAGAGCGTCAATGAGGGGGGAGGCGTCGAGCTGATTGGTTGCAGCGACGAACAGACCGGTCGTGGTAAGAAGCACGATTTCGTTATCGACCAGCGCAGCGGATTTCAAATCGCCCTCAGCGAAACCCAACGAAATCGTTTCATCGGCAGTTTGCATCCAAAACTGTTGACCATCGCTGTAGACCAAGCTGCCATCTGATAATACATCCCAAGCCGTCGGTATCGCGTCGAGCAGGCGTCGCGGACTGGCCGCTGCCGCTGCTTGAGTTGGCAGTTGATCATCTACCGGATCCTCAATCGCCACATCGGGCGCGGGGCTTTGATCGAGGGAGACCTCAGCGTCCAAGGCCATGTCGACGCCCGCATCGGCCATCGAAGGCGTACCGGCGTCGTCGCCACTCTCCGAACAGGCCAGGCAAAAGCTACAGAGCAATACAACCCCGCTCAATAGACTTAATTTTGAAATCAGTTTCATCATCTTCACAACGTATAGACGCAGTCCACAATCAGTATTTAACCACATTGATGTCGGCAAGTTGCCCTTCCCTGACGCCAAACCTGTCCCCGCAGGTATACCCCATTCGGCTCGAAAGAGGGTCCGAGGGAGATTGTAGCATATCGTTCGATCTAATTCGTGCCAAAATGCTCGGCCTTCGTTATTGTCATCGCACACGCAACACGGGGGATGTCTGCATGCGGTCGGTCACAAATCTGGTTCTTCTTGTTTTAATGACAGCGGTTGGTTGTCAGGAGTCGAGTTCGAATGCGGACGCGCCCGTCGCAGATGCGCAGCCCGATCAGACCGTCGAGACCGATGGCCAAGTTACGCCGCCGGTGGACGCCGGTGACCAGGTGGATGCCATTGGGCCCATGCCGGACCTGGGTCCAGCAGTCGACATGGAGATTCGGGACCAAGGGTCTGCGGATTCATCGCTGGCTCATTGCGAGCCCGCCCTGGAGCTCTCGGCACCGCAAAGAGCTGCGAGACCCTACGATTTGGTTCGATTCATCGCGGGTGGTGGAACCGGACAATGGCGATTTACAATTGAAAACAACGCATCCGGTGCCCTGCTGAATGAAACAACCGGCACTTATTTAGCGGGTGAGACCGTCGGACAAATCGACACCATTCTACTCACGGACGATGGGTGTCTCGGCGAAGCTCGTATCGAGATGAGAGTCGTTGAGACCATGCTTGTTCTTCCCAGTGAGGGTGAAGTAGGCCGTGGTGGTCAATTTACATTTGAAGTTCGTGGTGGTTCGAACTCGTTTGAATTTACGGCTTTATCGATGGCGAGCGGTGGGGAGATTACCCTCAATGGTGACTATACCGCAGGAGACCGCGATGGCCTGGACCGGATCCGCGTGACCGATGCTGAGACCGGCCAAAGCCAAGACATTGAGTTGGCTGTCATCGAGCGCGTCGAACTCCAGGCTAACCCCAACACCCTCTTTGTACCGCTGGGGTCCAGCATTCCCCTCTCGATCGACGGTGGAACGGGGCACTTTGTCGTTGAAAATATTGGCGATGGTATCCGCTACGAAAACGGCGTGTTCACAGGCCTTCGTGCGGGTGCTTACGAACTCGCCATCCGCGACCGTTTCGCTGATGTGAGAACACCCATTCGATTGACGGTCGTCGAATCGTTGCAAGCCAATATTGACCCATTTGATGATGGGCGCACGACAGCGAGGACCATATCGCCGGGCGATCTCAACGGAGATGGTCTAGCGGATCTCGTCATCGCCATGGAATCAGCCGATGTAAATGCGGGTAATTCAGGGGCTGTGTTCGTCTACCTCGCCGATGAGACCGGCTACTCAGGGCAACCAGACCAAGTGTTGTCTGGATTTGCAACGGACGACCAGTTCGGCCGTGATGTCGCTTTTGGTGACTTAAACGGAGATGGAATGCTCGACCTCGTCGTTGGTGCTGCCGGCTACGATCCAGGTCTGAACAATGCGGGTGGTCTTTTCATCTATTATGGGACGCCCAACGGGCTTTTTTCACCTCAACCAGACGATGTCTTGAGCGGTGTGAGGGGGGACGATAATCTGGGTTATGCGGTCGCCGTCTGCGATTTTAATGGCGATGGACGATTAGATATTGCCGGAGGTGCGACGCTCCATGAAGACAGACAAGCCGAGCCGGTTCGTAGCAATCAAGGCGGCGTATTGATTTTTCTTGGCTACGAGGATGGATTTTTAGAGCAGCCTGATCAAATCGTACTCGGCACTCGGCTAACGGGGGAGGGCGAGTGGAGCAACTATGAAAATCTGCAACTCGGTGCAGAACTTCACGGGGGCGATCTCAATGGCGATAATTTTTGCGATTTGGTTGTTGGTGCGAACCGATATGCAGTCAATGGTATGGGGAACGCGGGTGCGGTCTTTGTGTTCGCTGGCAGGCCTGCAGATGGCCTTAGTCAAGGGGGCGTCACCCCAAATGCGGCTCAGCTAATTGTTAATGATTCCGCAGCGATTAACAGTCCGTCCTTGGGTCGTAGACTGGCTGTCGATGACATGAACGGCGATGGCTTAGTCGACATTGTGGTGGGTGAAAATGGCGGTGATACTGGCGGCCGTGACCGCGGGGCTGTCCATTTATTCTTGGGCCACCAATTCGATGCGGTTCAAACCACTCAGTCCCGGTCTATTCTGACCGCTGAATTTGCGGCGTATGGCAACTCCAACTTTGATCAAATGGGCATCGGGATGGCAACCGGCGATGTGACGGGAGATGGGTTTCCTGACCTGATCGTCGGTGCGTATGTTGATGACCGACCCGGTTTGGCAAATTGTGGTGTTTTAAGTGTATACGAAGGCCGTGCGGGGGATGTGCCATTGCCAGACCCGGTGCGCATCATTGCGGGTGAGGCTCCCGAGACACGACTTGGCGAGGCGATTGCGGTTGTCAGCGACTTTAGTGGCGATGGGCTGGCCGACATCGTCTCTCACGGCAATCGGGCATCGACCACGTATCCAAACGGCGGCCAGACGTTTTTGATCACACAGACGGTGCCTGAAGAGCCGGAAGGGGGTATGGATGACCCGGATGCTGGTATAGATGACCCGGATGTTGGTCCACCAGAAAACGTGGTTCCTATCGACATTCACACGCCCATCGATTACCCGCGGACAGCCGCCGCTGCCCGTTTCGGTACAGGCGTCGCTTTTGTTGGGGACGTTACCGGTGATGGTTTTGAAGACGTCATTGTGACCGCTCCGTTTAGTGCATCACCCAATCGAGGAAGTGGTAGCATTTGGCTGTACCGAGGGCTGCCCAATGGCGAGATTACATCCGACGGTGAGTCCATTGGCGGTTTTCCTAATCACACCGATGGAGATAGAGCATGGGCAGTCAGTCCCGTTGGCGACTTTGACGGTGATGGCCATAACGATTTTGCCGTGCTGCTCAGGGATGACGAGCGACCCAATTACAGTGCCATGGTGCGAGCCCCCTGGATGGCCCCAGCCCCAGCATGTGTCAACGCATCGACCTGCAATGCAGGCTGGAGTTGCAACGATGGGTCTTGTCGTGGACCCCGCCAAACACGCTGCCAAGAAGATGCTGAATGCTTGGCTGGACAGGTCTGCCAAGATGGTGACTGCAGAGTCCCGGGCCAATGCCGAGCCCGGGGGTCCGCGACGGGGGGCATTTACATTTATCGGGGTGGTCCGAACATTTATACCGGTGCGCCCAGTTTTGCCTACTGGAGTCCCCATAGCAGTAACTCGCCAGAGGTCTTGTCTGGGCAATTTGACTTCAATGGGGATGGCTACGACGACATTGTGCTTGGTGCATATCGTTACGATGGTCCGCTCGGGAATGATGCTGGCTCTACCTATGTGATTACAGGTCGCCCTTTTGCCCAAGAGGCAGGCGAAATTCAGGTCATTTGCGACACCTACTATCAATATTCTGGGAGCCAGCGAGGGGGTAATTCAGGTCGTGCTGTCGTTGCGATGGGAGACCTGAATGGGGACGGTTGTGGAGAGTTCGCCTTGGGCAGCCGGACCCAGGACCGAGATGGTGTGAGGGACGAGGGTGCTGTTCGTATCGTTTTTGGTTTTGGTGCTGTTGGGTGTCCGCCGGCTGCTCGAATGATTCGGTTGGCGACAGGTGAGGCGAATGGTCAGGCTGGTTGGTCGCTCGCGAGTGGCGATTTAGACGGAGATGGTCGACCGGAATTAGCGGTTGGGGCTTGGGTGCGGCGAACCAATAATGTTCCTGTCGGCGGCGTGTGGGTCGTACCGGGGACAGCGTTCGAAGAATACCAATTGAAAAGTGTAGCCGTCGCGAATTCAGAGCCACCGGAACTCTTGAATCAATGGGGCCGCGAATGGTTGGTGCAGGGACAGACTCGAGACTCGCAGATGGGGTATGCACTGGCCATCGCCGGAGAGTATCTTGCCGTTGGGATTCCGCAAGCCAATAGCGGGGAGACCAGTCGTGTTGGTCAAGTCAGTCTCTACCGGGTTACGGGTGATGGTGTGAGTAATGCGCCGGCTGCAATCATGGTTGGTGAGACAGACGATCCAGGCAGTCGACTCGGCAGGGTTTTGTCCAGCGGCAGCCTTGGCGGTCAACCCGCGTTTGCTACAGGTGCTGATTTTGGCGAGGCGACCGGTCTGGACAATGGCTCCGTCTATCTCATACAGCTCGACTAGGGACAACGCTCTGTGACCATCTCGTCGGACGGCTCTCAAATTGGGCTCGGCCCCTTCGAAATCCTTGAGCAGGCGGGCTCAGGTGCAATGGCCGAGGTCTGGCGCGCACGACACTGTGCTCAAGATGTCCCTGTTGCCATCAAATTTGTCACAGCCCCAGTGTCGAAACAGGCATTCTATCGTGATCGGTTCGCCGCTGAAGTACGCGCTGTCGCTCGCCTGAATCACCCAGGCATTATTCAGCTTGCAGATTATGGTGCTGTGCCTCAGTTTCAACATCGCGATTTGAAACACCTCGCTCTGGGGTCGCCTTTCCTTGTGATGGAATGGGTAGACGGTGGCACGTTACGCGAGCGTCTCGGTCGAATGAAATGGACAGAGATTCGAGCAGTTTTATTGTCTTTGTTAGACGCGTTGTCGGTGGCTCACGCACACGAAATTATCCATCGAGATTTGAAGCCCGACAACGTTCTATTAGCCGACCGGGGTCCCGTTCTCAGTGATTTTGGAGTTGCCTTTGCCGGTGACTCTCAAGATGCCCAGCACATGAACCACGCGATGGTCGGAACCCCAAACTATATGGCACCAGAGCAGATTAGGGGCGATTGGAGAGCCTTTGGCCCTTGGACCGATTTGTACGCATTGGGCTGCTTAGCATACGCCCTCGTCGATGGGCGCGCACCGTATTCTTGTGATTCTTTCAACGACGTCATTAGAGGCCATTTAAAGGCTGAAGTACCTCCATTGCAATATGCCGCATCCGTTCCTGTCGGATTCGAAAAGTGGGTGCATCGATTATTGGAAAAACGAACTGGAGCTCGGTTTCGATTGGCGGCTGATGCAGCCATTGCGCTTTTGGACTTACCAAACATAGAAATCCCGCGACGCCGGTCTGAGTGTCACGCTGGCGATTTAAGTGAGAATGATTCAACTGTTGTAATGCCCCAGGTCTTTGTCCCGGTCACTGATTTAACCTGGATTCAAGATGCGAACTCACCGTCGGGCCCAGGTCTGCCAACAACGTGGCGCGTTCCCGAGTATGAGCGGTCGATGCCATCATTGAGTGGCACAGGGCGTTCACTGTTTGATCTGGCAACGCCACCGCTTTTTGGTCGTGAACGTGAACGTGACATTCTCTGGTCTTTACTCGGGGGGATTGCGAGCGAATCGAGCTACAAATCGGCATACATCGTGGGGCAGGCGGGTCAGGGAAAATCCGCGCTTGCTCACTGGATATCGAAGCGTGCCCACGCCCTTGGCGTAGCGATTCCCCATGTGATTTCACATCAGCAACCCAACACGGAGCGCTGTGGTCTCGGTGGACTCTTGCTTAAATACTTTCGCTGTGAGGGACTGGATGCGAACAGCATGCAGACCCGTATCCATTCGGTGACCAAACAGATCGGTCTCGATGGGTTTAGCTCGGTGTTCTGTGAAATGATGTCCGGCCAGCGTAAGAACACGTCTGGTGTGCAGTCGGCCTATTATCATAGTAATCGTGAGCGTTTTGAGGCTGTCTGCCAGCTACTGAACTATCTGACTCAAGAACGCGCCCGAATTTTAGTTCTCGATGATGTTCAATGGGGCGATGAGACAGCCTTGTTTCTGAAGTACATGAGCCAACATTGGTCTTCACTTCCTGTGTTGGTGCTCGCGACCGTACGTGACGACGGTCAACTCGGCCAGTCCCTCGCATCCCGGACGCTTAAAGCACTGTTTAAGGCGGAAAATTCAACCGTGCTCGCCTTGGGTCCGTTGTCTGATATGGCTCATCGACAGTTGCTGACGTACCGGCTCTCCCTCGACTCGAGCGTCGTTGACCTGCTCAGCAGTCGTGCAGCGCGAAATCCCTTGTTCGCCCGCGAGATGATCAGTCACTTTATTGCGACGGGGATTTTGGTCCCTGGACCCGATGGATTCAAGCTCACGACAGATGCGTCAATCTCATTGCCGAGCAGCATCAAAGACTTATGGGAAGAACGTTTGCAAAGCGCGCTGGCACCATTCCCTATGGCAGCCAGGCAAGTCCTCGAAGTGGCATCGCTGGTTGGCCGTCAAGTTGACCATCAGCTTTTGGAACGAGTCTGCGCAGCGGTCGGTTTGTCAATCGACAAGAGATGGATTGAATCATGCTTCGACGCCCGATTGATCGAATCCAATGGAGTCGGTCAATGGGCCTTTGTCCACGGCTTACTCCAAGAGACCCTACAGTCAGCAGTGCGAACATCCGGTCGGTGGCAGGTAATTAATGGCGCCTGCGCAGACGAACTCTTGCGCTTATCTCATCCTGCAAAAGCCCGAATTGCCGGCCACCTATTTCAAGCTGGTCGATACGCAGATGCATACACGCATTACGTGAGTGCCGCTGACAATCTCCGATACCGCTCTGACTATCATCGCGCTCAAAAAAGCTTGTTGCAAGCAGCGAAGGCCTGCCGATTTGCCGGTTATAGACTCGACAGTCCGAAATGGGTGGATATTCGCTGGCGTTGGGCGATTTGTTCGCGGGTGCGCGGCACTTTCGACAGTGCGCTTCGCCATGCAAAGCGCACATTGACCGCGGCGGAAAGACTCAACGAAGTGTCACTCAAGGCGCGTGGTCTTCTCGAGATTGCACGATGCATTGATATCGCCGATGGGTCCGATAAAGCATTGGGTCACTATGTCAAAGCGGCTCAAACAGCACGCGAAGGGCCTCAGTCGCAGCTTTTGATCAATTGCTTGAGTGCCTTAGGCAGGGCGTATCGCACTCTATCTCAGTTCGACAAAGCACGAGCCATCTACAGGGAGGCTCTAGGACTTTGCCGGCAATTCGGCTCGCCGATGTCGCACGGAAATACGCTTCTTGGGCTTGCTCGAATCGAAATCACCGTTGGGCATATTAAAGCGGGTAAATCGCTCGCGAAAGACGCACATCTCCTCTTTCTTAAAACCGGCTCTAAGTGGTCCATTGCTCAGTCTCTGAATGTCATCGGAGACGCAGAGCGTTTGCTCGGTCATCTTCCGGCTGCGGAGGCGGCCTACCACGGGGCGACTGAGCTTTTACACTCCATAAGTAGCATTGATGCGCCGTATGGCGATGCAAACATGGCGATTGCCCTGATGGAACAACAGAAATGGGTGGAGGCTGCCCAACGCCTCGATTTAGCCATCGACGGTGCCAGGAAAACAGGTGCAAAGCGGTCATTATTAATGATAACCGCAGTGTCTCTTCTACCAGATGCAATGCTCCACCGATGGTCACATTATGACCGGAAGACTCAATTTCTGGAGCCACTCCTCCATGGTAAATTAGCCGACCTCGACATCCCTTTATTCGTCGAAAAAGCGGCGCGCTATCTCACGCAAATTGATGAGCGAGAACGAGCCGAATTTGCGTGGCACCTCACGGTCAATCAACTCAGTCGGTTGGGTCGTGTCGACGACGCGGAGAAGATTCGAGCCGAGTGGCGCAGTCTGGTGCCGGGCTCCTAGGCTATGTGTACCATTCTAATCCTCTCCAGACCGACATCTTCGACGCCACTGATTTTGGGAGCCAATCGCGATGAGTTCTATGACCGACCCACGGCAGCCCCGAGTATGGTCAGTCAATCTCCTCCGATTTTTGCGGGTCGTGACCTCCGCGCGGGTGGAACCTGGTTCGGCGTTCGCCCTGATGGTTTCCTTGTCGCTCTCACAAACCAACCAGAGTCAAACAGGAGGTTGAGTGGACGGATTTCCCGTGGCACTTTAGTCACAGAACTTCTGACATTGGCAGACACAGAGTCTGCACGTCGTTTTCTTTCCAGGTTGACGCTGAATCCCTACAATCATTTTAATCTCTTGGCTGGTTATCCTGATGACATCTTTGTCGCATATGGCCGGGATGGGGTCGCGCTCGATACTGTACCAACGGGTTTTTCTGTGCTTGGAAATGGCCGTTTAAACAGCCCTTCTCTCGCTAAAGTAGCTAGAGCTCGAGACCTTTTCTGTCATCGGGGCCCCAGCACTGACCCGAGCCTTGTCATCCAATCGATCTTAGCAGACCGATTCTTCTCCAATGATGACCAGGTGAAACACTCTTTCCGGCCCCCCGCACTCGATTCCATTTGTGTTAAAACGCCCCTGTACGGAACGCGTTCATCTGTCCGTGTCACTTTTGGTCGGCGTGCGATTGAGTCCTATTATTATGCGGATGGCCCACCGGATGAGGTGCCCTTTGTTGACCTGACACGAAAAATCAGACCTGCCCAACCATAAGAACCAATGATAGGCTTGACGTCATGACGGATTTTTCAACTCGACTTGCCCAATTACCGCACCTGGGTATCGGTGTATCGACCGAATATAACGCGGCGATACAAACGGGCGCGCTACACATTGAACAATTGGTGCGACATCATCCGCAATACGCTCGTTTTCTCGAGGTCGGCGTAAGTGTTGAGACGGGCTTAGATAGCCAAGCACTGGCCTGGGTCGAGTCAGGACGGCCTACGACCTATCACTTTTTGGACATCAACCTCGATGACCCGCGAGACCTGGATGGAGACTGGGTCGAAAAATTCCTGGCTCTGAGAGCGACACTGGACCCAGTTTGGATCTGTGGCGATGCCGGTCTCTGGCATTTTGGTCCTCGCGATCGTGGCCACATGCTCCTCCTTCCGCCCATTCTGACCCGCGACAGTGCCAAGGAGATGGCTGAGGGCATCATCAAGCTCCGCGAACTCAGTGGGTTGGAGGTGCTGCCAGAAAACCCACCAGGCCACGTATTTGTAGGTGACCTGCATCTCCTTGACTTTTTTGCCCTCGTCCAAGACGAAGCGGATACAGGGATGCTCTTGGACGCGGCCCATTTGGCCATCTATCAGGATGTGATGGGTCATGGACCACTGACCGGCCTGGATGGTTTCCCCATGGATCGAATCGTCGAGATGCACATCGCCGGGGCAACGTTCATTGATGCAGACGGCCTGCAAGTCATCGAAGACGATCACACCACCGATGTCTTACCGGCCACTTGGGCCATCGCGAAACGGATCGTAGACCAGGGTTCGGGGCTTAAAGCCATCATCTTTGAATGCGAGCGGAATCCGCTGTCTGAATGCCTTCAAGGCTTTAGACAAATCGACCATTTGGTGCGAGGCACACCTTTTGGTCAGGCCTCGCCGTCATGAACGCCAAAGACCTTCAAAAAATCGTTGTTCGCATGCTGTTTGACCAGACGTTTTGCGATTCGATCTACAAAGACCCAACAGCCGTATTAGGCGATCTGCCCATTGCTGCGAAAACATATGAATGGTTGCGGCGAGCCGATCGCCGACGATGGCATGTCGACACCTTACGATGCGCCCGAACATTATCTGTCCTGTTAGAAGAATATCCAGCCTCAGCGGTTTTGTATGCTCGGCATCGAAGCCTCAACTCAATGCTCTCGTTTTTTTCATCCAAATTTTTTCACGACGCCATTATGGACGAGGTGCCGCTCCCCTTGGCTTTCGGCTCGTGGCTCGAGACCAGTTTATTTGTCGATTCATCCATGGTCAAACTTGAACTGGCGATTGCCAGGCGTCGTCGTCTCATTCCGCACGCTGGCAATCAGAGCCCTTATTGCCTGTCACCCACCACAGAGCTTCTGTCCTTGGAGGAGGGCACTCTGCTCCGCTACCAGAAAATCAAGGCGACCTTACCAAGTGATCCCCAAGACATGGTCAAACACCTGATGGCACTCCCAACGCGCCAGGACATTTCCAAACGACCAAGGTCAACGAAGACAGAAGAATTCGTGATCGTTGACTTGTCACCGAATGGAGGCATTGGTGACTCCAGCGAAGAGCTCTACCGGTGGCTGAGCCATTTCGGAGATGGGCTGACTCACGAGGAGATGGTGGCGATGTCTCTAACGCTCGGTTTGCAGCACAATGACTCCCTATCACTCCTCCAAGAAATGGCTGCCGATGGCCTACTCATCGTCAACACCAACGTCCCTACATAAACTCGACGCGAGACGAAAAAACTTACATTTACTTTACAGACCTTCGTCTCTACTAACCGTCAGGCTCTTTTTTTAGCTTTTTCGATTATTTTTTAACTCAATGAAAACTTTTGCACTTGCTGTGATTGACCATTCTGATCAATACACCCAGCACTAATTTGCAAAAATGATAAACTTTAGGATGGAGTTATCGTCATGATAAACCGACTCGTTCGCGCGTCTCTCGCACTTGTCTCCGTACTCGCTCTGGTGGCATGTGGCGGTGATAGCGACGGTGGCAATGCCGCCGCAGGCAGCCCTTGTTCAGATAGCAGTGATTGTGCCGCTGGTGTATGTGCCAGCATCCCCTCAGCTGGTCAAATTTGTGTAGAACCCTGTAATGCAGGCATGTGTGCAGCAGGCTTCGCTTGTAGTCAGGACTTCTGTCTACCCGTCGCCGGTGGTGCCGGTGGTGCCGGAGGTACTGGTGGTACTCTCGATAACGGTGCAGGCGGAACTGGTGGCGGAACAGGTGGCATCGGAGGCGGTACAGGAGGAACGGGTGGCGGCGCCGGCGGCGCAGGCGGCGGTTCTGGTGGTGCTGGCGGCGGTGCCGGTGGCGCAGGCGGCGGTGCAGACCCTGGCGTTGCTGAGTGTCAATCTCTTGTTCAATGTTTGAATGGCTGCAATGATGGAGCGTGCCAACAGCAGTGTTTGGGAGCGGCGAGCCCAGAAGCACAAAGCCGATTCCAATCTATCCAAACCTGCATCCAAGCGAATCAATGCGCTGACCAGGTCTCCATGATGATAGACCAGCAGTGCTTGGCTGATAATTGCGGCCCAGAACTTGACGCGTGTGGTCTCGGCGGCGGTGCCGGGCCAATGGGCAACGGAACATGCGACGGTTTGTTCGCCTGCGCAAACCAGTGTCCTATGGGCAACCAAGACTGCATTAACCAATGCATCGAGTCCACCTCTGAAGAAGGCTGGAACCAGGCGCAATCCCTGTTGCAATGTGGCCAAACAAACTGCCCTGATAGTTCCAACGCATGCCTGCAAGAACAATGCGCAGACCAATGGAATGCCTGTTTTGGCGCACCAGCCATGCCGAGTGGAAATGGCACCTGTTCTGGATTTCTACAATGCGTCAATGGCATGCAGCAGACTCGAAATGAATGCATTGAGGCAACAAGCCCTGAATCCTACGCCCTTTTTGAGGCAATCATCTCTTGCGGCTCGGCAAATAACTGCATGACCGATGAGTGTATCAATGAGAACTGCGGTGCTCAAATCGAGGCATGCACCGTCGATGGTCGTCAATTCGGAATGACCGGTTGCGGTGAGACGCTCACGTGCGTCAATGCCTGCCCCAATGATGCGAACGCTCAAGCATGCGTCTCGGCGTGTACGGACGCATTGTCTGAAGCTGGCTTCGGTTTATTTCAATCTGTCGCATCATGCGTAACTGAAAATATGTGCCAGGCTCTCAGCGCCGAGGCATGCGCAGCATGTGCTAACGACATCAACGCCTGTAACGCCAACTAAGCCCTCGGCGACAGAGGGGGGAGTCTGGATATGCCGAGAGACGCTGTTTGAGCGCATGTCCAGATTTACCCCATTTCAATACCTAGCGCCTTTTTTCACGGCGTCATTCCTTAAATTCTGTACGGTTGGTGCCAGTGGCGTCGTCGTCAACCTGGGTATGTTGGCTCTACTCAGGCAGCTCGATACGAGAAGCTCGTTCGCATCGGCTATCGCCATATTTATTTCCATCATCACCAACTTCATCATGAATGAGTTGTGGACCTTCAGAGACCGGCGAACGACCTCAGGAATGGTGATGCGCGCCCTTCGATTTCAGCTGGTCTCGTTGGTTGGCGCCCTCGTCCAATGGACCGTGTTCTTGGTGTCTAACGTGGCTTTGTTGGCTCTTATTTTCGGCGACGGGCCATTTGATCAATATCTTGGCGAGGCGGGTCAGACCTTAAGTGCAAAGCTCAAGACTTTGGTGGTCAAACCGCCCGAGATCGGTGGCTACATCTATTTGTCTCAACTCATCGGCATTGCGGTTGCGACGGTTTGGAATTACCTAGCGAACTTCAACTGGACCTGGGGCTCAAAAGACGGCGCTTAATCTAGGTCGTCGGCGATCTGGTCCCGCAGCCCTTGGATTTCACCAAGGGCCTTTTGATGATTGAGCTGAGCTGCGTATTCGAGTCCACTATCGAGCGCGTCGAGCGCAGATTCAATGTCATCCAGATCATAGAAAAGTTCGCCCAGCTGGTAGTATATATAGACCTCTGGGTTCTCCCCTCCAAGTGCCTTTTTGAGCAGTATGATCGCATCTTCGTTTCGACCGAGAGCCTTGTATTCCAAGGCGAGACCATAAAGTGCAAAGGGATCATCCGGATTCTCTGCCAGCATGCCCTTCAGTGCGGCAATTCGATTGTCTCTGGCGTCTACCATAAGATGCGCAACCGAATTGTTTCGTCGTATGACAAAAGCTGCTCGCGCAGTTCAGCTTCTCGATCTGACGCTGCAATATCGAGAATTAAATATGAGTAATTTGGGTTCGACTGCAGGTATTCGGCCGCAATGTTAATTCCCAATTTGGCGATCCCCGTATGGAGCTTGCTGAGAACACCGGGGACGTTGTGGTGAAAGTGGATGATGCGGTGATGATTTGCATGTAATCTAGGCAGCTGGACGGCTGGAACATTTACGGCCGATGCCGTCGCACCATTATTCATTAACCGAATCAACCGGGTTGCTGCTGATTCAGCGATGTTTTTTTGCGCCTCGATGGTCGAACCGCCGATGTGCGGTGTGAGAATCACATTGTCCAAGCCTTGTAGTGGACTTTGAAAAGGCTCGTCATTCGATGCAGGCTCGCTGGGAAATACATCGACAGCAGCCCCTGCTAAATGGCCCGTCTCAAGGGCTATTTTTAATGCGTCTAGGTCAACGACATTCCCGCGAGCATTGTTGATCAGGTAAGCACCCTGCTTCATGCATGCGATTTCTGGCTGGCCGATCAGATTGCCGGTCATGGCTGTGGCCGGTACATGAAGAGTGACGACATCCGAGTTTTCCAGTAGGTCATTGAGCGATGCTGCTTCTTGTGCGTTCCCCATGGGTAGGACATCGACAATATCGTGATAAATGACCTGCATGCCCATGGCTTCAGCCAACACGGAGACTTGCGAGCCGATCCGTCCATACCCGATGATCCCTAAAGTACGCCCGCGGATTTCATGAGCGCCTAGGGCTGACTTCATCCATTGACCCGCGTGCATGCCAGCAGATCGATCAAAAAGTCGTCTATGCAATGCGACAATTTCTGAAATGACCAACTCTGCGACCGAGCGCGTATTTTGGAAGGGTGCATTAAAGACGGGGACACCGTGGGCCGCAGCGGCGTCCAAGTCTACCTGGTTGGTCCCGATGCAAAAACAACCGATGCCCCAAAGGTGTTTGGCGGCTTTGAAAAAATCCTCTCGGAGATGAGTCTTTGATCTCAAGCCAATGAGATGAGCATCTCCGGCAACATCGATGAGTTCTTGACCCTGATATGCCACGGCATGGGTTTCTACTTGGAAACCAGCATCCCTCAAAAGGTGTGCTGCACGTTCGTGGACACCCTCTAGTAGGACGACTTTGATTTTCTTTAATGGATAGGACGTTTTCATTGGTGCCTCCGTTTCGGTGCGGACCATATCTTGATTAGCCTCTGAAGAGAACGCCTTCTCGCATCATCTGGGGTCTGACTGTCTTCTCTAACATGTGCAAGTTCATTTTTTTGCAGCGGTCAGAGAAGAAAGCAAGAGATAGACGCACCCGCAGGCGGTTTGAGCGATTCCCTGCCCAGCCTTTTTCAGACGTCGACCCAAAGGGTCCGATCATGTTTTTCATGCTCTGCGGAAAGGTCGCCGAAACCAGGCCATCAGGGGGTATGGTTCATCCTGTTTTGATGAAGGTACCATGCTCGGGTGATTTCTGGACGCCTGGAAATGACAGTATTTTATTGTGGATCGCGAGGTAGACGCCCGCATCTAGAATCTGAACAGACAAAAGTGCTTCTGTGACGTTTTGTACCGCATCAGTGTGCTTCATTTCGTAGGGGCGCATCGCGCCTGTAAAGACGATGGGCACGGTCAGGTTGGGGTTCAGTTTCAAAGTCCTATCACCCGATTCAGTGAGTCGATCCGTCCCGTGGACGACCACAACGCCATCGTGTAATTCAGCCATCGCGCCTGCCGTTCTGGCAATTAAGGTATGGTCGGCGTCGCTCATTGTTAGGCTATCTTTGTTCATCAGCGGAACCCGGATGAGCTCTACACCCCGTAATTGCAAGGAGGCGAGTAAGACATCGAGCACATTGACTTGATTCGCCATCACGCCGCTCATTTCATCGTATGTCTTCTCGATGGTGCCTCCGGTCGAGATAAGCGCGATTTTTCTTTTCATGAGATTGACCGTCCACTGTCCTTTACTGGGCTTAGCAACGCCGAGGAAATGTCGCCGATCGTTGGGCAGCCACAGAGTGCCATGGCTTCTAGCAATTCTGAACGTAAAAGGCCAAGAGTTGTCTCTACGCCCGTCTGACCGTCGTAGGCCAGTCCCCAAATAATAGGTCGTCCAACCAAAACGGCTTTAGCACCTAAGGCTAAGGCTTTGACGATGTCCGTTCCCCGGCGGATTGCGCCGTCGACCAAAACATCAATTTCTCCAGCGATGGCCTCCACAATATAGGGAAGTGCCATGGAAGTGGGTGGGGCTGTATCGAGTTGGCGTCCACCATGGTTGGAGACGATGACAGCGGCGGCACCGCAATTCATGGCCCTGGTCGCGTCATCTGGATGTATAATCCCCTTGATAACAATCGGAAGCTGAGTCTGAGTTCGCAACCATTCGACATCACTCCAAGTGACGGATGGATCGAGCATGTCACGAACATACTTTGCCAGAGCGGAACCGCTTTCGATCCGGTGCAAGCTGTTCAAGCCTGACGCTTTGAGGTTGGCTATTTCAAGGGTTGAGGGCAGATGGAAAGACGTTTGTTGATCACCTTCTCTGGTGCCGATCTCTGCCGCGTCAACGGTGAGTACGATCGCTTTGTAGCCTGCAGCGTCAGCTCTCTGGACCAGTGATTTGGTGATCTCGCGGTCCTTGTAGACGTACAGTTGGAACCAAAGGGGTCGCGTCGCATCCTCGGCTAGAGTCTCCAGTGACACATTGGATAGGGTGCTGATGCAGGCAATTGTCCCAAAAGCACCTGCAGCTCTCACTGTGGCACTCTCCGCATCCTGATGCGCTAAGCCGTGAAATGCGGTCGGTGCAATCAGGACGGGTGCGGAAAGCTCGGTCCCCAGCACTGATGTTGAGCAATCCCTTTGCGAAACATCGACAAGTACTCGATACCACAGGTGAATTTTATCCCAAGTGGCTCGATTCATCCGAAGAGTGATTTCATCTCTCGACCCACCACGAAAATATGTGGCCGCCATCTGACTCATGTGTGAATAAGCAATCTCTTCTAGGTCGTAGAGCGATTGAATCATTTGGATGGCTATCTCGTCTTTCCGCTTTGCTTTGGTTTTGCGAACTGTATCGCGGAGTTGATTACAACTCCGTTTTTATTGTGAACAAGCTTACCCTGCTGAGCAAGCAACACCATTCAGGCATGTTTTGAAATGATTGTGACCATCAAAGCAATGGCTAAAATGAGGGTTCCGTTTAAAGTCATGCTGATCCAAAGTGCGGAACGCGTCCATTCTCTAAGCTGCAAATGGCCCGCATCATCATCACTCTGTTGCGCTAAGCCTTCAGGGGGGTTACCGAGTCTCGGAGACTCTAACTGGAAACTGAGGACATCAAAAATATCTACTGAATCGTCAGATTGGGATGGCGCGTTTTCCTGAACGCACGCAAGTGCATGTTCCTGAAGCCTGAGAACTGGAATGTCTCGCAAAGTTGGCATTGAACGCTCAGTACTTGTGGCCTGCTCATTGAGCACTTCCAACAACTTCCTGAGCATCGACCGGGCATCGGGGAATCGGGCCTCAGGTT
>JAYZEG010000012.1:0-21026 GCA_036337435.1 Myxococcota bacterium
AAAAACAGGGGGCTAAGGCCCAGGCGGAAGCGAGAACAGCCGAAGCAACAGCACGCGCCGCTGAGGCGAAAGCACTTCGGGCTGCAGAAGTCGCTCGAGAACAGGCTGAGCGTGCCGCAAGTAAAGCCAGCGACGCTGAGATAAGAGCACTCAAGCTAGCACAAGAGGCGAAGGCGGCTCAGGAGAAAGCGAGTCAAAGCGAAATCGCTGCACGCCAACAAGCGACGAAGAAAGCCGCAGAGCTACTCACACGAGCAGAAGCAGCCGAAACCATGGCTGTTGCGGCCCGTGCAGAGGCAAAGGCGGCCGAACAGGCCGCCGATGCGAGAGCGAACGCAGCTCAAGCGCAGACCGCAGCAGCGGACGCACGAGCAGCCGCAGCAGAGGACCAAGCTCAGCAATCCAAGGCCAGAGCTGACCAGCTCTCCGTTGCCGCAGAGAAAGCTGCCGCAGCGGCAGAAGTCACTCAGTCTCAATTGACCAAAGCTCGACAAGCACTTGCGGCTGCTGAAAAAAGAATCGCAACGGCTGAGGCGAAAGTCCGGAGTGCTGAGACAGCAACCGTAAGTGCACAACAGCAGCGTGAAGAAATTCGAGAGGAGCTCAAACGTGCGCGTGCCCAGGTTCGAGACCTAAGCCGCTCGACAAACGACCGGATTAAGCAAGCGGAGACGCGAGCAAAGGCTGCCGAAGCACGACTCAAGGCCGCTGAGGGGCAGGCACAGGACGCCATTGCACGCGCGGAAGCTCGAGCGCGACAGGCGGAAGTCAGTGCCCTCAAAGCAGCGGAATCATCACGAGTTCGCGCTCAAAATGCAGAGAGCAGAGCGCAAAAAGCAGAGGCTGAAGCGGGACGGCTAGCTCGAGCCGCAGAGAAAGCCAATCAACGAGCGAGTAAACTGCGTAAAAATACGAAGGCTCTCGAAACTGCATCTCGAGCACAGGCTGCGGCCGAAGCCGCCCAGGCAACTGCGGAAGCGGCTCGCCAGCAGGCCAATGCTGCAACGCAGGCCGCCCAAGCCAAGATGGCTGCTGCGGAAGCTCGCGCCCAAGAAGCCATCGCTCGCGCCCAAGCCGCAGAAGCTGCGCTACAGGCATCCAAAGATGAGAGTAGTCAACGAGCGGCCGAAGCCGAACGCCTTGCCCAACGGGCCACTGCAGCTGAAGAAAGGGCGGACCAAGCCCAAGCAAATTTCGAAAGTGTGAGCACCAAGCTTGACCAAGCTCGAGTCCGGATACAAACAGCAGAAAGAGCGACGGTGCAAGCGCGTAAACAGCTCACAACAGCCCAAGTCGACTTGAAAAAAGCAAAGACCAACGCAGACAAAGCGAAGGCCCGAGCGCAGGTTGCGGAGATGCAGATTACGGTTGCACAGCGAGAATTGGAAACAGCAGCCGAGCGGGCACGGGCGGCAGAACAACGGGCTTCAGCGGCGCAAACAAGCGCAGACAATGCGCAACGTACTGCAGATACTCTTCGAAGCAGTGCCACCACCAAGGCCGAGAGAAATGCGGCCGTGCAAGCAGAGGCAGAGGCTCGTATTGCAGCTGCTGAGGCACGGACGCGAGCACTCGAAGCCGAACGCGCTCGGTTAGCACAGCAGTTAGGCAACCTGAAAACAGCGCGCGCAAAGGCGGAAGCAGAAAATACGCAGCTGGCGTCTGAGCGCGAGCAGCTCGACAGTATGCTGGCCAAAGCAAGAGCGGATAACGATTCCACACGAGCGAAATTGCTTCAGGCCGAACGGGAAGCCAAACTTGCAGAATCGAGGGCAAACGCTGCAGACATTGCACGCATCGAATCCGAGCAAGCCAGCTCGACGCTGGCACAAAACATCAAATCTCTTCAAGGACGAATCGCGGTCGCCGAACGGGCAAACAACGCCGATGAAGCAAACGCCCTGAAGACAAAACTCCGGCGCGCGGAGAGTCAAGTTGCGACTTTGCAGGGACAGCTGTCGGAAAAGCAAACCGCTCTCTTGGACGCTGAGCAGAAAGCACGACGGAGCCGGGCAGAGCTTGAGCAGGTACGGGGACAAATGGCTGCCGTAACAGCACCGGAACCAATTTCACAGCCAAAGGCCAGCTCGCAACCGGAGCCCGTCACAATCGAGGAGCCTGTCGCGACCGTGCTGCCACCTCCACAGATGCGAACGCGCATCACCGACGTACAATTTAATAACCGTAAAGAGGCGTGTGAGATTACGATTTCATTCAAAGGTGATCCTGTCTATTCATTGAAAACTGAGGGCACCAAAACCCGAATCTTGGAATTCGCTGACGCATTGATCGATCCGGCCCTTGAGCGAAGTCTCGACACCAGTGAATTTGCTGCAGCCATCCAATTGGTCAGCAGTTTCCAAGCACCCGCGCCTGGAGACCGGGTGCGCATCGTCGTTACCCTTGACACCAATGCGAAAGCAGAACTCGTACGGTCTGATAACACGCTACGATGGGTTTTCGAAAACCCTGTTCGAACCCTCGATACAATCGCCAATTTACCACCGGCCCCATCCTGGAATCCGCCTGCAGCGGAGGTTCAGTACGATCGACCCAAAGCTGCGGTATTCACCGGCATGAGCCAAGCGATCGAGACCCGATCGCTCGGTAAACCACGTCCCGCCCGCCGAAAGCGATATACGGGGCGAAAGATCAACATCGATATCAAAGACGGTGATATCCACAATATTCTCCGGCTGCTCGCCAAAGAAGGAAATGTCAACATCGTGACGAGTGATGAAGTGAAAGGCACCATCACCATGCACCTAAAATTGGTCCCCTGGGACCAAGCCCTCGAAATCATTCTTCGGACAAAAGGTCTGGATATGGTTCGAGAGGGTGACATCATTCGAGTTGCGCCGGTTGAATCCATCGCAAAAGAGCGAGAATCCGAACTCAAAAAGCAGGAAGTGCAAGAAAAGCTGAAGCCCCTTGAGGTGAAGCTAATCACGGTCAACCATGCAACGGCCAGCGACCTGATGCCAAGAATCAAGAGCGTTCTATCGAAACGCGGCTCTTCAGAGTTTGATCAGCGAACAAATACGGTGATTTTGAAGGACGTCGATGACCATCTGGATGCGGCTGAAGATTTGATTCGTCGTCTCGACACCCAAACACCACAAGTCCTCATCGAGACCCGAATCGTCGAAGTAAACGAGGTCAACGTTCAACAGTTGGGTATTCAATGGGGTATTGATTCGACCTGGAGCGCAGCAACAGGCAATCCAACAGGCCTTCGGTTTCCAAGTTCCATCGGCATTTCCGGTGGCGCTGATGATCAACAAGGGGGCACCGAGGGTGTCTCATCCAACCCGAACTTCGTCGTCAATTTGCCGGCGTCTGCTGGTCTTGGTTCTGGTGGTGCCTTGGGTATGACCTTCGGAAGCATCGACAGTACCTTCAATCTCAACGTGAGACTGACGGCACTTGAAAACCGGGGCTCGGTGAAGATCGTGAGCAGTCCGAAAATCACAACTTTGGACAATAAGAAAGCGCGAATTAGTCAGGGTGTTAGCATTCCAATTAGTCAGATCTCGGCCGCCGGGATTCAGACCGTGTTCTTCGATGCAGTGCTGAGTCTAGAAGCCACACCGCACGTCACTCAGGACGGGAACATTTACCTTAAACTCAACGCGCAGAACAATACACCGGACTTCCAGAACGTGGGTGCTCGAGGGGACCCCACGATTCTTAAGAAAGAAGCGCAGACCGAATTACTTCTGAAGGACGGCGACACAACCGTGATCGGTGGCATCTACACAAGTAACGCTGGTTTTAATCGCTCAGAGGTGCCGTTTTTGGCTCGAATTCCGATCATTGGTGTCATGTTTCGCAATCATCAAGAGAGTGATCGTCGGAGTGAACTGTTGATCTTTGTGACACCTCGGATCGTGAATAGAGCAGCGTCAACCGTCAAAACGGCTCAGTGATCGAGGTCAGTGACCAACGACCGATCTTCCTATGGGGAATGATGGGTACTGGAAAATCAAGCGTCGGCCGCATTCTCGCTGAACGTTTGGGACGACAATTTATTGACCTCGACGAGGCGATCGCGACTCGCGAAAACAGTGATATTGAAGCCCTTTTTATTCAGCGTGGAGAAAGTGTGTTTCGACAGCTAGAGAAAGAAGCCTTCACCCAGCAATTGCAGGATGGCAAGAACAAGGTCATCGCCTTGGGTGGTGGCACCCTACTCGACGATAAACTCCGTGAGGAAGCACGCAAAACAGGGCCTGTGATCTGTCTCGGTGCGAGTATCGACACACTCCTTGCTCGGCTCGAAGGCTCCTCTGGGCGTCCGCTGCTCGACAAAAACAATCTGCGCTTGTCATTGGTGGAACTTCAAACCGTTCGCTCGGCAAGCTATGCAGATTCGGATGCACACATCGATACGGATCAGCAGAGTATTGAGGCTGTGGTGGCCGGATTGTGTGACATGCTTGTGGGTGCGGAGGGAAGTCAATGAAGATCGCTGTGGAGCTCGGGTCTCGACGGTATCCGATCTATTTTCGATCCGGTGGACACCACGAGTTGGTTGAAAGAACGATTGCTGATGCCGCAAGCGGTCGTGTGATCATCGTCTCTGATAAAAATGTCGCACCACTGTACGCAACGGAATTCACAAAATCTCTGACCGAGACCGGTTTGAATGCGAAGCTGGTCACTATTCCCGTCGGCGAACATACGAAGACCCTCGACACAGTCAAACAGGTTTACGAAACGGCAGTCTCTCATGGTGTAGACAGGCAAACCCACATCGTCGCTTATGGCGGTGGTGTCGTTGGCGATATAGCCGGCTTTGTTGCCTCGACGCTCTTGCGTGGCCTACCTTTTGCTCAAATTCCGACCACAGTGCTCGCCCAAGTGGACAGCAGCGTTGGTGGGAAGGTCGGTGTAAACTTTGCCGGTGCAAAGAATATGATCGGATCGTTCTACCAACCCAAATGGGTATTCATTGACACAAAACATTTGGATACACTGCCCGTACAGCACCGACGTTCTGGTTTGGCTGAGGCGGTGAAACATGGTTTCTTAGGGGGCGAAAAGCTGCTCACACAGGTCACTGATAAAATCGGCCCGATTCTGATGGGCGATGGACAAGCCCTGTTTGATATCTTGCCAGACGTTGTCCGTTTGAAAGCAGAGATCGTACGGGAAGATGAGCTGGAAGTCGGACGTCGCGTGGTTTTGAATTTGGGCCACACGCTGGGCCATGCATTTGAGACCGACGTTACAAATGGTTCGCTCAATCACGGAGATGCTGTCGCACTCGGCCTCGGTTTTTGCTTGGCAATGAGTACAGAGCAACTTGGTTTGTCCGAGCGCGAACGGGCATTAGGTGACGCAGCTCTGGCGGCTCTGGGTGGCCCGACGAACTGGTCAGAACGCATTAATGACGGGGTATTTGAGCGGGTTTTACTCGATAAAAAGAACAGGGGCGACACGGTCCGCATTATTGGATTGAGAAAACTAGCGGAACCGGTCGTACTGGACTACAAACAGAAAGAGTTTAGAGACATAGTTTGTCGACTGGCAGAAGCCGATCGAGAAAGGAAGTTACGATGAAATCGCAATATACACACGAATCAGGTCGACTGTGTTTCCTCATTGTGTTGTCACTGGTCATGGGCGTGCTGATGGGCTGCCAAGATCGTGAGGTTTCCATGAGCATCGTAAGCGTAAAGCCATTCGACATAGAAACCTGTGAAGTGATCGAGGACGATAATGTCTTTCAAGTAAGCGGAGTCGTCGACTTGGCTATGCGCCAGACTTACCGAGCGAATCTATTGCTTGAAAACAACCTTGTCGACGTCCCGAATGCGAAAGGCTTGCGGCCCGCTGACACACGCGTGAGTCTCAATGCAATCGCACTGAGTTCAGCCGTAATCGAATACTCGACCTTAGACCAACTGTCGACTGGGATACCCTCCCGTCGCATTGTTCCGCTGAGTGGAACGATCCCGGAAGAAACCGCACTCACTTTGGCTAACTTTGAGCTCTTCTCGCAGGATGTTTTGCAACAAGTCCGAAACGCTGAAGAATTTTTCTCCGTCAACAATGGCGAAGTCGTTCCATCGAGAACAGCGGTCACGATTCTCGCCCGCGTCCGCATCAAAGGCAGAACATTGGACGGCCGAGACGCAGAATCTAACGAGTTTCTCTTTCCAGTCGAAGTCTGCAATGGATGTCGCGTCATCTATCCATCCGAAATGATTGTTCAACGAGGCGGTCAACTCGCCTGCCCTGCCCCGATGGTCAATGCCGAAGAAGACAACTCGACGGCGACTAACGAGCTTTGCGAGGCCTTACTGGGCAGTGATGAGTCGTTTGTAGATTGCCAAACCTGTCAGGGCCTCGCCGTTGATTCATTCGCACGTCAACTGTGTCAACCGCCGCGGATCCCATAAACGCCCCGCTGGGGCCAATACCCAAGACTAATTCAAAGACCAGGAAAGACTGTTCCGGAGTTTGATGCCTGTATGCAGATGGAGGAACATTTAAATCGTCTGGTCGACCATATCGATGGGGCTCTTGGCGCAGCTTTACTCAATGCAGACGGTGTCGTCGTTCACGCTGTGGAACCAGGAAAAAATCTGCGTCTGACACACGGGTTATCTGAGTTTGGCCTCGTCGCGAAGCAATTGACCTCTCTGGATGAACTGTCGGATCTTGGCGAACCGCTCTCATTTAAATTCGATAGCTCCGATAGAACGCTTTTGCTCAGGCCTCTGGGCCCCAAATACTTTGTGGCCCTATGGATTAAAGCGACCCATGATGCGCTTCGCGCACAATTTCAACTGCGCATTGTCAGCGCGGACCTGATGGCACTAGTTTGAGGAAAATACGATGAAGTTTCTCATTGTAAACGGTCCAAATCTAAATCTGCTCGGCTCCCGGGAACCAGAGGTCTATGGCTCTGAAAGCCTAGATGAAATCATGAACAAAACCGCCGCGTTTGCGACTGACAACGGGGTGGAGATTGACTCCGTTCAAAGTCATCATGAGGGTGTTCTGATCGAGGCCATTCAAAAGGCCGCGGGGCGCTTTGATGGTCTAATTATCAACCCGGCCGGATACGGACATTCAAGCGTCGCCATCAGAGACGCCCTCATCGCTGTTGGACTGCCTGCAGTTGAGGTACACTTGTCAAATCTCGCCCAGCGAGAAGAATTTAGGCATAGGACGTTGACAGCTGACGTCTGTGTAGGTCAGATATGTGGCTTTGGGGGTCATGGCTACCCGTTGGCCATTATGGCCTTGAAGAAACACATCGCCGGTTAGGAAAAAGCATGTATCAAACAAACGAATTCAGAAAAAACCTAAAAATCGAATACGAGGGGAGCCTCTGGTCCATTGTTGATTGCCAATTTGTTAAGCCGGGGAAAGGCGTTGCCTTCGTTAAGACGAAACTCAAGAACCTGATTGACGGTCGCGGAATCCAGGTCAATTTTCGTTCCGGAGAAAAGGTCGGCAAACCAGATGTAAACGATGTAAAAATGCAGGTTCTCTATAATGATGGGTCAGCTTGGCACTTCATGGACAACAAAACCTACGATCAGATCGAAGTCCGAGCTGAAGAGCTCGGTGATACAGCAAATTATCTGAAGGAAGAGCTTGAAGTGAGCGTTTTGCTGTACAACGGACGCCCGATTGATGTGGAACTGCCCAACTTCATTGAAGCCAAGATCATCGAATGCGAGCCGGGTGTACGTGGCGACACGGTTCAAGGTGGCAGTAAGCCGGCGACCATTGAAACAGGTGCAATTGTTCAGGTTCCATTTTTTGTTGAGGAAGGCGAAGTCATCAAGGTTGACACGCGCACAGGCGAGTATTCGTCACGCGTCAAGTAAACCCTACTTGTGGGCTCCACCTTTGCACAGCCCTTGACCAAAGCCGTAGCAGAGTCGTAGAATTTCATTAGGCCGTATCAGAGATGTTGTCACAGAATTGAGTTAGGACGGGTCTATCGTGGCTCTCGACAAGAACAAAGCCATCGCCTCGGCGCAAAAATACCTCCAACGAGGACAGATCGATAAGGCGATCAAAGAATATGAGAGTATCGTTGACGCTGACCCAGGCGACGTACGGGTCTGGTTGAAAATCGGTGATCTACACAGCCGAAACGGTAAAGTGGCCCTCGCGGTCAACACGTACAAGAAAGTCGCAGAAACCTACAGAGGCAAGGGATTTTTTCTCAAAGCTGTCGCCGTATACAAAAAGGTGCTGGATGTCGATCCGACCCTGACCGAGGTGTATCGTACGCTCGGCGACGTTTATATAAAGCTTAATTTGCCGTCTGAAGCATTGGCCCAATATCGACTCGTGGTCGGCAGTTATGAACGGGACGGCCGTTCAGCCGATGCAATGATTTTGCTCGAACACATGGTTGAACTGGTGCCGGAAGATGAGTCTAACCATCTTCGCTTGGCCGAGGCACATGCTAAAAACTGTAATGACCAACCTGCCATCGAACACTTTGAATTTGTCCTGGGTCGAATGCGTTCCCAAAACCGGCACGCTGAGTTCATCAAGGTTGCTGAGCGACTGCTCTATTTGTATCCCGAACAGATTGCGAGCGGTCGACACCTTGCACAGGCTTACTTGGCCACATCAAATTCAAAGCGTGCTCTGGCTTGGCTCCAGAGACTTTTTAAACTGGATCCCACAGACACTCGAACTCTCGCATTGCTCGCGGAAACGTTTCGAGAAATTGGCCGTAATGAAAAAGCAGCTGCGGTTTATCGAGAGTTAGTCCGAATCTATTCACAAAATGGAGAGACCAATAAGCAGCAACAAGCATTGCAACGCCTTGTGGATGTGGCACCCAACGACAGCGCGGCCCGTGATGCCCTTGCACATATCTCCAGCGAAAACGAGGGATATACGGCAGGGCAATCGAGCATATTAGGTACAGACGCAAATTTTGAACCGGTCTTGTCTACGGAGGAGCGGGTTAATTTATGCTTGGCCGACGTTGACCTTCTCTTGAAGTATCAGCTACCGGACCATGCACGCCAGCGCATTGATGTGGCGATTGGACTCGATTCGAAGAACCCCGCTGTTTATTTGAAATTAAAAGATCTCTGTCTACTGCGAAACGAGAGTGATGCGGCTGCTGAGGCTTTGGTGAAAGCCGCTCAACTGTCCAGTGAGGCAGACTCGAGCCGAGCCGAATCATATCTACGTGAGGCACTCAGCCTCGCTCCTGAGCATGCTCTGGCGTCTGAGCTACTCTCTGGCATCGGGCAGGTAGGAGGCCCCTCAGCTGACTTAGACAACTCCGAACTGACAAGTTCAGCCGCTCCGCCGATGGACGCTGCAGAGCCCTCGGAGGACTTGTCGATGGATTTCGATATTGACCTGAACCTGGATGACCTCAGCCTAGATGACTTTTCAGACCTATCGGACGACTCCAGTGAATTCGAACTGTCTCTGGATGGCTTCGAGCTTGAAGAATTGGGCTTCGAAGTACAAAGCGACGGGCTCGCAGAAGCCCCCGATGACGATGAATTTGCGGATCTTCTGGCCGATGATGGAGCTGAAGACATGCTCCTAGATGACTCGTCGATGCATGGGCCCAATGCGGGTGCAATCATAACACCACCGATGCCTAATGAGAGGACGACCGACGATGGGCCCAAATCCTCACAGACCTTGATTCCAAATTATGAACCCGATGTCTTATCGGAAACAGCCACCCAAACGGCTGATTTTGGCGACGGATTTGGTGATGGTCTACTGGATATAACGATGGACCATGCGATACCGGATATCGATCTCAAACAGGATGATGCAACATCAGAGCATGATGTACTCGACCTAAGCGAGTTTGACGACCTTGATGACATCAACCAGGCCGCGCTCGATGTACTGGCTGACTCTGATTTGAGTGGTGATTTCGGTGATCTATTGGTCGACACCCCAAACACCGAACTGCCAACTGCTCAACCGATTAGAACAGGTGATGTACCCAAGTCTGGCGACGATCATTAGACGTGTTCATGAGTGGATTTGACATCCCTGCCCGGAGACGATAAATCGACAAGTGATGCGGGAGTAACTCAGTGGTAGAGTGTCAGCTTCCCAAGCTGAAGGTCGCGGGTTCAAATCCCGTCTCCCGCTCAATAAGCCGCCGTTATGGCGGCTTATCTATTTGATCCCCGCCCAGGTCTATCCTCTTATGAAACGACCGGACTACCAGATAAAAGACCGGCGAGAATCATAATTCCAATCCATGCGACAATTAATGCTGACGAAGTAACTCTGCCCATCGGATACACCTTTAGCGGGTCGATGTATCCCATGACGCCTCATCATCGCGTCATCTCACAGAGTAGAGTGATAAAACCATCTAACTAGCCTGTATAAATGGCACTATTCTTATCATTTTCCCGAACCTCGAGGGAGACGAGCCAGACCCGATCCTGGGTCACATTTTTGACCCAGCTGTCTAGCCAGTTGAAGACGAATTCAGCCGTCCCTTCCATTCCAACATCCGCAAAAGTGACAAGCTTACAAGCTCCTTTTTCTGCGAGCTGCCGAAACTCGGGCAGTAAAGGGTCATCGTCATCAAGTAGAAGTGTGTGGTCAAAGTGGTCATCGAGCCATGCCTTGACTGGCTTCAAAGCACCAAAGTCCATTACAAAGCCGTTCTCGGTTCGCTGTTCACACGCAAACCAAGCGATGAACTCTCGGCTGTAGCCGTGAATGTGCGCGCAATGACCATCATGACGCCAACGTCGGTGTGAACACGGATAGTTTCGAAACGTCTTCGAGGAACGAAAAGTAGCCAATTAAACAATCCCATTCGCTGCGTAAAGCATTTGATGTACCCAGTGTTGACTAAACAGTCAACTCGATGTTGACAACTGGGACAAAAATAATCAGTATTCCCTCCGCAAAAGCGTCTAAAAGGAACAGTGGCATGCCGAAAGCTTTGATTTTGTCGAGTGGTGGACTTGATTCGACCACTTGTTTAGCGATGGCCATCGACCAGGGGTATGACCCGATTACCCTGACCTTTGATTATGGCCAGCGCCATCGAATCGAATTGGCAGCAGCCAAAGACGTCGCAGACTACTATGGTGTAAAACAGCACTTTATTGCCGATGTGGGCCTGTTTCGTGACATAGGTCAATCAGCACTGACCGATGATATCGATGTCCCAAAAAATTTAAGCGTAGATGACCTCGCTGACGACATACCCGTAACCTATGTTCCGGCTCGTAATTTGGTTTTCCTGTCGATGGCAACCGGTGTCGCAGAAACACAGGGGGCCAGCGACATTTTTATCGGGGTCAATGCCCTCGACTACAGTGGGTATCCCGATTGCCGGCCGGAATTTATAACCGCTTTTAGCGCAGCAGCGAATCTCGCAACGAAATCAGGTACGAATGGGATTTCGGTTAAGATACAAACACCGCTCATTAACCTGACCAAGGCCGAGATTATTAAATCAGGTCATGCATTAGGTGCGCCTTACCACCTCACTCATAGTTGCTATGCGCCCACGACCGATAATCTGTCATGTGGTCAGTGTGATTCGTGTCTTCTCCGTCTCAAGGGATTTGCCGACGCATCCCTAACGGACCCCATTTCATACGCTGGCGTTTGACATGGGTTACAAAGTAAAAGAGCTGTTCTACACCCTACAGGGCGAAGGCGCACAGGCGGGTCGAGCCGCTATATTTTGTCGTTTTACGGGGTGCAATCTCTGGACAGGTCGCGAAGCGGACCGCGCAATGGCAGTCTGCAAATTTTGTGATACAGATTTTTTGGGTACGGACGGTGTTGGGGGCGGGCGGTTTAAGTCGAGTTCCATGCTTGCAGCTCAAATAGAGTTCGAGTGGACGAACAACACGAAGCCCGGTACCGGGAAACCCTTTGTTGTCTTCACTGGCGGAGAACCCGCTCTTCAACTTGATGAAGAGCTCATCCAAGAATGCCAAAGACGCGGTTTCGAGGTTGCCATCGAAACCAATGGCACGCTTCCAATTCCCTCCTCCATTGATTGGATTTGTGTCAGTCCAAAGGCGGCTGAACCATTGGCGATCACCACTGGCCATGAACTAAAACTGGTATACCCACAAGTGGAAATCGAGCCAAGCCAATTTGAAAATCTCGATTTCGACCACTTTTATATCCAGCCCATGGATGGGCCAAATGCAAAGGAGAATACGGTTAACGCCGTCGCATTTTGTCAACGGAACCCGACCTGGAAGCTCTCCATTCAAATGCATAAGCTCGTAGGAATTCCATGAAACACGATAGAATTGAATCGGCCGTGTCGTTACCAGACCATGCCAGCGAATATGATGGACGCCAACTCCCCATCGATCGGGTTGGAATCCGAGGACTTAAATACCCCATCACAGTTCTCGACAAAGACCATAAGACGCAACACACCGTCGCAGAGCTTGGCTTGTTCGTAGGACTACCTGCCCAGTTTAAGGGCACACACATGAGCCGTTTTATCGAGGTTCTGAACACGGTTAGGGGTGAGTTAACTATTCGCAATCTGCCTATGGTTTTAAGCCAAATACAGGAGCGCCTCAATTCAGAGGATGCCTTCCTGGAAGCAAGTTTTCCGTACTTTATTGAGAAGGAGGCTCCAGTCAGTAAGGCGAAGTCTCTGATGGAGTATTCATGCTACTTCTCGGCATCGGCACGGGGTGCACGGACGTCATTTAAGCTGGGTGTGAGAGTGCCTGTCAAAAGTCTTTGTCCGTGTTCAAAGGCCATCAGCGAACGCGGTGCCCATAATCAGAGAAGCATCGTTGACGTACAAGTCGCGTCAAGCGGATTTGTCTGGATCGAGGATGTGGTCCATGCCGTGGAGTCCTGTGCGTCATCACCTGTCTACGCGCTTCTAAAAAGGTCCGATGAGAAATTTGTGACCGAGGAGGCATATGACAATCCAAAGTTTGTCGAAGATTTGGTACGGGACGTTGTCATTTCGATTCGCTCACTCGACTCAATCACATATGTGAAGGTCAGTGCTGAAAACTTTGAATCTATCCACAACCATGAAGCATATGCGGAAATTGAATGGTCTGCTGGTGACAATCAGCTTGAACCTGATGCCTCGCAAATCATGTCAAAAACGAAACAATCTCCGTTTTCTTTCGGGCGTTGGCTGAAGCAACAGCGCAAAGAGCGACATTTGAGCCAATCTGACCTCGCACTCCATCTCGGCGTAACCGCTTCGTTTCTGTCGAGGATCGAGAGTGATGAAAGACAGCCATCTGCAGAGCATTTAGAGCTGATGGCCACACTACTTGGGTTGCCGGCAGAGACCATGATGCTGAGAGCTGGTGTGGTTCCCGATCATATTCTGCAGCGCGTACAAGCCCACCCTGAACGATTGAAACAACTCTATTGGGGAAATTCCATCTCGTAAGACCAATAGCGACAACATGTTTCCATGACAATTAGCTGACAGCCATCCATTGGCATTTTGACGTTCTCATGTGAGCGAAAGGGGTCCTACCATGCGCTTTTGAGGCTGCACAGACCGATTGGCATAGCACTTGCTGACTCATGACGACCAGGGACCGAAAAAGTCCGATTGAGAACCTGGAGTCGATATGAGACGTCACAGTATGAGAACCGCCGAGTCGCTACCTCCTGCGCTGCCGCCATTACTGCAGATGTGTAGAGAGGCACGATCGATCAATGAGCTACTCGAAACGATTCAACGACCACTTTTCGACACATTGAATGTCGAGGCAATCAGCCTAGCAATCGTTGGGGAACCGACCATTTACGTGACCTCGATCAAACCCTTGTCGACGACATTCAAAGCGCAGATCATGGGCCATAAGACTCGATGTCTGCCAAGCTTGTCGAGCGATCAAAACACCAACCAATCAAGTCAGAATATTCAGCAGCTTGGTGTTGTGATTAACCCTAAACCAATGGGGGATTTTGTCCGTATCGCTTGGACCGGAGCCTTAGAGAGCCAAGGTCATCTGCTGGCTGTCGTGACATTCTACAGTGATGAAGCGCGAACATTATCGGATAAACAAGTCAATCTTTTGAGGCAAATTCGTGCCTGTATGGCCGATGTCCTACTTAGGGTCGGCCAAACTGGAAATGACGCACTTGACGAGCATAAAACCGAAGAATCATCAGCTGACCTTATGCTCATCAAGCTGGTCGATGATAGCCGAGTCATTGACCCGGCTGACCGCATGACACAAGAGTGGGTTCGCGCGGTATTGGTCCGAATGCTAACAGAGCAAATTGGACCGCAAGTCCAAACATGGACCATGGGTCCAAACATGATCGCGGTGCTAACCGATGACCTTTCGGGTGGACAGCGGCCACTTTGGATCGAACGGCTAGCGACGTTGGAGTCCCTTATCAATCAACGCCTGGGCCTCGAATTTAGATTTAAAGCGAACTTTGCAGATCCCATCGATCACGTCCAGACCATCGAGTCGCCTGGGATTCTCATTCCAAAGCCGCCAAAAACGTCGGTTGTGGAACGAGATGCGAAGGCCATCTGACCGCTAGTTTCTACACTCCTTTTATCGGGCTATTTCCCCCACTCCCCCGCTGTGCAAGCCCGGTACTGCGCCACCATTTATTGGGGGCGCACCTTTTTTCTGTGCTGAAAATAAGTCATCTATTGTGAATTCAGAGCAAGAACCCATTGAATCTGGAACAGGCGCACGTTTATCGTGGTTACGTAAAGCAACCGTCAAGAGGTTAGGGAAAGCGTTGGAACTTCTCACGAATATTGTTGCGGGCATTTTGGGCGGGCTCATCTTGAACATCATGCCCTGTGTCTTGCCGGTGCTTGCTTTCAAGGTACAAGGCTGGGTTATGCAAAGCAGCGTGAGTGCCTCGGCTCGCAGGAAAGATGCACTCGCATTTACAGCCGGCGCTGTTCTGACGTTCATTGGATTTGCAGCATTGGTCATCTCAATCCGCGCCGCCGGAGAACCGCTGGGTTGGGGCATTCAGATGCAAAGTTCTGGATTTGTCGCCTTTCTGGTGGCCCTCTTATTTGCCTTCGGGCTCAATGCGGTTGGTGTTTTTGAAATCTCTTTCTCTATGGGCGCAGGTCAGTCTGGTCATGGTCTTTGGGGCTCTTTCAGTCATGGCGCGCTGATTACGTTAGTCTCTACACCGTGCTCAGCCCCGATTCTAGGGGGTGCCACGGCTGCCGCCCTTGCCAAAGACGCAACCTGGTATGAGACCGTGGTTCTATTCTCGAGTATTGGACTGGGCTTGTCTTTGCCGGTCTTAGCCGTCGGTTTTATCCCGGGCGCGATCAAGGTTTTTCCGAAACCCGGTAATTGGATGAACACATTTAAGCTCTTAGTCGGTTTCACTCTTTTCGGTGCAGCCGTGTTCTATTACGGCACTTTGCAGGAGCAATTGACGACGATATCAGCCAACGATTTTCTTTGGTTCTTGTTGGCTCTATCCATTTCATTGTGGTGGTTTGAACAAGTACGAACAAGCCAGACTCAGGGTTTTAAACGTTTCGCGAATTTACTTTTGGTTCCACTCCTCATCGGTTCGAGCGCCTATGCATTCCTGAGCCTCGAAGAACGCAGTTCATCGCCCATTATAGAATCCGAACCCTCCGTGACAGACGTCAGTGACCCTGCACAGATCACGTGGCAGTTGTACACCGAGGCGAAGCATGAACAAGCACGAAAGCGACAACAGCCCATTCTTGTCGACTTCACCGCATCGTGGTGTGTTAACTGTAAGGCCTTTAAGAAGACTCACCTTGAGGTTGATGACGTCAAGCGCGTCTTGGCTAAAACTGGAATTCAGCCGCTTACAGTCGATCTCACCAAAGATGATTCCCTTTGGAAACTTCTTGATAAGCTCGGGCGAAACGGCATTCCGGTCTACGTGATCTACATGCCGGACGGCTCTTTTGATCTCTTTCCAGAAGGGCCTCCCTTGGATCTAATCGCTCGCCTCGAAGCCGCCGGAAAAAAGTTCCCAAAAGCAAAGTTCAAGGGGCTTAAAAATTAATCACGTCCGCGTCGACGATAGCCGGCCCCCCTTCTTTGTATGAGCGGCCCAGCATAATCACAGCCCAACCCGTCGAAAAGCAGGTATCAAAATGGTCTCTGTACATGCATTAGAGACCGTTTTTGGTTGTAAAAAAAAGCATCCGCTCAAAAACGGGCGTTAAAATCGACCAAAAATGGTGAATCAATCACCAAAACCACCAATAATGATCATCTAAAAATCGACCGAAATTGGTCACATTTTGTTCAAAACCACCAAAATCAGTCTAAATCGGTCGATAATAGACTCGGTGGAAGACCGTATTGCTTCCACTTTCGTGCGGCAGTCTGCCTCGGGATGCCAAGCAGCCGTGCTACATCCTGCAATCGGGCATGTCCGGGGTGGCGTGCTTTTGCAGCCCGCTCAGCAGCCAGCCGAAAATAGGTCGCCTCAACCTGAGACATGACCCTGGGCAACGCGTCATCGGTCAATGGGAGTGAGTCGAGAGCTGAATCAAAGTTGAGCAGCCAAGATGATTCACGGGACGACGGCTCATGCAAACGCTGACCCCGACGCAAGAAGCGTTGGCATTGGTCTTCAATGGCGGTCAGGTCAAGCGGACCCGAGACCTGGACGTTAATCAGCGAACGTATGAGGGCTTCCAATTCTCTAATGTTGCCCGACCAATCATAATCCTGGAAGGATAACCAGGCGCATCGGGCGATGCGGTCTACTCTCACGCTGTCTGCGATCCAACCCATGAATGATTTCTGCTCGTCACCGAGCACATCAGCTGGCACACCATCTGGTCTAAATGCATCTTGTCGAGAACTGTATTGATGTAACGACACCGAAGGTAGACCGCAATATCCACGCGCGACATTTTGGTAAACAAGGCCAAATATCCTAAGCCACTGATCAAGGTTGTCCACCAGTGCGCTCAGGTTCGGTATCTCAATGAGCCCATCGCGACATAGATTTTCGAACAGCGCTCTCACAACAGATGTCTGTTCATGTGTCTCACGTTCGAATTCGCCTTGTACACCGGTAATTAGATGTAGGTTACTCGGCTGGTTCTGTTGGGTCATGTAACCCGAGGTCTCAGTGTTCAACGCGGCTAAGAAGCGAGGTAGCAGATTATCCGGCATTTGGAGTGCTTCATCTAGGAACAGGACCGATGCATTGCAGTCGGACAAACAACCAGCAACTTGCTCGGTGGTACCATGCCTCCGTCCCCCGAATATATCGGTGGCGATCTCATCATGTCCGGTGGACAATCGAACCGAACGACTGACGCCTTTCGGATCGCCCATCTGGTTCGCTCGCACGAGGCACTCAACTGTGAGCTGTCGAATGCGATCACCAATGCCTGCTCGACCAGAACCACCATGACCCATCAGCATGATCCGCCGTCGTGTCGAACGTGGACGATACAATTCAATTCGGAGATTCTGGCCGAACACTGCATTACACACGTCCGCCGTAAGACCTGTCCCGTAGATTTTCTCCCAGTAGGTTTGGTGCGTGAATGCCACAAATCTGGCCAATCCATCAAAGACCGAGTTCCACCTTTCCGATAAACCGGCTGGAATAGCGTATTGACGAACGAGACTGTCGCCATAGCGACTCAATTCGCTCTCGATCAAATCATGTTCTTCCGATAAGAAACGTGGCTCTCCTGCCAATGGTCGGATGAGACCTTCACGGCGTAAATGGGATACGATTTGACTTGGTTTCGTTGATTTATAGTCGCTCATTATTGAGCGATTAGACTAAACACGAGCCATAATTCAAGTGGTTTTGATTTTTGAACATCTGAAATACACCGACAAGGTGCACTTAATTTGCTAATTTAGTGCTCCAAAGCTTGCCCGGTTTGCATCATTGGTGTAGAGGGCGGTGCTACGGGAGCGACGGTAACGTCGGCCATCCACGTGTTACAGTCTTCGGTTTGAGGAGTGCTGACTATGGCCTTTGAGTCTATCGCGGTCGACCGCAATTTACGTGAAGCCTTCAGCGAGCTTGCGAAACATCTGGCCCGCGAGGGCGAAGTTCCACTGGGTGATGATGTTTTTTTTCGGCATGGCTCGGTGAGCGTGAGTGCAATGGGCGCTGCTGGATTTACTGTTGAACGAGACTTTGCTGGGTTCAATTGGCGATTTTCAGTGAGACTCCAAGACCTCGAAAAATTGATCAATGGATTGACTCGAGAATGGCCAATGGAACGAATGGGGAAAAGCGAAGTGAAACAAACCGATCTATCAAATGATGCAATCACAAAAATTCTGGGAAGCTTGGGATTCGAGGATGAAACTAAGGCCAATGTCGGTACGCATGAGTCTCCAAAAAAGGGTGAACCAGTAAAACGCGGTCACCGACCACTCACTGGACTCGAGGATGAGAGTGAAGGAAAGGTCGACTTTGGATCTGTATCCGAGTCTGACTTGGATGCGTTTTTGGACGCGTACAGCACAGCAACTGAGGCACCAAAACCTAAGAAAACTGTCGATGAAAAGCCGGCGGATCCACTCGAAGCTATCGTGGCCAGTCTGATAGCGGGAGATGGGGCTGGTCTGGATGCCCTTGGTGACCTCGGTGACCTAGAGGATGAACTCGACGATGACTACGTGGACGAAATGGCCATTCAATCTGCACAGTCATTCATCGATTTGCTCATCAAGAATGAGAAATTAGAGCTGGTCCCAAACGAAGATTCCAAGCAGCTCGCCAGCCGATTGGCACCCATGCTTGATGTGGATATGCGAGCCAGTAAAAAGGCAGGCATCATCATGGACTGGTTTCTCGACCAAGATGAGGTGGAGGATGTCTACCTCTCCGATGAAGAAATGATTTCTCTCGTACGGCAATGGTAGCCCGTCAAAATCGACCTACGATAGGGACTAAACGCACAACTTAAAAGCACACCAAGGCGCGTTTAGTGGCCGGATAAGCCAGAACAGTTTCGCACGATAATCCTCTTTTTTTCTCAAGTTTCTCTGATTATCGTCGATGGAGTTTATGTAAGACGAAACCAGGAGCCCAGGAGGCACAAGGGGATTCAGGTAAACGTCGAGCGAGGTGACCACCTAGGCTGGTGGCCCAGGAATCAGGTCGATGTTGTGCACACATCTCACGCCACGAACTGTGTGCACAACATCGAAATTTACGATCGCGTAATGACCTCTATTGCCTCAAAACGCTCCTGGAGTCGTTCTACCGACCCTAGGAATCCGATTGACGGTCCTGCTGTTCAACAAACGACGTCTGTCCACGCGGACAGGTCCCGAACGTCCTTCCCAAAACGTAAAGCAGCAGGCCATCAATCGGGCGACGCTCTAATCCAGTGCAATGTCTGCAACTTATGCCCCTGAAATTTCGCCTTGAATTGTCGGTTTGACTTGCGTCGTTTCTTACGTCTATGGTTGAGTTTGAAGCTGTTGCAGCCGCAAACGATTTCAGCGGCGACGATTCGCATTGACCAACGGGAGTGATGACTTAAATGACGCGACTCAAAAAACTGTTTTTTGTTTTCTTTACGGCTTTTGCGCTGGCTGCCTGTGGCGGTGACAGCGACGGCGGGAATGCAGCACTCGGGGAAGCCTGTGATTCCGGTGGTGACTGCGCAAGTAGCCTCTGCGCTCAGATTGGTGAGACCAAAATATGCGTTGAGCCATGCACTGAGGGCATGTGCGAGGCTGGCTTTCGCTGTACCAGCAATGTTTGCATCCCGAGCGCTGGTGGAGCCGGTGGAGCCGGTGGGGCCGGTGGTGCTGGCGGAGCTGGCGGAGCCGGTGGTGCTGGCGGTACTGGCGGTGGCGCTGGCAATACTGGCGGTGGCGCTGGCGGTACCGGCGGTGGTGACGGCGGCACCGGCGGAGGTGCTGGTGGTGCAGGTGGCGGAGCTGGCGGAGCAGGTGGCGGTGCTGGTGGTGCAGGCGGAGGCGGCGGTGATGTCGACCCAGGCGTCGCAGAATGTCAGGATTTAAATCGCTGCTTGTCAGACTGCAATGACCAAGCTTGCCAAGAGCAATGTCTCGCAAATGCAACACCAGAAGGTCAAGCACGATTTCGGGCCATCTTAACTTGCATTGACCGTGAACAATGCCGTGACCTCGAAGGAAACGCCGACCTTGATTGCGTGAATGAACGTTGTGTTCCGGAATTGGAAGCCTGCGGATTTAGTACGCCTCCAGCACCGGAAGGTGAAGGAACGTGCGGTGAGCTCTTACGTTGCTTCAACGGATGTCCAGACGGGGCTGCACGCCAAGACTGTCTTAATGCCTGTATCGTTGCGTCAGACCAAAACGCAGTGGACCTCTACAACTCGGCGGTCGAGTGTGTACAAGAGAACTGCCCTGATTTTGAGGCCGACTGCCAGCAACAATTTTGCTCCACGGAAATTGACGCATGCCTGGAGGATGGTGTTGTCTTCGGTGACGGTGCATGTGGCCCAGCAGTGGACTGTGTCTTTAACTGCCCTGCGATGGATGCGGCGTGCCAAAATGCATGCATCGATGCCACAGATCGCGAGGCTCGAGGCTTATTGGGCGACGTCTTTTCGTGCGTAAACGAAGAGCAATGTGCAGACGGACCCGCCTGCGAGATCGCTTGCCCCGAAGAATTCTCCGCCTGCCGTGAAGACGAGGCGGGTGGTGCCGGTGGCGAAGGCGGAGCTGGCGCTGAAGGCGGTGCCGGTGGCGAAGGCGGAGCTGGTGCTGAAGGCGGTGCCGGTGGCGAAGGCGGAGCTGGAGCTGAAGGCGGTGCCGGTGGCGAAGGCGGAGCTGGTGCTGAAGGCGGTGCTGGCGGTGCTGGTGGCGCCGGTGGGGCTGGAGCTGAAGGCGGTGCTGGTGGCGCCGGTGGGGCTGGAGCTGAAGGCGGTGCTGGCGGAGCCGGTGGTGCTGGCGGAGCCGGTGGTGCTGGCGGAGCCGGTGGGGCTGGCGGAGCCGGTGGGGCTGGAGCTGAAGGCGGTGCGGGCGGAGCCGGTGGTGCTGGCGGAGCCGGTGGGGCTGGCGGAGATGGCGCAAATGGCGAGGGCGAGCCAGGCA
>JAYZEG010000013.1:0-69568 GCA_036337435.1 Myxococcota bacterium
CTCGGCTCGATCCAAATTGTGGTGGGCATCGCTGACTGCAGCGCGGCAGTTGTCTAATCCAATCACCAGTTTTGAATGGCGGGCCAGGGCAAGGGTATTCGTGCCGCTTCCACACCCGACCTCTATGATTACATCCTTGGATGTTGGGGACAGCCAATCTAGGAGTGTATTTTGGACAATCTGGATTGTGCTCGGTGCTTGTGGACACCACGCAGGCAGAGTCGACTTAATGATATCGGGACCAACGGGAAAGTGTATGCTTAAGTCATGGCGTAGGGGAGCCGGTTTTTTGAACGTTCCAGGACTTCTATAGGGCAAGACATCGTACGCGACCGCCGTTCCCTGATGATCAGCCAGGAATGTTGTCTCGTTCCATCCGTGTTCAAGAGGCCTACCCAAACAAATGACAACCCGTTCGCTGACCAATCCAGATCCTTTGGGGTTTTGATGGGCATCAACAACGACATGTCTGATTTCGCCCGTTCGTGTTGCCGAGTCGTAATGGCGAAGTCCGAGACCGGCTAAGTCTAACTCCAGCTGACAGAGCAATGCCTGCACCCGACGCGTTTGCACAGCACATTTGCCGAGTGGAACTGTGCCCTGATACCCGACAATACCGAGTCGGAGGGCTCCCGTTTTTGTGATCAATGCCCGTGCGATGGCGCGGGTTCGATAGTGATCACGGCTCGCATGACCGAGAAATTCAATTGGAAACGAACCTATATCAAGTGTCCGCCGCAGGGCTGCGCGAACGGCCTCCTTATACATCGATTCTTGCCGATGGGCATGCATGTGTCTCATGGTGCAGCCTGGGCAGATATTGTCGAATTCACAGTCCGGAGAAACGCGTTCTGATGAGTGCGTGTACCGGTTGACAACGCGTCCCCACACCCGCCCGTTTCGGGGGTATAATGTGACATCTACAACTTCGCCGGGGAGTGTTCCGGGAATGATAATACGTCGGCCCTCAAACGCAGAAAGGCCCCGACCGTAACGGTCGAGGCCTTCTATTTCTACGCAGGCCTGTGTGGCGTGCTCGATCAGGGTAGTCTCTCAGAAACCTGGTCTATTTCGACGACGCGACGGTCCCCGTTTGCCCAGATGATTCCAGCAACTTCCCAAAAGTCGTTGGTGTCATTCAGCCGGCGTGTGAATTCACGGGTGAGAACGCCGCCTAGGTAAATTCGCAAGGTCGCATCGCTTGCACCCCAGCTATCGGCACCACCAAACGGCCCGACCGACGCGCGATAATAATGGACAGCCACTCGGTATGGCCCCCCAAGAGTCTGGGTGTTCTCAGGGCTATCGAGGTTGATATTCTCAGGTCCTGCTCCATTAGTATCGTCGATATCGAGAGATGGGTTGTCCTCTGGTCGACCGATTTGGCCCCAATCCGGGGTAGGGTTACCGAAATAGCAGTCAAACGAGCCTCCGTCTCTAAACCAATCAGCCCCTCTTGGGTGTAAGAAGTGCAAGTCTACATCGGAGCCGTCCAGGTCCGTCTGATCAGGATCGCCTGGTGTATCCCAGACGAGCTGTAAGTGAATGTCTTCATCGGGATTCGCAATGATCGTCACGCGTGCCTCTCCCTGAGGACAGGTGTTGCTGGGTGCGGTTACCCCACCACTATCAGTCACCCGCAGCTCGATAACGTAGGTTCCCGCGAGGTCGACGAAGAAAACTGCACCCGGCGTGCTTGTCTGATCCGCTGGTCCGCCCTCAGCCGGTCGCTGCGGGGTCGTAAGCCTTTCAACAGGTACGGAGGTCGAACCCTCTGGGCGTTCTACGACGACCCATTCGTAGGCGACAGGGCGTCCATCGGGTCCATCGATGTCGGTTGACGCCGATCCATCGAGGGTTACGATATCCAGTGGTCTGACAACCACCTCGTCTTCGACAACCTCGGCCACCGGACAATCGTTGTTGGCACCGCGACCACGAAGGGGGACTTCCACCGTTGGTTGTTGCGGATCGTTGCCGCTCACCGTAAGTGTTCCTGTGTACGGTTGCTCTGCTTCTGGAAAGAACGTAATGGGTACGTTTAGAGACGGCTTGACGGGTGGGTCCTGAGCTAAATCAGCCGCGGCCAGGAGACCGGGCAAGTCGGGAAGTGCCCCATCTTGGATGGAGAAGGAGTCCCCGCCGGCGGTGATCTGTATAGAATCTAACCTGAGGGGTTCCGCGCCACAGCTTTCTATGGTGACAACACCTTCATTTGGACGCCCGATCAAACCGGCACCAAATTCCAACTCTCGTGGCACCACATCCATGCACGGTGATGAACCGTTTGCAACGAGGTCAATTCTCACATCCGGGTTGATGGCGTCGCTTTGGATACTGAGTTCGCCACGGTCCGACCGCTCAAACTGAGCGATAAAATTGACCGTGAGTACAAAGGTACCCGACGGGGCTAAGCCTGGTTGTCCATCGCCATCCGGGTCTCCGAGTAACGCGGGGTCTTGAATCGGGTCACCCCCATTCATCGATAGGCTAAAGCTAGCCGACCCTAAGACTTGCAGCGCCCCGATGGTCGCCGCTTCCACGCCCACGTTGCTAATCTGAATGTCGAGGGATGCTTGTTCACCCACTGCGATTCGCCCAAAGTCTACATAATCGGGAACGACTACAAGTTCCGCACTCGCGGCTTGTCCACGAATCGGGATTTGGATCCGTCCACGGTTGACATCGTTGCTCGTCATCACGAGAGCACCTGACGGGATTTCGGTATTTATCCGAGTGTATGTGAGTACAAATGTTAGGGCTTGCCCCGCGTCGACTTGCAAGATGCCTTGGAATTCTGGCGAGGGCACCCCGTTGATGATCCCTGGTAGAGCCGCCTCATCCGGTGAGTCGCCGTAAAACCAGGCCAATTGAAAATCCCGAACGTCCGTATTGGCCGCAAACGCGAAATCCTTCAGGAGGACCGGTCCCGCACCGGAGTTCACCAGCGTGACTCGTGACTCGGCAGACGCGCCTGGAGCCACTTTAGGAAACGAGAAAACACCGGGGTCCTCAAGAGATCCGGTACTGGTGGCATTCAAACCCTCGTCGCAGCCTAGGTGTAAGGCACTGACGAAGATCATCATCATGAGGCTTGCGGATAACGTCAGCAAGTGACCTGCTGTTTTCATACGGCGAACTCCAAAACTAACAAACGCCACATCCTGTCCAAATCTGCGGCTTCCCATATAATCCGGATCTACGCCGCCCATGCCAGTGCAAATTCCTTCCCGATCGGGAATTTACGGCATGGAGGGGCGGGGTCCTCCCAATGTGTCACCCTGCATCAAACAGGACGAACAGACTTTTGCTGGTGGGGGAGAGTACCTTGGTCGCGGGAAGGTTTCACTAAAAACTTCTAATCGGTAGATTTTTTTCCAAGAAACCGAATCAAGGTTGGTTCGAGAAGCGATGAGAGTTGAACACATTGTTCGACATTTCGGCGTGCAATTCGGATCAAATTGCGATTTTTGCCAGCCGCATGCCCCGCGTGGCCAACCAGCCTTTTGAAATCAGCTAATCGATCGTCTTCGCAGAAATGCCGAATCATCAGCGATCCGAGCTTGAGGGCAAGACCGTCTTGTCTTTGGTTCAATTGACGATGATGGGTCATCAACCATGCCCATGCCTGGTCGCGGTTTTCAACATGAATACTGCGGGCCATCGCATCCAACGCTCTGGGTGAAAACGCCTCTGTTTTGGCGAGATTGAGCGTGTTCTCAAAAAGCCTACTGTCTTTAAATGCGCCGAGTGCACCTCCATACGCGTGCTCTATGACGGGCTGATTTGGTTTTTCTTGCAGTTTTTTTGAGAGGGTTTCCCAAAGCTGTGCATCGCCGTGACTCGCCGCCAGTATGAGTGTATTCGCGAGTGTTTGCGTTGATGTCTCAAATGGGCTCTTCAAGAGCGTAAGTGCCTTTGCTTTCAACTCGGGATCGGGGTCGGTTGGACGCCCCATAAAAACAAGCCGGACTCGACGTTGGACCCTCGGGGTCTTGAGCCATTCAGTGAGCGTTCCTCCTTTAACAACCGTGCCGAATAGCCAGGAGCGAAACTCGCTAGTTCGATTGGCTGAGGCGGCCACTCGTCTGACCATATCCAATGAATCTAAGACTGCATGAACCAAATTAGCCGGTGCTTTTTCTGACAAGGCCGAGAGCAGCTTGGAATAAGAGCCCGCATCAATTTCATCAATTAAAAGTAAGCTGAGCAGGTGGTGCGGTAGTGCTCGTCGTTCCAGATTTGATAATTGCGAATTGAGATCGACGCTCTTTTGGATGAGAGACAGATTGGTTGTCCAGAGATACAGACCCTGGTTATCGACGTTGCCGAAAAGGACTTTAGGACAGGTTTTGGCTGGTAACGTCATCACCGCTGTACGGGTCGTCAGCAGGTGACATTGTGTATTTGTATTCGTCTCATCTCCGTATCGAATACAGACGGGGACAGTCCATGGGTTTCCCTGTGCTTCACCCCGTACGGGTACCCGGGCTCGCTCTTGAGAGAGATGGACCTCGATGGTGTTGTCCCGACACTGGAGATTCATGCGCACGAGGGGTAGGCCTGCCTGCTTGAGATACCACTTGGTCAGTTGGCTCGCGTCAAGGTGTCCGGACCGACTTATCGCTGACAAAATTTCGGCTGCGGAGACCGCCTGGTGTTGCTTTTCTCTGATGATCGTCCGGAGTGCTGCTTGAATGTGATTCAACCCGACGCGATTTTCGACCATGGAAAGCAGAGCATACACTTTGCCGATGTCCAATTTTGTCATTCGCCTTGGAGCACTATCGTATCCAATCGCACCAGGTTTTATTTGTCTTGGGCTCTCAACCAGCTCTCGGTTGATGAGCCAGGGAATCAACGCGCTTGCAGACGCTGCAGGGTCGCTTCCCAGTGGTGCAAGCTTTTCTCTGATCCAGAGCGTAAACCCCTCGTAGAGCCAAAAATCCTCATGGCTTTCCGCGCTCACGGCATGTCCAATCCATCGGCGACTGAGCTCTTTGATCAGGGTGCGCGTTAACCATCGTCTGCGGGCTTTTGACTCGTCACTTGGCAGCCTGAGTACGCTATTTTCTTGGATGGCAAATAGGCCCGGTGCACTCAGCATCGGTACACCCAGCTCCGGCAATGCCAATACATCGATTTTATCATCTATGTTCTGGCCAAAAAATGAGCGGAGTTCGCCAATCACAGACTTGATCGTATCCACGAGTTGTCCTGTCAAAGCACCCTTTCCGGGCGTTGTCATGACGCGAATGCGCGGATAGTCTGCATTCTTGGGCGCGGAGGTAATCTGAAAACGACCAACGGTGAACATGAGCATGTCTGGTGCCATCGGTGCGCTTTCGGCAAACTGTATCTCATTTTGACCGTCTCTTGTTCGCCTCTCCACCTCTCGTTCGTTTGTGACCGCTGTATAGCTCGTTGGTATGGTCAGGTAGAGTTTGATGGGTGCCTTGAATCTTGAACGATCCATGCACGGAAAGACCCGGCGGGCCTCACCCGACTTGATTTGAGTCATTGCAAAGCGCTGGCGACCGACGTCAAACCTAAATAGCCCTGGGGCATTCTGGCGCATTTGACCTCGATAGCGAATGGTTACGACAACATCGCCTATTGCCAAAGCTTCAGGGGTTCTGATCAACAAGCCTCCATTGGGTCCGGGAAGAGCCTCACCGTTGCTGACAAAACCTGTCTGCTCAACAACGACGGACTGAACATCCAGTTCGCCTCCGTGCAGCTTAATGTGGCGTGTTCGCTTGGCCAGGCTGAGGGTCATGATTACGCGGCCTGCAAACGTATCCTGATTCGGGTCCACGGCCAGCTTTACAGTATAATGGACGGGGGTTACGTGCGCGTCGAGCTCCGTTTTGCCATCGTAGCGTTCGACGGACGTGATCCGGTCCATTGTGGTGTTCATCAGAGCACAGCCTTGAACGACCAAGGTCAGGGCCAAGCCCAGGCACCTGAGCGGCGTGCGTAAACCCACGTCGCTCGTCGAATCTTGTGGCCAACTCTTCAATCCCCCCTCCTTCAAGAATGCCAATCCAAAGGACTCACAGTGCTGGGTCTAATGGCCTTTCGAGGGAACTGCAAGGGCAATTTAGACATTTTATCCGTCAATAAACACGAAACCATCTTCCATTTTCGCGCCGACACTTGCATCCTCATCAACGGACAAGAGAGGGATGAGTCGGTGTCGAAGCTGATTTTTTTAGGAACATCAGACGCCTTTAACGCAGCGGGACGCGCGAACAGCTGTTACTGGGTGGAAGATACGCACGGTCGCTATATGGTTGATTTCGGACCGACGGCCCTCTTGCAATGCCACCGTCATGGTTTGGATGTAGACACCCTGGATGGAATATTCCTGACCCACCTACATGGCGATCATATCGGTGGTCTGGCGATCCTCTTGGTTCACTTACAATTTCAGGTTGGCCGAACCAGACCTTTTGTGATCGCTGGTCCAGATGGTACTCGAGAGCGCGTTCGTATGTTGATTGAGAGTGCCTATCCATCCGTGTTAATCACCGGATTCGCCTTCGATGTTGATTATGTCTTCTGGGATGTACCCGGAGAAATTGAGATCTTAGGTCGCCAGGTCCGAGCGATTCGAGCTCGGCATGACCGCTTGGCCATTGCTACGTCCTTGAGAATCAACACCCAGACGCACTCGATTAGCTTCAGCGGAGATACGGGCTGGCAGCCCGAACTAGCAGACCTTGTGGATGGCTCAGACCTATTTGTTTGTGAGTGCACAAATCTAGATGGCGATTATTGGGCTCACCTCAGTGTTGAAGAGCATCTCAGGCTGAGAGAGCGGTTTAAAGTCAAGGCGATGTACCTTTCGCATTTGAGTGAAATGGCCCGTGAAGCGATGGTTGGACATGCATCCGCCTTAAATTTGACCGTTGCTGACGACGGTATGGTCATCGAGTTTAACTGAGTCGATTATCGACGTCGTTTTCGAAAAAATTGCAATGTTTTGGCACCGTCCATCACGTAAACAGCGTGTTCCACTGTCCGGTTGAATCGGCATAGATACAGCCAACGGATTCGGTTTCAAATGAAGATAGCTCGGGGAGGAAATGACCATGAAAACTGAGAAAATCGCACTTGTCACCGGGGCGTCGTCGGGCATTGGTCGGGCCATTGCAATTCGATTAGCCAAGTCTCATTATCGGGTGCTTATGACTGCACGCCGTCTCCAGCGGCTCAACGCGCTGCGAGATGAACTTTTAGGCGCTGGCCACTCTGTTGACGTGTATCAAGCGGATCTCCGCAACGAGGTTGAATTAGATGGGTTATTTTCCTTTATCAAAGAACGATATGGGTGCCTAGATGTGCTGGTGAATAATGCCGGGCTTGGTCGCAATGCATCCCTTCTGGACGGGGAAACCGACGCCTGGCGAGAGATGTTCGATGTCAATGTTATCGCGCTGTCCGTCTGCACACGTAACGCCGTCCAACTCATGCGTAAAGCCGGTGACAGCGGTCAAATTATTCATGTTTCATCCATGTCGGGTCATCGCGTTCCGACGGGAACAGGCGGGATGTATTCGGCTACGAAACATGCGGTTAGGGCCCTGACGGAGGCCCTGAGGCGTGAATTACGGGCTCTGGAAAGCAGCATCAAGGTGACGGCGATTTCACCGGGCTTTGTGGAAACCGAATTTGCTGAAGTTATGAGCGGAAGTCGAGACACAGCTGACGCGGTGTATGCGCGCTATCCATGTTTGCAGCCCGATGATATCGCCTCGACCGTTATGCACATCTTGGCGCAACCCGATTATGTGCAAATCCATGATGTCTTGGTCCGTCCGACTCAGCAGCCTTCTTAGGGCTTTAACCGGCCATATGATGCTTTATTTTGGCTCGCGACCTGCTTTTTTTGCCAGGACAATTCTCATGGATCCTTTATAGCGCATGTCAAAAATCTCAAAGCCTTTCACGATCTTGTCCTGATACGTTGGGCGAGAGATTTTGTAGTCCGTATCGATGGTCTTCTCGTCGGTCGGATAGAGCTCTACCTTGCACAGCTTTTTCAACTTGCAGACCACCACATTATCGATCACACGCGTCACGGTTGCAGCGACATGTGTCTTGAGTTCAAACCAACGTTGCGTCGGCGCGTCAGCACCAAAGTCTTGTGCATTGTGTGCAGCGAGCGTTGTATTCGCAGTGGTGCTCTTGCTGTTGATGGTGGGCAAGGCTTTCGCTTGCGGTTGACTCGTTTGGACCGATTGTTCACCTGAGCTGATTTGGTTTCTATAGAGCCAAGCTAAACCCAATAGCAGGCTTAAACCGACCACCACCAAACCGGTTTTTGAACCGCCCTTCTCCGGTCGGCTCTTCGATTCAATTTGTCGGCTTTTTGATGTCACAGTATGGATTCGAAGGGCCGTCGGGACATCATGGTCGACTGTTGTGCTGGTGTACAAATCGGTGTTTGGTGCACGAACGCCCCAGCTCTCATCGGCGCCTTGCAGACTGACATCACGCACCGTCGAATTCGCGTCCTCATGACCGTCCACTCCGTGCGCTTTGCCGACGCCAGATTTCCAGAGTTCCATGCCGATGGACATGGAATGTTCATCTGTTTTGGCGACCGGATCGATGGGCTGAGTACGCATCATTTGCTCGGGACCGTGAAAGCTTTCACCTGATGGCCAATCTGGCAGCAGGGGCAATGGAGAGTCGGTCTCGATGGTCATATCGATATCATTGTCATCATCGATGCTCGCGCTTTTCTCCTCGCTTGGACTGCTCAGAAGCGTACTGCTGTTGGACGACGGCATCGCTCCAAGCGATGCGGCCAAGGCCCGCCGATATGCGCCGCTCGTCTTAGGCCTCGATTCGATGAGTGAGCGAACCGGCGCGGGTGGCACAGTCATCATTGAGGTCACCAACGTGGCCAAGAATTCGATGTCGCGCTCCATCGCCGCTTGTTTTTCATCCGCCTTGGAAAAAGCCTTAACCCAATCCCGGATGGACAGTTTCTCCCCATCCCAATAGCATGAGGCGAGGCTGAGCTGACCGTGGGGAAAACCAGCGTCATGGCCAGCTTCGATCGCGCGTGCAATGATGAAACTGAGTTCTAAACTGACGCGGTGTGGTGGTCTGCCCCTCATGTCGAGGACTTGGCGCAGAGACATGCCCTGCGCCCGTTCTGTAATGGCCCAGGAGCCATAGGTTTGATCTGTTCCATAGTCTAGGATCGAACTGATGTTCTCGTGTTTAAACGAGGCTAAATCGTCCATTTCCGGGGACGCGTGCAGACCGCCTGGTTGTATATCCATCTGATAAGAGTGTCCCGTCACCAGATGTCGCACGGACCAGACGGTGTCGACGCCGTCTGCAAGACGGGCCTCTAGTTGGTACGTCCCTATGGTATCGCCTGCTTGCATTATGAGACCATGGCATGCTTGCGAATCGGCGGCAATCTTAGGTGCATAAGCTCACGCATATTTTTATCTCTGGCGCGCGACCCCTTGGTCTATTTTAGGTGACGCGGACGACTTCATTGATTGTCGTTATACCGTCTGAGACCAGTTTTAAGCCTTGAAACCTAAGGCCTTGGTGTCCTTTTTGCTGCAGAAAATCGGCCAGCTGAACCCGACTGGTCTGCTCGGATTTGACCATGTCTTTGAGTTGGTCATCCGCACTGATTAATTCAAAAATGCCGACCCGACCCTGATAGCCGGTCTGATTACATTGCTCACATCCCCTGGGCCGCGGAAAATGGCTTATCTCGATACCATGCTCTTCGAAGAGCAGCTTGGATGAGTCATTAACTGGAGCGAGCTCGCAGCAGTTTTGGCAAATGCGCCGAACAAGCCGTTGTGCAAGCATCCCGTTGATGGCTGATGCAACCACATAGCGCTCCAATCCCATATCGAATAGCCTGACAAAGGTTTCGATTGCGCTGCTGGTATGAAGCGTCGAAAGAACCAAATGTCCAGTGAGAGCCGCTTTGAATGCAATGTCAGCGGTTTCGGCATCGCGCATTTCGCCGACCATGATGACATCCGGGTCTTGTCTGAGCATCGCTCTGAGACCTTTGGCGAAGGTAAAACCGATGCGCGGATTGGTTTGCGCTTGAATGACATGTTCAAATCGATATTCGATGGGATCTTCGAGTGTTGAAATGTTTCGTGTGACAGAGTCGCTCTCTTGCAGGATGGCGTAGAGCGTCGATGTCTTACCGCTGCCTGTTGGTCCGGTGACCAGAAGCATGCCGTGGGGATGTTGACTCAATGTTCGGAGTTTGCCCGCGAGATCCTCATTCATGCCCAATCCACTCAAGCTCAACCGTTGGTCTTGTTGAGGAAGTAACCTGAGCACCACTTTCTCTCCGTATTCTGTCGGGAACGTCGATAATCGCACATCGACATCTACGGCCTCGATGCGAAAACGAAAAGCACCGTCCTGTGGTAATCTTCGCTCGGCTATATCGAGATTGGCCATCACCTTCAGCCGGCTGGCGACTTTTTGTCTGAATGCACTATCGAATGCTGGTTTTTCAACGAGCAAACCATCCACTCGGAAGCGGACCCGCACGTCTCTTGGTCTTGGTTCAATATGAATATCGCTGGCTCGGTCGGAATAGGCTCGTGCCAAGATCCGGTCTACGAGAACGACAGTGCTCTTCTCGTCCTGAGTATTCATTTTTTTCAATCACCCCCAAGGTCGATAAACAAGGCTCCAAAGACAACTTTTATCACATGTTTCAGATGGTCGTGGTCCGCAATCTTGACGTCGGTTAGATCGGGTGTTCTGAAAGACAAGTGTGGGCTGCAAACCCCGGAATCCTGAAATGGTGTTCTGTCATCTGTCCCGGCGACAGCACGCTTTTTTATCTTTAAAAGGCATTGTTCGACCGAGCTCTTTACGTGGTCATCTTCCGGCGATGCCAGCCAGGGCCTGGCTTGGTCAGTCCCAATGCAATCGAGTAAGCCAGGACCGGTATGTGCATGCAATACGTCATCAACGGCCAGCTTCCCGAAGACCGTCGTATAGCCGCCGATCGGCAATTTCTTGAGTGCATGGTTGACTAAAAAAAGTGCCCTTAGGTCGCCGATGTAATCGGTCTCGATGATTAATTTTAGTGCTGGCTCCTGCAAGGTGAGAACGGCTGCGCGTCGTTGTTGCAACTCGCCGAGCTCAAAGGGGCTCGCTAAGCCGACGCCGAGACTGCTCCTCGCTGAGATGAAAAGTCTCATCTGACAAGGCCCACCGAGGACCAGTGTCAGTGCCAATTCTTGAATCTCTACCGTCGGATTGAAATCGCCCATCAAGTTCCAAAATCGATGCGCGACCAAAGCACCGATGCACTCGGCTTTAGCCGGGTCAAGCCATGGGCGATGACGAACCGGGCGGCTCATGGTTGGGCTGATGCAGATATGCCGCTGACAGATCGCTTGCGCAAGGGTGGATGGATTAAAGGCGAGGTTGAGAGCGGCTTGCATTCCTCATGGTACCCCGCAGAGTCAAAATGCTCAACGACCGCTCAATCAGCTAAATTCATCCATGCTTGGACAGGTGCAAATGGGGTTTCTGTCCCCGAATGCATTGTCGACACGGGCGACGGGCGGCCAGTATTTATGATCGTTCAACCAGGGGGCAGGCCATGCGGCTTGTGTTCTCGAATAGGGCTTTGCCCAGTCTGACTCCGCCAGGGCATGGGCTGTATGCGGCGCGTTGACCAGCGGGTTATTGCTTTTGTCTCCAGAGCCTGATTCAAGCGTTCTAATTTCACTTCGAATCGCGATCAGCGCATTGCAGAGGCGGTCTAATTCCTCCCTGGACTCACTCTCCGTCGGTTCGATCATCAGGGTACCCGCAACGGGAAACGACATGGTAGGGGCATGAAACCCATAGTCCATGAGGCGTTTTGCAATGTCGTCCACTGTGATACCAGCTGTGTTTTTGAAGTGTCGACAGTCAATGATGAACTCATGGGCAACTCGACCATTGGCACCCGTGTAGAGAATGTCGAAGTGATCCCGAAGCAGTGCAGCCATATAGTTTGCATTCAAAATCGCGAACTCGGTTGCCTGTCTGAGACCGGCTTCGCCCATCATGGCAATGTACGAATAGGAGATCGGTAAGATGGATGGACTGCCGTAGGGCGCAGCCGAGATCGCCCCCGTCGCTCGTTCATCTCCTTCCTGCCCCGCTTTGTGTCCGGGCAGAAAGGGCAAAAGCGCGTCGACGACTCCGATTGGACCCATACCTGGACCACCCCCTCCGTGGGGTATGCAAAACGTTTTGTGCAAGTTTAGGTGACAGACGTCGGGACCAAAATCCCCGGGTCGACAGAGGCCGACTTGCGCGTTCATGTTGGCACCGTCCATATAGACCATCCCACCGTGTTCATGAATCACAGAGCAGATGTGGCTTATTGATTCTTCAAACACGCCGTGTGTCGACGGATAGGTCACCATCAGAGCAGCGAGCTTGTCCGCGTGCTGCTTCGCACGTTCTTCTAAATCAGCAACGTCGATGTCGCCCCGCTCGTTGCATTTCACGGCGACCACCTTCATGCCTGCCATGACAGCACTGGCGGGATTGGTTCCATGAGCAGATGTTGGAATGAGGCACACGTTCCTCGCCTGGTCACCACGCGCCTGATGGTAGGCTCGAATCACTAACAAACCAGCATACTCGCCCTGTGAACCCGCGTTGGGCTGGAGAGATACACCCGCAAAGCCAGTGATCTCAGCGAGCCATGCTTCGAGATTGGAAAAGAGTTCCCGATAACCCGCCCACTGTGATTTTGGTGCGAAGGGATGAATTTGACCAAACTCAGGCCAAGTGACTGGAAGCATCTCCGTGGTGGCATTCAGCTTCATGGTACATGACCCCAGGGGGATCATCGAGGTTGTCAAGCTCAGATCTTTTGCTTGTAACCGGTTTATATAGCGGAGCATTTCATGTTCAGCCTGATAGCGATTGAACACGGGATGCGTCAGATAATCGCTCGTCCGAGACACGTTTTCCGATAGCTCGATGGATGCACCCGCCGCTGCAGCGTCGATATCAACGGGCGTCTTGTCGACGTTTAAGGCGGTGACCAAAGCCTTCACCTCGGGCAACGTTGAGCGTTCATCCAATGAGATTCCAACATGATTCGGGTCGATGAGGCGAAGATTAAACCCATGGTCACATGCGCGGTCGACGCACGCCTGCGCATCGGCTGTCTGAATACAAAGAGTGTCGAAATGGGGCGATTGTCCGAATTGGAAGCCAATGGATGACAGGGCCGCCTTAAGCGTGTTGGTCAAGCCCGTGACCCGCTGGGCGATCGCCTTGATTCCTTTAGGCCCATGGTATACGGCATACATGCTCGCCATGATGGCCAGCAGCACTTGTGCGGTGCAGATGTTACTGGTTGCCCGATCTCGCCGAATGTGTTGTTCCCGCGTTTGTAACGCCAGCCTGTAGGCGGGCCGGTCATCACTGTCTTTTGACACACCGATGATTCGTCCAGGCATCAGCCGCCTGTTTTTGTCGTGTGTGGCGATAAACGCCGCGTGAGGGCCACCGAGTCCGAGTGGGACACCAAAGCGCTGGGTGTTGCCAATGGCAATGTCCGCGCCCATTTCTCCTGGCGACTTCATGAGCGCCAGTGCCAACAGGTCGGTTGCGACCACGCTGAGCGTACCCGCAGCCTTCGCCCTTGCGATATGTTCACTGGGGTCGATGATCCGACCTCGCGTGTCAGGACATTGAACCAGGAGCCCGAAATACGCTTCGCTGGCGAAGTCGACCTCTGCGATACAGCCCACCTGTATTTCGATGTTTAATGGTTCTGCACGCGTATTAATGACTTCTATCGTCTGCGGATGGCAGCTCTCATCGACGAAAAATACGGACCGCTTCCCGCGTGTGATCGCACGACACATGGCCATGGCTTCGGCTGCCGCAGTGCCTTCGTCCAAGAGCGACGAGTTTGACATGGGCAGGCCGGTCAGGTCGGCAACCATCGTCTGAAAATTCAGAAGTGCTTCGAGACGGCCTTGGGAAATCTCAGCCTGATAGGGTGTGTATTGTGTATACCAACCCGGGCTTTCCAGCACGTTTCTTTGGATGACCGGAGGCGTGACGCAGTCGTAGTAGCCCATGCCGATGAGCGACCGCACGACCGTATTCTTTGCTGCCAACGACCGCATATGTGCGATGACCTCGGTCTCGCTCATTGCGTCGGGCAGCTCCAGAGGTGCTTTAAGTCTGATGGCAGCTGGAATTGTCTCGTTAATGAGGTCGTCGATGCTTGCGACGCCAATGGTCTGTAGCATCGATTCGACATCGGAAAGGCGGGGTCCGAGATGACGATGGTCAAACCGGTCCGCGGCCGTGAGCAGAGATTGCAGAGATTCGGTCATTCTGGCACTCCCAACACAGGTTGATTGCGGGCGGACAATAGACGCAAATGAATTCAAAGACTAGCGCTATTCGTACTGTTTCTAAGAGGGCTTTTGTTTGGTTTGTGTTACCGCTGTCGCGCTTAAAATGCCGGAACAGGTGCGGACGTTCCGAGGGCGCGCAGCTCTTCGTCCTAAAACCGAAGTCCGAAGCGGGCGAAAACGGCTTGCTTGGCTGTTTCTTAGTACGCTTTTTTTTGCTTAGTTTTGATGCCGCCGCGCTTAGAACGCCGGGACGGGCGCTGTCGTTAAGATAGCACGCAGATCTTCGTCGTTAAATCGAAGTCCGAAGCCGATGAAAACGTCTCTCAATTCATCGTTCCAAATCTCATCTATGCCCGCGGTGAGATAAATGTGGCTGAAGAAATTATAGGTGCCCCAAACTCGCATTCGAGGATTCACATTGGCATCGAAAGCGAAGATGTCCGCCGAGACTTCCAGTGCATCATTGAGAAGATGAGTATCAACGCCCAGACCACCCGTATTTTCAATGATGCCGATCCGGCCGGTCGCTAGCCAGAACCGTTTCGCAAATTGAAGGGACAGTCTGAATCGATCTTCAGTGAGCGTCTCGGATTCTCGAATGACCGGATCCAACTCAGAGTTGCTGGTGTTGGTCACTGTTTCACGGTAGCGAGTCAGCCCTCTCGGATCATCGATCAGTGAGAGTGTGTAGTACTTGTCCGGACGCGGTTGTAGCCTGACTTCCAAGGCATTTCTGACCGTCCCTCGATTGGTGTAGACATCACTGCGCATGCCGACAACGGTTTGTAAGCGTGTGATCTGCTTTACAAAGGTCCCTGACTCCTCCATCAAGGTGTTCATGTTCTTAGCCAATTGGCCGTCATTGATCAGCTGACTCAATGTGCCATCTCCCGTGTCGATCTTTTTGGCGATTGACTTGGTGTGGACTAAGGTTCCATCGAGCTTATCTAAGGCGACTTGCAAGCGTCCGACCGCCCCTTTGATGCCTTCGAATCCACTTTGAACATTCTCGGTATTGTCGCCGATGATATTCTTCACGTTTCGAACAATTTTATGGACATCGGCTAAAATTCGGCGTGTGGCAGTCGAGAAGTTGCCTGTAAAGATCTTCGCGCCCTTAGTGACTTCGATTACGTTATCTACGACCACATCAAATTTGCCGGCGTTTCGTCCAATGGCGTTTTTGATGTCAACAGAGACCTGTTCAAAACTCTCCAGAATTCGAATTAATCGACGCTGGCCTTCTTTCCCACCCACAACATTTTTTAAACTCTCCGTGATCTCGATGATGTTTTTCGAAATCCCTTTCAGATCGTTCATCAGCTCCGCGGGTGCCGTATCGTAGTCGACATGTTTGATCTCGCCGCCATGAGGCAATGGCTCGCCCAGATAGCCCGGTGTCAATTGTAGAAAGTACTCTCCCAATAAACTGGCTTGCCTCTTTGCGATGCGCGCATCTGTCTTTAGCTGCGTGGTCAATGTTAACCACACCTTCGCTTTCGTCCCAGCCAATTCGATTTTCTTGATTTGGCCAACATTAATGCCGGCGATGGTGACGCGGGACTTTTCTGCGAGTCCACCCACGTCGTCGAAAATAGCGAAGACGTCATAGCCTTTTTGTGAATCACCCACGCCTTCTCTGACTTGGCCGAACATCCAAACGAATGAAACCAGCGAGACGATGACCAAGAGGCCAACTTTGAATGGTGTGATGATCTCTTTCATACCACCGACCTTACTGGAACATCATGGCGGTGAGAAAATAATCAGCGACTAAAATCAAGACACTCGACAAGACGACCGATTGAGTGGTCGCAAGTCCGACACCCCGAGCACCACCGGATGCATAGAAGCCTTTATAGCAACCGACCATTGTCAGGATGCCGCCGAAGGCACAGGCCTTGACCAATCCATTAATGAGATCTTTTGGATCGACAAACCATTGCACCTTACTGATGAAAATACCCGGGTCGATGTTGAGTAGAACCACGCCCACGAAGTAGCAGCCGCCCATGCCGACCAGCGTGAATAGCACGCTCAGCAAGGGCACCATCACGAGGCCCGCGATAACTCGAGGCACGATCAGATATTGGACAGGATTGACGGCCATTGTGTAGAGCGCGTCAATCTGCTCCGTTACCCGCATGGTGCCCAGTTCCGTCGCGATTCCGCTGCCTGCTCGGCCCGTGACCATGAGGCCAGTCAAGACCGGCGATAATTCTCGTGCCAGTGAAATACCCACAGTGGGTCCAACCAAACTTTCTGCGTTAAACATCCGAAATGCGCCGGCTCCCTGTAGTGCGAAGACGGCACCAGTGAAGAGCCCGGTCAAGAGTACGATGAAGATGCTGCCAACGCCGACGAATTCCATTGCATTGAACAATTGCTTAAGCCGATAGGGGGGTCTAAATGTCCATGATAAGGTCTCAGCGCAAAGCATGGCTGCGCGACCGGTCCCTTCCGTGCCTTGTATGACCCAGCGGCCAATTGACTCTGTAAACCCACGCACTCGCTCTGGCTCTCTCATGTAATATTTTTCAGCACTATGTAGGATTATGCTTACATTTTTAGCGGCGTCAATTTCGCGGAAATCTTTCTCTCCGTTTATACTGTTGCCGAGTGTGGGCATCTACGGAGATAAATCGCCTATGAAGACCCTGATCATTGGTGGCGGTGTGGTCGGCTATAACATCGCATCACGATTGGTAGAAGAAGGCCACGATGTGACCGTTGTGGATGACGATCTCAATGCGCTCGAGCGCATTGATAGTCATCTTGATGTCAGTATCATTCGTGGTTTTGGATCGCGGCCAGATGTGCTTGCACAGGCCGATGTCAAGGCGGTCGAGATGATCGTTGCGGTGACCAACTCTGATGAAGTCAACATGGTTGCCTGTATGAATGCCGGCCTGATGAGCCAAACTCCAGTGGTCAAAGTTGCACGCGTTCGTGACCCGAGCTACACCGACGACCAATTCTTAGAGGATGCCACTTACGGAATCGACTTGATGCTGAACCCAGAACAAGTGACGGCCGACCGGATTCTAAATTTATTGCGGTATCCTGGGATTACGGACGTGTCTGATTTTGCAGACGGTCAGGTGAAATTGATTGGCATACGAATTACGCCGACCTCCCCATTTTCGGGTTTGCGCCTGATGGAATTGAGTGAGCGATTTCCCGATGCCGGTTTCATTGTTGGTGCCGTGGTGCGTGCAGGAGACGTCATCATTCCGCGGGGAGAAACCGTCATTTTACCGGGCGACGAAGTCTATCTGGTGACCGCCATAGAAGATGTCGATGAGGCACTTGGTTCGGCTGGACTGGTCACAACCCCTGTGCGCCGTGTGATGATTCTGGGCGGGGGACGAATCGCTGAATTTCTCGCTTTAGGTCTTGAAGCGAGAGGAATTAAGCCGAAAATTATTGAGCCGAATCGGGAGCGGGCCGTTGCGCTGGCTGATCGTCTGCCCGACACCACTGTCATTCATGGTAGCCCGACGGACGCGGACCTTCTCATGGAGGAGAATGCCGGTGAAATGCAAGCCGTCGTGATTTGTTCAGCCAGCGAGGAAACCAATCTAATGGCTGCTTTGCTCGCACATCAGATGGGACCAAGTCGCATTATTGCCATCACCAATGTTGTTGAATATCGCTCTCTCATAAAGACCGTTGGTATCGATGCTTGCTTGTCTCCAAGATTAATCGCTGTCAGTGCCATCCTTCGCTTCATTCGAAAGGGTCGGGTTGTCGCGGTCCAAGCACTTGGCGATGGCGATGCAGCGGAGGTTCTCGAATTTGAAGCCCAACTGTCCAGTGAAGCAGTCGGGCGCGAACTGAGAGAATTGCGAGTGCCCCGTGGTGCTTTAATCGCTGCCATTGTACGCAACGAAACGGTGTTGATCCCTCGCGGGGCCACAGTCATCGAGGAGGGGGATCACATTGTTGTACTCGCCCAGAAAGAGGCCGTTGGTTCTGTATCCCAACTCCTGCGTTCGCAGGAGGCGGGTGCTTAAATGTCATCCCCCAATGCATATTGGCGCCAACGACTGAGCCTGATTTTAAATTTGCTTGGTGCAATGACGATGGCCCTCGGTGTGGCGATGATCCCATCGTTCATCTACAGCTACATTGACCATTCACCAGACCTGCCGTCTTTTTTGGCATCGATCACCCTGAGTCTAGTCGGTGGCGGCCTGCTGTTCCTTTTGACAAAACGGGCGGCCAAGACATCCCATGTTGGGCATCGCGAAGGCTTTTTAATCGTTGGCTTAGGCTGGCTTTGTGCGGGGCTTGTTGGTGCTCTTCCATTTTATCTGTATCCGCACCTCGCGGAGGTCAGCTACTGCGTCGATTACGACCCCACCCTGGTTGGTGCTGGATTTTGCAGCTTCACCAACTCGGCTTTTGAGTCCATTTCTGGTTTTACAACAACGGGCGCGACCATCATTACCGACGGACTGTGGGGGTCTCCTGGCTTTACCCCCGACGGCCGGGTTGGTCTGCCGAGAGGCATTTTGCTTTGGCGGGCCATGACCCAATTCTTGGGCGGGATGGGCTTGATTGTCTTAGGCGTCGCCATCCTGCCGCTCCTGGGCATTGGGGGCATGCAATTGTTCAAAGCCGAGGTGCCTGGTCCACAGGCGGATAAAATAGCCCCGCGTATCGGTCAGACGGCCAAATTACTTTGGCGAATCTATCTCGGGCTCTCACTTGTTTGTCTGCTTCTCTTGCTCTTGGGCGGGCTCAGTTTCTACGAGGCTCTCACCCATACCTTTACGACTATGGCGACGGGCGGTTTCAGTACACGGGCGACCAGTATCGCGAGTTTTGACAGCGCCTATATTGAATGGGTTGTCATTCTATTCATGTTCATCGGTGGGACTAATTTCGCGCTCCATTTTTTCGCGCTCACGGGGCGCATCCAGGTCTATGGTAAAGACGCCGAATGGAGGGCGTTCGTAGGCATCATTGTTCTCGCGACCACGCTGGTATTTTTGGGCGCTGCGACCGATGATGGCTCATCGCAGTCTGCGCCCGGTGTTCGGACGAGTCTGTTCCAAGTGCTCTCAATCATCACAACGACAGGCTTCGCCAGTGCGAACTTTGAGTTATGGGGTGACCTAGCCGTCATGACCTTAATCGGCTTGATGTTTGTGGGTGGCATGGCAGGCTCTACGTCTGGCGGGTTTAAAGTCGTCAGGCACTTATTGATTTTTCGCACATGGACCAGAGATCTATTTTTCTTGATCCATCCAGGTGGGATTAGGCCCATCCGACTCGGAGACCGAATCGTTCCCCAAGACGTCATCCGGGCCGTCGCTGCTTTCGCCGGCGCCTATTTCACCCTCTTTGTCCTCGGTGCGGCCTTTTTCTGCGTCGACGGACAAGACCTCATGACTGCCTTTACTTGCAGTGCTGCGACGTTGGGTAATGTGGGCCCTGGCTTTGGGGCCATTGGACCTTATGATAACTTTGCTGGTTTGAGCGATTTGTCGAAATGGGTTTCCTGTTTGTTTATGTTGCTCGGCCGCCTCGAGCTGTTCACGTTGCTGGTCTTATTGAGCCCCACTTTTTGGCGTCGCTGAATCGGCTTTGACCGGCAGCCTGACACAATTTAACTCATACGAAGCCCCATCGCGTTTACATGCCGCCAGTTTGGTTCCACGAAAAGTGTCACCAACTTTCTTGAAGCTGCCATTACGATGCGCGTCGATGGCTGCTTGAAAGCGGGGAAAGTGCTGCCGAGCCATTTTGGGTGGGATTCCGTAAACTTCCAAATCAGGATGGCCAAACTTGGCAAATCCACGGGTAAAAAAAGTTACACCATCGGCCGATTGTTCAATGCCCGGTGTCACCTGATCAGCCAGTTGCTTGTCTCGTGCAACCCAATCGTTGAACGCGGACTGTGTATAAGCACGTCTCGTCGAGAAATCGACCACCGCTTGATTTGATCCCTCGGTCAATGAATCGACAAAGCTCAATACGAAGTGAATCTGCTCATTATGTGGCAGTGGAGACCCTTTAAACCGCACAAAAACCACTTGCGTTGCCGACACGAGCATCTTCTTCGCATCACCGGCCTGACTGGCCAGAGAGTTCAGGTCGAAAGGCAATGATGCCTCAATGGGTCGAGTGACAACCGATATCTCGGTCAACTTTGGAACTGCTTTCCCCCGAGCCCGATAGCGAGCGGTAAACTGGCCCAGACGCCGTTTGAGGCGATCTTCATCATCGAGTTCTGACCCGCCAAACAGGGCCATCGTAACCAGCGCCTTTTGCGCTTGAGCGGCCATTCTCGATTCGATTAATTGCGTCAGTGCCGGCAGGGGTGCAGGTTCTTTTATTGGTGACTGAGATTGCCGGGGTGACCCCGCGCACCCCATCGACAGCCAGACCAAGACGACACCCATCCCGGTCAATGTCATCAATGGGCACTTAGTCCTAGAATTTCGAACCCAATATCCATGATTCGAATCTTGAGTGTCAGCCGCAATCGTCATGCTTCTTCTGCTCCTCCCGTTGGGATTCCTGCCCGGGCTAACTCGTCGGCCCGTTCGTTCATTTCATTGCCGGCATGGCCTTTGACCCAAGTCCATTTTACCGTCAGTCGCTCGCAAAGCGCGTCGAGTCGTTGCCATAAATCTTCGTTTTTAACTGGGTCACCAGACTTTGTTTGCCATCCATTCTTTTTCCAGTTTTTTGACCATTCGGTGATGCCCTTAATCACATATTGACTATCGGTCCTCAAGTGGACATGAACCGGTCTTTGCACGGATTCTAATGCCTGTATGGCAGCCATTAATTCCATGCGGTTGTTGGTGGTCTTAGGTTCTCCACCGCTGAGCGTTTTCTCGTGGTCTCGCCATTTCAGAACAACCCCCCAGCCACCAGGCCCTGGATTTCCAGAACAGGCACCATCGGTCCATGCATCAAGTTCGTCAGTCACGCTCAAGCCTCCAAATATCCTCGAAAACGGCATCGATCATTGGTTCGTCCGTCTACGACCTGACAACAATACACAAAACATGGCACTATTGAAGTCCGCTGAGTGGATTCGGAACTGTCATGGGGTGATTGGAGATGTCTATGCATCGGATTGTTTTTGTCGGTCTTTGCATCGTGCTCTCTGCCGCTGGGTGTGGTGAAGACAGCCCAAGCGGGGCGGCAACACCAGTTCAATCAGACCGACCAGTGCGGGATGCCGGGACCATCGCAGGCGCCTCATGTACCGACCAAAGCGATTGTCCGCTTGGGCAGGAGTGTATTTTTGGGCAATGTCAAACGCCCATGATCCAAGGCGCTTGTCAGCAGGATAGCGATTGTCCATCGGGACAGATTTGTAACGCAGGCGTCTGCCAGATGCAGGGGCAAGTCTGTACCAATAACTCGGATTGTGCCATGGGCGAGCAATGTCGTGCTGGTCTTTGCGAACCTGGTCCGTGTCAGCAGGATCGAGATTGTCCTGCGGGCTCTCAATGCCAAGGAGGTCAATGTGTCAGGGGTGAGCCAGAATGTCGGGCCAATATAGACTGTCCAGCTGGATCAATCTGCACCGATGGGCTTTGCCAAGCAGCCGAGCGCTGTTCAATGAATTCCGACTGTCCCATGGGTCAGATTTGTGAGAATGAGGCGTGTACCAACAACGCATCTGGCTGCTTGAACGACGCGGAGTGTGGACCTAATGCGGACTGTGTCGATGGACGCTGTGTTCGAAGTGGAGCGTGTGCGAATTGCCCCGACAATACCCGCTGCATCAACGATATGTGCGTCCCCATCGAACGGTGCGCTGGCGATGCGGATTGTCCTGATGGCCAAATGTGCGTGGCCGGTGTTTGTGAGGCCGCGGGAGGCAGGCAGTGCATCGATGATTCCCAGTGTCTCATCGGGTTTATGTGCGCCAACGGCAGCTGTGTTGTGTCTATGGACCTTGGCATGCCTTGCGTCAATGACGGCGATTGTCGTGGCAACCGATTGGTCTGCCTGGCTGGTCTTTGTCTACCGTCCCTCTCCGATGACGAGTGCCAGGTCGATGGAGACTGTCCAGTGGGTTTTGAATGTGAGGCCAATGTGTGTGTTGAACGCGCTGGTCAGCTGGGCGACCCATGCGCCCGTGACATCGAGTGTGATGGCGCACTCGTCTGCATAAACGGCGTCTGTGGACAAGACAATCAGGGCGGCTGTAATAACGATGCTGAATGCGCAGCTGGCGAGGTCTGTGTCGGCCGCCAATGTGTTCCTAACCCAGCTGTCAACTGTATGGACGACCTCGATTGTGGTGGCGATCGATGTATCGACGGGGAATGCGTTCTTGCCTGCATCGATGATATGGATTGTCTTTTCGAGCAGGTCTGTCGTGATGGCGGCTGCGTTGAAGGCGAGCGACCGATGGAGGCGTCTGCCTGTGATAACCCGAATGTCATTCGCGTCGGTTCCATAGAGCAAGGTCAGACAATGGAGGTCGAATCGACCCTCCAGCCAACTTGCGGCTCAGCTGTCAGTGGGCCCGAGGCCGTTTTTCTCTTCCAAGCACAGAGAGATAGCACCTTTTGCGCAACGACCGCTGGGTCTGACTATGACACGGTTTTGCATGTTCGAGAGCGTGATTGCCTAGACGTAGGTCAAGAGCTTGAGTGTAATGATGATGACTTCTCGGGGATAGCTGACCGGCCCGATTCAACTATCCAGTTCGTTGCGACCGCCGCGCAGCGCTACTATTTGGTCGTCGATGCCTATGACTCAGACGAGTTTGGGCAGTTTACGTTGGACCTTCGAGAAGGGCCATGTGGTGCTGTGCCGTGTAATGCCGATCGTGACATCAATTTAGGGGATACTTTGGTCGGGCAGCTCGTGGGTGAATCGGAACAAGAAGGCACTTGCGGTGGCGATGGCCCAGAACTCATTTATTCATTCTCGACAGCGAGGGCTGGGACTGTCTGTATCAGTACGGCTGAGTCAGCAATAGACACAGTCCTCTACGTCCGAAGACAAGACTGCGGATGGGGTCCGCAAGTGGTATGTGACGATGATGACGGCCCAAGGAACACATCTGAAATCAGCTTCGAACCCGAGGTGAATCAGTCTTACTTCATTTTTGTCGACGCCTACAATGAGGCTGGTGGTGCCATCAGTGTTTCCGTCCAACCTGGCGAGTGTCCATAGCGAGTCGAAAACTCGTTCACTTAGGATAGAGCATCAATGGCATCGCCAGCTAGACCGACACTGATGTTCGGATTATACTCGGCGTCGACGTAGCGTTTAAGGGGAGATGAATGCGTCAGTGTAACCGCTCATTAGTCATCATGGTCATGGTTCTCTGCGGGTGCGGCTCCGAGACGCCCAGCGGATCTTTGACTGATTCACCTGCAGCAGATGCGACCAATCCAGCTGCCGATGGTCAGAGTCAAGACGCAATGTTAATTGACGATGCATCCGATGGGTTTACGTCCGTTGATTCAGCCCGAGACGCCGATGCAGTGATGGCAGACGCAGACACGGTTGCCGATGCAACGCAAGGCCCGGTCGATTCGGGTGGGCTGGATGCAGCCCGTCCAGGTGACGCAGGGGTTGTCGATGACGCGAGGGTAATCGATGACGGAGCGGTCGTCGATGACGGAGCGGTCGTCGATGACGGAGCGGTCGTCGATGACGGAGCGGTCGTCGATGACGCAGGGGTTGTCGATGACGCAGCGGTAATCGATGACGCGGCGGTAATCGATGACGCGTCGGTAATCGATGACGGAGCGGTGACGGGCGATGCGGATACAGAGCAGGACATGGCGCGTGTTTTGGATGCAGCACCCATTGGCGATGCTGAGGCCGGCCCAGGGGACATGAGTCCACCAGACGCCGGTCCCAATGACGCGGCCATCCAGCCGGTCGATATGGCCCAGGCTCAATGTCCGGAGACGCCCTGTGCCTTCGGTCTGATTTGTAACGAAGGTCGATGCATCCAACCGGAACCGGAGTGTCAATTACCGACAGATTGTCCGGGCCGAGGTGCCTGTTTCATGGGTGTGTGCCAGGCGCCATCATGCGAGGATGGGATCGCCAATAGGGATGAAACCGATGTGGATTGTGGCGGCAGTTGTCAGGCGTGTGCGATCGGTTTGGCGTGCCTGATCGGTGAAGACTGCGCGGCTCGTGTCTGTGACGTAGAGAGTCTGACATGCCAAGCACCTCGCTGCGATGATGGCGTCCCAAACGGGTCAGAGGTTGATGTCGATTGCGGTGGTCAGTGCGAGCCATGTGCCGAGGGGGCTCATTGTGCCGACGGTGCTGATTGTTTATCGAGAGTTTGCCGTGAGGGCCACTGTGCTGAAGCCGATTGCGCAGACGGTGTCCGAAATGGAGATGAAACTGATCTTGATTGCGGGGGGGACTGTCCGCCTTGCGATGATGGGGCAGCGTGCCTCGACAATGATGATTGCGCCAATGGAAACTGTCTAGCTGGGGCCTGTCAGCCAGCGGCTTGCGGTGATGCCGTACAAAATGGCCAGGAAACAGACCTAGATTGTGGAGGTCCGGCTTGTGCGGGGTGTGCAGCAGATGCTCGTTGTCTTGAGGCACGGGATTGTGCGAGTCAGGTCTGCGCGGACGGTCGCTGTCGAGAGGCTGCCTGCGATGATGAGGTTTTTAATGGTGACGAAGTCGATGTCGACTGTGGTGGCGGATGCCAACTTTGCCGTGATGGACAAAGATGCGAGCGGGCCCAGCATTGTGTAAGCCGCGTTTGCCTCGGCAACATTTGCCAGGAACCTCGATGTGATGATGGTGCTCAGAATGGGGCGGAGACCGATGCCGATTGTGGCGGTGATTGTGCGCCGTGTCAGGTCGGACTCAATTGTCAGGCGGCGGTAGATTGTCTATCCCAAGTTTGTTCCGGCAACCGGTGTCAGGCACCCAGATGTGATGATGATGTCGCCAATGGCCAGGAAACGGACCAGGACTGTGGTGGGCCATGCGAGCCATGTAACCCCGGGCAGCAGTGTTTATTGGGTGGGGACTGCGACAGCGATGTCTGTACGAATGGACTCTGTGCCGAAGCCAGCTGCGATGATGGTGTTCAAAATGGTGACGAGACCGACCTCGACTGCGGTGGCTCATGCACCGCTTGTGCAGATGGTCTCCGTTGCGGACTCGGAACCGATTGTGAGAGTCGTGTCTGTGAGGGTCTTTCATGTGCTGTCCCGCGGTGCGATGATGGTGTTCAAAATGGGGATGAGACCGACCTCGATTGTGGCGGGCCGTGCTCCAGTTGTGCCATCGGCCAGGCTTGTCTCATTGCCGATGATTGCGTCAGCGGCTTGTGTACTGACGGTGTTTGCCCCGAACCAAGCTGCGATGATGGTGTCTTGAATGGAGACGAAATCGGTGTCGATTGCGGTTCCGAATGCGCCAGCTGTAGCTGTGTCGGCGACTCTGTCATCGACGTAATCGCTGCAGGCGACTACGTCACCAGTACCGTCGGTCGACCGAGCTTCGAGACCGCAGGGTGTGCACAAACCGCTGGGGCGTCGGAAGCCGTATTTCGGTTTGTTCCGGGTGAAGACGGGGTGTTCTGTGCTGACGCGGCCGGCACACAATTCGATAGCGTGGTGTATGTGCGTACCGACTGCAGTGACCCCACCAGCGAGATTGCTTGCAATGATTCACCGGACTATCCTCGAATCCAGGATGGCCAAGCCCAATTTGTGGCGACCAGCAACGAGCCCATTTATATCTTCGTTGACGCATACAGTGGGGCATTTACAGACCGACCCGATCAGGGTGATGTGGCCCTTACCATTTCCAGTGGCCGGTGCGACGGTGCGCCTATTTGCCAAGGGGGACAAGATTGCGGACCCAATCAACGGTGTGACAGGGGGCTCTGTGTTGATGAGCCTATACCCTGCGAAGGGTTTGGTGATTGTCCTTTCGACCGTCGATGTGACAGCGGAGTCTGTGTGGCTATCGGCGCTTTCTCATGCAACACCGATGAAGTCTGTGGTGCGAATAGACGCTGTGTCAACGCAGCCTGCGAAGATCCACCGCCAACGGGCAGTTGTTTACCGGAGCGGATTGTCGACCTCGGTGGCGTCGGTGTGTACAACGGGACAACGGTTGACGCGCCAGCCACCCATTCTGCAACCTGCCATGACAGTCAATTATCGTCGGAGGTTGTCCACCGTTTTCGCGCAGCCCAGCCCGGTCAGCATTGTGCACAAACCTTCGGGTCTGATTTTGATACCATCGCGTATGCGAGATTCAACTGCCAGCAGCCGTTCTCAGAGACTGGATGCAATAATAACTCGCCGCTCGGTGGCCCCAGTTCCCAATTCAGTTTCTTTGCTGCCGTCGATCAAGACACCTTCGTGGTCGTCGATGGAAATGATGATGATGGCCCTGTGAGTGGTGCGTACACCTTGACGATCTCAGAGGGTGATTGTCCGGAATGTCGTGGCAATGAAGATTGCGGAGCAGGACGCATTTGCCGTGACAGTATCTGTGCCTTTGCGCCTGAAGAAAACACCGTGATCTTCAGTGAACTGAGCTTCGGTGATGCCAACGAAGGGTATCTCGAACTGTACAATCCATCAGCATTTCCCGTTGAGCTGACCGCCTGCACGATCCGTGTAGCAGGGCAGCAGACTCAGCTGGGTCAATTGCTCATCCAAGCGGGTGAATATTCGGTTTTGGGAGCGGGTGGTGTTCAAGCCGTTGGCGGACTCGCAGATGCCGGTAACGTGACATTGGAATTGCGGTGTAATGATGTTGTCATTCATCAGTTAGATACATCGACGCCCGGGTGGCCGCAGGGGTTCGACAGACTCGCATTGAGTGGGGATGTGACCACGGTGGCTCTCAGTCAGAATCCACGGGCTTGGTGTACTGGTCTCGAGCGGACCCCCGGTGGCGTCAATCCAAATTGCGATCGATGTGCCATACAGCCATGTGAGGCAGATGACGAAACGGTTTGTCAAGGAGACCGCCAAGTTACGTCCGCGACGGTCTGTAGCGTGGTTCTAGGTCAACTCGACAATCGGTGTGAGGAAGAGATCACCCAAGTGGTCTGTCCGGGTGGGTTGTGCCTGGAAGGTCGATGTGTGCGGCGTGCGGGCGTCGGTGATCTCGTGATCTCAGAGATGATGGTTGACCCCATCGGTTCGACAGATGTGGACGGCGAATGGATCGAAATTCACAATCCCACCCCAGATCAATTATCTCTTGAGACCTGTTCGCTGAACAATGGCCGATTTACCTCACCATTGGGCGATAGACTCTTGGGTCCGGGTGGTTATGTGACCTATGCGAGAAATGCCAACATGGATTTAAATGGGGGTGTTTCGGTCGCCGGAACCGTCTCGTTTGCGCTTTCCAATGATGGCGAACAAATCGACATCGTTTGTTCGGATCGTGTCGTCGACACACTCAATTATACCCACTTTGATCGTCAGCCCGGGTACAGCCTAAGTCTGTCACCGACTCGGCTCTCAAGCGAGTTGAATGACCAAGGGGAGGCATGGTGTCTTGGGCAAGCCGTCTATGGTAATGGACCCGACCGGGGCAGCCCGGGTGTGGAGAACCCTGTCTGCCAACCATGTCAGCCCAATCCATGTACAACTCCGCCAGAGAATGTCTGCGATGGACAGACAGCACGGGTCTTTTCTGACATCGGTCAATGCGCTGTCGTCGATGAGCGGGCAACATGTCAATACGAGTCTGAGCCAGTTGATTGTCAGGCAGGCACTCAATGTCGTGATGGTGCCTGTGTGCCTGTTGAACTGCCGTGTGATCCGGACCCCTGTCCGATCGGGACGATTTGTAATCCGCTGACACAAGGGTGTGATCCGGCACCTGCTGTGGGGACCTGCGCTCAACCAATTGTGATCAACTGGTCGCCTGCAACAGACGATGTTGTTACGTACACAGGGTCTACCTTGGGAGCAAATTCGAATGTTGACGGCGCGACTTGTGGTGATGGGGCCATTGGGCCAGACTCTGTTTATCAGCTCACTCTGCCTCAAGCCGGCATCTTCTGTGTGAGTACGGATGGCGGTGATGAGCGGTTCGATCCCATGTTGCACATCCGAACCGACTGCGCTGACCCCATCACAGAGCTGGAACCTCCAGCCGGTTTTGGCTGTAACGACGATATCGGAGATTGGGACGGAGACGGTGAATGCGACCTAGCCGGTGACGCCTGTCGGACGGCGGCAGAAATGCAAATCAACGGTGCGGCCGATGAATCTTATTATATCATCGTCGACAATCGCGTCGCAGAGACCGCATCTAATTATACCCTCAGCTTGTTACCAGGCCCGTGTCCGTCCGCACCGGCGGCCATCGAATGTATCGCGGACGAGAACTGCGAACAGGGCGAAATTTGCAGAGAGGGTGCGTGTCAGCAACCGCCCGCACCCGATGCGGCATGCCAGCCCGATTTGATCGTACAATTGGACGGACCTGGGCGCTACACCGGGCGGACAGAAGGGCGACCCTTCGGATTGGATGCGACGTGTTCGGACACGGGTGATAAGCCAGAAATTGTCCACCGCGTTCAATTTGATTCAGATACCCCTGTTTGTGTGAGCACCCAAGGGTCAAACTTTGACACGGTCCTCTCGGTGCGTCGCACGTGCGAAAATCAAGAAATTGCCTGCAATGATGACTTGGCGGAACCAACCATCGTTCAGTCGAAGCTTGAATTCAATGCGACGGCGGGCACTGACTACTACGTAATTGTCGATGGCTGGAATCTGGCAGCACCCGGCTTTGGAGACTATGTTTTAACCATCGTGGAAGGCCGCTGTGCTGATGCGCCAGGTCTTTGTGAACAAGACGGCACATGCCCTGGTACATGCCGCGATCCAATCGTGATTCGGACAGAAGGGGAATGGGAGGTCGACACCAGCAACGCGGCTGCGGCCATCGACCAGGCATCATGCACGAATACTGTGGGTCCAGAGGCTGTTTTTTCGTTACAACTCGAGCATCAAGGGGCCGTCTGCTTGACGACATTTGGAACAGACGAGAGCTACGATACCGCCATTTCGTTGAGGAATACTTGTGCCGATACCAATTCCGAGATCGCCTGTAATGACGATGGGACCGACAATGGCGTATTCTCGCAGGTTGAGTTGCTTCTCGATGCTGACAGCGAGCCCTTTGTCATCGTCGATAGTCTTGCCAACGGCGGCACCTTTTTGCTGACCGTGTCCGAAGAGCAATGTCCCAATTGCTATGTTGACCTCGATTGTCCAGAGGGGTGGTTATGCCGCGATGGCCGGTGCTTAGAATGTGTTGTCAACGCTGATTGTGATGGAGGTCTTCTCTGTTCCGATGAGCGCTGCGTCTTCCCGCCTTGCCTAAACGACAACGATTGTCTAGACGGCTCCATTTGCGTCGGCGAACTGTGCATTCCCGGCGAGCGTGGGTCTTGTGACGTAGATGAGATTATTGCGCTCGGTGGTCTCGGGGTCACCGAAGGCACAACCGTCGGCGCGAGAGCAACTCTGAGTGCGGGCTGCGCCCAGACACAAGCATCGCCCGAAGTGGTCCATGACCTGACCTTTGAGCAAGCGCAAACCGTTTGCATCAGCACGGAGGGGTCTGCTTTTGATACGGTGGTCTACGCACGCTCAGACTGTTCGTCTGATCGGTCTCAAGTCAAGTGCGATGATGATGGTGTCGCTGGCCCCGGATTGGCATCCCAGTTCACGCTTAATGCGCTCGCTAATGTCTCTTATTCCATCGTTGTTGATGGCAAAGACGGGGTGGGTGGCGTCGCGACGGAGGGTGCATATCGTTTGGCCGTCCAAGCAGGACCGTGTCCTCAGTGTGAAGTGGATGGTGACTGCGCCAATGGTCGTTTCTGTGCGAACACCCTTTGCGTAGAATGTCGAGATGACAACGATTGTGATGGGGCTGCGACGTGTGAGGACACCCGCTGTGTTGAAGCCGCTCAAGTGTGTAACGCTGAGACCCCCTGTCCTGCAGACGACAACTTTTTTGGAACCGTTGGCCAAGATTGTGATTTCGAACTTGGCGGTGCCGATGAGGGGATTTGCGTTGAGCGAGGCATGTGCCGAGACCCGATTCCAATTCAAATCGGCGATGTGATCGATGGCGATAATATCGGACGGGCTGCGCTCTATCGAGGCACCTGCGGCGGTCGTGGTGTCGGCGCGGAAGTCATCTATACTTTCGAGGCACCCGCTGATGGGATCGCCTGCTTCACAGTCGTCCAAGCGGATTACGATGTCGCCATCTACTTGAAGGACATCTGTTCGACCAACCCCGCGATTTTCTCCTCCGGTTTCTTGGAATGCGAAGACACGGCTGGCAATGAGCAAGCAGCCAATCGTAATGATCGATTTGGATATGTTTTGACCGCGGGTGAGCGCTATTACTTCGTTGTCGACTCAAATTCCGTTGATGATGTCGGCGAGTTTACTATTTTCACTCACTACGGCCAGTGCGGTGCTGTGCCAGCACCTCAGTGTGATACGGATATCGATTGCGCACTCGGCCAGGTGTGTACCGAGCAAAGTCAATGTGTCTCTCGAATTGGCACCTGTGATGACCCCACTGAAATCACGGCCTTTGGGCGCTATATTGTGACCACCTCAACGGCACGCAACCAGTTGGAACCAGCGGGAGCGGGCTGTGATGTATGCGCAAACCCAGGTGGTGGACGGTGTGGCGACGCCGTCTATCACTACCGGTCGGATGCCAATCGGGTGGTCTGCGTGTCAACAGAGGGCTCCAATTACGATACGGTTCTTTATGCTCACGTGGGTCAGTGTGGCCAGGCTGGTGCCGAAATTGCCTGCTCCGATGATGTACCCGATGGACGACCCCATTCCCAGTTACAGCTCAACGTACAGGCCGGCGTAGACTATTATTTTGTCGCCGATGCTTGGAGTAATGCTGGTCGATTAGAATTGTCGGTAACAGACGGTGCCTGCCCCTAACTGCTTTTAGGCGTGTAGTTTAAAGACGGGGCAAGCCAGCGTTCAACTTCGGCAACGGGCCAGCCCTTTCTCGCCGCATAGTCTCTCACTTGGTCCTCGTCGATACGCCCGAGCCCAAAATAGCGGGCCTCATCTCGGGCGAAATAAAGCCCAGAAACGGCGGCCGCAGGCCACATCGCGCAGCTCTCAGTGAGCTCGAGTCCAATCCGACCTTTGACGTCGAGCAGCTCAAATATGGTGCGTTTTTCCGTGTGATCTGGGCATGCAGGATAGCCGGGTGCTGGGCGTATGCCTGTGTAGGCCTCTGCGATCAAGGCTTCGTTGTCGAATTGTTCATTGGCCGCATAGCCCCAGAATTCTGTTCGCACGCGCTCATGCAGGCGCTCAGCAAATGCTTCAGCGAGCCTGTCCGCGACGGCTTTTAACATGATGGCGCGATAATCATCGAGCGCGGCTTCAGCCTCTTTGACCAACGGCTCGAGTCCCAACCCGGCAGTGACCGCAAACGCGCCGATCCAATCGGTATCATCATGACCAATGAAATCGGCCAAGGCCAAGTTCGGTTGAGCCGAGGGTCGCTTAATTTGCTGCCTCAATGTGTACAATGTCGTTGCAATTTCATCGCGATTCTCATCGGTGTACACGATGATGTCATCGCCCTGTCTTCTGGCCGGGAAGAAGCCGTAAACGGCTTTCGCTTTCACTAAGCCGCTCTCAATGAACTCATCGATAATTGAATTGGCATCATCCACCAACCGCTTTGCTTCTTGGCCGGCGGCACCTTGCTCCAGAACGGCGGGCCATTTGCCAGGCAATTCCCACGTTCGAAGAAACGGGGTCCAGTCAATTCGTTCCCTCAGATCATCGAGGTCGTAGTCTGATAGGACATGAACGCCGCTCTGATTCGGGGTCGGTGGTGGAGTCGATTGCAACTCGAGGCAATTTCGTCTCACTTTTTCAATGCTGACGAGACGGTTGTTGCTTCGCTTAAGGTACTTATCCCGTACATCAGCATACCGGTCTTTGATGCCGTCGCAGTACGCTTTTTGGCGTTCTTTACTGAGAAGCTGACCGACCACATCGACCGCACGAGATGCATCTTTTACGTGGACCGATAAAGCCGAATATTCCGGCTCAATTTTTAATGCCGTATGGGTCTCAGACGTCGTCGCACCGCCGATCATCAAAGGAATATCGAAACCTTGGCGTTCTAATTCTTTAGCAACATGCACCATTTCATCGAGCGATGGCGTGATCAGTCCACTGAGGCCAATGACGTCGACATTGTGTTCGCGGGCCGCCTTGAGAATGTCTTGTGGCGGCACCATGACTCCAATGTCGATGATTTCATAATGATTACACTGCAAGACAATACCGACGATGTTCTTGCCGATATCATGGACGTCACCTTTGACCGTTGCCATCAAGATTTTAGATTGGGCTTGCCCTGTTCCGGACGCTTTTTCGTCATCCATGTACGGTTTAAGCCAGGCGACCGCTTTCTTCATGACCCGGGCTGATTTGACCACTTGAGGCAAGAACATTTGGCCCGCTCCAAAAAGGTCGCCGACGACGTTCATGCCGGCCATTAAGGGACCCTCAATGACGTCCAACGGCCGGTCGTATTTCTGTCGAGCTTCCTCTGTGTCGTCATCGATGTGACGGGCATCCCCACGGACAAGCGCGTGTTGTATCCGCTCTTCGACAGTCCCATTTCGCCAGTCTTCAGTCGTCAGTTCTTCATTTTTCTGGCCGCGTGATTGCTCAGCCAATTCGATGAGGCGGTCAGTGGCATCCCCATGTCGATTGAAAAGGACGTCTTCTATGGCGTTACGCAGGTCGTCTGGAATATCGGAATAGACGGTTAATTGGCCGGCATTGACAATCCCCATGTCCATGCCCGCTTTGATGGCGTGGTATAAAAAAACGGAGTGAATGGCTTCTCTTACGGTGTCATTGCCGCGGAACGAGAAGGAAATATTACTGACACCACCACTGACCGATGCGTAGGGTAAATTTTCTTTAATCCAGCGAGTGGCCTCAATGAAATCGACACCATAGGTTGCATGCTCTTCAATCCCCGTGGCGACAGCGAATACATTGGGGTCGAATATGATATCCTCTGGTGGGAAGCCAACCTGGTCGACCAAAATTCGATACGCACGCTCGCAGATTTCTATTCGTCGTTGGTACGTATCGGCTTGTCCAGTTTCATCGAATGCCATCACGACGACAGCAGCACCGAATCTGCGGCATAATTCAGCCTGCTCAACGAATGGCTCAACACCTTCCTTGAGACTGATGGAATTCACGATGCCCTTGCCCTGGATGCACTTCAGGCCCGCCTCTAGAACGGACCATTTTGATGAGTCGATCATGATGGGAACGCGACTGATGTCAGGTTCTGCAGCCACCAATCGTAAGAAGCGTACCATAGCCGCCTCCGAATCGATGAGTCCCTCATCCATGTTCACGTCGATAATCTGGGCTCCATTTTCGACCTGGCTTCGGGCGACATCGAGTGCAGTTTCAAAATCGTCCGATTTAATCAGGCGTCGAAATCGTGCAGATCCTGTCACGTTGGTTCGCTCACCAATATTGATGAAGAGTCTGGTCTCATCGATGGACAGTGGCTCGAGCCCACTGAGACGCGAAATGATGGGCGGTTTTGAAATCGGTCGTGGAGAGATCGACGAGAGTGCCTGACCAATGGCTTTGATGTGCTCGGGCGTTGTTCCGCAGCATCCACCAATGATGTTTATGAACCCGCTTTGTCCGAATTCGGACACCAGCTCAGCCATGTATTCAGGGCTTTGGTCATACGCCCCGAGTTCATTGGGTAGGCCCGCGTTCGGATGAGCACTGACATAGGTATCTGCGATGGTCGATAACGTCTGTATATAGGGTCGCAATTGCTCGGCACCAAGGGCGCAGTTCAACCCGACGGATATAGGCCGCGAATGTCTCACCGAGTTCCAGAAGGCTTCAGTCGTCTGGCCGGACAGAGTTCGTCCGCTGGCGTCGGTGATGGTGGCTGAAATCATGATGGGCAAGCGGTACCCAAGTTGTGCAAATAGTTCCTCAATGGCGTATAAGGCCGCTTTCGCGTTCAGGGTATCGAATATGGTCTCAACCAGCAGTAAATCGGCCCCGCCATCCACCAAACCTTGGGCGGCATTGAGGTAGTCGGACACCAAATCTTCAAAGGTCACATCTCGGAAATCGGGTTCATCGACTCGTGGGGAAATAGAAGCGGTCTTATTCGTCGGGCCCAGCACGCCTGCGACGAAGCGGGGTTTATCGGGCGTAGAGAATCGATCCGTCGCCCGCCTTGCGATGCTCGCCGCAGCCACGTTGAGCTCGTAAACTGTATCCTCCAAGCTATAGTCCGCCATTGAAATCGAGTTGGCATTGAAACTATTGGTCTCAACAATGTCTGCACCGGCTTCGAGGTAGGCTGAATGAATGTCTTCGATGATTTGCGGTTGTGTCAGGACAAGGAGGTCGTTATTCCCCAGCAAGGGCGCATGATGGTCCTTGAATCGTTCACCTCGGAAGTCAGATTCTGCGAGCCCGTAGCCCTGAATCATCGTACCCATCCCACCATCGAGGATGAGGATTCGATTTTCGAGTGCCTTTTCGATTGCCTCGGTTGACATAGCAGACCTCCGACATCCACTTTGCAGGCGGGAACTTATGGCGGATAAGTGTTCACAAATCAATTTAATTTGAACATGCTGCCTTCGTCACGACGAATTTGCAGCAGCGTTCGCGCGCAGTGGATACGCGACGATCAGCCTTTCAAAGCATGAACGAGCTTCTCAACACTGTCTTTCGCATCGCCTAAGAGCATACGAGACTCGTCGTAGAAGAACAGAGGGTTCTGAATTCCTGCATATCCACTGCCCATACTGCGTTTGAAAATGACCGTCCGCTTCGCATTCCAGACTTCACAGACGGGCATACCGTAGATATCGCATTCAGGGTCATCCATTGCAGACGGGTTGACGATGTCGTTAGCGCCGATAACCAAGACGACATCAGTGCGGTCAAAGTCATCATTGATGTCTTCCATTTCTAAAACGATGTCGTAGGGAACATTCGCTTCAGCGAGAAGGACATTCATGTGTCCGGGTAGTCGTCCTGCAACCGGATGAATGGCGAATCGAACGCGAATGTTGCGCTCCTTAAGCTGCTTGGTCAGTTCATGGACTGCATGCTGAGCTCGGGCTACGGCCATTCCGTATCCGGGAACGATAACGACCTCTCGCGCGTCGCTGATTTCTGCAGCCAAGGTGTCAACATCTGTTTCCTGGTGTGGTCCTTGATCGACTGCGACAGCCGCTGAAGACGATCCACCGGTTGTTCCAAAGCCACCAAAGATTACATTCCAGATGGAGCGATTCATGGCCTTACACATGATGTAGCTTAAAATTGCACCACTGGAGCCGACGAGCGCACCCGTAATGATCAGAAGGTCATTGCCGAGCATGAAGCCTGCGGCCGATGCCGTCCAACCGGAGTAACTATTCAGCATTGAGACGACGACAGGCATGTCTGCACCGCCGATAGCCGCAACCAGGTGAACACCTAAAACCGATGCAATGCCGGTGAGAATACAGAGATACACAAACGCGTCAGACCCAAGGATTTGCTCGATTGTGGGCACCGTTATGACACCTGCAGATGACGTCGTATATAGTCCGGTTGTGCCGACGACAAACATGTAGCCGAGCACGAACGAGCCAACCACCATACCGAGATTCAGCATGTGCCGGGCTGGCAGCAACAAAGGCTTACCCGACAAGCTGCCCTTGAGTTTCAAGAATGCGATGATTGAACCGGTGAAGGTGATGGCACCGATGAAAATATCGATGAAGACTTCCCACAGGAAGACGTCGCCATGGTGCCGACCACTTTGGTCAAAATAAGTTGCAAAACCGACCAAGACTGCGGCTAGACCGACAAAACTATGGAGCAGCGCAACCAACTCAGGCATGGCCGTCATGGCCACACGCCCAGCCATCATCCAACCGATTGCAACGGCGATAACCAGGGCCGGTGCGAGATAGGCCATGTATCCCATGTCGATTCGGTCGGTGGTTGCCAGGCAGAGTGTGGCACCGATGGCGATGCTCATGCCGACAATGCCGTAGGTGTTCCCAGCACCAGCTGTTTCCTGACTGGATAGGCCACGCAGACTGAGAATGAACAGAATGCCCGACACCAGATAGGCAACCGTCATTAACGAATCTTGCAAGGCGACAGAGGCCGAAGCCGGTCCGGTTGCCATTCCCGCTAAAAGCATCGTGTCAAATAGGTGATTCATCTTTGCGCCCCCCTATTTCCGAAACATTCGAAGCATGCGCTTCGTGACAAGGAAACCACCGGCGATATTGATGGTTGCAAAGAAGGCCGCGATGATGCCCAACAGGACCGCCACAAACCCAGCCTGCTGATTCACTTGGAGCAGGCCACCCACGATGATGATCCCGCTGATTGCATTGGTCACGCTCATCAATGGGGTATGAAGCGCCGCAGTGACGCTCCAAATCACCTGCCAACCAACGAAAACAGCTAAGGCAAACACAGTGAGGTGTTGGAGGAACTTTGTGGGCGCCTCAAACCCTGGTGCGGGCTCGTATGCGAAATTCAACCAAGCCCAGACGCCGATCAGAATGAAACCAATGATGGACGTAATGGGCGAAAATGCGGCTTGTTTTGTTCCGTCACCGGCTCCATGGCCACCGTGACCATGCCCCTTACTCTTTGCAGGCGCAGGGGTCTTTTCCGTTTCTGTTTTTGGTGCAGATTCTTTTGCCTTCGGCTCCTCTGCTATTGGCGTAGGCTCCGGCTTGGGCGGTGGTGGAAGCTCAACACCGTCTTGCAGAAGGATTGCGCCGCGGACCACCTCATCCTCGAGGTCGATTGTATAAGGCGCCTGGCCTTTGGCTGTCATATCGCTGAGGAGGTGACAGAGGTTGGTTCCATAGAGCTGGCTACTGATGGTGCTCATCCGACTTGGGAGATCCTCATACCCAACAATTTTAACGCCGTTTGTATGTGTGTAGACTTGGCCCGGTTTTGTGAGTTCACAGTTGCCGCCCTTGGGTGCTGCGATGTCGACGACAACGGAGCCAGGCTTCATCGCTTCGACAGCTCGGCTCTCCCAGAGAATGGGTGCATCGCGTCCGGGAATCAGTGCCGTTGTAATGACGATGTCCACGTCTTTGGCCTGTTCAGCGAAAAGATCCATCTGCGCCTTGTGATATTCAGCACTCATGGTCTTTGCATAGCCGCCACCGCCATCACCAGACTCGTCGATAGTGACTTCGAGAAACTGGCCTCCGAGACTCTCGACCTGGTCCTTTACGGCCGCGCGAACATCGAATGCTCTCACGACGGCACCGAGGCCCCGCGCTGCCCCTAAGGCAGCCAAGCCAGCGACGCCGGCACCGACGATAAGAACTGTGGCTGGTGCCACTCGTCCCGCTGCAGTGATTTGTCCTGTGAAGAAACTGCCAAATTCGTTTGCTGCTTCGACGACAGCGCGATAACCGCGAATATTGTCCATGGAACTTCGAGCGTCCATTTTTTGAGCTCGGGTAATTCGCGGTACATTTTCCATGGCGATGCAGGTAACACCGCGGCCCTTCAATGTGTCGAGAAGCCCTTCGTTTTCACCAGGCCAGATGAAGCTGATGAGGTGAGCACCCTGTTTGATGGATGCAGCCTCATCGTTAGAGGGTGGCTCCACTTTCAAGACCAGATCACTCTCGCCCCAAATCTCAGACGCTGGAGCAATGGTTGCTCCCGCCTCCTGGTAGGCGGCATCAAAGAAGTTTGCTTCAAGACCTGCGCCGCTTTCGATCTGAACAGTAAAACCCAGTTCGATCAGTTTTTTAACAGTATCCGGTGTTGCAGCGACGCGTCGTTCGCCTGGCCGAATCTCCTTGGGAATTCCGACTCGCATGAGTCCCTCACGTATGTCGATTATTTGCGCTATCTACTACCACGTTCAGGGAAATTTAGGGAGAAAATCCGCTCGTTAATCCCCGTTTTGGCTTGAAAGTGTGGGTTTGTTTCGCTTGATTTACCCATGGGGCAATCATTTAGGGTATGCGTCGTTCAACGCGTTCTTATTTTATGCTCATCTTCTTACAACAGCCCGTAGTGGGAGGGAGACGCAAAATTTATGGAGTGGTTATCCCTCGCAGAGCTAAGCGAACGGAGCGGTGAATTCGACCGAATGGTGGGCCAAACGCCTGCGATCGATCGGTTTTGTTCCACTCTGGCTTGGACGATACCCGCTTCGAAAGCCATGATGGTCAAACCTCAGCCATTGATCACTCAAAGTGAACACGGGTTTGTATCCATGATGCGCGTGCCAGTGGCCAACGGCATCCGTTTAGCCGCCCCACTTGAGATCGGTTGGGGTCTCGCTGCCCCATTTGCGGGTGGAAACCCCAATGCCTTGGTTCGGCAGTTGGGTGCGATGTGGGCAGAAAGAACGAAAGAAATCGACGGGCTTTTGGTGTCAGGCATCCCCGCCACGGGCGTTTGGATCCGGCCACTCATGAAGCGGTTTGTCGATACCGAAAGAATCGGTTTGGGAGAGACCTGTGTGCGGCGAATGGCCTCGTTGGCCGGCGGATTGGATGGTTTCATGTCACGTCGGTCATCAAAGTTTAGAGCCAATCTTAGGCGAGCGGAGCGAGCAGGGCACAATGAGGGTCTTGTCTATGAATTCCATTCGCAAGACAGCGATGGTCGGTTATTTCAAAGGATTTTAGACATTGAACGTGACAGCTGGAAGGGCCGTGCTGGTGAAGGTTTTGATCAAGCACCCAGCGATGATTTCTATCGCCGGATGGCACTCAGACTTGAGCGCGATGGGCGTTTGCGGGTTGTCATGATTACCCTTGATGGCGACGATTTGGCCTTCGTACTTGGTGGCGTATTCCAATCGGTTTATCGGGGGCTGCAGATGAGTTTTCGAGATGGCTTTAGGCATCTGAGCTTAGGGAATCTTGGCCAGTTAGAGATGATTCGTCGCCTGATTCCCGAGGGCATCGAAACCTATGACCTAGGGACAGAAATGCCCTACAAACTCAGCTGGGCTGAGACATCATTTACGACGCAAATGTTTGTCATTATGCGTCACTAATTGCTCGATGAACGCCCCGATTTACTTTTGAAAGACCCCTTCTTGAAGACATCAAAACTGAGCAAGAGACATGGAATGGCTCCGTTTCTCACCTTGCGGGTTTTGCTTGGGGCCAGGCCCAGATTACGGTGGGGTGAATCTTCGCTTACGATCAGTGTTGCCCTAGACCCGCCGAACTCCGACTTAAGACCGTCCCCTAATTGGCGGTAGATGCGTTCCAGATGCTCGGTCTTGAGACGTTCGCCGTAGGGTGGATTGCTCACCACATGCACCGCCGTCCCGAGGTTTTCAGTGGCCGGGTTTCGTAGGTCTGCAACGGCACAGGTCTGGGTTCCGATCAAGTCAGCCACCTGTGCACGTTCCGCATTACGCTGCATTTTCTCGAGAACAGAGCCATTGTTGTCAGCACCGAAGATACGGGGTGTCGCGTCGTGTTGGATCTGCCCTTCAAGGGTCGCAAGATAGGCTGCGAACTCGACAGCGTCGAATCCGAGCCAGTTCATAAAGCCGAAACCTTGGCCCCGAGCTCGATCTAAGCCTGGTGCGCGGCCACAGGCCATCATGGCCGCTTCGATGAGGAAGGTGCCAGAGCCACACATCGGGTCGATGAGCGTATCCCCGGGTTTCCAGCCGGCCAAGGCAAGAATCCCCGCCGCTAAAGTTTCCTTGATGGGGGCTTGCCCAATCTCCACCCGATACCCCCGCCTGTGAAGACGTTCACCACTTGAATCCAAACTGAGGACACAGTGGTTTCGATCGATTCGAGCGTTGATGCGTATATCCGGTGCAAGCCGATCGACGGATGGTCTGCGACCGGTTTTATCTCGAAAATGATCGCAAATCGCATCCTTGATGACTTGGGCGATAAACCCAGTGTGGTCATGTTCACTCTTGTGGCTGCTGGCATCGATGGAAATGGTGGCATCCACTTTGAACCAGCGACTCCAGTCCACTTTTCGTGCGCCGCCGTACAAACGATCCCTGGTATCGGCAGGGTATTCAGCGACTGGCACCAAGACGCGATTGGCGATCCGGCTCTCTACATTAACCCGCTGTAAGCACTGCCTGTTCCCGAATATACCGACCCCTCGATGGCTCGGCAGAGCATTGGCTATCCCCATCGTTTCCAGTTCGCGAGCCAGGACGCCTTCAAGGCCGCCATCGCAGGTCACATAGATGGGCCTTGCTTTTCGGAATGGGTCCATCCACTTACGTTTTTGGGTCACTTGGGCTCCAATCGCCATGATCGATGTGATCGTTTCTTAAAATCTTCAGGGACTGTCCGGTGCGTCGTCTCCGTAATCTCAGCGAATTGACCGATGGACGGTTCGAGTTTGAACCGCTGTGAATTTGTTGAAAAGAATAGCACACCGTCGGGATTCAGGAGAGACATTGAGTTTTTGATCAGCGTCGCATGGTCTCGGTTTAAGTCCAGTACAGACTTGCTGCGCTTGCTGTTTGAGAACGTTGGCGGGTCGAGAATGATCACATCATACCGCCGCTTTTGATGAGCGGCGTCCAGAAGCCATGCACCGACGTCGGCCTGGACAATTTCATGCGCTGCGTCGTTCATTTCGTTGATGGCCAAATTATCTCGAAACCACCTCAAATAGGTGTTCGATAGATCAACTGTGGTCGTCGAATGCGCACCGCCAGCGGCCGCATAGACCGTGAACGATCCTGTGTAGGCAAAAAGATTTAAAACCCGGCATCCGTCGGACAAATCACGAATGTCTCTACGGGCCAGCCTATGGTCGAGGAACAGGCCCGTATCCAGATAATCACTCAAGTTGACGATAAACTTAAGTCCACCTTCTCTGACAACGAGTCGGTGACCCTGTTTGTCGACCACATTGTATTGTGACTTACCCCTTTGCCGGCGTCTGGTTTTGAGAAAGACCCGGTCAGACTCAATATTCAGGGTTTCGGCGACGGCATCGGTATATGTTCTGATGAGGCCGTCTGGATCGTCCTCGTTTTGGTAACGGCTGTACTCCGCAATATGGAGATGGTCTTCATACAGGTCGATGGCCAATGGACATTCTGGAATATCGCGATCATAAATTCGGTAACACGTCACCTGATTCCGCTTCGCCCACTTTCGGAGGTGTTTCACGTTCTTTCGGACTCGATTAGCCAACATGGTGGCTCTCTCAGACGGAGGCAAACTCATGATATCTTCGCCTGTCCCCCGCGCTTCACATCAAACACCGAGTCGCTCTTGTGCGAGGGCCATGCGCATCTCGCGAAGTTTCTCGTGAAGCGTTTCGACCTCGATCGCTCGGTACTGCTCAGGCAGAAGTTTTCGATTGCTTGCCTCGTAGATCGCAAGCAACTTCATATATTCGATCATCGATGTCTCTCTGGTCGGCATAAAGTTCTCGGCAGCAGAGCTGAGATGTTTGAGGGTTAACTTTCGTCGGCTCTCAGACTTGCTGGCATGTTGCTGTTCATCGAATGCCATCAAAACAATGGCCTCCAAATCTGCAGCAGCATAGCCATCTAATGGCGTTAAAATCTCGAGAATCCGTTTATGATTGGCCGGCAGCTCAATGTCATATCGCTTTGCGACCGCGTCCAGAAGTTGGCCCCTCTCCTCTGCCGTCTGAGGTGGGAAGAATGGGATTTTTAAGTCGAAACGCCCAGGTCGTTTCATGTCGGTGTCCAATTTGTCGGGCCGATTTGTCATCATGAAAAATACGATTTGCCCCCGGTGGCTTGTGTCCGACATAAATTCCTTTAGCCGAGCCATGACCCGACTGTTTACGCCACCATCACTGTCACCCCCGCCAAGAGACCGATCCCCTTCGTCGATGATGACGATGATCTCCCCTATGGCCTCAATGACATTCAATACGGTCTCTAAGTTGGCCTCAGTACTGCCGACCCACTTGTCACGAAAGTTTTTAAGTTGAACAGCAGCCAGCCCACTTTCCTTGGCAAAGGCCTTGGTGATAAATGTTTTACCCGTCCCCATTGGGCCTACGCACAGGACACCCATGGGGACCTGAGTACGGCGGCCCGCTTTGATGTGACTGGCAACGCGATTCAGTGCCGCTTTGATCCCCTCATTTCCCCCCACGCTCTCGAAGCCATATTTTGGCTCTAGCACCTCGATGAGACCGAAGCATTCTTGCTCCAGAATTTCTTTTTTGCGCGCTCTGATATCGGCCAATGTCATGGACACGTGGTCGCTTTGCTGGTCGCCCGTGTCCTGTTGGCGCCCCAGAACGTCTTGGATCTGTCTGAGTTGGAGACCTGCCGTGACCCGCGAGTACGTGTCTAATTGGTCGGTCGCCAACACGGGGCTAATATGCGTCAGGAAAGCGCGTCGACTCCCTAAGTTGGGATGAGGAATATGCAGAGATGCGACCCTCGGATTGCGCGACAGGCGCTTGGCCAAGTCCGGCAGTGCACTGGTCAACAAAACGACGATGTTGTCCTTGCTTATGATTTGCTCTGAATGGCTCCAGCGATGCAGGCGAGCTGCCGCTGTCCTGTCGGGAAAACTCAGACCGGAAATTGGCCCATCGGGTGCAATCAATTCGGCATAATGGATGATTACAGCAACTGAATCGCTCTCAGCGGTTAGCAGCACTTCAAGGGCTTCTAGGACGATCTCTGGGGACCGCTCCAAGCCGATTTCTCTGCGTAACCGCTTCTGTATGCTTGCGGCCGATGTTCTCTCGAAGCCGGCAGGGGCAATGGATTTAGCATCGATAAAATTGGCATCAACCCAGATTTGAGCAGCGCGAAGGGCACCATCTGCGGAGTCGAACCAAACGCCATGACCCGGATCGTAATGGACAACAAGCTTACCACTGGGCGTGAAAAACGTGCTGAGAAAGTGGCTCATCGACCAGCTTTGACCATCGCAATAGACCAAGTCGTGAACATTGCCATGAACGATAAACTGACCGGTTTCTGTCGTCAGATATCGTGCCTTTAGGGTCTTGATCCATGACGGAAGGTCTTTTGCTCTCGGTAAGTCAGATTTTGGCATGGAGACATCTCTTCACGATTGCGAAATGAATTGATCTAGGCCGCTTTCGCCATGGTCAGAGACTCTTCTCCGATGTCTCTGTCTCAGTGTCTGTGGCTGCCGTCTCCGTCCCTTTACCGCGAGCTGCTTTCAAGGCCTCTAGCCGTGCACGCGCCTTGTGGCTGGTGGTCTCAGCCTTAATTGCATCCAATTTGCTCTCGAGAGAATCTTCCTTCAGCTCATCGCCGATTTGGACCTCGGCACTGATTCGTTCCGCGTATTCTCGTACGTTTTCGAGGGCTTTGACTTCATCATCGACAGAGAGACCGTCCAACTGCTCTTGGATATGCTTTCGTGCTTCAGCGTCTTTTATCTTGGCGACCATTTTATCTTTTTCGCGCTTCAGCTTGTCAATTTCGCCTCTCAAACTGTTTAGAGACTCTTTGGCCTTCTCTGCGTCGCTGGCGGCTTGCGCCAGATCATTTCTGTCGGCCGTGAGGCTGGCATTGAGCTCTTCTTCCTGCTCCAGCAATGTGACAGCAATTTCGTCTTCGCCCTTGTCGACGGCGACTTCGATTTGCAGCTTTAATTCGCCCAATTGATTTTCCGTTTTAGAGATTCTCGCTTCGAGCTTGGCTCTGTTCTTGATGAGCCCAGCTGCTGCCGATTTTAATTGTGCGTATTTCTCCGTCATATTGTTGATTGCGTTCTCGTAGGCAATCTCCGGGTTCTTCTCTTCGAGTCGGCCTACGAAGATGCTTAGAAAACCCTTAAACAAATTGTAGAGTCGTGACAGAAATCCCATTTGTTTACACTCTCCATTGGGTGTGCCGAGCGCGGCTCGGTTCATTTAGTGTGTGGTCGGGGCTTGCGACACTCTCCCAGTGATCGATCAGGCCCGTTCCATCGGTTGAGTCATTTTGTCTGTGGACGATAGTCGCTGATGGAGTCGACCAACTGTCCCTGTAGGCGACCCTATCTCGAAACCATGTTCAGTTCAACGTCTACCAGCGTACAGCCGAGTGACTCATTCTTACTGGAAAAACTCAGGGGGGATGGGTCTGTGATTTGGGCCCAAACAGGGATTCTGACGGATTTACCACCCTAAATTTCCACAGCCTGACACCCATCGGTCGCTTTTTTCATTCCGGACTGGAAATTTTCTGCCGTCTGTTATACGTTCCGCCGCCCAGTTAAACACGATGACGCGGAGTGAGTCTCAAATGGCAAAGTCAAAGCGTGAAAAAATTAAGTTAGAGAGTACAGCCGGTACCGGCGTCTTCTATACGACGACCAAGAATCGACGTACGGCCACCGGTAAGCTGGAAATGATGAAGTACGATAAAAAAGCTCAAAAGCACGTTCTTTTTAAAGAGACCAAGCTTAAATAGCCTGTCTGCAGGCTGATTCTTAGCCCGCTCCTGTACCTCACTTCCCCCTGGTTTTCACCCGCAGACGTGGCTGCAGCACCACACGTTTATCCTATGGCCATGGGGGTGATTGGTCCGCCTAAAATCAGACGAACAGTCGAGCGAAGTCGGGACCGCTGAGCGTGCGTCTACCCAGCTTGACCCGCCGTAGCTGCAATGCGTCCATGCCACATTTGATATGCACAAAACCATCGCGAACAAATGGTGTTCCGGGAGGCAGAAAGTCGAATTGTCCAGCCTCAGTTTTTCGACTCCTGTAGACGACCAACAGTTCTTGCCCGATCCCGCTGTAGGCGCCCGGATCGGGCATCGCAGCACGAACAAACCGTTCAATTTCCGTCGCGGATTTATGCCAATCAATCTCCCAGTCATCAGCTTTGTCCAACGGCGCCCAGGTGACATCACCGGTTTGAGGCCTGGATGGGGGTGTTTGACCTCGGGCCATCCGGTGAACGACGTCAGCGATTTGAATTGCACCCAAAGCCTCCAGTCTCGTCGCCAGTCTCCCTGTCGTATCTGTTGGCAAAATGTCATGAGGCGTCTGTTCGATGATGTCACCTTCGTCGAGCTTATCGGTCAGCCAGTGAACGGTGATTGCCGTGCGCTCATCGCCCGCCCGGATTGCCCATGCACATGGATCTGGACCCCGCCACCGAGGTAGGGCACTGGGATGCACATTCACACCGGGAGCTAAACTCAGTATGGATTTGGGAATCAGCTGCGGATAGAAACATGACACGAGCAAATCAGGTCGCAGTGCGTTTAAACTGGATATGATCTGAGGATCGGTCAAATCGGGCAAGTGCCAACGGGGTAGGTGTCTGATCTTTGGAAGAAGTGTTTTCAATCCCCGACCGCCCCGACGGCCATGGACCATGCCTACAAGATTGAGCTCGCGGTCCAAGAGCTCGATAGCACCCGCCGGATCGCCGAAATAAAGTAGCCTCATAGTGCATCCTGACAGCGTGAGTAGAGCTCAATGGTTGAGCCAGCGATTTTTGGCCATGTGTAACGGGTCTCGACAAGCTTTCGTCCGCGTTTCCCCATAGCGAGGGCCGCGTCAGGGTCCGATAAGATCTGAGCGAGGCCTTGTGCCAGTGCTGGTGCGCTCAGGTCGGTTTCGAGACCACAGCGCTCTTCAGTGAGTTCAGGGAAGTAGCATGTTCGCGTCGCCACCACTGGGCAACGCCAGGCCATCGCTTCCGTCAATGCCATGCTAAAGCCCTCATGTCGACTGGGTAAACAGAAGAGTGTCGCGGCATCGTAAAGGCTGTATTTCCTGTCATCAAAAACGGGTCCAGTGAAGTGGACTCGATGGAGAAGGTCCGCTTTTCGAATCGGCTCTTCAGCCATTGCTCGACCACCTTGGTCCTGACCGACCATGACCAGATGAATGTCTGGAAAACGATCTGCGATCTGGACAAAAGCTTGGCCGAGAAGGTCACATCCTTTGCCGGGGTGTAGTCGCGACAGATACAAAATGAAGGGTGATTGTCCCAAATCAGGGCACAGGTCGTGGATGGCGTCGCCATCGGGCTTGTAGTCAAAAAGGTCTGGATCGACGCCATTGGGAACGATTTGGATTAACTTGGGCAAATCAACACCGACATAAAATGGATGTGATGCCCCCTCCGCTTCATGTCTATTCAAGGCATGCACTGCGTTTGCATCGCGAATATAGGCGCGGTAACCCAATGTCCACATACCGACCAATTTCTTAAGTCGCTTCTCTTTCAGAGCACCCTCATGGAGACTTCCGTGGGGCGCAAACACGTATGGAATATCCATCTTTTTACAGATTCTCGATGCCATCATCGACACCACGGGCCAGACGCCATGGATGTGAACGATATCAGCACCGGCGAATGCCCGTTGAAATTGATTGCGTGTAAAGGCTGAGATGAATCCCTTCGGTTGAATACTAAATCGGGTGACCTCAGACCCCAGATACGTGTTGAGAAAAGCATCTACGGCAGGACAGTCAGGCTTATCTTCACTGACCAGAACGATCTCATGGCCCAAGGCACGCTGTGCTTCAGCAAGACCAATGATCACATGTGGAGGCCCCCCATTTTTGGGGTCTAGTTGATTGTATACATGGACAATGCGCACAGTTTATCCCATCTCACTCGTCGCAATTTTCCGTCGGGTCAATTCACTCGGCCAAAGCACTGAGTAATTTGTTTCATCTCGGTTTGGGACGTGACCCCTATCATGTGTCTCACATGTCGAGCAGCGTGGCTCTATTTCTTTTCGGCCGCGGATGTTTTTGTCAAAAAATCGAGCTCGGTTATCCGTTCGCTGGCGACCTCTCGTGTGCCCCGAGACGCCCGGCGGAGCGGCTGTAGAAATACATTCTTTCTCCGCGCTACGGGAGAAATAAAAATTCTCACTTGACCATGAGCGTCGGCTGGTTACAGTTCGTCGGTTGGTATTGAAAACCTAGTCTGATTGTCCATGGAGTAAACCTATGTCAGATGTTCGTCATCACCGTGTCTATATCATTGGGTCCGGTCCCGCAGGCTACACAGCCGCCTTGTATGCAGCACGCGCTAACCTCTCTCCTTACATGGCGACAGGAATCCAACCGGGTGGGCAGCTCACAACGACCACAGATGTTGAGAATTATCCCGGCTTTCCCGACGGTGTTATGGGACCCGAGATGATGGTGCTTTTCGAAAAGCAAGCCGTGCGATTCGGACTGGAGGTTGTCTACAAGATGGTCGACCGTGTTGATTTCTCGTCGCGTCCATTCAGACTGTGGGAAGATGATGGTTCAGAACATACAGCCGACGCTGTCATCATCGCGACGGGCGCATCGGCAAAGTACCTCGGTATTCCCGGCGAGGAAGAATACCTTGGGCGAGGTGTCAGTGCCTGTGCGACTTGTGATGGCTTCTTCTTTCGAGATGTCGAACTCATCGTCGTGGGCGGTGGTGACACAGCCATGGAAGAAGCGAATTTTTTGACGCGTTTCGCCAGTAAGGTTTACGTCGTACACCGGCGAGAAGAGTTGCGCGCCAGCAAAATCATGCAAGAGCGGGCCATGGCTAACGATAAGATCGAGTTCGTCTGGAATACCGTCGTCGAGGAAATTCACGGGGATGGCGACAAAGTGGTTGCTGCAACGTTGCACAATTCAAAGACGGGTGAACGCTACCGCCAGGAAATCGGCGGTTACTTCAGTGCCATCGGCCACAAGCCCAATACGGATTTGTTCCATGGTCTCCTTGATATGGACGACGTCGGCTATCTTAAAGTCGCGTCTCCCAGTACCAAAACCAATATTGAGGGTGTGTTCGCTGCAGGAGACGTCGGCGACCCAATTTACCGACAAGCAGTGACGGCAGCCGGCATGGGCTGTGCGGCTGCAATGGATGCTGAACGCTGGCTAGAAGCCCAAGAGTAAATGCCAAACCGAGGCTAGACGCTCAAGCGGCTGTACTTTGATGCTCGCCTCGCTGATGCTCGCTGCACAAAAATCCATCCCGACGCCGACGTGACCTAGGACGCACCCACTGAGCGACGAATTGGCGTTTGTGTCCCACATCCCTTAAACTACAGGTAGGTCACTGTATGGTTAGGTCATGATCCGTGGGAACATTCATCTGGTCTACATTCCGCGCCCTCTTCTGGCCTGCTCTGCTGCCTATGGGGTTAGCCGTCGCTTTTTTGGCTTGGGGCAGTGCACGCTTACCGCAAGGACCGTGGTGGGACTTATTGCCACATGTGTTCATGGCGATGGGTGCTTTGCTCGCGTTTCGGTTCGGCAGTGGCCGTGTCTTTGCCATTACCGCGACCATCTGGTTTGGCCTTGAGAGCAATCCGTCTATCGGGGGGACACATGTTGAACCGGTCTTGTTATTCGTTGCATTCGGCCTTTTACTCGCGTCGTTATTGCCCGAAAGAGGCTTTCGTTCCTGGAGCTTTCTCCTGATGAGTTGTCCGGCAATTGCAACCGCCAGCTATTTGAGCTGGCCTGCAGCCTGGCAGTCACAGACCCATTCATTACTCGCTTTAAGTCAGTTGACAGGCTTGCCAGTCATTGGCGGCGTATCGACGTTAACCTTTGTTTTATATCTCGTCAGTGGGGTCGTATTGATCGGGCGTCTATCCAAGGCTGGAACGCCCATTGATAGTGGACTTTTCGGCATCGGTGTGTGTTGGCTCGTCGCATTTAAATGGACCGGTGATACCCAAGCCATATTCACCCTTTGTTTGGCATTAATGGTCTTTCTTACAGCACTCGAAACAACGCATTCATTAGCATTTCGAGACCAGCTTACGGGTCTGCCCAGTCGTCGCGCCTTGGAGCGAACATTGGGTCGTCTCGGGAGCCAGTACACCTTGGCGATGGTAGACGTCGATTCTTTCAAGAAGTTCAATGACCGCTACGGCCACGATGCAGGTGATGAAGCACTCCGCATGATCGCAGGCCATCTTCGTCGGGTCAGTGGTGGCGGTCGGGCGTATCGGTACGGCGGAGAAGAGTTCACGGTGGTCTTTGCCAATAAAAGTATCGAGCATGCTTCACAGCACCTAGATGACCTGCGCCAGGCTGTCGCCCAGAGTCCTTTTACCCTCCGGTCCCCGGACCGACCGAAACGTAAGCCCAAGAGACCCGGTCAGTCCCGCGGTTGCGGACGGGTGAAGGTCACAGTGAGTATCGGTGCCGCTCAACGTTCACCCAAGATGGGGTCGACAACAGCGGTTTTAAAAGCGGCTGACAAATGTTTATACAAGGCTAAGCGCGCCGGTCGAAACCGATTGATAACGGCTTGAGCTGACGGTTTACAGACCATCCAATAGGGCGACCAACCCAGCCTTAAGGGGTCCGTAATCCGCAAGCGGCGGCACGTGAATAAAGGCGGCAACCTCGAGGAATGATTCGGACGCGGCCGTGTGACAGCCTAAAAAGAAACTCTGATTGCATAAAAAACCACCAGCGTGAAGTGAGGGTTTTACGTCCAAGCCCAACCGCGACAGTCGACTGCATGCAGCACCCACATCCAGTTTGGTCTGATAGGCTGTTGGTGCAGTCTGAATGATCGGTCGTAGAAAAGGTGTTTGGCCATCATTATCTGGTCGCACACAATGTTCGATATTGAGCGCAATGGTCTCAATATCGATGGTGGTTCTATGGGGCGCGAAGCCAAGGCCCAGCCAAACCCGCGGCCGCCTTGTGTATAATGCGTCGAGTAGGCTCGCGCGCGTTTTCTCAAAACTCACAGGGAGAATTTCAACATCGACATTGCGTGCATCAGCCGCCACCACTCGTGCCAATGTGTCTGTTGGATTCTCATCGAGTTGGACACCTTCTGAAGAGATGAACGGTTCAAAACCAGTAATCAGACGCATCCTAGGATTCCTTTCAGACCGACTTCGCGACTGCAGCGAATATGGTGACCGGGTCGCCGCGCAATGTCCAGGGCCACTCCAATTCGACTCAACCTGTAACCTGATGGCAAGGCCGGAGGTCAAAAGAATGATTGTCTAAGACCGAGGACGCGTATACAAGTTCAAGGCAGGGGCGTACCGCTTTGTGGGAAATAAAGGGGCTTAGCGATGAGTAATGTTCGGGTATCGACTCGTGGGGCAAATGTTCCGAGCTCACCCATCAGAAAACTGGCAGGACTGGCGCGAGATGCGGTTCGCCGCGGTGTTCATGTCCATTTTATGAACATTGGCCAACCCGACATCCCCACCCCTAAAGCGATGATCGATGCGTATAAACAGTACGATGAAACGGTCTTAGCCTACGCCCCCAGTGACGGATTCCTCGCGTATCGGGAGAAGCTCGCCGATTACTACAATGCGCTGCCCGTAGAACCGGCGGTGGATGCGGACGATATCATCGTCACCGTGGGTGGCTCTGAAGCCATTTTGTTTGCTCTAGCCGCTGTAACCGATCCCGGCGATCGAGTTCTTGTCTGCGAACCCTACTACACGAATTACGCAGGTTTCGTTCATATGCTCAGTCTAGAGATCGATGCGGTCTCCACGTCCCCGACTGACTCATATCGCATCGACCCAGCGAAGGTTGAATCGGCGATCACGCAAAATACGCGTGCTTTGATCATTCCGAGTCCCGGCAATCCTACGGGGGTGGTTTTGTCCCCTGAAGAGCTGGATAAACTCATGGATATCTGTCGGCGTCACGGATTGTTTTTCATTTGTGACGAAGTGTATCGAGAGTTTGTTTACGACGTGCCCCTTGGGCAACGTGCCCCGTCGGTTTTGAGTCGGCCTGACCCAGACGATCTGGCCATCGTCATCGATTCGGTTTCAAAGCGTTATTCTGCTTGCGGTGCGCGCGTCGGGTGTTTGGTCACTCGCAACAAGGCTGTCAGAGACGCGGCCTTACGCTTCGGGCAAGCCAGGCTATCGCCAGCAACCGTTGATCAATACGCAGGGATGGCGGCACTCGATACGCCACAATCGTACTTCGATGCCGTCGTCAGTGAGTATCGCCGGCGACGGGACGTGTTGGTCTCTGGTCTAGCCGATATTGGGATCGAAGTTGAAAAACCCAAGGGGGCGTTCTATCTGGCGGTTGCCTTACCGGTGGACGATGCGACTGCGTTTAGTCAGTGGATGGTCTCTGAATTCACACTCGATGGCGAATCGCTGTGCGTGACCCCGCTCGAGGGCTTTTATCGAACACCGGGTTTAGGTCGAAACGAGATTCGAATGGCCTACGTGCTCGAACAAGACAAATTACGGCGTTGCACTCAGATCTTGGGGGCTGCGTTGCAGGAATGGCAGTCCCGAGGCGCATAGCATTCTTGGGGCAAGTCTGACTCGTCGGCTTGCCTTGCCGAGTCGATTCGGGCTACTTTATAGGTACGAAACATGTCGTTTGACAACGACTTAAGCAGACAGACTGATTATGAGATACAAACTCCAAAAGCTACTCGACGAAAAGGTCAATCCGATGGTCGCTCAACATGGTGGTCAAATCCATCTCGTCGACTACGTCAATAAAACGGCCTTCATCCGAATGTCGGGTGGTTGCCAGGGCTGTTCGTCTTCAGCCCTGACTCTTAAGCAGGGCGTGGAAAAAGCCATTTTTGAAGCCTACCCGCGAGTCAAACAAATTGTTGATGTAACCGATCATGGTTCGGGTGAAAATCCCTATTATCAATAGGGCACTCTGGTATGACGTTTGAACCGGAAATAGAGCAATTCCGAGACTTGGTCCTTCGCTTCACGCGCGACGAAATCGAACCTCATGTCTTCGACTGGGAAGAGCGAGGAGAATTTCCGCGAGAGTTGTACTCCAAGGCGGCCAGGGCAGGCATTTTAGGGGCGGGTTTTCCTGAAGCCCTGGGCGGCTCTGGCGGCGATGCGCTCTATCCGCTCGTCGCAGCGGAAGCCTTGCTAACAGCCGGCAGTACCGGGGTCATGGTCGGTCTACAATCCCTCGGCATTGCCCTACCACCCGTCATGACCTTGGGTGACGCCAGTCAAAAAGAACAATTTATACGCCCGGTGTTAAGCGGTGAGAAGATCGCAGCACTCGGCGTTACTGAGCCCGGTGCCGGCAGTGATGTGTCTGGTATTAAGACTCGGGCCGTACGCGATGGATCCGACTACATCATCAACGGAAGCAAGTTGTACATCACCAGTGGGATTAGAGCTGATTATGTCAGCGTACTGGCGCGGACTGGAGACGACCCCCATGGAGGACTCACGTTCTTTATCGTCGAGAAAGGCATGCCTGGTTATCGAGCGTCTAAACCCCTGAAGAAAACCGGTTGGTGGGCCAGCGATACCGCAGAACTTTATTTCGACGACGTGCGTGTTCCCGTCGAGAACCGAATCGGTGATGAAGGGACCGGATTTGTCGCGGTGATGCAAAACTTTGTTGGCGAGCGGTTAGCACTTGCATTCTACGGGCATGCGACCGCTGAAATTGCCCTCGCAGAGGCCATAGCCTATTCCAAAAGTCGCACGGCGTTTGGCAAAAACCTGTCGGGTTTCCAGGTGACTCGGCACAAGCTTGCCAAAATGGCGACCCAAGTACAGGCGGCCAAGACATTCAACTACAGTCTTGCGCAACGAATTCGTGATGGGGAAAGACCCGTAGCGGAAGTGGCGATGGCGAAAAACTTTTCTGCTCAAGTGGCCATTGATGTTTGCTATGAGGCCGTGCAGATTTTCGGCGGGATGGGCTATATGCGGGAAAGTAAAGTTGAGCGGCTGAGTCGCGATGCCCGACTGCTCCCCATCGGCGGAGGCACGTCGGAAATCATGAATGAGGTCATTTCCCGCTGGTATTTAAAGCTTTAGCGGTCACTAGTCGCTGAGTTGAAGGACCCAAGAGGGCAGTGGGTTCGCGTAGGGGTCGTCAGAGCGAGCTTCATCGACTGACGATTGAGTCACTTCATAGAGTGGCGCACTCTCGCTCGCCCTAAAATAACCGCCATTGACGGGCTTAAATCGCTCACAGACCATTTGAGCAGCAAGGCTGATCACCGCAGCTTGGGCACTCTCCCGATTAACGGCTGAATAGGGGGCTTTGACCTCGGCGAGCCCAAAGGCGTGCATCCCTTCCGTAGAAAAGTGAGTGGCATCGCCCATCACCTCCACGAAGAGATGAAACAAACTATGGGGGTCTGTGGGGTCAATTCCAGACAACGCCTTCTTGGTGAATGCTTTGCAGGCTGTTTCGACGAAGACACTGGTCGCGCCTGCTGTGACTGCCGCGAGGGCGAGTTGTGCCGCTTTTTGAGCCCAGCTCCTTGTCTCCCCCTCAAAGTCGATTCCAGCGTGTATCAAGTGCGTATGCTCGCGAACGCGCTCAATGTCCGAGTCGTCAAGAACGTCCGCTCGCCGGCCTACAAAAACAAAGTCTTCAGCAAAGTCACGATCCGGACCCTTGACCTCTGTGTGGAGTTCGGTATTAAACCCTGGAACTGCGTCCCAGGACCCTGCACTTGTGAGGATGATACGTCCCATGTCTTCCTTTTGCGTGGTTCTCGAAAAAGATGCAAGACTCGTTTTCTATCCGGAGGTCATTTAATGACGATAAAAGAGAGAGAAACCAACCACAGCGTACGCCATATCAAACCCCTTGGACCCCGTATATTGATCAAGTTGGTCAAGCTTGAAGAACGCTCGGCAGCAGGTTTGTTTTTGCCGGAAGGCGTTAAAGAACAGCATGACGATGCAGCCTATGGCGAAGTCATCGAGGTGGCACGGGCTGAGTCCTCTGATGAACCCTCTTTGGGTGAAAATGTCAGCGGTGTTCCCATGGGCGCGAAGATTCTCTTTCCGAAGCACAAAGGGCTCACAGTCCCATGGGATGACACGCTTCGACTTCTCGAGGTCAAAGACGTCGTTGCTGTTGTCGAAGAAGTCAAGCTGAGCGATTTACAGTAGTTCAGTCTCAATCTTACTGAACGGAGACATCGACCTGGCCCTCGAGCCTGATGAGGCACAAGCGATGAGGGTTCGATGGGTTGTTTGGGTCGTTCACGCGACCAGCCCACTTATGATTGATCCGCTGCCGCCACGACAGCCATCTCGAGGCGATCATTGCCCCAATAGAGTTCGTCGCCGACCACAAAAGACGGTGCGCCGAATGCGCCCGCATCCACGGCCTCCTGCGTGGTTTGCTTCAAGCGCTCTTTTACCGCTGGATCTTGAGTCGCGGTGAGTAGCTCATCGGCGAGGTCTCCCAGGGCGCCTTTGACCACATCGGGTTTTGAAATATCCTGATTGTGGACCCAAGCGGCTTGGAAAATCGATAGGCTGAGCTGCTCTATGCAGTCCATCGGAGCCGCAGTCAGAGCCCGCATCGCGAGGAGCGAATTATGAGGAAAACTGTCAGAAAATGTAAACGGTATGTTCCATGATTTAGACCAACGACTCAGGTCCTTGAGCATATACTTTGCCCTCGCTGGTAGTGCGCCAGGCATCGTGTTACCGACGCTTCGAAAGACGCCGCCCAAGAGAAAGGGTGTCCATCGGACAGTGACGCTCGAGCGTCTGGCAACATCATTAATTCGCGCAGCAGAGATATAAGAATAGGGACTGGCGACGTCATAGTAGAATGTCAGTACTTTGCTCATGGGTAAAAGGCCTCCTATTGCGCGTCAGTTGGTCTAAGTTATATGGTTTCTAGAATGCCGTCCACGCCCTTAGGCCTGGTCGAAGTAAAGCGAGACATACATGCGCATCCTATTTTTCATCGTTGCCTTTACAATCGCCGTTAGTGCGTTGGTCGCAAGCCACGTCTACCTCTATCGACGCCTTTTTCGCGACACGGCGCGAGACAACCGCTGGCGTACTTTTGGCAGACGGCTATTGGTGATTTTGGGAATCGGATGTCTCATGGGTATCCCCATCGCTCGGTATCTCAACGTGCCCGGTGGCACATATATCGGGCGGGTTTGGTATCTTTGGGGTGCACTGGCCGCTTTCTGCCTCGTGATTCTCTTGATCGGCGATGCTGTTCGCTGGGCTGCAAGCAAGTGGACGCGCCAACCTGAACTCGATGTTGAGCGCCGGGAGTTTTTTGCCCGAGGACTCGCCGGTGCAGCGACGGTGACCGCAGCCAGCATGGGGGGGTCGGGTGTGGCTCTGGCTCTCTCAGACCCAAACCTTGAGTCTGTTGATGTGCCCATTGAGACATTACCGCTCGCCCTCGATGGCTTTAAGATCGTCCAACTCTCGGACACTCATTTCGGACCGACGCTGCGCGAGGAGTTTGCCGACCATCTCGTTGAGCGGGTCAACCAACTGAGCCCGGATCTTGTTGCTCTGACCGGAGACCTCATCGACGGTTCCGTCGAAGATCTTGGATCTATCGTAAAGCGGCTGACACAAATTAAATCCCGACATGGCCTCTTTTTTGTCACGGGAAATCATGAGTATTACTCCGGAGCAAAACAGTGGGTTGATGCATTGTCTTCTTGGGGCGTCCGTGTGTTGCGCAATGAATGGGTTACCATTGAGCACGAGGGGGCAGCACTGGATCTTGTCGGCGTCGATGATTGGCGTGCCAGCCGGTTTCTGCCGGACCATGGGTATGATTTCGCCGCGGCCAATGCAGGCCGGGATCTCAAGCGGACTTCTGTTCTACTGTCTCATCAGCCAAAAGCCATTCATGACGCCTCCAAGGGGGAGATCGACTTGGTTTTATCAGGGCATACCCATGGCGGACAAATTTGGCCTGGAAAATACTTTGTAAAATTAATCCAGCCCTATGTGAGTGGGCTGCATAAACATTCAGAGCGGACCTGGATTTATGTGCATTCCGGCACAGGCTACTGGGGCCCTCCAGTGCGCGTAGGGGTGCCTTCTGAAATCGCTTTGCTAAGGCTGAAAAAGGCCGCATCGCGCTCGTGATCTCGTATGCGTTGAATTTCTAGACTTGACCCGGCAGCGATTACCCTTGAAACTGCAGCGCAATGGGTCTTAGAACCCGGTTCCTGTGTCAATCATTCAATGAGGAAATTATGCTTGCAAAGATAAAATTAATTGGGTGCATCGTGTCCGTTGCCCTGAGCTTTGGCTGCGCAAAGAAAGATGCCGCGAGCGGTGAAGGGTCGGACAAAAAACCGGCCAAGGTCGAAACCGCGAAAGCACCGAAGGCTGATACGACGAAAGCTCAGAAGAAGACGGCGCGTGTCTTTTTCGTCACGCCAAAAGACGGCGCGAAAGTCGGGACTGAAGTCGAAGTGGAATTTGGACTTGAAGGCATGTCTATCGCACCGGCGGGAGAAGCGGTCGAAGACAAGACTAAAGGCCATCATCACCTCATCATTGATGCATCACCGATTCCGTACGGTGGGGTTGTTCCGATGGATGAAAAGCACATTCACTTTGGTAAGGGACAGACGAAAACAAAGATCAAGCTTCAGCCTGGCAAGCACACCTTGACCATGCAATTTGCCGATGGGGCCCACAGGTCGTTTGGCAAAGCACTCAGTTCGACAATCACGGTCGAGGCCGTCGGACCTGCGCCCGCAGCGAAGCCGACATCAGCCCCCACGTCAGCACCCGCCTCAGCCCCGACAAAGTAGAGTAGACGGCCGCGTCCCAGGTCGTGGGTCATTGGCTAGACCTGGATGCGGTTCTTCGTGAACCGACCGGTTCCGTAGGTATTAATGAGGCGCCGAATATTTCGCATTGATTCGTAATAGGCGTCTTGTGATGGCTCTGTTTTGTCCATCTCAGCGTATAGGTTCTTCAATGAACTGAGTAGCTCTGTCATTGATTCCTTATGCTCTGTGAGGCGGCCTTGCTTTTCGACGAGCTGTGAGTTTGTACTCTCCAATCGCTCAGCCAAATTTCTGAGGGCTTTCCCTTCTGTTTCTCGACCCTGGAGAAAGGCTGTGGCTTGAGTTGCGCTCAAATGAATAATGGTTGCCGATGACTCGGCGATCACGGTTGCCGAACGTTGGTTTCCTGTGAGAATTGTTGACTCGCCCACGTATGAACCTGGGTCTGTGATGCTCCCGATCTTGATCCCATTCCGATAAACATCGAGCCGACCAGACAGAAGAATGATCATCCCACCGCCCTCGGTGCCCTCTTCAAAGAGCACCTCGCCGGCGGCGACTGTCTGAGCTAGACTATGTATAGACTTGACTTCGGACACCACTTGCCCCCAAACCATCCGTGTAAGACAATACCAGAAGTCCGAGGAATGACCTTATTTTTTAAGATCTTGTGTGTGGAGGGAAACAGAAATGGGACTAAAGACAATACCCGCTCGGATCTTGGAGCTGGGCCGTCAGAGACCACATGATCCAGCACTGTATCACTTTGAAAATGAACGCTGGTCTCATCTCACTTGGAGCGAGTATGCAGATCGCGCAACGGCTTTTGCGGCCGCTTTACTCGCTCACGAGTGTCCATCGGGTCAAGGCATGGCGATCATGTCGGATGGTTGTCCCGAATGGTTGATCGCCGACGTCGGTGCCATGATGGCCGGTGTCGTTCCCGCCGGCGTTTATCAGACCTCGACCGCCGATCAAGTGGCGTACATCGTCGCCCATTGCGAAGCCCGTATTTTCGTTGTCCAAAATCGGGAAATCTGGTCACGGGTGTCGAGTCAACTGATGCAGTTGACCGACTTAAAACGGGTTGTACTCATCGAAGGGCAGGCCTTGGAGACTGAAGAGATTGTCTGCTCTTTTGAAGATTTTCTCGCCATGGGGTCACACCGAATTTCTGACGTAAAAACTCGTGTCGATGCCCTCCAAGATGACGACTTGGCTACTTTGATTTACACGAGCGGGACCACAGGGCCACCAAAGGGTGTGATGCTATCTCACCATAATTTGGCTTGGACCGCACAGATGCTCGACACCGCAGCCGGTGGGATCGTCGATGCGTCGGATTGTGTTGTGAGTTATTTGCCCCTGTCCCATATTGCGGAGCAAATGTTCTCCATCTATTTGCCGGCTACTTACGGCTTCCCTATCTGGTTTGCTGGCTCCCTCGATCGCTTAAAAGACACCCTGGTCCAGGCCCGGCCCACGATATTCCTTGCTGTCCCGAGGGTTTGGGAAAAGTTTAAGACTGCACTTGAGACCAAGCTCAATGCGGCGACTGGGCTGAAGTCACTGATCATCAATTGGGCCCGCGGCGTGGGTAGGCACAGTGGCCCAACTCTTTTTCTGCGCGGTCATTTGGAGGGCACGCTCAAGTACAAGCATGGCCTCGCAAGTCGATTGTTCTTCAAGCCACTCACCCGTCAGATCGGCCTTGACCGGCTTAAACTGGCTGTGTCGGGTGCAGCACCCATCGGCCGAGATGTCCTTGAGTTTTTTCAGTCATGCGGTCTCTTGATTCATGAGGTCTACGGTCAGTCCGAGGATACGGGACCGACCTCCTTTAATCGGCCCATCGGGGGAGAACGTCGTTTAGGTACTGTGGGAAAGCCCGTACCCGGTGTCGATGTTCGGATCGCGTCTGATGGTGAGATTTGTGTGCGGGGACCCAATGTGTTTCTTGGGTATTATAAAGACCCGGACGCAACGGAAGCGACACTGATTGATGGCTGGTTACAATCGGGAGATATTGGGGAATTCGACCCAGATGGCTTTTTGAAGATTACCGACCGTAAAAAAGACCTGCTCATCACAGCGGGTGGGAAAAACGTGGCACCTCAGAACATTGAGAGTCGCTTGCGTGCAATTTCGGGCGTCAGTCAAGCCGTTGTCATTGGAGACCGACGAAAATATTTGTCGGCACTGCTGACAATTGATGCGGAACAATTGCCTCATTTGTCATCGGTCCATGGTTGGCCTGGTGAGGCCAGTGACTGTGCAATCGATGAGACCGTCCGCCAGCATATCCAAAACGCCGTCGATGGTGTCAATGAGACCTTAGCTCGTTATGAGCAAATCAAGACCTTCTCTATTCTTCCTGTCGATTTTTCAGTAGAAGATGGGCAGTTGACACCCACGCAAAAAGTGAAGCGAAAAGTCGTCACCGACATGTATCAGGCGGAAATTGAGCAGTTGTATGCGACCACTTAGTCCAGCTGTACCGAGAGCTGTCCGCGCCCGCCTCGGCCGGCTATCCAGTCGATGGTCGCTGTTCCATCGCCTTGCACAAGCCATGACAGCCGAGCTTGGTGACCGCGTTCCGGGAGGCTTGGGTAGATGGAATGAACGCCTCCTGGCGCAAATGAACCCCAGCCGTCGAGATGTTTCGTCCGAAGAACTGGTTGACCAGATGTCAGGACCGCGGTGTTTGGCAAATTTAACTCGGCCTGGACAACCGGTGTGCTGGGCAGGTTAACGCCGTGGGCGAGGCTGCTGGTCGACAGAAATCCTAGGTTCGCTAAAGTGAGCTGGATTTCGTAAATTGAGTCTCCATGATTGACGATGTTGACCGAGCTCTCAACTCGGGGGAGGCATCGTCTCACCCGATCGGCGACGAGTGTACCGCGCTTACATTCGGCTTCAAGCAGAGCAACCGGTGGGTTACGGACGGTCCGCATATAGTCCAATCCCCCGACTTCGACCGAGCCCAGTTGAGGATGTTCGAGTTTTGTCCAGGGCTCCGTTGTATCGCCTCGTTCGGCAAATCGCTTGATGACCTGCGCGATCATGTCGGGATCTGGGAACGAAAAGAACTCGGCTGGCTTATCGTGATCTATCCCGGCGTAGCCGAAAGGATCCCAGAGTTCCAATGTGTAGCCGGGGATTCCAAAAGTGGTGCTGATGGTGTCAGCCCAAACGCCAACGATTGAGGTATCGGGGTCGTATGTGAAGTCTGGATAGGTTTTGTAGACTTTGTAATCGGTGTCTCGGGCAGCATCGTTTGCGATGCGTTCCATCATTTGAATGTCAGCCCGCGGTAGAGGTGTGTCTTTTCGATAGGGCTGAGTCAGAATACAGCCTGTGTATGTGTGGTTGGTCACTGCGGCCCCAATGTGGGGATATCTGGCGAAGGTATCGACCAGTGCACGGCTTTCAGGCGCGCTCATTGGATAGGTTCCGCCATCCATTCCAAACATACTAAATGGGGACCAATGGGCTGGAAAATTTCGGTTAAGGTCTAGGCCAAATTGTCGATGGGCGCGAACCCAGGAGTGGCCGTCCCAATTGATAAAAGACCCTTCCTGACAGAAGAAATATGCTTGGTCGGCTGGGTCATCCAAGGTTCTTGGACGCATGAAAAAGGGATTATCGGGGTCGATGACAAAGGCACCTGCTGGATGTTTCCAACGCATCCAACGAACGGTGTTGTCTCCTGTCAGGTCTTCTGTAATAAAACCGACTCTCGTAGACCCGTTGGGCGGCGGACGGAGGGTCGACCGGATAAAGGGCGACCCCTCCATCATGGCAGCGTAGCCATCGGGCGAAATGCAAGGCATTACGTACGCCGTTTGAGACTCAAAAAATGCGGTCTCCGGCCCATCATCAGCAGCCAGTTTTGATAGCCATTCGGAGACCGAATACAAAGCGGACATGACGCTGGTCCACTCGGCTGCATGGGTCCCCCCGTCGAGCCAGAAACCAGGGCGTTGGTCTATCAGGGCATCTTGTTTTCCGATGACCAGCAGATAGATAGGACGCCCATGGTCTGTCCGACCGACAACCTCAAGCCTGACCCATTGAGGCAAAGCTTTTGGTTGGTCTTGCAACCAGGCTTCAATCTCGTCCCAAGTCAGGTAGCGATCACCCGTATATGGTGTGTACAGCTTCAGGGCTCAGTAAATCTTCAGCCAATCGAAATTATCGACATTCAACTGTGCATCGTCTTGAAACCAGGTCAGTGGGCCAACATAGGTGACACACGAGCCGGTCCCGACGATGGTGCTGGATGTTCGGAAGATGGCGGGTGCGCCAAATCCATAATTGATGCTCCAACACTTAGAACTGCCACCGCAGGTATTTGGCTCTCCTTCTAGAGTGCCTGTGATGCGAACCATCTGGTGCACGTCGGCTTCGGTAAAAGCGCGATCGGGCTCCATGACATAGACGTCTTGGTCGACATCATCTAAGACCCAATCTGTGGCCCGCTCGATTTGCCCCTTAGCGTAGTAGCGTCCGAGTTGCGTTGCTCGAAATGAGATTTGTTGTCCAACTTGAATTGCAAATGGAGGCACTTCGTCGGCCGTGATGTCGGAGTGATAGAGGCGAACTTCCATCGTCCCGTCAGCGTCAGCGACCCAGAAAGATGTTTGGCTTCGGGGGATATCTTGCTCACTCCGATAGCTAGTGGCAACGACCGTTGCACCCGTTACTTCGATGTCGACCTCTGTATTTTCGCCGTGCATCTCTGGCACAGCAGCCTTGATGTCTGCGATGCCTGCCGTGTAATCCGCAGCATAGGGTGTGAGGACGATGTTGCCTCCATCGGGCACATCTGAATTTGCCCCAGTCACTTGGCCCACAAAGGTGATTTCTTCAGGACAAACTCCGACAAACCCGCCGGTTCCGCCAGCACCGCCGCCAGTCCCAGCAGTGCCGCCGCCAGTCCCAGCGGTGCCGCCGCCAGTCCCAGCAGAGCCCCCGGTGCCGGCAGTCCCGCCACCGATGCCACCTGTCCCGCCACCGACGCCGCCGGTGCCACCGCCAACGCCGCCCGTCACGATGTTTCCACCAGCACCAGCGCCGGCCACGCCGCCTGTTCCGCCTGCACCGCCTGTGTTCGGGTCGCTGCTTTCACCACAGCCGACAGCCGCTGCAGCAACGACAATAAGTAATAGATTGGAGCGCAATGAATTCATTTTCTGTACATCCTCGTCTGACCAGTGCGGCTTTTGGCTCGCCCGGTCGGCTCAGTTGGGTCCATGTCCAGCCCAAACACGGTGCCGGCCCTCGGGTTATCACGACGTTTCACACACAGACCATCTACCAGCCCATAGGGGTTAAAATCAATCAACAAATCCGTGACCAAAGGACCAGTGGTGTTTCGACAAATTATGAATAGTGCCTACGATCAATGGCTTAGTCGCTTTGTACAAATACAATAAAATTTCTAATCCAACGCTTTATTTGATTCCGATGGGGTAATGGCTGCATGATACGACCTAGGGCTCGACGATGGATGTGACCAAAATGAGACGTTTTTGTTTTGCAGCGATACTGCTCGTTGCCTGTGGAGAGACGGCTGTAGACTACAATGAACCGGACATGCAAAGGCCGCGTCCGTTTCCCGATTATCGAATGCCGAACCGAGATGTGAATCCGATGAGAGATTTCGGTGTACGTCGTGACGCTGACGTCGGTATGCAAACGACCAGAAATGACTCTCGGAGTACGTTTTTCCCGGGTGAATATGTCGCGTACGGTATGTGTCCAGAACCGATCACATACGGCGGCCAAATGACTGTTGAAGACCCCATGGCTCCCAATGGAGGTCAGGTTCGAGTTGGCCCGTACCCAAGTGCCTACGACAGCGGTCTGCAACGGATTTTACAGCAAATACCGGCCCCAACTGATGGAGACGACCCACCGAGCGTTATGGTCGATTTAACGGTCGAAAGCGCAACGGTTGTTGCAACCCGTCCAGACCATTTGTCGCCGTCAGGCCTTCGGGAAAGCCAAGGGCGTTTTTGGATTGCAGACGGGCGTGGGGCCATCGAAGTCTACCTAGACTTAAACGAGCAATCAGTACCCCCCTTCCCAATTCAGGTGGGAACGGTCCTGAGTTTCTCGGTCAGTGAGATCGGCCGCTATGGCGACCGCGCTCAGATTAGGCGAGCTACAAATTTTCAAGAGGTGACTACGGCACCTCACTCCGATCTGTCTGCTGGGCCCAACGCAGACGTAGCCCTCTACGAACCCAATGGGGAAATTACCATAGAACGTGTCAACCAAATGATTCGAGTGAGCGGTTTACTTGACGGCGAACCTGAACGCTGCGGCAGCGGTCACTTTTGTTGGCTGCTTACCTATGCCGGCGGGACAACCATATTTCGAACCCGGGATGACGACCTCCGCCCCGGCACGTGCATCACCTATGTTGGGCCCGTGTCGTCCTATCGAGGTCGGATCCAGCTTGAACCATTCAACCCACTTTGGGCTCGTCGATATCAGAGAGGCCTAGACCTGGGAGAGGCATGCGAAAACGATGGTCAATGCACGACCGACATGTGCATTCGGCAAGACAATACCGGCGTGTGCGGTGTGGGATGTGAGAGCAACGACGATTGCCCAGCCCGCACGGCTTGCTCCTTCAATGTATGCTTACCCCAAGAGGGCAGTGAGTGTCCCGAAGAGGTTGTTTTTGAGGGTCAATTACAAGGGGCTGGAGCTATGGTGCCCAACGGTGGAACATCCCGTTTTGAGCCGTTTCCGAGCGACTATGACTCAGGCTTAGAAGGACTGGTCGCTCGGCTTCCACCCGTGATGCCCGATGGTGATGGCGAGGCCAGCTTCGTCGATATCCCTATCGAGCGTGCGACGATCATTGCGACACGTGCCTTCACAGATACTGATGTTCCGGAGAGTCAAGGGCGATTCTGGGTCGCTGATGGGCGAGTTGCTGTCGAAGTTTATATGGACCTCGGATTGGCTGGTGGCACGCCCAACTTCCCAGTTCGAGTAGGTCAGGTCGTATCGTTTCGGGCAACACGTATTGGACGTTATCAAACAAAGCCGCAGATCAGTGCAGCCACAGGGTGGATACAGCACACCGATGATCCCCCTTTCGCTGGTGGTCAAACAGGTCCGAACGCGGCGGTTCATTTATGGGAGCCTGATCGAGTCATGACGCGACTGGATGCCAACCGTCTGATCAGAGTAACGGGCCAGCTCGATGGGCCCGGTGATGGGTGTGGCCGCGGATACCGATGTTGGAACTTGGAGTATGGCTTCGGTGACCCCTTGATTTTACGGACGTCAGACCCGCGTGCCGAGACCGGTTCATGCGTGACTTTCGTGGGTCCACTCGGCGTCTTTCGGGGAAATCTTCAGTTGGATACCACCAATCTGGATTGGATCACGGTCTACGAATAGGATTCCCATTAACGCCCGACCGATGTTGCCAACAACACGCATCGGCCATTTAGAATCGCGTCTTGCGCGCCGCAAAATTTTTCTTGTGGGCTGTCAATCTGCGCCGGATGCGCGTATACAACTGATCCGAATGGCTATATTGGAGCGTCACCCTGTGATTCGACTACGACACACCGTTTTCGTGAGCTTGCTGTGTATCGGGTGCATGGCTGAACCGCGAACAGCCGCCGTTCCTACCGACCAAGTTTGGCCTGTACCGCCGTCCGAAGCCCTCGTTCAAGAGCCCATTAATTTTCAGGAACGGGGTCCACAAGACCGGTATGGCTTGCCGACCGACGGTGTCACCAAGATCAGCGATTTACTGGGCTTACTCCCCCAAGAAGCCGTTGGATTTGATGAGCCGAGGACCTTTACCAGCCAAGATGGTGAAATTCCGTGTAATACAGGTGATGTGCGAGTTCTATCACAAGACCTGCCTGCCGTTATCGAAGGAGTCATTACCCTTCACCCGCGACGGTATCTTAAGATTCCGGTCTGCGATCAGGACGAAAAGCACTATGGGTCCTTTACCATCGAAGATGATACAGGTGGTGTGGTTGTACTCCGGGACAGTCGAATCGCACCATTCCAACCTGGTGATCGCGTGCGCATGGTGGTCCATGCGCTGACTATGACTTATTTACAGCCCTCTACCCGGGCCATTTTGTCGGCCAGCATCGAACGCCTGCCCGACTCGAGCATCGACGGCACTGGTATTGTCTACTATGATCGAGCAACTCAGCCATTCGAGTTGTCAGATATCACTCGAGTTCGTCGTGTGGAAGGTTGGGCCATTCAAGCGCCCAGCAATAAGAATTTCGGTGCTCTGATCATTTCCGACAGAGAATTTCCCGACGTGGGCAATCGCCCAATCGACCGGATTTGTCGCCTGAATTGTATTGGTCAATGCGATTGCGGTCAGGATGTTTGCGACAATACCATTTGCAATTCTCTCTGCGTGGGTGAAGACGTTCAGTTTGATCCCGCGGCGCTACCGATATGTTGGCAGGTTGGATTCGATGTTGAGTTGACTCGCCGTGGTTTTGGTGTTGAATCCGGTGCGCACATCGCTGTCACCGGTCCGGTTGTTGATAATTACGATGTTCAGATCTGGGTTCAGGATGTCGGCCAGATCGAGGTATTAGATGAAAACTAAGATGATGAATAAAGCACTGGTTCTTGGCGTGTTCGGTACGCTGGTGGCAATCGATGCCTGGGCAAAAGACGGTCCCTTGACGGTCAAAGTCAACGCGACATCTGCCGTCTATTTCACCGAAAACGGTGATTTTCGCGAACTGGATGAATCCAATGATCGGGCTGTGATCGACTCAGACGACCGTCGCCTATTTGGGCATTCGGACTTGACGGCACGTGTACAATATCGAGCCGATGATGCGGTGACGTTCAACACGGACCTGCGTTTGGATGTCGTCTGGAAAGATGACCAACTTGGTCGGACAGCCGGGTCCAGTGGCAACTTAGGTGTCTACCGCTTGAACATGGATTACCAGGCTGTGAAATCGAAGACATTTGCACTGAACTTCGTTTTGGGTAGACAAGCCTTTTCCATCGGCGGTGTACCCTTCGATTACGTTCTTGCCGGGACCCTCGATGCGCTCACGGCGACAGCCGACCTCGGTACATTTGGCCGCTTTCGTATCCTTGGAATCGATTTCTTTGGTGGCAACGGATTGCCGGAGAACGGCTATCTTTTCTACCGAGATGGTCGGCAGACAACCTACAATTTGCGCGGTGAGACCAATACACTCCGGACCGGCCTGATCTATGAGTACGAACGGGCCTTAGCCTCCGATCGAGCAGCTCAGTCACTCTTTGAATTCAAGGGCTATTATTTCTATGCCACCATTGGCGGTGGACCCATTGAGGAGTCTGGTGCTGATATTACTTTTGGCGGTGCCCTTGGCAATTACCGAGACGCTGATTACCAACACCTGGCTGGTACCCGTGGCTCCTACACGCACGGTTTTGGTAAAACGACCCTAAAAGTTTTCGGCGAATTCAACCGATCGATGGGGATTGATCGGAAGAACCCCAATGAACGCGATGTCAAAACAGACGGAAACGCTTTTGGTGGAGGCGTGGTCTTGGACACAGTGCTCTCGGATGAATTGAGCTTTGGACTTCATGCAAATTGGTATCATTTTGATGGCTCAAGTTACGCCAGCGATGGCCTTGAATTTGAACGCGGATTCGTTGGCTTTAAAGGGCTCAGAATCGGTGGGCAGACCGTGGGGCGCTTTCTTGGTTGGCGCCCGTCGAGTCACGTGGATGCATCAGGCCTGGTCTATTCCCCTCATGACCAGTCTCGTGTCGCGGGCACGCAGTTCCTCCACGCTGGGTTAAAATTACAGGTCAAAAAGCTTAAACTGATGGTTGACGGGTGGTTATTGAAAGACACATCGACGACCTTTTTGGATGTGGCTCAACTCGATGCACTACCGCGTCCCCCATTCGGTCGAACCAAGGCGGAGTTTGCAGCACAGGAACGCTTGGGCAAAGACCTCGGCATGTCCGTTGATATTGGCCTCGAATTTGCGGCAAGTAAGGTGCTGACGCTCATCGGTGGCGTGGGCCTTTTCCTACCCGGCGACTATTACGCTATTGAGGTGGATAGAGTTGCAGGTAATCAACTTGCATCCTTGGGTGGCGATGCCAGTTTCATCGCCGGTTGGCTCGGCGGTCGGGTTAATTTCTGATGTGGCTGTCTAGGCACATGATTGCACCCCTGGCCATCGTATTGGCCGTGGGTTGTGGTATGGAACCCGAACCGGATGGTCGTGATGAAATGACGGGTTACCGCACCGGGACTGTTGACGATGACTACACCAGCAATGGTGAGCGTGGCAACGTCAGCATCAGCGAGATCAATTGGGCGGGCAGCGTACGCAATGGAGATTTTCAATATGATCCGGACGACATCTTCATCGAGATGCAAAACAAACATCCCCGGCCCATCTTCTTGAAAGGATGGCTCTTGACCATCGAAGCCGGCTTTAACGCCGATGGGTTGCGGCATGCGACGTCCTATCGAAATCGCGCAAAACGAACCTATGTGTTGCCGCCTCGCGAAAATGGTCGGCCGATGGAAACCAACGAATTCATCATTATCGCCAAGAAAAGGGACGGAGCTTTTGCAAACGCCGATTTTTTCGTCGAGGATCTTGAGATTCCTGATGGCCCCTTCGAAATGACATTACAAGACTTAGATGAGCGTTTAATCGACCATATTGGTGATGATCGCAAGCTCCCATTTGCAGGAGCCTGGGATGGTGTCACAGCGCGGTCGATGGAGCGAATTCAGTTGATCTTTAACAATCGGGGTAATCGGGATTCGGCTTGGCATTCGTACAGTCTCAATGATTTTGACGATGGGCGACGAGGTGAGTTTCACCAAATGCTGCGGCAGCGAATCGATGCCAATTATTTGCAGCGGACCTTTGCCACGCCAGGCATGCCGAACAGTCCAGATTATAGCGGCAACATTTCATCAGGGACATTCGAATGATGAAACGAACCAATAATTACCTGCGTTATGCCACCCTCATGTTGGCTTTGATCACAGCGTCTTGCGACACGTATCCAAATCGACCGTCGGCGTTCGAAGGGTCCGTTTGGGCGACGCACACGGCTGTCGACTATTTTAATCGTTTCCACGCATTCACAGTGGGCAATGCGGGCCTGTACACACTCGACGAAATGGAGCGGCGGACTGTTGAATTGATCGTCAACGCCGAGCTGAGTATCGATGTTGCCCTTGAATACTTTGAGTCTGAGCGTATCGCTGACGCCTTGATCGCAGCCGCGGCGCGGGGCGTTAATGTCAAAATTGTCGGGGATGTCGACCGTCGAGGCCAATCGGGATTCCGACGAATCGAATCGGCGGGCCTCGATGTTGTCTACGGCGATGGGGAAATCACGTGGCAGGCTGTGTTTGGCCGAGACCTGGTTTACCGCAGGGGCGAAGACAATCTGATGACCCACAACTTTGTGATCGCTGACCGGTTGCGGATCATTAATTTGACGGGTGGCTTTCCACTGGATGGTGGTGATGCGCTCCAAGCCGGTTTCATCGCTGCGTCAGAAGACCTTGTCAAAGATTACGGCGATTGTTTTGACCAGTTGCATGGTGGAATCTTTTCGACAGCTCAGACGTTCTTTGACGATTCCGTCTCAGCCGATACCAACAACCGGACATCTTACGCGGTTGAAGACGGGGTTATGGAGGCCTATTTTGGACCTCAAGAGCGACTTGTGAAGGAAGTGATTGACCGGATTTATCTTGCACGTGAATCAGTTAGAATCGCCACGGTCGATTTGCGAAATCGAGAGATGGCAAGGGCTTTACGCTATAAGGCCGAGAGTGGCTTTTCAGTTGAGATCGTATTGGCCAATGAATCGGTTATTCCCTTGCCCGGATTGGATAATATTCGCATTAACCCAAATATTGACCTGACCATGATCAGTATCGATGGCCAAGCACCAAATCCAGGCACCGTGATGGTGTTGTCCATGCCTCTATTTGAGGCTGTGCCCTACTATTTTGAAGATGCCGGAGAAGAGACACCACTGCCTCAGCCATCGGACCGTTTTACCGACGCCAACATGTGGGTCGTCGAACAAAACGTGATCAATCCAAATGATGACTATCGTAACCTGGCGAGCGTCGCAGACGCTCTCTACGCGGATGGGGAGTGACGCCATGAAAAGTAGACTGAGTTGGCTTCTTTTTCTTTTATGCTGTCACGGCTGTGGTTATGAACTTGATCAGGCTGATTTAGAGGCGTCGCTCACGCCGAAAGTGGAAGTCTACTTTAACTTTCCAGGCAGCGAACAAGCCAACGGGACTGATACCGAGGCGGATGACATCGTGGTCCAGATGATCGACCGAGCGAATGCCACCGTAGACTTTGCCGTCATGGGTTTTAGCCGACGCACCATCATATCAGCTTTAGAGCGAGCCTTTTATCGTGGCGTGCGTCTTCGGTTCGTGGGAAACGCACGGCATGCCTTTGGGACCGTGCGCGGCTACGTGGTCTTAGATCGCCTTAATATCCCAACCCAGGTGGGCAATCAAAACCACATCATGCACGACAAATTCTTCATCATAGACCGTCGCTTCACAGT
>JAYZEG010000014.1:0-21840 GCA_036337435.1 Myxococcota bacterium
GCACCACCGGCACCGCCTTCAGCGCCAGCACCACCGGCACCGCCCGCAGCACCAGCACCACCGGCGCCGCCCTCAGCACCAGCACCACCGGCGCCGCCCGCAGCACCAGCGCCACCGGCACCGCCTTCAGCGCCAGCACCACCAGCACCGCCCTCAGCACCAGCACCACCGGCGCCGCCCTGAGCGCCAGCGCCACCGGCACCACGGCTAGATGTTTCGTCATTGCCGCAGCCGAATAGGGCTAAAGCGAATAAGATTGTAAGTGTATTGAATTTTGACACGACGTCCCCTCAAGTCATCGGTGTTTGCGTCCTCAGGTGTACCACAAGTTAGAGTCTCATGACGATGGTGTATCCGTCCAGAAAAGGGCGAGAGTCAGCTTTGGTTTGCTGGTCTCTCGCTAGACTGGCAACGTGTCCCGACTTCGGACGGGGATTCATTTCATACAGCGACACCTAGAAAAGCTTGATTTTATACGCTCCGGGGCGACCCAAGATAGCCGTGCGATAGCAGAATAAAAAACCGCGCGATTCGGCCATTTTTTTCGCAGCATGCTTGAGGGCTCCACGCGCTTTCTTGCGGCCGACTACTTTCTCAGCAATCTCAATAAACAGGGGGCTCTCATCGTTGACCAGTCTCGCGACGGCTGCTCGGCACGGATGGATGGTTTCATACCGGAGGTACAGCCCGAGTTGGCAAACGAGAAAAGTGCCAAACAGGAGGCTGAGTAACCGCGAAAACACCGGTGATGTCCTTTTAAAACTGATTTCGTGTTGGGTGCGAGTTCTATGTTGAAGCCGACACAGTCCTCAATCCTTGTTTGTATTTGAACCCCGATTTATGTACGAGAAAACCCTGAGTGCCTCGTCTCTTATGCCTTCGAATTGCTGTGTTGTTTCAGCCTCAAACTTGGCCATATCATTTAAACGCCGTCCCGCAGCTGTTTTATCTGCGGTTTTCGAAAACGGGTCGTTGCGCATGGCACGGGCCTCAGCGGCCACTGATTTGATCATTTTTGGCATTAATTTGATTGTTCGCGCGGCACGTTTGGCAATGGCCATGGCCTTGGTCGCAAGGGCAGTGGCGTCCTTTGTCTGTCCTAGGATGATGTCATTTTTTTGGGGCAGCGTCTTTACGGAGGTCTTGAGGAGATCCAATTCGATTTTTAATTCCACCGCAGACTCTTGGAGTTTCAGATGCGTGGCTACGCGTCTCGCAGGTTTGAGTGACCGCGCTTTATTCGCCAGGAACAAAGCAGTGCCAGCGAGCACCGTCACAATGCTCAACATGACCAAAATCACCCGACGGCCATTTCTCACCGGGGGTTCATCGATTTCCCGTGTCTCCATAATCAACTCTTCTTCGTATCCATCAACGTCGGCCTCGGCCCCGTATTGGGTCTCAACCGTCAATTGGCCAAGAGTGACCAGTCGACGACAATCGAACTGCCCCTCGCAGTGGGGACGACATAGGCCCACCGTCGGTTACCCGTCTCCAAGCTGGTGGCCTCCAAAAGAACTGCAATCGATCTTTTTTGGGTTAAATGTCAAGACTGCTCTTTAAGTATCGAGAGTTCGCACTGGTGTTTCATCTCCGATTGATCCGTTCGGAAATAACGCAGGTGAGAAGTGAACGCAGTGCTCGCGAATCAAGACCGACCAGCAAATATCCGCCATTCTCGGCGATTCGATTCATCCCCATCGACAGCAGATGAGCTTTTTCGAGCGGGCTCGGCACCTGTCCTCGATGCACTTGCTTTAACAGTGATTTCAGATCGTCCGTCGGCACCTCAGTTAGGCCAAGTCCAGCGCTTTGCATACCTGTTCTCCTAAGTCACACAGGCATAGCCAAACACAAGTTGAGAGCCAAAATAAAGGGGAATACCCCAAAGCTTGTTTGCAAAACCCGCCGCCTTGAAACGGCCGCGTGCGACCGAGATATCAGAGAGCCAGAACATCATTGCAGCCACGGGTAAAATTGAACTCTTCGTTCCAAAAGCCAAAGTGACCATCGCTGTAATGACAAGAACATAAGCGGCCACGGCACTCTTGAGTTTGGGTGGTACATCTGGGCGCAGCCACTTGAATATAAGCCAAGCAACGAGGGAGAATCCCAGCAATGCGACCCCCGCATGAGTCCAATTTATGCCGTAGACGAGACAGGCTCCAGCGTAGGCTAGGTGACCTAGGAGAAATGAGCCCAAGCCCATGGCAAAGTAGGGGCCGACCTTTCTTGGGATCAGAAACAGATCACCGATTACGGAAAAAACGAGCCCCACAAGAATCCACTGACCGAACGCCGTTTGCCATGCGCCAACTGCTAAAGCAGCCAAAACAAAGGCGATGGCGGCCACGGGTTTGAATAGCCAGCGGAGAGGTTGGTTGTCGGTCTTCTCCGCCCAGAGCAAGCCTATCACCGCTGCAGCTGTGATGGCCGACAAGCCAATAAACTGTTCTTGCATCCCCATCAATCCCCTCTGTGCTTCGGGTCGTGGAGCACTATGACCTGCTTTTTTGTCCCTCTTTTGAGACGCACACTCAACCAACTTGTGGAGGGATCGCTGCGTCCTGCCAAGTGCCGAATGAGTTGCCCACGATTGAATGCAGGTGTATCTCCGGGTGGCTGATCAAATGCACGCTCAACAGCCTGAGGGTCGGTGAGTCGGACCACCAAGTTATTGTCAAGAAGTAAAGCCGCATAGCCCGATCCCAGCTCATGATATTTTAAGTCGATTTTCTTCTTTGAGCCCAGTGTCAGGTCATCACCAGCCTCGTTAAGCAAGTGCAATTTTGTCACCCAGTCGAGTTGTCCAATCAGCATTTCCGGGCGATGGATGAGTGCGTCGAGGGTGTCACTCCATCGTGTGATGATCTCGTTTGCTTCAAGTCGTACGACGGCAGATTCGCGCACGAAGGCCTTCGCCCTGTCTAAGTACCACCGTTGCAAGTCAAGCCCGGTCCAATAATCGCCATTTTTCATGTAGACGGCGATCCTTAATTCAGGGTCTGCGTTAATCGCATGGAGCGCATCCAGGCAATTGGAGACCTGGGGAGCATCGTCGATGAAACCCGCTTCGATCATATCAATGACCAGTAGGGTTGACCCCAATTTTAGAAATTCGGCGACCTCCAAGCGGTTAGCATCGCTCAGGCCGAGCTGGAGTCGGATCGTGGGCTTGAACAGCAGGCTAATCAGTTCAAATTCGCCAAGTAAGGGCAATATTACACATTTGAGTATGTGCCCGTGATCGAAAATACTGTGACCAGACATGGTGAAAGGAGCCCGGTCTATTCGAGAAATCCCGAGAGCCTTCTCACTCAGTTGAAATGAATAGTAACTGTCCAGCGTGCCGGTTCCGGACAGAATTGCACGGCTGCTTAGAAAACCCGACATCAGGTGCCGAAAACGCCGGAATACGATGTGTTTGAGTGCAAAGTGAAGCGGCAGTTGCGCCGGCGCGAGAATGATGGATTGCGCAGCAAAGTCGAGCCGCGCCATCAAGACTCGGCCGGGATGAGGCTGACGGGGGTCTTCATCACCTGCCGGAGTCCCACCCTGGGTGTTTCGTCCACTCAGGCGCAGCACGGCTTCACCCAAATATAGACCCAGTGAGACCACCAGCGTAGGGATCAAAACTGCTAACATCAACAGAGCAGCGATAGGTAACCAGGCAACGCAGACCACTGCGATCGCTCGGAAAGCCAATCCTTTGATGCCTGCTGGTACTTTCACTTCGTAATTTTCCTGCGGTCCGTAGATCTGTCCATCCACGTCTCGCGCATTGCGTAGCAACGTGAGCTCGCCCGAGTAACCGAAACGACATAAGTGATCTTCGGCCAGCGGGATTGCCCGCAAAAGAAGGTCTTCTTGCGCCCTTTGGTAGACCAACAACTGACTCGGCCCTCGACATTCTGGCGTCGCACACTCCACTAGACCTGCTGCTGGATGCGTCGGCTTGTGCTCATAAGAAACACTGCCGCCGTTGGCACAGAACATGCGATGCTGGCCATCTTTTCGTTTGGCTGGAATTGTGGACGTGCAGACGCTGATGGCGTCGGCCAAGGCAAGGTAGATCTCTTCATTGTCCGGTCGTGGACAACCCAGTGTCGGTCGAAAACGAATCGCATACTCATTTTCGAGGCCTGTCAGGCGAGACAGCACAGGGGCTTATTCGCCTCCAGCCGGAACGCGAGTCTCCTGGATATACTCGTTGGCTTTGTCCTTGGCATCTTCTCGAATTTGCCGGAGGACCATTTGTAGTCGTGTGTCTGCTGTGCCGGACTCAGGCGTCTCAGGTGTCTCAGGTGTCTGTTTTTTTGAATCTTGCATGGGAACCTTCCTCGACCTCAGTTATGGTGCACCGTATCCGATTTTACCTGCGCTATCGAGTCTGAAAATAGAAAGAGAGGGTGTATGCCGGTCGCTTTTATTGCGGGTGCCACAGGGTTGACGGGCCGTTCGGTTGTTCAGTTTCTACGGGATGCAAAGGTCGACGTCGTCGCACACATTCGTCCCGATTCCAAACGGCTTGACGAATGGACAGATCGTTTTGAAGCACTGGGTGCAACCGTATCGACTGCCGAGTGGACGGTCGACGCAATGTCAGCGGCATTTCAAACCATAAAACCCGATATGGTGTTCGCCTTGCTGGGGACGACAAAGAAGCGGAGCCGCGCAGGTGATGGAGATTATGATTCAGTGGACTATGCCCTCACGGCGCTGCTTATCGAGTCGGCTGAGATGGCCGCTGCATCATCACGGTTTATCTACCTCTCGGCCGTTGGAGTGACCCCAACAACCCGCAATAGATATTTGTCAGCAAGAGCGAAGGTTGAAGCCCGTTTGGCTCAATCGCCCCTCGCACACTGTATCGCAAGACCCTCCTTCATCTTGGGCCAACGTGATGATAAGCGGCCACTTGAGGCATTGGGCGCGCCTTTGCTCGACGGTCTACTCGCAACAATGGGTCTTCTCGGAGGTAGACGTTGGTCCGACCAATATCGCTCAATGCTGGGGACAGACTTAGCAATGGCCTTGACTGAGGCTGCGCTCGCCGGCCTAGACGGGATCTTGGATGTCCCTCGGATCATCGCTGCCAAGGGTCGATATCAAGACCGAATAGCGAACTGGGACAATGAATCCGAGACGAACTAGGCTATCGAGCTCCCCTGGACTTGCATCTATTTGCGCGAAGAGACAGGGCGATGTCTCGAGGCGTTCCAAAGCAGTGAAGGCTGCGTCAGTCAGCTCGAGTATGTCGAGCTCCCCATCACTCGCCCGTTTGACCACTAGGTTATGACTCTTGAGGGGCAGTTCAGCCGGTAAGTGCTCGACGGACGCGATAATTTTAGGGATGTCGAAATCAAAATGAAGACGCTCAACACCAGGGGCAATGGTCCATTGTGTCTTTCCACATGGGTTATCTGTGTACAGCGCGTCGTGCACAATCGATGTGCTGCTTGGATGGATGAATGCGGTCTCATAGCGAGCGACCTCAGCGGTAGGCCCTGGGGCCTCTTCGTTAAGAAATTCAGCAAAACGGCGGGCTAAGGGGACTCGGCTCGGGACATCCTGTTCAGCAAACGCAACCACAACAGGAGGCAAGGCATCGCCCAGTATCGCTGTCGTATTTGGAAGCGTTTCTTCCAATCCATCGGTAATTTGTTCGATGGAACCGCCCAATCGGTTCAAAATTGAATAGCCAAGGGAGAAAACGTCATCGTAAGCGGGGAGGTACCACTCGTCGCAGAGCGCGCTGTAGGTTATGGAACTATACCTGAGTGCCTCGTCCGAACTGTCCGCCAGGCGTCTGATTATTTTTTCAAGTTCCTTGCGACACTCGCCATCACACTCCATGGCGATCACCAATAAGCGCCACGCTACATCTTGGCAGATCCAGGTCGAACGGTCACCGATCAGAGGGCGGGCTTCACCACGGCCGGTCATTGCATTCATGATTTCTATGACCCGTGCTTCTTGGGCATCTAAATCTCTAAAAGCCCCTTGGTCTGGTCCTAAGAACAAATGTCGAAACCATTGGAATTCGTCCGATTCTAACCGAAGTCGATTGGCGGCAGTCCAGGTCAGTGCATCATTGTTGAGGTCGATGGTTGCGTATCGATGCCCTGTTGGAATACCGGTCCGACGTGTGCGTGCGATGGCGGCAAGCTCGCGATCGACAAATGCGAGGCCATCTTCGAGAAATTTCGTATCCTTTTTTACAATTGGCCCGCCAGACGCAGCCTGTTCACACGCAGGACAACGCAGACCGAAGAGGTCGCCGAGGCCGGCATGTTGCTCGCATCGGCGGAGATCGATCTCATCAAAGAAATACCATAGGGCTACGGGAAGCAGTTCCGACAAGCGCGCTGACAATGAATGGAACAAAGGCGATGCGTTGGGCCTCCAGGCGAAGCCGATGAGCGCATGGCATAATTCATGAGCGGTCCATTTCGGATCATGGCTTGGATGAAAACTGCCGATGGGATTATCGTATCTGAAATGTCGATACTTATGTTCGACTAAGTGGCCTGCTTTCCAATAAGGCTGAGCAGAAAATCCGGGTTGATTTGGAGGACACCATGCTTCGGGCAGAGGCATATGATGCCGGTATTCGAAATGGCTGAGGAACAACCCACTTGCTTGAGCAAGGTCTCCGATCACGTGCGCTGCTGATGAACGAGTCAACTCGTGGGCTGGGGCACCAATATTTGAGAAAGCGGTCATAGGCTGTTTATCTGACCATTGACAGCTCATTGCAAGCGATGCCGTTGGTGATGATGACGATTATTTCTGTCATCGAGCCCTCGTCGGCGTTACGTTGCAACCACTGCACGCATGGTTTGGGTTGCTGAGGGAGGGAGAGAGACATGTCCGGGGTGACTTTTGACATTGAGGGCGGAATCGCACAGATCACGCTCAATCGGCCGACCTTCAAGAACGCGATTGATCAAGGGGTTATCGACGGCCTAGAGCGGGCGATCGATGATATTGATCAGCGGGACGGTCTGAGGGGCGTCTTAGTCACTGGGGAGGGCCAGGACGCTTTTTGTTCGGGTGGGGATCTAAAATGGTTGGCCGAACTTAAGAACCCTGCGGACGGCGCCAGGATGTCGACCCGAATGCAAGGTGTGCTCCACGCGTTGTCAAAACTCCCTATTCCTGTCGTTGCGGTCTTGAATGGTTATGCTTTGGGTGGCGGTGCAGAGCTTGCCCTCGCATGCGATTTCAGGGTGTTCGAACAACATTCATTCATGAGCTTCAAACAAACGCAGGTTGGTTTGACAACCGGCTGGTCTGGTGGCTGGCGCCTGGTTGATTTGCTCGGCTATTCCCGCGCTCTTGAACTGGCGATGACGGGTGAAAAAGTCAGTGCCGCCCGCGCTTATGAGCTGGGTCTCTGCAATCGAATTGCTGATCAAGGCGAGGGTATGCGGATTGGTCTGGACTTCCTCGCGCGAATGAATCGAGGGGCACTGACGGCGAACGTTGCGACAAAACGCCTTTTCCAAAAGGCGACCCGGTCCAGTCTAGAAGACAATATGCGTTTGGAAAACCAGTTGTTTGAAACCCTTTGGGGTGCGCCGGACCACCGGGAGGCATTGGAGGCATTTAAGCAAAAGCGACGGCCAGCTTTTCAGTCGTGATGGCTTTGGTACGGATAGGCCCAAGAATCACGGTCTCGGGCTGGTTTTTTCCGACCGCGAAGTCTATGGTTTAACACTGCAGTCTTGGAGGGGAATCCGATTCATGAGTACCGATTTCGTTAGGCAAGTGGTTGAAGACGCGCGGCACGCGTTCAACAGTGGAAAGACGCGCCCCTATACCTGGCGTATCGGCCAATTACGGGCGCTTCACACGATGATCGAAGACAATTCCGACGTTATATTAGCCGCGCTCAAGGCCGACCTGGGAAAACCAATGTTCGAAGCTTGGGCGGCTGAAATAGGAGTGGCTCTCCGGGATATAAAAGAGGTGATGAGTGCGTTGAAGGGGTGGATGAAACCAGAGAAAGTATCCACTCCACTGGTGACCCAACCAGGCAGTTCGAGGCGCTATAAGGATCCGTTGGGTGTCGTGCTTATCATCGCGCCCTGGAACTATCCTTTCAATCTCGTGATAACACCCCTTATAGGCGCTATCGCTGCAGGCAATGCGGCTGTCATCAAACCATCTGAAATTTCATCCAATACATCCAAGATGATCGCGGATTTGCTGCCACGCTATGTCGATAATGATGCCATCAAGATCGTGGAGGGCGGGGTTCCTGAGACAACGGCATTGCTGGTCGAACGCTTCGACCACATCTTTTACACCGGCAACGGGCATGTGGCCCGTATCATTATGGCCGCCGCCGCCAAGCACTTGACGCCAGTGACCTTGGAATTAGGCGGGAAAAGCCCCGTCTATATAAACAAAACAGCGGATTTAAAGACAACGGCACGGCGGGTTGCTTGGGGCAAGTTCACCAACGCTGGTCAGACGTGTATCGCTCCGGATTACGTTCTCATTGACCACGAAATACACGATGAATTTCTGGCGCGACTGGCAGCCGCTATCCATGATTTTTATGGTGAGAACCCCCAGCAGACGCCCAGTTACGCTCGGATTGTTAGCGAGCGACATCACCAAAGATTAAGCCGCCTATTGGGCAGTGGCGAGGCGGTAATTGGCGGGCAGACAGACCCAGCAGACCGCTATATCGCACCGACTGTCTTAAAAAACGTCGTGCCGGAAGACCCGGTTATGAGCGAGGAGATCTTCGGCCCGATCCTGCCGGTGCTTTCAATCGACGGTGCTGAAGCCGCCATTCGGTTCATTAATGGGCGTGACAAGCCCCTTGCTCTATACATTTTCACGGGAGACGACGCTGTCGCGGAGTCCATTCTCTCCCGGACATCCTCAGGGGGGGCGACTGTAAACCACGTGATGCTGCATTATGCTGTGAGCAGCCTCCCGTTCGGAGGCGTCGGTGAGAGCGGGATGGGCGCGTACCATGGACAGGCTAGTTTTGACACCTTCACCCACACGAAATCGGTTCTCAAAAAGCCGTTTATCGTAGACCCGTCAATTATGTATCCACCCTATAACGAATCGAAGGAGAAGTGGCTGCGGCGCCTGCTCTAAAGAACACAGACGCACGCATCCTTTCAGCGTGACTAGGCGTCGACAAACTCTACATAGTCGTATTCGATGGGCTTGCCCTCAATGCCCCGAGGTGGTGGAGCAATCCAATCTGCGAACTGTCCAGGTTCGGTGCATGGTTTCATCAGGCTCTGAACATAGCTCTTGTCGGCGGCGGTCGGTAGCCACTCATTACGGTGCGCTTGCCACTCATCTGCAGACATCCAATTGCCATCGATATCAAAATGCAAGCCTGCATAAATGCCTTGATGTCTGTAGAACCGCCGGTGGGGGAGGCGAAGCCGAACATCGCACCCCTCTTTTTTCAATGTTCGGTTCCAAACAGCCACAGTCTTTTCGCAATCTTCTACGTAGGCGTCACGCAGCACTTCGTTCATCGCTCGCCGTAGCGGCAAATCCTCGATTGTCGCTTTGCCATCATGAGAGTATCGAGTCAATTTGTAGTACTGGTCTAGTGCTAAGTGGTCGTCGTATAGACGCATTTCTTGGTCTCGCCCTTTGAGGCCAGCAGCGAAAAATGTCGCCGCGTTACTCGAATCTTCGCCCCCGAAAAGGTCCAAGGAAAGTGCATACCACAAATTGATGTGTCGCTGGACCATGTCTAAGGGAATCGCGCCAAGTTGTCTCGGATCGCCTTCTTTCATACGTTCGGCGGTTCGCTTGATGATGCGCGCCATGCCTGTTTGGCCCACAAACATATGATGGGCCTCCTCCGTCAACATGAAGGTGCATGTCCGCGCCAGAGGATCAAAACCACTCTCAGAGAGCGCACGCAGCTGATATTTACCGTCACGGTCCGTAAACGTCGTGAAACAAAAGAAGTTAAGCCAGTCGCTGCATGGTTCGTTGAACGCACCCAAAATGCGAGGACTGTCTACATCTCCACTGCGGCGTTCTAACAACTCCTCAGCTTCTTCTCGGCCATCTCGTCCAAAGTAGCGGTGGAGTAGGTAGACCATCGCCCAAAGGTGCCGCCCCTCTTCCACGTTCACTTGGAAAAGATTGCGCAGGTCGTAGAGCGATGGACATGTTTGTCCGAGAAGCCGCTGTTGCTCGACGGATGCGGGCTCAGTGTCGCCTTGCGTTACGATGATGCGCCGGAGGATATTGCGATACTCTCCAGGAACGGCCTGCCATGCGTCCTCGCCCATGTGGTCGCCGAAATTAACTTTCCGCTCACCGTCGAATGGCGTCAGAAAGATGCCCCAACGGTATTCGGGCATTTTGACGTAACCAAAGTTGGCCCAGCCATCACGCTCGACCGACACGGCGGTCCGCAAGAAAATCCGGTCCTCCTGAAAACCTTCTGGGCCCATTTCCATCCACCAATTGAGATAATCAGGTTGCCAGGCTTCCAACGCTCGCTGCAACCTCCGATCGTTGCTCAAGTCGACGTTATTCGGTATCCGCTCTTGATAATTTATATTGCCCATTTACGTTCGCTCCCAATTGAATTGCGCCGAGGTCGGCTGCCCAAAGGCTTTTAGTGCTCCATGTTCTCCGACGGCGTTCGGCCGCTGAAAAATCCAATTCTGCCATGCCGAAAGTCGGCCAAAAATTTTCGTCTCCAATGTTTCCGGGCCGGCAAATCTGAGATTCGCCTCCATGCCGGTCAGGGCGTCGGGTGACATACTCGAGCGCTCCTCCAGAGCAACACGAATCTCATCCTCCCAATCAATGTCATCGGGATTGAAGGTGACCAGCCCGAGGTCGTATGCGTCATAGGTCGGCAGCGGACCCCCGACAGTTTCGAGCGCACGACCCGTGGACTCAGGTTCACCGAGGAACCGCGTCTGCAAGCGACTTAATCCGTTACCCATCGGATACGCGCCACCGTTCATTGGTGTCAGCTCGATAGCAACTTTTTCATCCGGGTCGTCCAACATGAAGAAACGGTCTGCTGCCAAGGCCAACTCATAGAGAGTCCCGACAAAGGCCGAATCTTCCGCTGCGAGGGCAAATATCGTCTTGGCCGTGTAGTCGAGTCGCTTGAGCGTTCGTTTGATGTAATGTCTCACTTCGTGAACGAACCAGTTGTCAGCAAACCGCTCTAACAAGTCGTCGATAGCAACAAGCGTCTTCGCATCGCCTTTTGTTTCCAGAACAACGCAGCCTATGTCCAGAAGATTGAGTCTCAGGTGGAGTAGGCAGTCGTCAAGTTCTCGAAATACCTGCAAAGGCCACCAGTGAGTCCCCGCCGCAACGATTTCATCCACCGATGCAGGTCCAATACTGTCCGGCCCACTCACGACAATGGTGGCTCGCCGCTTGGCATGGTCGACTTGCATGTCGACGAAGCCGTAGCGTCGGCTGTCGCTCTCATCGACTTCGACGCTAAGCGGCGTCCAATGAATGCCGCCCTCAGCCTGTTTGTCGGAATCGCCAGCCAAGATGTCGTCCACATGTTTCTGCACACCGGCCTCGAATTTCGAGAGTTTGTAGGTCGCATCGATAAGACGCCACTCTACGGCTCGTTTTCCCCGTACACCTTCAGCCAGGCTTGAGAAGTGGTCTGCTAAGTCCCGTCGGACGCCGCGTTTGTCGACGACGCGTGTCAGACCGCCAGTGCCTGGCAGGACACCTAAGAGCGGAACTTCAGGGAGACTCACCGCTGAACTTCTGTCGTCGACCAAGATGATCTCGTCGCAGGCCAGGGCCAGTTCGTACCCACCCCCAGATGCCACTCCGTTACACGCTGCGATGTATTTCTGGCCGCTGACGCGACTGGCATCTTCAATAGACAGCCTGGTCTCGTTCGTGAACTTACAGAAATTCACCTTGAACGCGTGCGTGCTGCTGCTCAGCATGTTGATGTTGGCACCGGCACAGAAGATGCGGTCCTTTCCACTGGTCAACACCACAGCTTTGACAGCGGGGTGTTCGAATCGGAGCCGATTCACGGCATCCGCGAGCTCAATATCAACGAATATGTCGTAGCTGTTGAGCTTGAGAATATAAGGTTTGTCCACAGACTCTTCTTCGATATCCATGGTCAGAGTCGCGACGTCACCGTCTACGCTCAACGTCCAGTGGCGATAGCTATCCGGATGAGTATCAAACCGTTCAATTTTCACGAGCACCTCCCGAGCACGTCAACACAATACCGCTAACGGTAGCTTTAATTCAGAAAAAATCAAGCAGTATATTGCATGTTTAATTGTTTTAGTGTGAAATATAGTGCATGAAAAGCGTCAAGGAAATCGTTGGAGAGCGTGTCCGGAATCGCCGCAAAGCGCAGTCATTGACCGTGGCAAAGCTGGCCGAACGCAGTGGATTGAGTGCGCGTTACATCCTCAGTGCGGAGAAAGGCCAGGCGAATTTATCCCTTGAAAAACTTGAACAACTCTGTGGAGCACTCGACCTGTCTTTGAGTGTGGTTGTCTCCCGCGAAACCCGTGGAGAAATAGACGGACTCTTGTCTGCTCGCAGTGCAGATGAATTGGCCGAGATCGCTGATTGGATTCGGGACAGATATGCCCGTGCGTCGAAGTCACTCGTGGCGTTATTGGGAGTGCGAGGTGCCGGTAAAACAGCGGTCGGCAAAGGCTTGGCGAGTCGCCTGGGTTTGCCCTTTGAAGAACTCGACAAGCGCATTGAGGAAATGGCCGAGCTTTCATTGGCTGAAATATTTGCGCTCCATGGCGAGCAATTTTATCGCAGGCTCGAGCATTCCGCACTGAACAATTTGGTTGATGACGGTCGCAAGCGAGTCTTGGCGACGGGAGGGGGATTGGTCACCGACCCTCAAAACTTTGCAAGACTCAAAAACACCGCGGTCACCATTTGGTTGAAAGCGACCGCTGAAGATCATTGGAGCAGAGTGATCGACCAAGGCGACAATCGACCAATGCGAGACCACCCACAAGCCATGGCCCAGTTACGGCAGCTCATGGAGACCCGAGAGCCGCTCTACGGGCAAGCCGACTACACCGTGCTCACAACGGGTCGACCCATCCATGAAATCGTCGACGAAATCGTACAAATTTTTGGAGAATGCTGACATGTAGGATAATGTATCCACATGAATGCAAAAAACTTACAAAAGAAGTCGATGACATCACCCAGGCCATTTCTCAAATGGGCGGGTGGGAAGCGGGCGCTGATGGACGATATCATGGCCCGCTTGCCTGATGGCCAAATCGAACTCTATATCGAACCTTTTTTGGGTGGTGGTGCTGTTTTCCTAGAACTCGCTCGCCAAGGCCGAATCAAGCGAGCAATTCTCAACGACCGCAATCCTGAGTTGGTTCATACCTACAGAATGGTCAGAGATAAGCCAAACGAACTCATAGACGCCGTTTATCAGTGGACCCCCGATGAAGAAACATACTATGCGGTGAGAGCACTCGACGGCCTTGAACTGTCGGATGTAGACCGGGCAGCTCGGGTCATTTGGCTCAATCGCCTCTGCTTCAACGGACTCTATAGGATTAACCGAAGCGGTCAATTCAATGTGCCTTTCGGTAAGTACAAGAAACCCAGATTAGTCGATGTTGACAATCTGCACGAAGTGAGTCGGGCACTACAGAATGTGACTCTCTACGACTTGGACTTCGAGGCTTTGCTTGCTATGGCCGGACCGGGCTCAGTCGTCTATTGCGACCCACCTTATTGGCCGTTGAGTGATACCGCTTATTTTACAGCATACGATGGAAACCCATTCAAGAGCGAAGACCAGGAACGCCTGGCGGAGCTTTTTGCTGGTCTCCGTAAACAGGGAGCTCAGGGCGTTTTGTCCAACTCCTGGACAGACAATACCGTCGAGTTGTATCGAAAACACGAACTTCATATCAGCCAAGTATTCTGCCGACGCAACATCAACCGAAACGCATCATCTCGAGGGCCGGTGCCAGAAATTATGGTCTCGACACATCTGAAAGATGGTGCCGAATACGCCCTGCCGATCGCTGCTGACGCATAGGCTAAGGCGCGCTTGTCGCTTAACATAATTAGCCATACATGTCCGTCGACATTCAGTGTATGCTCAATTCATGAATGCCCCATTATTTCAGTTTAATCGACATCGTGACGATATCGAACGCGAGGTCGTATCTCGCGTCGTAGACGGATTTACCAATTACGCAGGTGACGATGCGACGCGCAGTTTTCAGCTGGTTTTGAATGATGCAGCCTATCACGAAATCAATCGGCTGGACAAAGTACGTGGACGAGAGGGTCAGCGTCTCGATGATTGGAAGAACCTAGCTCGACGTATCGGTCGGATGACCCAACCTGAACTCCGCGACGAGTTAAAACGACGTTCAGAATGGTACATCAAAGATGTGGTGGGCCATTTCGATAAGCGGGTTTATCGATTCGCGACATCTGTACTCCCGCTCGGCTTGGGTGCTGTCTTCAACACGACCGACCTTGCGCAAGGCCTGACACAAGTTCGGGACTTGGCCTCTCGTATCCGCGTTGAAGGTGATGTAAGCACCATCAGTGAATTGGCGAAACGAGGGACTTTGGTCATCGTGCCAACTCATTCCAGCAATTTGGACAGCATCGTCTTAGGCTGGTCTCTGGTCCACGCACAATTGCCGCCTTGTACATATGGGGCCGGAAAAAACCTTTTTCTCAACCCACTGATTGGCTACTTCATGCGTAATCTCGGAGCGTATCGGGTTGACCGCCGCCTCCGACATGTCCTCTACAAAGATGTGCTTAAGCTCTACTCGCAAGTTTTAATCGAGCGTGGATACCACAGTCTGTTTTTTCCTGGTGGCACACGCAGCCGGTCTGGACAAATCGAACAACATCTAAAACTGGGTTTACTCGGCAGTGCGCTCTCCGCGTTTACTGAACGGATTCTGCGAGGCGATGAGAGGCCCATTTATATCGTGCCGGTGACCATAAATTACCCACTCGTACTCGAAGCCGAGACGCTCATAGAGGATTACTTAAAAGAGGAAGGGCAGGCGCGGTACATCATCGATGACGATGAATTCAGTCGACTTGGGCGTGTCGTTCAGTACTCGGCTCGGGTGATGGGGCTTCAGACATCGATGGTGATTCGTTACGGACAGCCTATGGATGTTTTCGGGAATCAAGTCGCGGCCGATGGCCATAGTCTATCGCCCGGTGGATCGATGATTGACCCTATCGGATACCTAAGTGTTGATGGACACGTCAGTGCGGACCCTGCTCGTGATGCTGAGTATACTCGACAGACGGGTGCTGCGGTGGCCGACTCATTCTTGAGGGAATCAGTGATTCTGCCAACTCATTTCCTTGGCTGGTTGCTCTTTGAGCGAGAACGTCGGCTGGCACCCCACTTGGACTTGTTTGCTCTTTTGCGAACAACGAGCGGAGATCGGCATGATTTGACGGAGTTATGTGGTGATGCTGAACGTGTGCGACGACTTCTGGTTGCAGCGGAGGAAAGGGGCCAATTACGTCTCGATTCGGCGATTCGGCAATCGCCCATCGATGAGGTCCTAGACGACGCGGTTCGCACCTACGGGATGTATCATCTTCGCAGCGCGGTCGAATATGGTGATGATGCGATCATTGTACGAGACCCCAAGACTCTCTTCTATTACGGCAATCGCCTATCCGCTTGGGACGACCTGTTACGGGACGGTGTGGCATGACAGCGTGGGGAATCATCGGCGATGGTAAATGGGGCTTAGGTCTTGCTCGCCGCTTGCATCGCAATGGCCATACAGTGAGCGTTGGCGGCTTAGTAAGCCGCCGTAAAGGCATTCCAAAAGGAATTATTCATACTACAGATATCCGCGGTCTGCTGGAAAGTCATGAACGTCTGATTATCGCCCTGCCAATCGGTGAAGTTGAAACGCTGCTCCAAAAGTCTGAAGTCAGCTTGGGTCCGCAGCAAAGAGTGATGAGCACAGCTAGGGGGTTAACGCCGACGACGCACCTTCGGTCGACAGAAGCAATCCGAGCGTTGACCGCGGTGAGACAATTGGCGGTTTTAGCGGGCGCTGCCGATGCGCGCTCGTTGAGCGACAAATCGCCCGTTGCACTGGTTGTTGGCTCCGCATTCCCGTCCTGGTCTGCCGAGATCCAGAACGCCCTTTGGTCCAATTCACTGCGAATTTACACCAACCAAGATATCGCCGGTGTTGAATTGTCCAATGTGGCCGCATCTGTGGTCGGGGTTGCGCTCGGTGTGGCGCGTGCGATGAATGTTGGACCCGCAGCTGAGGCGACAGCTCTGACCCGGGCTTTGGCAGAAATGAACAGGGTCGTGAGCGGACTTGGAGGCCAAGTCGGGACCGCATACGGTCTCGCTGGTCTGGGTGTATTAGGCGAAATGGTCTACGGGGGCCAGGGGCCGAGTTTTCTGGCAGGTTCGTCGTTAGCGGCCGGTGGCTACAGGGCAGGCGAATTTGCCGAAGTGAGAGAGTCATCGAGAACTTTGTCCGCACGGGTTGTTCGCCAGCGAATACATGCGCCACTCGTCGAGGCCGTTGAGGCCATGTTTGCCGGGAAATTGACGGCGAAAGCCGCTCTAGCCGGATTGATGGAAAGGCCTGTGGGTTCAGAAACTGAACTCCTTATCAAATCATGACGGGCTGGATACGGATCGAATTCTTAGTCAGGCGGATTAAACCATGAGTCAGGACTCAAAAACGACGAACAAGTCAACCGCCTTGGTTGAGGTCGATCCCACTGCAAAGACGCGGGTGTATCGTCCTGCTGCTGGTGGCATGGGTGCGTTGCTTTCCGTCTATCGGGAAACGAAAAATACAACCGGATTAATCGACGCAGCCAAGCTGTTATTGGCGGTCAATCAGCCAGATGGGTTTGATTGCCCTGGGTGCGCTTGGCCGGACCCAGATGCCACTCATCGTTCCCGTTTCGAATTTTGTGAAAACGGTGCCAAGGCCGTGCTGGCTGAAGGCACCAAACGACGGGTAGATGCAGACTTTTTTAGAAAATGGTCCGTGACCGAGTTGCAGAACAAATCGGATTATTGGCTCGAACAGCAAGGTCGCCTTACTCAGCCGATGGTCATACGGACCGGCGCGACCCATTATGAACCCATTGAGTGGACAGAGGCCTTTAGTTTAATCGCTGACAAACTCAACGCGCTCGATTCCCCTGATGAGGCGATATTTTACACGTCAGGTCGGACCAGCAATGAAGCTGCATTCTTGTATCAGCTTTTCGTCCGAATGTTTGGTACCAATAATCTCCCCGATTGTTCAAACATGTGTCACGAATCGAGCGGTCGCGGACTGTCCGAGACAATTGGCATCGGCAAGGGGACGGTTAGTCTGACCGACCTTGAGACGTCAAAATGCATATTTGTTATTGGACAAAATCCCGGCACCAATCACCCTCGGATGTTGAGTGCCCTGGAAATTGCTAAAAAAAATGGGGCGACCATAATCAGCGTGAATCCGTTGCGAGAGCGTGGGTTGGAACGCTTCGCGCATCCCCAACGCCCCTTGGCACTGCTGGGGAACAGCACAGCGCTATCCGATCAGTATCTGCAGGTGCGAATCAACGGTGACGTCGCATTTTTAAAAGGGGTCATGAAGCACATGTTGGCTCGAGAAAAATCGGCACCAGGGACCGTTCTGGACCACGATTTTATTGAGGAACATACCCACGGATTTGCTGAATTCTGTCACGGGTTGGACCGGGTTGATTGGCCAGAGATTGTCCGACAAAGTGGGCTGGATCGCAGCCAAATTGAAGCTGCAGCCAATGCCTATATCGATGCACCATCTGCGATTGTGTGCTGGGCGATGGGACTGACCCAGCACAAAAACTCTGTGGCCAACGTCCAAGAGGTCGTCAACCTGTTGTTGCTCAAGGGTAATGTCGGAAAACCTGGAGCTGGTGCATGCCCTGTTCGGGGTCACAGCAATGTCCAAGGCGATCGAACGGTCGGCATTGTGGAAAGACCATCGCAAAAACTTTTGGATGGACTGGCGCAGACATTCACGTTTGAGCCTCCCAGAGCCCATGGTTTTGATGTCGTTGAGTCGATCCACGCGATGCACGACGGCCGAGCATCCATTTTCTTTGGCATGGGTGGGAATTTTGTCGCGGCTACGCCAGATACTGATTACACCGCCCGTGCCTTGGAAAACTGTCAGCTGACCGTTCAGGTTTCAACTAAGCTGAATCGTTCGCACTTAGTTCACGGCCAAAATGCCCTTATCCTGCCCTGTCTCGGTCGCACTGAAGTGGACCTTCAGGCGACCGGCCCACAGTTTGTAAGCTGCGAAAATTCCATGAGCATCGTGACCAAGTCCCAAGGGCGGTTCGAGCCTGCATCGGCTCACTTGAAGAGTGAACCGGCTATCGTCGCCGAATTAGCATTGGCAACCCTGGCAGGCCGATACGACTTGGCTTGGGATGACCTGGTAGCCGACTACGATCGGATTCGAGATCTAATCGAAGCGGTCATTCCGGGATTCGAGAATTATAATGAACGTGTGCGAGAGCCATCGGGTTTCGTTTTACCCAACGGTCCACGGTCGAGAGTTTGGAATACAGATGGCCGAAAAGCCTTATTTACAGTTCATGACATGCCGCACATTGAGCTGGCTGAGGACCAGTACTTAATGGGCACCGTACGCAGCCACGACCAGTACAACACGACAATTTACGGCCATGATGACCGATATCGCGGCATATACGGGCATCGACGAGTCGTGATGATGTCGCCGATAGACATCGATGCGGCCGGTTTTTTTGAGGGACAACGGGTTGATTTGACCAGTCATTTCCAGGGAGAAGAGCGCATTGCGAAAAATTTCGTGATCATGTCCCAATCGTTGCCGAGTCGCTGCGTCATGACCTACTTCCCTGAGGCGAATAAACTCATACCTGCGCGCAGTGTGGCGGAGAAAAGCAACACGCCAACCAGCAAGTCTGTCGTGATTTCTATGAAACCCGCTCAAACCACCGCAGACCATCGATAGGTGCTGTGTCCAACATCGATGAGCACCGGCCCTAGGCGTTTTGGAAAGAGGCAATCGAAGACGCTGTATGAGTCGGCGTTGTCGTCTCGAAAACTCGAACATTGTCCGAATACACAAAACTTTGATATTGGTGCTGTGTATTCTTAAATAAAAAAACGTCTGGAGTGCTTAAATGAAAAAGTCTGTTTTGTGTTTGGTCCTCGCGTGTTGGGGCTGCTCATCGTCATCGAGCGGCACCGGCGGCGCGGGTGGGATTGAGGCAGATCGAGGGATTGCCAGTGACATGGGGCAGATGAACGTCGATGCCGGCACCCTGGCCGATGGTGGCGCTGGCGGCACAGGTGGTGGTGGTGGCGGCGAAGAACCCATCGATGAGCGTTGTCCTGACGCTCAAGCCGGCACCTATCTGCTGGTCGCTTTTCCAGACCGAGTTGATGCCTATCGGCAGCGGGACTTCGGTGCGGTTTATTTCTGTAAGTTCCTCGACCTTGCTGGCAATGGAATCACTGCAGCGTCTGGTTTGGCCGTCGATAGAAACGGTGAGCGCATCTTTATCGTTCAGCCAGAAGAGAATCAGGGTTCAGTGTATGAATTTGATGTCAACGGCAGTTTCGTCGGGCGAGTCTCATCAAATGTCAACCTGGATGGTGTTGAGGGGCTTTGGAACACATTCGGAGACTCATTTGTTGCTTGGAGTCGGACGAGTCAAAACTTATACGAGCTAGATTCTGAAGGTCGATTTCGACAACCCTTTTCGCCCCCGGTTGCCCGAGGATCACGCGTTGAGGGCGTGACCGATCTCCTCTTCTTGGACCAAGAGTCTGTGTTGATGACTTTCAATAACCGTTCAGCACAGTTGTACAAGACGCCATTCGCTCCCGAATTTCCCGATGATGAAGTCGGACCAGGTAACGCACTCGCACCCGTTGAGACCGATGAAGGCGTAAAAATTTTGATGACAGCTCAAATTGGAGGAGAAGGAAATGCCTACGGCGTTGCGTTTTATGCGGCAGCAGAAAGTGGCCGCGCACCGCCGGAGCGTGAGGGGATCCTAGTCGATAGTACCAACGGCGATTTCGTTGATGGTATCGACATCATTGCACTGCCTACGGGGTTTCTACTACTGGATAGCAACCTCGCAGGCACAGCGAAGATTACCTCATACAACGCACAGGGCGAGCAGCAGATCTCTGTCCCCGTGAACGGCGGCGGGAATCCTTACATGTTCACAAAGACGCGTATCTTTCCTGACTTTTAGACAGGACGGATAGTACGGGTGAGGGGAGTACAATGCTTCATCTGCAGAGTTCGACATCGTCAGCCTGGGTTAAACAAGCCGTTGCCAACATTGATACGGTTTTGCTCGATCACGCGCATTGTGAGAAGAAGGCAGCCGCGACGGCCATCAATCTGATCTTTCGGTATCCTCACTACACCGAAATACTGCGGCCCTTGTCTGAGCTTGCCCGTGAAGAGCTAGAGCATTTTGAGTTGGTTCTAGACCATCTCGATGAAAGGCAAAAACCGTTTCAACGTTTGGCCCCCAGTGCCTATGCAGGCCAGCTACTCAAACAGATCAGACAAACAGAGCCCCATCGATTGGTGGACATGCTCCTCTGTTGCAGTTTGATAGAGGCGCGCAGTTGCGAGAGGATGGGACTTTTGGCTCGAGCCCTAGACGGTATTGAACCAAAATTAGCGAAATTATACGCGGGTCTTTTGAAGAGTGAGGCGAGGCACCACATGATTTATGTCAAGCTCGCCATCCACTTTGATGAGGAAAAACAGGTGTTCAAACGCTTGCAAGAGCTTGCCGTGATAGAAGCAGACTTACTTTCTGAAGTTTCCTCCGTACCCAGGATGCATAACTGAGCATCTTCCTTTATGTACGGTAAATTCGTCCTCTTCGGAATTCCGGGTTATAGTCCGGTCAGGCGGATGAATCTACGCCGCCAACTGGAGTTTTTGGAGGCCTCATGTCTAGGAAATCATTAGAAAAAGCAGACGTTTTTTCCTTGCCACTCTTGCCGCTGACAGACAGCGTAGTCTACCCCAGTCGGGTGATCACCATTCATGTTTCCGGTGCTGAAAACTTGGCATTACTCCAGAACTATGACGGCATTGACGAGACCATTGCGGTTGGTTTTTGTGAACCTGGAACTAAGGACGACATTCGTCCTGTCTACATTTCGAATGTCGCCGTAACGGCCCGCATCATCGACCGGATTAAGATGCCGGGAGAGGGGTTTCGTGTCACACTCCAGGGACTAAAGCGGGTTGAACTTCTCGAGGTCGACTCGGAGCGGCCCTTTTTTACCGCGCGTTTCACTGACATTGAGGAAAGGACCAGAGATCCTTTCCGGGTCAACGTGTACGTTCAAAAGGCCATCAATCTGTATGAACGGCTCGCCGGTCTAAATCCTAATTTTACCAAGGAATTCACCCAGCTTCTCAAAGTCAATGTTGATAATCCTGGCCGCTTTGCGGACCTCTTATGCGCAACCGTTGACTTTGAATACTCAGAGCGACATCGAATTATTCAGGCTGTGTCTGTAGACCAACGCTTGCAACGGGTTCTGGAACTTTTGCGGGGTGCTTTAGACCGAGTGAAAGTTGCCCAGGAGGTAGAGAAGCGGGCCAAAGGCGACATAGAAGAATCGAGGCGTGAGTACTACCTCCGGCAGCAGATGAAAACCATCCAGAAGGAACTGGGTGACGAAGACCTCAGTCGACGAGACGCTGATGATTATGAGGGAAAACTGGAAGCCTTAGATCTGCCTGACGACATCAA
>JAYZEG010000015.1:0-32821 GCA_036337435.1 Myxococcota bacterium
TAATGGTTAAGTTTTTCCCGATCAAGACGATGTCGATCGTAGGGGCGCAGGTGGAGTCGCTTTCCACTTTAGACCCCCGCGATCAAATTTAGGCGGTGTCGAGTCTATGTGCGGAATTCTCGCTTATCTTGGCAACGATGTAGATGAAACAGCCCTGGCGACCGAGTTCAATTCGGTTCAGCCTCGTGGCCCCGATTGTTCAGTTCTCGCTGAAGTGGGCCAAAGCGCGTGGCTCGGTTTTCACCGATTGGCCATCATGGATCCCAGCCCAGCAGGTAATCAGCCCTTTTACCTGGGCCAGTCAGCACTGGTGTGTAATGGCGAAATTTACAACCACAAAGCCCTCGCCGAGAAGTATGATTTTGAGCTCAAGACGGGGTCGGATTGTGAAGTGATCATTCACATGTTTAACGCCTTCGGAATAGAACGCACCTGTTCGGAATTGGATGGTGTGTTTTCTTTCGTCATCTATGATGGAACTGGGCTTGTTGTCGCACGCGATCCCATCGGGATAAGACCACTCTTTGTTGGAACGAGGTTGGCTGACGACGGGTCAAAGGAGATATTTATATGCTCCGAAATGAAAGGAATTCATCGGCATTGCGATGAAATTGCGCCATTCAAGCCGGGTCATTATGCCCGAGTTGATGAGCGTAGTCGGCTCGTGTCTGAGTCGGCCTATTATACCTACGAGTATCCAACCGTTGAATGCCACGATGACGCGTCTGTTATGGCCAAACGGCGCCAAAAGCTGATCGATGCTGTGGACAAGCGCATGATGAGCGACCGGCCCATCGGCTGCCTTGTATCCGGAGGCGTCGACTCCTCTTTGATCGCTGCTTTGGTTGCCCGGCATTATCCCAAGGGTACAATGCACACGTTCAACGTCGGCCTAGATACAGGCGCGAGCGACCGGGCATATGCACGAATGGTCGCCAACCATATTGGCAGCATTCATCACGAAGTGACCATCACCAAGACGGAAGCCCTTGAGCTGCTCAAAGAGACCGTACGTGTCTGTGAAAGCTTTGATACGACCACCATCAGGGCGTCGACGATGCAGCTGGCGATTGCCCGATATATCGAGCGCGAGACCGACATTAAGGTCATCTTTAACGGCGATGTAATCGACGAAGCCAGCGGCTCTTACGTCTATTTTAAAAATGCGCCATCAAATGAAGCTTATCAAACCGAATCTATCCGCCTGATGAAGGAGATCCATTTGTATGATGTCCTTCGCGCTGACCGCACCATCAGCGGGTGTGGACTGGAAGCGCGTGTGCCTTTCGCAGATAAGGCCTTCGTTCAATTCTATATGGGGATACCGCCTGAACTGCGGAAACCTAGAGATGGTGTCGAGAAGTATCTGCTGAGAAAAGCATTCGAAGGTTACTTGCCTAACGCGGTTTTGTGGCGTCCGAAAGAAGCCTTCTCAGACGGCTGTTCGGAAGAATCTGAGAGTTGGTCGACCATCATCGCGGAGTTCATGGACTCGGCTGTTGGTGATGAAGAGTTGGCTAATGGGCACTTCGACCATTGTGCGCCACGAACAAAAGAAGAATTCTATTATCGGCGATATTTCGAGCAACATTACGGCGGACGAGCGAAGGTGATTCCTGCATTTTGGATGCCGAAATGGTGTGGCGACGACATCATCGACCCTTCCGCACGGGTTCTAACGGATGTCTACAGAACGTCTGAGGCACCGACACAAGAAGACAATGGAGAGCAACTTGAAACCAAACCGCCGAAGGCTGGTCAACCATTGAAGGTCACAGGTTAACAACACACTCCCCCCCCCCTCGCCCCTCGGACCAGACCGACATAGAGCGACGGCCATGGTGGCCTCGTTTGTGAAAAAGAATCTGACATCACACATCCTCTTTTGATCAAAATCATCGGACGCTTGTTTTTACGACCGATACGCCTTTATCCGAGCCTAACCAAAAAAGTGAACACCATTTACAAAAATAGTTGAAATAGTAAACACTGTTCACTATTTTGATAGACATGAGTGCAAACAGCCCCCAAAAAAAGACCGATATAAAGCGAGAGAAACGCCGCCAAATGATGCTCGATCTATCCCTCAAGATGATCGCTGAATCGGGATTAGATGCGTTTAGCCTGCATAAACTCGCTCAGAGACTTAAGCTGACTGTCGGTGCATTATATCGATACTTCCCGTCCAAAGGCGCATTGATCGCAGCACTTGAAAATCAGGTTATCGATACAACCCGGCACCGACTTTTGAGAGCCATTAAACAGTTAAAAGAACACGAGGACACCCACAGTTCAGACGTCATTGCGCTGGGCGGTGTCTTGGCTGCGGCATACGCATACCGAGAGCAGCTCCATGATTCGCCGGAACAGATGAGACTCATCGGAGGTTTGATGAGCAATCCTGAACCGATTATGAACGCAGAGCTTGCAACAGGTGTCATTGATAACATGATGTCTGCCCTTGAACCGGTCGCCAAATCCCTCGAGACATGCGAACTCATTGGCCAACTCACTCCCGGTCCATCGAGAGATCGAGCGATCGTAACATGGGCCGCACTCCGCGGCGTCGCCGAAACAAAAAAACTCAGTGTCAGGCGTCCAGACCTTTTTGATGAAGGGACGCTATTCCACATTACGCTGACCGGATTGTTACTCGGTTGGGGTGCAGACCCTCAGGCCCTTGAGAAAGCAACAGAACTTATTCGTGATCAATTAGGAGACGGACGGCTATGATTTCGTTTTTATTAGGATGTTTCGCTTGGACATTTATCGAATACGGCATGCACCATTGGAATGGCCATCTGATGAAGGGGCGGACGCATTTTAGCCGCGAGCATCTGAAACATCATTCTAAACAGAACTATTTCTCTCCCGTCTGGAAAAAGATCCTGGTTGCTCTGTCAGTGGTCGGGACCATCGTCTTAGCTGGCCAGCCTCTCGTCGGAGCTGCCAATGCTTACGGATTCGCCATGGGGGTTGCCATGGGTTATGGCGTCTACGAATTCTTTCATTGGAGCTGCCATGCACAAGCCCCAACAAGTGCTTACGGGCGATGGATTCGACGTCAGCATTTCGCCCATCACTTTTCTGACCCGCGATACAACCATGGAGTGACCAGTCCATTTTGGGACATCATATTTCGGACATACAAAAAACCAGGGCAGATTCGCGTCCCGCGAAAACGCGCAATGGTCTGGCTGACCAACGAGGAAGGCGACTTAAAAACGGAATTTATGAAGGATTATCGACTCTCAGGCCGACGACCAGGCGGCCGTGTCGTTATCGATATGAAGGCAAGCCGGCTCAGAGCTGACCAGGCGCCCGCTTAGCCTATCGTTAAATCTGGACTTTCAAGTATGCAGTGACCGAGTAATTGAAGCCACCGAGTTCAGAAATGTCGAGCTTCTTGGCGCCGAGCTCACTGCGGAGCTGATTGGATAGTTCTGGATTCATGGACACGCCACCCATGGAGTTTTCCAAATCATTGGCAATCGTGTTCTTCGCATCGGCTGCAGCGTCTGCACCTGTGAGCATGTAATGATACGCAGCCTGAGCCCCTAACCCTAGGTAGACCAAAGGCACAAGCTCGCGCTCAAACTCGACTTTAGTTCGCGCGAGGTTCCACCCTAAGGCATAGCGATTAAGCTCGTCTTCTTGGGTCTGGGCTTCGTTGTATTCGGTTTCGATACGCGTCGGGTCGATGCCCGCTTGAGACAGCGAGTTGCTCAGCGTTCCAGAGAGAGCAAACGGGTCGCTCTCCTGTTTCGGACGCATGAAGAGGACGGGGCCTGTGTACAGGCCGAGGTTGAGGCGCCACTGCTTGCCGAACGTGCCGTCAAAGCCTAAATTAGCCGTGAAGTAATACTGCTCAGTGCCCATTTTTAGAGCTTCGCCCCAAATGTCGACACCCAGCAATTCGACACCGGCTTCAGCCCCGTTGCCAATTGAGTTGTCGAAGTAGTCGAACGCATCACCACTTCCGTCGACAAGCCCTGTCTTGCCGGCGACGTAGATCGAGAACAGGTCGGCATGAGCCAGAGTCGGTAAAGCCAACCCAATGAGGAGGATGAATCGAACTGTAAGTGACTTCAACATGGTCTATGTCTCCGTAATCTGTGGACCGCCTTTGCAGCCATCGACAGTGAACAGGACGCCTCTGTTTTCCAGGTCTCACACATTATTTTGTGTTTTTTCCTGAAATCACGACCATCGGCACTTGAGGCTGGAGTTGCCGGAATCAAGAAACGGCGCCAGAGTAACCTTGGTTGATGGCTGGTGGGGAACAGTGAGTAGAGACCTGAACTATCAAAGAGCATCGATCGCTTTTACGTTACTGCTGCTGAGTACGAGTTTGTTCTCAGCGGCCTGCTCGGATCCTGTGGGGAGTCCGGCTGAACCTAAGAAAGTCCCATTACAGCCAAAATCTGCCACCCTGGCTCGAAATCAGGGAACACACATTGGCCCATTAAAAGTACGGCAAATCAACGCACCAACTAAGCCGGCACGAGATGATTTTGTGGGTGCTGAAGCCTGCGGCGCGTGCCACGCTGAGCAAATGGCGCAATGGGCAAAATCAGCCCATGGAAAAGCAGGCTCTCATCAACCGCTTTCGTCGGTGATCCCTAAATTCAGGGGTCAGACGCTTACCTTCAAAGATGGGCGCGTCACCCTAAAGACCGATCCGAAGTCATTACGGGTCGATGTCAAAATCCAAGACCGGGGAGAAAAGAGCATCGCCATCAAGGCAACTGTTGGTCGTGGTTTGATGCACGGCGGGGGTGCCCAAAGCTTTTTCTATGCCGCCGATGATGGTCGGCTGCTTCTCTTACCTTTCGAATACAATGTGCAGACGAAAACTTGGTATTGTCAGCTGGAGTCAAATGGCATCTGGACGCCCGTGAGCGATGACGTATCTTTGCGAGATTGTGGCTGGCCTGGAACGCGAATGTTGGGCAGCGGGCCGGGCGAAGGATGCCAGAACTGTCACGGCAGCCAAATCACTGTTGACTACCGAAGAGACCGACTCGGCTACCAAACGCGATTTACCTCATTGAGTATCAATTGCGAATCGTGCCACGGCCCCGGACGACGGCATGTCAACCTCATGACCGAGGCGAATGGCAGCCTCGAAGACATTGGCTATGAACCACTCTCTCTCATGACCAAACGGGAAAGCGTCATGGTCTGTATGGCCTGTCATGCAAACAAGTCGAATATCAAGGAAGGATATCTCTCGGGTCAATCCGTCGATGATCATTTTGCTCATTTACTCATGCGCCATCCCGTTGGCAGGAAGACGAATTTTGATGGGCGCGTCATCGGGTTTGGATACCAGCAAGGCCACCTCTACAGCCCCTGTTACACCGATGGGTCCATGACCTGCGTCGATTGCCACGGCCCTCATGGACTTAAATATCGAGACATCTACGGGCGCCCGATTGCGGATCGCTGGTCAGACAAACAATGTGTTGACTGCCATCCATCAAAACTGTCGAGAAACCACCAAGGTCATCACGCTGACAACCCGCTGAAATGCACAGCATGCCATATGCCGATGAACCAACTGACTCCGGTCGGCCCACATGTTCCTCACGCTCGCTCAGACCACTCGATCTCGATCCCGAGACCAGCCCATGACGCCAATAGTGGTATCAAGTCAGCATGTGCAAAATGCCATTCAGACCAATCGAATAGACAATTAGAGCAGCACGTGAAGGGTGCATATGGAGGGACGAAACCTCATCGGGCACTGACAAAACTGCTGTTCGAGTATAGCCGAGTGTTGCCAGACAATCTCATTGTCACGGGACAAAAAAAATGGATTGCCGCGCTTGAGGGCCAGGCGTCTGAGCTTAATGAAGACAGTCCTATCGTGGCGGTTCATCTACTGACCTACCTCACTGGCGAACTACTCAAACAAAATCGAAAGAAACTTAGACCCGACATCATCGATGCACTATGGCGTAGTGCAAAAAATCAAGAACTCGATGTCGTGGCGGCCGCACTGACAACGCTGATTACGTTTACAGGCGATGATGAAAAGTCACGCCAAAAGCTTGAAAAAACACTCGATCAGCATCCATTTCGGTACGCCGTTCGAAACCGCGTGATGCACAACCTTATCCATCTCGAACAGACTTTCGGGGAGATTAACCCAAGCATCCGAAAGCGTTTACGGAGACAGCTTACTGTCGATGGAATCCCCGTAGCAACCGAGCGGCAGACCATTCAAATCGCCATCGCGAGCTCCTGGCTCAAAGAGAAGGCCTACGACAAAGCACTCGAATTTTTTCGAAACGCGCTTGACGCCCCGATCTTCAAGCTGAACGAATATCCTGTTGGGTCCCTCGGTGGACAACATGATATCGCAGCCTTAGTCGGAGCGACGCTGGGATCGATGGGCCAATTTGAAGACGCAGCAGTGGCTCTCGAGAAGGCCGTCGCAGACTATCCGTATGATGGGCACACCCACGCCCGATTATGCCAACTCTATGAACGGAAAAAAGACTGGAGACGATTTTCCGATTGTTTGAAGTCATGGAACGAGTTTCACCCTGACTTTATCCCGGTTTACGTGCGACGAATCGAACTTCTCATTCGGCTTGGGCGGCACGGAGAAGCACGCAACGTCTTACAGAGCGGTTTGGCCATTGCACCCATGTCTCCAACACTGATCGCACTCAAATCAAGGCTACCCTAATCGATTGAACCCCAAATCCTTGAGGGCAATTTGGGGATTAAGTGAGTTCAGCTCGCGCCTTCGGACTCGGCCCAGCAGATGCTCTCATCAGCTGGGCGACGGGGTGTCTATGTCGTCACCGGACAGAATGTTAATTTCTTGACCACTTTGGTGAACGAGTACACACTTTGACACGGGACGAACTTGTGGTCAGGCCTTGACCCCATATAACCCAGCGCGGGGGAACATTGAAAAAGCTTACTTTATGGGCGTTTATGCTCGCCTTGACTTGGTGGCTCTGGTCGGCGCATACGGAAACGCTGATCATCATTTTTGGGGTTTCCAGTATCCTACTGACCCTTTTTCTATTCAATCGTATGGACAAAGAAAGTGGAGACTCGTACCCGTACAAGCTGGGTATACGGCCACTTTTCTACCTTCCATATCTGGTCATCGAGATCATTAAGGCGAACCTGGATGTCGCCAAGATTATACTCAGCCCAAAGATGAACATCAGCCCGAAGATGTTCCGAGCCAAAGCCTCGCAAAAAAGTATTGTCGGACAAGTCGTTTATGCGAATTCGATTACACTGACGCCGGGAACCATCACACTCGACGTCCGCGATGGTGAATTGCTTATCCATGCACTCACGGAGAACGCCGCTGACGGTGTCCTGTCAGGCGACATGGACCGCAAAGTCACGAAATTGGAGGGCAAGAGCTGATGTTTGCCATTTGTATGCTCGCTGTCCTAATCACAATGCTGATGGCGCTCGCGAGAGCCGCTCTTGGGCCGACGGTGTATGACCGAATATTGGCTCTCAACATGTTCGGAACAAAAACCATCCTCTTAATCGCTGTTGCGGGTTTTCTGAATGGACGACCAGATTGGTTAGACATCGCTCTCGTCTACGGTCTCGTCAATTTCACCGGGACCATCGCCGTATGTAAGTACGTTCGATTCGGCAACCTCGCCGCCGATGAATCGAGACCATCAAAATGAGTACTGCATACGAAATCTTTGATTACCTGAGCTGGTTTGGCCTAGTGGGTGGCGGTCTGTTCTGTATCATCGGGGGAATTGGCCTCCTCCGCTTGCCTGACTTTTATTGTCGTACCCACGGGGCCACCATTACAGATACCTTGGGTGCTGGGTTGATCTTATTCGGCCTTTTTTTCCAAGCCCTGAAACTGATGTTCGATACGCAAGGGAACTGGGTTCCGGATGGCTGGATTGTCGCGGTCAAAATCGTGTTTTTAGGCCTGTTAATTTTGTTGACCAGTCCAACGTCAGGCCACGCCTTGGTCAAGGCAGCACACGCAGATGGGACGAGTTGGCAAGAGGGGGATAGCGATGCCCTTTCCGACTGAAGTTTTTCTATTCCTGGTTTTGATCGCGACGGGCTTCATGGTGGCACGAGCGACCAATCTATTTGCCGCAGCGATGCTAACAGGTGTGTTCAGCCTCACATCAGCCTGTTTATTCACGGTGATGGACGCCGTCGATGTCGCCTTTACGGAAGCGGCCGTGGGCGGAGGTTTCTCAACGGTTTTATTCTTGGGGGCATTGGCGCTCACCAGCCGAACGGAGAAAAAGCAGCCAGCGAAATTATACCCTTTCATCATCGTGTTGCTGACTGGAATCGCCCTCATCATCGGGATGATTAACTTGAAGCCATACGGCGACCAGAACGCACCTATTCACAGCCATGTAACCGCAAAAATTAAGCAGAAAGAATGGGCTGCCGTTAAGCGGTCAACACGACCAGAATCAAAGAAATCCACAGACACCCCCCAGGACAAAGCGGTCGGACTGCCGAATATCGTCACGTCAATACTGGGCAGTTACCGGGGCTACGACACCCTGGGTGAAACGGGCGTGATTTTCACCGCTGGTGTGGGCGTTATGCTCTTGCTGATGGGCAGACGTCGTGAAGATGACGGAGCCAGCGATAGCGGCTCAACTGCAATGCCAAGTAACCGGCAAGAACCAGCCCTCGATGAGCAAGAATCAAACCCGAGTGGTGTTGAACCAGAGCCTTCGGCGTCTGGCGAACAGACCGGTGAGGAGCCTATCTCATGAAAAGTCACATGCGGATGCGAGAAATTGTCGTCCTGCGGGTCGTGAGCCGTGTGCTTATGCCCTATATCCTGCTGTTCGGCCTGTATGTACAATTCCATGGAGATTTCGGACCTGGCGGTGGATTTCAGGCGGGTGTCATCTTTTCAGCAGCGTTGATTCTCTATGGCATCATCTTCGGATTAGATGCTGTACAGCGGGTGTTCACACCTTTCGCGGTTGAGATCTGTATGGCTTTGGGCCTGCTTTTATACGCAGGGACAGGTCTGGTGAGCTTTTCCAAAAACATGAATTATTTAGATTATGACGTATTCGGCTCGCATGGACAGCATTACGGCATCTTGCTCATAGAAGGCGGCGTGGGCATCACAGTCGCGTCGACTGTCTTGATGATTTTCTATGCTTTCGCCGGCCGATGGAGGGTGTCCCAGTGATCGCACTCAACGAAATCCCAACAGAGTATGGCCTCTGGCATTATTGGGTGGTCGTCTCGCTGATGATGCTGGGTCTATATATCGTCATCGCCAGAGACAATTTGATCAAACGGATCATGGGCCTGAACATTTTCCAAGCATCGGTCATCATGTTCTATGTCGCCATGGGTAAAGTCCGCGGTGGTGAGGCACCAATCTGGCCCCTCAACACGATGGAAGGTCATTACCAAGACCGCGTTTTCTCCAATCCTGTACCCCACGTTCTCATGCTGACGGCCATCGTGGTCGGCATCGCAACCACTGCACTCGCATTGGCACTGGTGGTCCGCATTAAGGAATCGTACGGAACCATCGAGGAGGACGAGATCAGAGAGATGGACGGGTCTGTATCGTGATTACGCATTTTCCATCTTTATTGATTGTCACGCCGCTCATCGCAGCACCGATCTGCCTGTTGTTGCGGAATGGAACCCTTGTGCGGATTTGGTCCACACTCGCGGCATGGGCCTGCCTGTACTTTGCTTGGGGGATCCTTGGACAAGTTCAGGGACTAGACGGCGAAACCATTCGATATGCAATGGGTGGCTGGGAGATGCCCCTGGGGATCGAGCTCAACATCGATGCAGCCAATGCATTCGTTGTTTTGATCATCACGGGTATCGCGTCGGTGGTCTTCCCATTCGGCCTCGGTCACAGTGGGCTATCCGGTCCTGAGGGCAAGGAACACCTCTTCTACGCGGCCTTTCTTCTTTGCATGTGCGGGCTCATGGGCATTGCCGTCACCGGCGATGCCTTTAACGTATTTGTGTTCCTTGAGATCACATCTTTATCATCATATGCGCTCATCAGTATGGGTTCATCGCGCCGCGCACTGATGGCGGCTTACAGCTACCTGATCATGGGGACCATTGGTGGAACATTCATCCTGGTTGGTATTGGATTTGTCTACGCTCTGACCGGCACACTGAATATGGTTGATATCGCCGAGCGGCTTCCGTCGGTCATCAGCAGTCCAACGACCATCATTGCATTCGGTTTCCTCACACTGGGTGTAGGCATCAAGCTTGCAATCTTTCCGCTCTACCAATGGCTGCCGAATGCATACAGTTTTGCGCCGAGTAAAGTCACCGCATTCCTCGCAGGAACAGCAACCAAAGTCTCCTACTACGTCTTGCTGCGCTTGTTTTTTACGATTTTTGGAATCGCATTCATTTTTAATAAACTGGGCGTCCAGAACATTCTTATGCCCCTGTCGCTTATTGCGATGTTTGTTGGGTCGATTGCAGCCATCTATCAGACCAATGCAAAACGGCTGTTCGCATACTCGTCCATTGCACAAATCGGTTACATGACTTTAGGCATTTGTCTGCTCCATCTAGACGGCCTTAAAGTGCTCAATTATGACGGGCTGACCGGTGGCATTGTTCACCTGTTTAACCATGCCATTATGAAATGTGGACTCTTTCTTATCATCGCGTGTGTCGTCTATCGAATGGGTACGGTTACCATTGGGGAAATGAAGGGTTTTGCCTATCGAATGCCGTGGACCTTCGCAGCATTCGTCGTCGCTGGGCTCAGCATTATCGGCGTCCCAGGCACTGTCGGCTTTGTGAGTAAGTGGTACCTGGTACTCGGTGCTGTTGCGGGTGGACATTACGTCGTAGCCGGACTCATTTTATTGAGTTCATTACTGGCTGTGGTCTACGTTTGGAAGATTATCGAAGTTGGCTATTTTCAGAAACCAACTGAGCCCATTGAAAAAATTGAGGCCCCGCTCACGATGCTCGTTCCGATATGGCTGCTCATGTTTGCGGCAATCTTCTTCGGCTTCGCAACAGAGTTGACAGGTGGTGTCGCTGAGACTGCCGCTAAAACACTGCTGTCGGCGGGCGGAGCAACCTTCGGCGGAGGCACACCATGACAGCCCAGTTTGCAATTGGAATGGCCATACTGGCACCGCTGTTAGGTGCCATAGGAATTCAGCTCACAGGTCGTTGGCCTAACCTACGGGAGACGGTGACCTTGATCGCTGCCGGTGCAGCCTTCTTGTTTGTCCAAAGCCTGGTCAGTCTCGTATTCGGTGGCGGACGCCCAGAACTCACTCTGATAGCCGATGTCTTGCCCGGCGTAGATTTGGCCTTTCAGGTCGAACCGCTGGGCATGCTCTACGCGTTGGTGGCGGCCAGTCTTTGGATTCCAACATCGCTTTATGCCGTAGGCTACATGCGAGGTCACAATGAAGGAAATCAGACGCGATTCTTCACCTGTTTTGCTCTGGCTATCTTTGCAGCCCTCGGAATCGCCTTTTCGAAGAACGTGTTCACACTGTTTCTCTTCTACGAGATTTTGACATTCTCGACCTATCCGCTGGTCACCCACTATGGGGACGACGAGGCAAAGCGAGCTGGTCGAATCTATATGGGGATTCTGGTGACCACGTCAGTCGCCTTCTTATTGTTGGCTGTCATTATGACCCAGGCCTTTGCCGGCACGCTCGACTTCAAGCCAGGTGGTATCCTGGCCGGCAAAGTGGATGGCCTCATGGTCCCGTTTTTACTGGCTCTATATGCTTTTGGTACCGGTAAGGCTGCGCTGATGCCATTTCACAAATGGCTTCCTAACGCGATGGTCGCGCCCACACCCGTAAGCGCACTGCTCCATGCGGTAGCCATCGTAAAAGCGGGTGTATTTACCGTCTTAAAGGTCGTCGTCTATGTCTTTGGAATCGACTTTTTGACGACCACAGCAGCCTCAGAATGGCTCATGTGGGTTGCTGCTTTCACACTCTTGTCCTCGTCTGTTATCGCGCTGACAAAAGACAACCTGAAAGCCAGATTGGCCTACTCGACAATCAGTCAACTGGCCTACATCACCCTCGGTGCTGCGATTGCGACGAAGGCGGCCGTAGCCGGCGCAGCGTTGCACATCGCGATGCACGCCATCGGCAAGATTACCTTATTTTTCTGCGCTGGTGCGATCTACGTCGCTTTGCACAAGAAGTATATCAGTCAAATGAACGGAATCGGACGTCAAATGCCATTCACCATGGCAGCGTTCTTTCTTGGATCCATTTGCATCATCGGTCTTCCACCGATGGGTGGATCGTGGAGTAAATGGTACTTATGCCTGGGTGCTCTCGACGCAGGCCAAATGGTCTTCGTTTTTGTGCTGATGGCGAGTTCTCTTTTGAGCATCGGCTATCTGATGCCCGTTGTTTACCGAGCCTTCTTTTTCGAGCCCGACCCAGACGACCATCATCATGACCACCATGATGAACACCATGAGGATAGTCATGGCGGGCATGAACCAAAAGACGGCTTTTGGGCCAACATCAATGAGGCGCCGATCCTATGCGTAGCGCCACTGTGCTTGACCGCCTTAGGCTGCATCGCGCTGTTTTTCCTAGCGCCGCATATCTACAACTTAGTCATCACCATCACGGAGGTTTAGAAGAATGGGCGCACCTAATGATGGCGATAAAAGCTGGTTCGATGAACCCCGAAACGTAAACATTATCGTATGGACGCTTGTACTCGCATGCCTAGGCGTGATGGTCGGGGGTGAGTTTATCCATAAACATGGACATTTCGCAGTTGAGTATACGGTCCCGGGTTTCTACGGTTTGTTTGGATTTGTTGCCTATACCTGCATTATCGCAACAGCCATATTGCTGAGGAAACTCGTGATGAGACCGGAGGATTACTACGATGAGTAATTATATCTTCCCGGGCTTTATCTTGATTTTTGGTGGCCTTCTACTGCCCTTGTTCCCGAAGGCTTTACGGAAGTGGGTCGCACTGGCCCTTCCGGTCATCAGCGGCTTCCACATGCATTACCTGCCGGAAGGCTACGCGCTGACGACCCAAATCTTTGACTATACACTGACACCCGTCCGAATGGACAAGCTCAGCCTGGTCTGGGGCTATGTATTTCACCTGGCAGCACTCATGAGCGTGCTGTACCAAATGCACGTCAAAGACACGCTGCAGGACGTCTCGGGGATCACGTACGCCGGTGCAGCAGTCGGGGCCGTTTTCGCTGGTGATTTAATTACGCTCTTTGTCTATTGGGAATTGACGGCCATCACGTCGGTCTTTCTCATTTATGCGAATCGAACACCAACTGCGGCGAAAATTGGGACTCGATACCTGATCATCCAAGTGGCATCGGGCGTGATTTTATTCTTCGGCGTTCTACTTTGGGTGAGAGAAACAGGCAGCGTCGACATTGGTTCGTTTACCTACAGCGAAGATAATTGGCATTTATTTGGCCCCTTCGTGAATCCAGAGACGGGCGCGCCAGTCTCGACGGCGTCTTGGATCATCCTATTTGCATTTGGTATCAAGGCCGCCTTCCCGTTCTTGCACAATTGGCTTCAGGACTCATATCCCGCCGCAACAGCAACGGGCACCGTATTTTTAAGCGCGTTTACGACCAAATTGGCCATCTATGCCTTGGTCAGATGCTATGCAGGCACCAGTATTTTGATTCCAATCGGACTGGTGATGACGCTCTTCCCAATCATCTTTGCAGTGATTGAAAATGACCTTCGCAAAGTGCTCGCCTACAGCCTCAATAACCAGCTTGGTTACATGGTTGTTGGTGCTGGCGTCGGTACCGAGCTCGCACTCAATGGTGCGGCGGCACATGCCTTCGCCCATATCATCTATAAAGGGCTTCTATTCATGGCGATGGGTGCTGTGCTCTACCGAGTGGGCACGACGAAAGCCAACCAGCTAGGTGGTCTGCATAAATCCATGCCTCTGACGACCATCTTCTGCATTATCGGCTCTTTGTCCATCTCTGGTATGCCTGGATTCAGTGGATTTGTAACCAAATCGATGACCTTGTCGGCGGCTTTTGGAACCCACGATGTTCTGCTCTTCGTCGGTCTATTGATCGCGTCTGCAGGCGTCGTCGACCACTCGGGTATTAAGATCCCATTCTTTGCCTTCTTTGCGCATGATTCCGGGAAGCGGTGCAAGGAAGCACCAGTCAACATGCTGCTCGCAATGGGTATAGCAGCTTTTTTCTGCATCTTTTTGGGGATCTACCCGCAACCCCTGTATGACATTTTACCTTTCGAGGTCCGGGCCGATGTCAATGGCACAGCCTGGCACAACTACAGTGCAAGTCATGTCTACACGTCGTTTCAATTACTGTTCATGGCGGCTTTGGCATTCGTCATCTTGATGAAGACGCGGATGTATCCGCCTGAGTTGTCCTGTACCAATCTGGACACTGACGTCATCTACCGACGTTGGCTCAAGCGCACTGCGATTGTGATTGGGACAACGATTCAATCGATTTGGGCGCGCTCAATCGGTACAATCAAAGGTCAGATTATTGGAACGGTTCAACGCGTGGGCGATCAGGCACGGCCTAATGCGACCTTGGGTGAACCATGGACGATCGGTCGAACTGCATTATGGGCTGCGATTCTACTCCTCTTTGTGTTTGTCTCCGGAATGACCAGAGTCATGTAGACTTGGGTCGCCGGAGAGTGACTCCATCTCAATGGAGCGGGCTGCTCTTGTTCATCGGCTTGTGTGTCGGCTGTCACGAGACGCCCGCCGTCGACAAAGTGAGTCCGATCACCCGATCAGTTAAAGAGCATCAGGCCGGCCAGACCACCCGGATCTCCGAGGTCACTCTCAAGCGTAAAGCCCCCCAAAAAACGCTTAAGACTTTGCTCTTCAAGCCCGGCTTATCACCCGTTTCTGATCCGCTTACGAAAAAGATTCAGTCCGAATGTGGCGCATGCCATGCGTATCCCGACCCCCAAGAGTTCACACAAGAAACCTGGCGCGCCGCAAACGCCTATATGGACCGCATCTTTAAAGAGTTCTATCCCAACTATACAAGACAGTTATCGGCTGATGTCGTCGCGGGCTACTACGAGAAATATGCCGCGCGACAGCGGCCTACCCCCACCCTTTATCCGAGAACAACCGAGCACCACTTAAGGCCCGTACCACTTGGACCAAAGGCGAGGATCCTCGTGGACCTCAAAAAAATGAAAGCCGGGCTGCGAGTGGTCGACATGCTGTCCGGTGAAATCATGTACACTGACCCATTGACCCCAAATAGACAACTCGCGGTCGGTCGGCACCCAGTCAGAACCAAAGGCTGGTCTGATCCAGAGCGTATCGACGAATTCTTATTCACCGACCTGGGCATATTCCGAGCAGCCGATACCAAGCGCGGACGATTGGTTCTGGTGAGACCCGGTAAGCCAGACCACGCTTTGCTAGAAACAGCCGGACGGGTCACCGATGTCGCTGTCGGGGATCTTGACTCTGACGGGTTTAGAGACGCCGTCGTTGGCGTTTTCGGATGGCAGGAGACAGGGGGGCTCTTCGTCATCTGGGGGGCACCAAACTTGGGCGACTACAAAGTGGACAAGATCTCCACAAATGCTGGATACATGTCCGTCAAAATCGCTCGCTTACAGCGGAACCAAAACCTCAAAATCATTGCGCAGACAGCCCAACATCATGAACAAATCGAACTCTATTCTCTGAAAAAGAGAGCGGTCACTCGCCAAATCATCTTCAAGGCCCCCAGCGCACTTTGGGGCAGCTTGGGTATGCATGTGGTTGATATCGATCGGGACGGTGACCTCGACATCCTGCACTGGAACGGTGATACGCTGGATGCACCTAAGCTCGCGGATTGGCAAGGTGTCCATCTTTTAAAGAACAACGGGCAGACCTTTGTAAACACCCAGCTCGCCAGTCTGCCAGGAATTCACGATTTAGCGGTCGCTGACGTCGATAAAAATGGTCTGCCTGACATCGTCGCAGTCGCGAATCTGCCCCCAAGAATCACCGAGACCCTCGGCGAAGCTGCAGTCGGTCAGACCATCGGCCTCGAGTCGGTCATCAAACTCAGCCAGCTTGAGACAAATCGATTTGAAGTCAGAAGTCTTTTGCGCAACCAAACGTGCTTTGCCAGTGTTGAACTTATCGATTGGAATCAAGATGGGCAGCTCGACGTCGCGTTGGGCGGATTTGGCATTGGTTGGTCTCTCTTAAGTCATCACGGTGAGGTCGGACTCGGCCGCGAGCTAGACAACGTTTGTCGAAACGGCGGCCTATTCATATTGGGCAACACCGTTGATGAAACCGGTCGAGCAGAAAAAGGCCTGTCATCCCAAACGTTCAAAGAGGCTCTGCAACGGATTGTCGAAAATGACCCCGATGATGCACGAAACCGGGTCAACCTAGGCAACACATACCTGGAGGATAAGAACTATCGCATGGCGACTCGGCTGTACAAAGATGCTCTCGAAATCCAGCCGGAGCAAAAAGCCGCGACCCTTAATTTGGCCTTGGTGCTGGACAGGATTGGACAGTCAACAGAAGCCAACTTCCGCTTGCAGCAGCTCGTCAAACGGTGGCCACGCTTCGCCGATGGACATGCGCAGCTTGCAACGATTTTATATAGGGCAAAAAAGTTCGAAGACGCACTCAAGCATATCGACCAAGCGATCAACTTGGCTGAACCGAATCCGGACTATCTGACCAATAAGGGGCACATCCTAGCGGCGTTGAGACGTCTTGATGAGTCCATTGGGTCATACGAGGCGGCTCTCAAATTGAGTCCCGATCATAAGCGAGCCAAGCATTATCTCGATAAGGTTCGCCAAAGGACGCTGCTCAGAACGCCCTGAGCGTCATAGAAAAAACTGCTACTCGATACCTTAGTGACTTGGTTATTAATGAGGGCAATGTTTATTTTCTCGTTTAAATGGTGGCTACTTCTTTTGCTCACGATGTGCGCCTGCGAAGGCCAACCGCTCGGGGACCGATCCGTGAATCGTTTGGGTCAGGCACAAATGAACGGCGTCCATCGGCTTTCCGGACAGGTCATTCACGGCATTCATCTCACGCCCTTAGCCGACGTGACCGTATCATTGGTTGGTACTCAGTACGTCAGCAAAACCGATGCGATGGGTCGCTACACACTCCCCCACAAAGAAAAATTCCGCTGGGTCGAATTGGTCAAATCAGGCTATGAAGCATCGCTCACTTCAAGTGGCGATGTAACCCGTTTATGGCCTCAAATTATCAGTGAAACCGATGCGCGCAATCTGCTTCGAGCACGCCGCGGCCAACCTATGGATTCCGATGACTTAAACGATCCCGATCTGACGGCACGCGCGCGTGCCATTCTTTCTGCGGAAAGACACCACCGACCGCCCAGACCAGGCATTGTAACGATACCCACACTCAAACAGGCATTCCTGCCTCCGGAAACCATACGAATTTATCGACGTGGCCCTGAGAACAATTCATGTTTGGGCCGTGTTGATGTGATTCCACTAGAAGAGTATGTGAAGGGCGTCGTGCCCCACGAATGGATTCCCAGTTGGCATGACGAGAGTTTGAGGGCCGGGAGTATTGCTGCGCGTAGCTATGCTTGGGGCTGGATAAATGAGGGCGGGAAATACGATTGTGCCGACCTGGATGACAGCACGCGTAGTCAAGTCTATGAGGATGAAACAACCGTGCGGGCCAGTGCCGCCACTGATTCAACCCGAGGCGTGGCTGTCATCCGAGACGGTGTTGTCATCCGATCCGAGTATTCAGCGGAGAATGGAGACCCGACCGCGTTCGGTGTAGCCGACCCTGTGTGCGCAGGGGAAGCCCTGTTTGGACACGGCAGAGGCATGTGTCAGTGGGGCAGCCAGAGATGGGCATCGCAGAGGAATCGGACGGCCGAATGGATGGTTGAGCACTACTATCCTGGTGCGACAACCAGCGGCGGGGCCGAGCCTGCTTTCCCCCGCCCTCGGATCAACCTCAGACAGCGTTTAGCGCGAATCGACGACGTGGAGTGTGCCAATCCAGAAGCGACCTTCAACTGTGCGGATTTCTTAAATCAAGCCTGGAGTGTTGGCCTTTTCGATGTCTTCGTAGGACATGCATTCGAAGTGGTTTTCGAAATCAGTAACCTCGGTGATAGGACGGCGGATGAAATTGGATTCTCAGTCGCCTATCCCAACCGGTATTTGAGGCTCATTGAGCTGGATGAACCCCTCAGTGGGTGGGTTCAAACTGGAGGTTTGATCAAGGGGTCAATCGATGGACTTGCGCCCTCAGAAACTCGCAGCATCCGTTTTCAATTCGCCGCGCTAAAAACCAGTCTACCCCGTGGTCGCCCCCTCGAAATTAAGGCTTGGGTGAACCGAATTGACGCTTTGTACGAAAAATCAACCTGGTCTGAGCCACCTCAGCTTAACGATGGACAGTCCTTTAACGACGGTGACTTGCGACTCTTGACGGAGATCGATTGTGTCGATCCTCGGTCATGGAACTGGAGCAGCGGTGTGGCCGGTATGCTTGAGGGATGGCGGATTATCGACGGCTCTGCACAGGTTGAACCAAATGGTCTGGGTCTTATTCTGACGCCAGCCAATGGAGTGTGTCGTCTGGACAGCCTCCACCTTCCGATTCAAAGCATGGCTTTCAATACTATCGTCAGTAGTGCGACTCCCGAGAGACCCATCACATTACAGTGGCGTTTGGATGGAGAGGATTTCAGCGAGGATAAGGCGGTGAATTTAAGGGATACGGTGACTCGATTGAACTCGGCCGTAGTACCAAACAATGCAAAACAATACCGAATTATGTCCAGACATCCGCTCATGCTCAATGGTTTGTCCCTAGAGTGGATAGCCGGCGAAACTGGTGGAATCAGCGACTCAGCATTGGATAATCCAGATGCGTGGCTTGGCGAGTTTGGCCAGGATCGCGGATTCGGACCGAAACCGACCTTAAACGAAGGAGATGGTGGACTACGACCGTCGCCATCTACCCGAACAAACGTCGTTCAGCTCGAGTCAAGCGGGGGCTGTTCACAAAACTCGGATCGCCGGACGAACTGGACCTTTGCGCTGGTCTTATTGATCGGGTTGTTTGGGTCTTTTCGCAAGGCCTGTCTTCGATAAGAAAATTACATTGAGAAGACGATTCACCGTATTGGTGTGCAGGTGGAATGAATTGACGGGGCTAAATTTCTGCTTGGTTGGCTTGCACTCGGGTGCCAACACAAGCTAGGTTCCGGCGCACACGTGGAAGGACTAAAGGATACTCATGAGAGGCCTACATCAGATGAAATACATATATCTAGGAACACTTGTTCTTTCCTTGGCCTTGGTTGGCTGCGGCGGTGGCGATGAGTCTAGCACTGTCTATGAATTTCAAGGATTGCCCGAACAACCCGACCCCAATGCCAATGGGTCCACCCAAGACCCTGGCGATTCAAACAATGGGCAAAATACCTTGCCGACAGGCGGGCTTGATGGGTCCAACACCAACACCGGTGGTTCTGATGGCAATGGGGGTGACACCCCTGGGCCAAATGATGGTAACAACGTGGGTGAGCCCGAACCGCCCATGAGTTCAGGTGCTGGCATCCTCGGGGCTGCATGCACCCAAAACAGTGATTGTGAGACCGGCTTATGCTTCACGGGTATGCCAGGGGGCTACTGTACCAATGTCTGTGAATCGGCTGCAGACTGTGGCGCAACCGGCAGCTGCTGGAACTTAGGCCAGCAAGATCGGATCTGCCTGCTCAATTGCACAGACACGTCAGAATGTCGAGGAAGCGAAGGGTATGTTTGCGACGGGGATAATACCTGCTTTCCCAATGCGCCCAGCGGAGGTTCGAGTGGCGGTGGTGATGCGGGTGGAGAAGGTCGCGGTGTGGGACCCGGTGCGCCTGTTGGCGGTATCATTCAAGATTTTTCACTTATGAACTGCGGCACAGGCGAAATGGTCAGCATGCAATCCTATTTTCAAGGCCAGCAAGCCGGTATGTTTGTGCTGACAGCCGGGTGGTGCGGCGCCTGTGCGCAGTGGGTTCCCCAGATTCTCGACCTCCTACAAAACCCCAATGTCGCCGGGCTGAAGGTGGCCTTTGTCCTTGGAGAAGATCCGAGTTATGAACAACCTTCGCAGCGCTATTGTCAACAATACGGGAACCAAAATAATATTCCGGCGGAGAACCTGTTTATGGATCATAATGGGATGGAGTCCTTCGCGACGGTTTTTGCAAATATGCAACCCTACGTGACGGGTGATGGCCGTTTTGGACTCCCGTTTAATGCCATGCTCGACCCGGAGACATTCGAGTATGTCTATGCAGATAGGGGTCCCGGTGGTGATATCAACGAAGCCTTAAACCGCCTGCTTCGACCGTAAGCTGAACGACCTGTTTGAAAGTGCCGACGTCCCCGGCACTTTTTTGGGGCCCGTTGAAAAAGTGGAACGACCGGTATACTTTGGAACCGATCATATCGGGAGGTGTCGGTCATGGCTCAAGTGCGTCAGATTCAAACTTTTTCTGAGTTTTGGGCTTTTTACGTTGGTGAGCACAGGCATCCAACCAATCGACTTCTCCACTATATCGGCACCTCCATTGGCCTTGTCTGTATTTGCTTGGCACCCATCCTCCAAGTCTGGTGGCTGCTGGCCGTGGCACCTGTCGCCGGATACGGTCATGCCTGGTTTGGGCACTTTGCCATCGAAGGCAATAAGCCGGCCAGCTTTGCTTACCCTGGATGGTCATTCATTGGGGATTTGAAAATGCTCTTTTATGCTCTCACAGGTCGGATGAGCAGAGAAGTCGAACGGCTCTATGGCTCAGCTCATCCAGCCGATGATGCCCCCTGCCTCATTGAGTTTTAGAGCATTGGCCCCCTTTTTCTTAAGACTGAAAAAACATGCGCCCAAGACCGGAAGACCAAAGTCACTTTGTTTGATTCGGTTTTCTAAGATTCAGGGTCCCGTTGATGTCGATTCAGCGTTCGGGAGGATTCAGTGCGCAAGATGATCCATCCATTCCTGATTCTGCTTCTGCTCTTTTCCGCCTGTGATTCCGGCGAGCAAATAGGCACTGCCGACAGTGTCGTCAGAGCCCAAGACGGCCTTTTGGATGGGCCCATCTCAGACGTCCAAACCCGCGAGGATCTGGGTTTAGGTCCATTGGATGCTTCACTTGATGCTCGGGTAGGAAACCGTCCCGATATCCTCCCGGTCGACGGCCCCATTTTAGCGGCTGACGACCTAGATTTGACGCAGAGGGTCCAATTAGGTCGGAGCAGGGCGGGCCAAGTACAAAGCGATGCAGAACGACTCACAGGGCCCGAGGCAAATTGCCGAATTGGAGATTATCGACTGGATAATCACCTCGTGAGCGTGTGCATTCAGGGGCCGACGACCTTCAGTCAGTTTTCGTTCACGGGAGGTAATTTGATCGATGCCCACCCAGCGGAACGCCCAGGAACTGATAGTTTCCGAGAGGTTGTGATCGCGCCTGCGGTGGGTGAAGTATACGCCACTGAAGTGGGCGTTGTCAGGGACGGGAGCGATGGCGGTGCTGCCGTCGTGCGCGCGCGTGGCCAGACCGGAGGCTCTCGCATTCTCCAAGGTGTGCTTCCAAATTCATTCATTCCCCCACCAATGGATGTGATCACTGAATATCGACTCCACCCCGATGAAAACACGGTCGAGATTTTCACCTGGTTCTCTCTTCTACCAGGCCAAGTTTCTGGACTGTTTTATATGTATGATTTGGTCTACTTCGGTGATTTAAACCGAACGTTCCTACCCGGTCGAGGGCCTAACAACCTCGACAGTCCACTGCCCTATGTAGCCGCAGTGGGTCCAGAGAATTCGTACGGCTGGTTCAGTGAAATCAGCCCCTTTGACTTGTTCATCATCACGGAAATTGGGGTGCCCGGTGCACCGATCGAATATGACGCAATCGCCCTTAATGCAGGTGACCTGGTCCTTTTGAAAAGGTGGCTTAAGATCGCCCATGGCGGCATTGAGGGCATCAGACCGACACCTGAAAATGCCAAAACGGTCACGATTAATGGGCTCGCCGGCACAGAAGTCATCATCGAATCACCGGATGAAAATTTGGTCACGACAGTAAAACTGGATTTGAATGGTCGCGGGCTTGTTCGGCTCGCGCCTGGTTCTTACGTCGCCCACACCCATGGCTATGCAGGCGGTGACATCGACGAGCCTTTTGAGGTCGTAGACGGTCCTGTTGTTGTTCAACTCGCCCAGCCCATGCCCGGCCGGCTTCACGTTCGCATCACCAATGGCAATGGCACCCCTATCGCAGCCAAACTTAAGATGACAGGTCCTACGGACCGCCTTGAATTTGTTGTGGACGAGAAGCAAATTCTGCTGCCCGCTGGCATGTGGTCCATCAGAGCCAGTCTTGGCTGGCATTACAGTATTGCTCGGACTGCCGTTGAAATCGTCGCCGGCGGCGACGTTGATGTCGATCTTGTACTGAATGAACAAATTCCCCTAGACGGATTGGCCTCCGGCGAGTTTCACCAGCATGCGAGTCCGAGCTTGGACAGCGAAGTGGCTGTCACAGAACGAGTTTTATCTAACATTGTAGAGGGCGTCAGCTTCATGGCCCCGTCAGACCATGACATTATTTACGACTATGCGGGCTTGGTTCGGCGAATGAATCTGACCAACCGAATTGGCGTTCCACTGACCGGAGAAGAAATATCGCCCGTCTATGCACACTTGGGTGCTTATGGGATTCCATATGACCCATACGGTGGAGCGGGCGGTGCCGTGAATATCCCAATCAAAGATGAGGGCGAATGGCGAGTCCACACGGTGCCTGAATTAGTCGCAATCGCACGGGATAAAGGGGCTCGAGCCATACAGGTTAACCACCCCAGAGCGTCCCAAGGCTATTTTGACCATGTTGGCTATCATGCCGGTATCCCCATCGATGATCTTGATAGCACCGAATTTAGCCCTGATTTTGACTCGATTGAAGTCTTCAACGGCGGATCAGACTTTTGTCAGGTGCTTAACGATTGGATGGGTTTGTTAAACCAAGGTCATCGATCGACAGCTGTGGGTAATTCAGACACCCACCGACGCCATGAGGCACCCGGCTATCCAAGAAATTATTTGGCAACACTCGCTCCAAACCCAGCTTTCGTGACCGCCGATGAGATCGTCGATTCATTGGTTAATGGACGAATGACCATCGGAGGCGATGCCGTTATGGACTTTCCCGGCGGTGTACAGCCTGGGCAGACCGTTCGTGTGTCGGATGGTGCGGTGACCGTTTCGTTACGACTTCGAACACCAGACTATACGGCCCTTGACCGAATCATTGTTCTCATTAACGGCGTCGCTATCAGAGAGCTGCAACTCAACGCGCCGCTCAATGACATCATCGATTTTGAGGATGCGATCAGCTTCGAAATCAATTCAGACAGTCATGCCGTATTTTTAGCAATTGGCACGAGACGGAGTCCCGACACAGATGCGCGACCCATCTTCGCCCTATCAAATCCGATCTGGTTCGATGCCGACGGTGATGGCATCACACCGGTCGGTGTGGGTGATTTGCCCAAGCTTCAACTCCCCTTCTGTCGATAGAAACATAGAGCCAAATTTCGATTCATCGACCCAATCATCACGAGGGTCTTGCCCTTATTGGACCATTGGTATATTGGTTGAACCAATATAACACAACTGACTGGTATGGTGGTTGAACCAATTATGTTCGAACCTGTAAAACCCGCACCGACTGCCGTCGATATTTGCGAACAAAAAATCCGTGATGGGATTCTGACAGGACACCTTGCTCAAGGGGAATTTCTGCCGTCTGAGCGGGTATTGGCTGAACGTTTTCAGCTCAATCGACTCACCGTCAGATCGGCCCTTGCGAGATTGACAGCTGCAGGACTCTTGAGCGTGCGTCAAGGAAGCGGGTACCGCGTCAATGACTATCGCCTCCACGGCTCCGGGGACTTGTTGGGCCATTTACGGAGTCAATTGACGACGAGGAGACAAGAGAACGAGTTTGTACAGACTTTGCTGCAAATTAGACGCGGTTTGTACCAAGCTGTGCTTGAGGTCTTATTGGACATTGACGAGGAGACGCGCCGAACTGTTTGCCGGCAAATCGATGACCTCATCGATGCGTTAACAGACGCAAGCAATTGTCGAGAGTATGCGGAGAGAGAGCTCCATGGCATCCGCGAGATGCTGTGTACTATCGACCACATTCCACTCTTACTGACACTCAATCCAGTCCTCAAGACACTCCATGAAGAGACTCGAATCTGGGCACTCAACTATGCCAACGCAAAACGAAAAGCCGATGGCTATCGAATCTTCAAATATTGGTTAGAGCAAAAAGACAAAGATGCTTTGGTTCCGCTCATAGGCGAACTCAAACGGTTTGACGTCTGGACTCTACGCCAACTGGAATCAAAACAATTCGATGGCCAACTCAAGGTAATTTAGACGGAGATGACTTAAAAATATGATCTGAGGCGGATTTTGGGCTATGGTTCCGAGCTAGGAATTGCGTCAGATTTAAACTCAAGAAGGTCACCTTTGAGGCAAAACAAAAGGCGTTTCCAGAGCGGTGCGGATAAGTAGGGTGTTCGGTCTCGGAATGACTGTGAATCAAATAACAAATACACGGGCTACCGAGGCTTCAACCGTGACAAGAACGTATTATGAAGTGCCCACAACGGTGGCCATTGGCACATCGCAGATACCGGAAAGAACACAAGCAAGCAAACGAGCTGAGTTAGGGTACAATTGGAGGCTCTGACCCAGTTCTAAACAGGAATCATTGGATTCATACGTTGGTAATCGACGACATATGCCGTCGGGGTATTGGTCGTCGAAGGGAGAATGAAATGCTCAGGTTGTCAAAAATAGTTGGCCTATTGTGCGTCTTTGGGGCTTTCGGCTGTGGTCAAGATAACTCCAGTTCATCGAACGACCCCGGCTCACAAGAGACTGATCGGGGTATCGTCAATCAATTCGATGGAGGCCTTGACCCTGACTTAAGCATGATCAGTGACGCATCCAGCAATGATGCAGAACAAGCTGATGGCACAGCGTCAGGTGATGCTGCAATCCAACTGGACGGCACTCGACCCCAACGAGACATGTTCATTCCAGTCGACATCACCTCCTGTGAGACCGCTTGTGCTCGCTACGATGATTGCGGCAAGACAGCAGAGGTTTTTGGGAGCAGCGAGGCCTGCTTAAGTCAATGTGAAAGATTGACGCGAGAGGGTGAAAATACGGTCCAAAACTGGTGGGCCTGCGCCGGTAGTGAGAGCTGTAATCTCCTTCACCTCTGCCCTGTACCTGAGGTTGAACTTCTGGAATGCGCAGAAGTCTGCCAACTCATCGAAGGCTGCTCGATTGGGCTTGAAATCGCCGACTGTGCAACGGTCTGTGAAAGTGGTGGTGATGCCTTCAAAGGTTGTGCTGAGACCCTCTACGGGGCTGAATGTGGAAATGATTCTTTCATCGCCTGTCTTGGCCGAGACGTCTACAACAATTGCGGCCGTTTTTGTGGGCCAGCCGTTGCCTGCAACGTCGTTCGGGCCGGTGAATGCGAGCGTGACTGCATCCAGGGCTATCTAAACGCCGACCCCCTGTCCAATGCCAATCAGGATCGACTGACCCAATGCGTAGTTGCATCGGACATGAACTGCGGTGACATTGACGACTGTCTCCAGCCGTTTTCCTTCGACCCGCCGAGTCTGATTCCCCAGGAAGATTTTTGCCGCGTCTACGATCAGTGTGACCTTGGCTTTTTGGATGGGGCCTGCGAGGACGACTACCAAAACCTGCTGATTCAAGCAGGCAGTTCAGCCATTGAGTGCGCGTATAATTCGATGCGCGCGCAATGCCCCGACTTCTTTTTCGAGGTCGAGCAAATTTGCGAAAATGCGGCCAATACGCTGATTACAACGGCATGTAATCGATACTGTGGCGCACAGAATCTGTGCGGGCAATTAGAGGGCGGCGTTCCCGCGTGCAATGAACAGTGCTTATCCGGCTTTGGAGATGACCCCGATGCAAACGAGCGCGTGTCGAGTGAGATCGGGTGTATCCGTGAAACCACGTGCGCTGAATTCTCGCAATGCGTTGAATTGGCCAGTCCAGCCGGCCAATGCCAACGCTTCTGTGATTCACGTGCCGCATGTGGTGACATTGAGGACGATTGTGTGGCGGCCTGCGATCAAACATGGCCGCGGGACCGCTATCAGAATTTGCGGGAATGTGTCGCAGCAGCTGCGGATGATTGTGATGCCGTGAATGCGTGTCAACTGGCACCAACCATTCCATGCGACAGCGCCTGTGCACGCCTACAAGAATGCGGAAACGCCAGTCCACGCTGCTTGGCAGCCTGCGATGACCTGCATGTACAAGAACCCATCGCTGCATCGCTCCAAATTGGCTGTATTCTTGCCGCAGATGTATGCCAACCCGAGGAGGGTGTTCTCAGTGTCCAGGACTGCCTCCAAGACCCTGAAGCAGCAGGCCGGGCCTGCCTGAATTTCTGCCGGTCAGAAACCGATTGTAATCCAGCTGCTGACCTGTCGACCTGCCTGACGCGATGTGTTTCAGGTTTTGGGGATGTCAACGGTCTCAGATTTGCGCAGGCAGAAGAGTGCTTAGACATGGCGGCAAGCGACGCAGCCTGTGCGGTGATCGATGACTGTATTCCAGCTGAACCTGTCATCGACTGCGCAGGCTATTGTGACCAACTCAATGCTTGCCAAATCGATCAAGCAGACTGTCTGGCCCAATGCGAGGCGGAACCGCCTGTCGATCGAATGGGATGCGTTGCAGACGCCATTAGAACCGGACAGCAATGTGGCGGCGTTGCGACCTGTGAGGGTGTGGAACCACCCGCTGCCAGCGCAGCATGTAATGAATACTGCGGCTATCAAAAAGCGTGTGATCGCACCTTCGACACCTATCTCTGTCAACTCGCTTGTACTCCTGATCCTCAGTACCTAAATGTCAGGAATGCTTGTTTGGGTGCATCGAGATGTGACCAGGGTGCCTGTCTCGAACTGGACGGCGCACTCAGTGCTGATTGCCAGAACGCCTGCCTAACAGCCGTTGCCTGCGGTGCATTTCCTGATGCACAAACGTGTGGTGAGAGCTGTACTGGTGTTGTCGCGAGCCCCAATTCACCAGACGATTTAATGGAGCGAATCAATGGATGCCTGGGCGAAGTGCGAACACCAATGGGCTGTGATGCTGATGCGGCTGCCCAGTGCTTTCAACCGGCCTACTGTGAAGCAGTGCCCGATGTCATTTTTGCACCTCGGGAGGGTGGACGCATCGACTACGATACCACCGATCAACCATCGGCAGGACGCCTCTCGTGCGGCGGTGGTGGAGGCCAACAGGTGGTTGTTGTCACAATCGACCGACAGTCCAATGCATCCTTTAGTGTCGTCAACCACAACTATGACCCGCTCATCGAACTGCGAGGTGAATGCGATGTCGCGGCCAGCGCGATTGAATGCAATGATGACAGCAATGGACTGGCGTCGCGAATCCCCCGAGGTGATGGCACAATCTTACTGGAAGCCGGAATTTACTACCTCTATCTCGACGGCTTTGGTGGACGGGCCGGTACAGGAACCATCGATATTCAAATTCAACCTGTGAACTAATGCATACAACAGAGGCCCAGATGCAGAATCTGGTAGTCAGGCATCTGTACCTTGGCCTGTTGTTTTGTATGTGTCTGACTGCTGGTTGTGGCGAGGACACCGATGACCCACCACTGCCAGCGCGGTCGCTCATCGATCATTTTGCTTGGAGTCCCCTTCAGACGAATACATACCCCCATCCAATAGACTCGAGTGAAATCGTCCCCTGCCTGATGGGTGATGGCATCCGGTTCGAGGCCTTGGGCGGTGAGAGCACGCTCGCTGTCGATACTGATGACTGTAACTTCGCTTACATGACCCAACCGAGTCTGAGCGCGGTTCGCAGGGGCGAGAACATCGCGCTTCGACTTTGGAATTGGCAACTGACGGCCCCAAATAATGCGACGGCCAAACTGTCCGTGGAAATTGGATCGCATTTGCTGTGGTCTGAGGCTATCGATATCCCAAATAACAGTTCAATTCATGCTCTAAACTGGACGGCCCCAGAGTGTATTCCCGAAGGCACACCGATTCGGTTCTTCGTGAGCAATCACGGTCAGAATGAGTATAATTTCATTGAACTGACAGCAGGGAAAACCCTCCAATTAGACTGACCGCGCGTCGGTCAAGATCGCGGCTCAAACTCAAGATCAAACTTGATGCCCTGGGCGAGTGGTAATTGTCGCCCCCAATTGATGGTGTTGGTCTGACGCCGCATATAGGCCTTCCATGCATCCGAACCCGACTCTCGTCCACCTCCAGTATCTTTCTCCCCCCCAAAAGCACCTCCAATCTCTGCACCAGAGGTACCAATGTTAATGTTGGCGATTCCACAATCGCTGCCCCGACTCGATAGGAACAACTCTGATTGCCGCAAGTCGGTTGTAAAGAGTGCACTGGATAGCCCATGTGAAACGGAATTATTCTCGCGAATGGCCGTCTCCAGATCATCGTGAATGATGACGTATAAAATGGGTGCGAAGGTCTCTTCTTTGACAACGGACCAATGGGCTTCAGCCTGGATGATGGTTGGCTCCACAAAGTGGCCCGGTCGATCGATCCTCTGTCCGCCATACAGGACCGTGCCACCAGCCGCTTTGGCCCGTTCGACGGTTGCTTCAAAACGAGCACATGCCGTTTCATCGATGAGTGGTCCCATCAGTGTCTGCGGCTCGCTCGGGTCCCCTACACGGACCTGCGCATAGGCAGATTTCAGGGTTTCAATCACGCCATCCGCAGAGGCCCGATCGACAAATAAACGCCTTGTTGTCGTACACCGCTGCCCCGCCGTTCCGACCGCCCCAAAAACCAGTGCAGGCAAGGCAACTTTAAGATCGGCCGACCGGTCGAGAATCAGCGCATTATTTCCACCCAACTCAAGCAGACACTTTCCGAGACGCCGACCCACGATAGCCGCAACCTCGCGCCCGACTTCGGTGGAGCCTGTAAATGACACCAGCCGAATCCGCTTGTCGTCTACGAACTGCTTGGACACCCCGTGTTCGTCGTCATTGAAGAGCATGAAGATGGGTGGGTAGCCATTGTCATGGAGAACTCGGTTGCAAATGATCTGCAATGCAAGAGCACAGAGAGGCGTTTTCGGAGAGGGTTTCCAAATGGTCACGTTGCCACAAATCGCCGAAATGCAAGCATTCCAAGCCCAAACGGCCATTGGAAAATTAAACGCAGTGATCACACCGATGACACCGAGTGGATGCCACTGTTCATACATTCGATGTTCCGGTCGCTCAGAGTGCATTGAACGTCCATACAGCATGCGACTTTGGCCCAGCGCGAAGTCGGCTATATCGATGGCTTCTTGAACCTCGCCTTCCCCTTCGGCGAGAATCTTGCCCATCTCTAAGCTGATTAATTGGCCAAGTTCCGATTTGTGTTCTCTGAGAGCTTGCCCGATTAACCGGATCGCTTCGCCTCGCTGCGGGGCGGGTACATCGGCCCATTGCGTAGCCACACCCTGCGCATGCTCAACCAATCTTTCATATTCTGCGGACGTTGTTGCGCAAACTCGACCAAGACGTTGGCCTGTCGATGGATTATAAGAGGTAATCCATCTTTCACCATCTGCACTCCACAGATTTGGTCCGAGGCAAGTTCCGGCATTCTCTTCGTTAAGGCCAAGTTTTTGCAGCACACTCATCACATCCTCCACAACATCATTTCGCTCAAGGGTTACGTTGGTTTAAGCTCATGGTCAATGGGTCTGAGGTTATCGCCTTAGCCTGAACAAATCGGCGGCTAATTTTGGAGAGTCCAATGAATCGAATCTTAATCAGCTCGATAATCCTCAGCCTTCTGATCGCTTGCAACGAGGGTGAGGACTCTCAAACCATGGCACCTATGGAGCAGGACGCAACAGCCTCGGACAGCGGCCTACTCATCGACTTGGATTTACCCGAGGCAGATTCGGAACAGAACGACGGAGAATCAACACCAGATTCGGCGGTTGATGGCTCAATACCGAACGAGCCAGAACAACCCGAAGCGACCAATGGACTCGAGCCCGTCAACGTCTCTACTTGGATGCGAGGTCTTCCCCCCAGCGATAGCGATCCGCTCTTTGACAAATATGAAATGGGCGAGGTGAACTACCCGGTTGCAAACAATGTCGGTGATGAAGATGGCGTTCGCTGGTTTGCCCAAGAGAGTGACGAAGATGGGACGCTATCGCGGTTTGGAATCACCCGTGGATATGCTGTGGCACAAATCGAAACACAGCCCTTCGAGCGGCTTGTGATTCGAGCTGACCGGGTCAGTCAAATTTGGACCCCACTGAGCGTACAACCAGGCGATTTCTACGGGTCCGGTCGCGCACTCGCACCTCTTTTGCATCGGGGAAATAAACTCACGGTGGCCATATTGGCTGACCCTCGACGGGGTCTGCCTAGGTTAAGGCTCTATAAGACAACCGATGAAATCACATTTAATGTCGACGACATTACACGACCCGACCTTCTGGCAGGCGACATGGAAGCACTGCCAATTGGTGTACCCATCTTAAATCTCCTGCCGAAGACACTCACCAATGTTCAGGCACGTGTGATTGAAAATAATTGGGTATCAGACACCACCATTACACTCCCGGGTCTTGTCCCTGGGAGCGTGAGTCACCTGGCATTCGAAATCGCGCCAAAATCAGAGTGGCCGGAGCCGGGCACCGAGATCGAACTCACTTTGGAGGTGCATGCCGACGAGTTAGTCAATCGCTATCAGCGCACGATCACATTGACCACCATCGATCCAAACGAAACCCACCGGCGAAGCTTTATTTCGCCTGTGGACGGATCAGTTCAATACTACGGGGTAAGACCGCCGTCATCAGTCAATCCAGAGCGAACCTACGCAGCCGTCTTGTCATTGCATGGTGCGAGCGTTGAGGCCATTGGGCAAGCACGTGCCTACTCAGCCAAGCAATGGGCTTATATCATCGCACCAACCAATCGGAGACCTTTTGGATTTGACTGGGAAGAATGGGGCCGTCTCAATGCGCTGGCATCCCTGGACGATGCAATGAATCGCTACGACATAAATCCCAGTAAAGTTTATCTCACGGGTCACTCTATGGGCGGCCATGGCACCTGGCATGTTGGTGTCACAACACCTGGACGATTCGCCACACTGGGTCCAAGTGCCGGTTGGGAATCTTTTTATAGCTATGGTGGCAGCCGACGGCCCAACGGGCCTGTCGCTCGTTCGAGAGCACATTCGGATACCCTAAACTACCTGTCCAATATTGCCCAACGCGGCGTGTACATTATCCACGGTGATGCCGATGACAACGTCCCGATTTCTGAGGGTCGGACTATGTATCAAGCAGCCATGATGCATACCCCTGACATCGAAATGCACGAACAGCCCGGCGCGGGTCATTGGTGGGACGGAGAAGCTGCGGCTGGCGCGGACTGTGTCGATTGGCCTCCCCTATTTCAGTTCATGAAAAGGCGGCAACTCGACCCATGGGAAAGTAACTTTGTATTTCGATCGCCAAGCGCCTCGTACAGTGGAAAGCACAGTTTCATCGAACTCCTGTCCAGTGTGTCACCAGACGCAGATCTTGAGGTTCAGGCAAGTTCAGTGGGCCCTCTCCTCGAAATCACAACACAAAATGTCCGATCGATGCGATTCGACCGAGCAGGCTTGAGAGAGGCAGGTATTGAGGAAATCAATGTTGATGGGGTGGCACTAGAATTGACTGACGATGATCTGATTTGGGGCCCTGAAAATGGGAAACGGCCTGGACAGCATGGTCCATTCAATGAGGCTTTTAGGCGACCCTTTTGCTACGTTTACGAGGGTGACGGGGGTCAAGATGCCAGGACTGCCGGCTTTTACAGCACGTATTGGGCCTTGATCGGAAATGGTCAGTCCTGTGGGGTCGAAGTCAGTCGAATGACCGAAGATAACCTTTCAGGCCGAAATCTCATCCGACTCGGTGATACAGCCCTAGAGATCGCCCAAGAGATCTTTCAATGGGATGAAGACGGCATCATCTTTGACGGAAGGCAACAGCCAAATTCAGCCCTCGTTTTTGTGTACCCAGAAGGCGATGGGCTCTCTGCAGGATTAGTGGCTGCAGAGCCTGTGAAGCACTATTTGCGTCAGGTTGTGCCATTTAGCTCAAGGAGTGGTTTACCAGACTACCTTATCTTTGGTGCAAATGGTGCGAGTCTTATCGGCCATTTTGATAGCGAGTGGAATTTTGAACCGTCCTATGCTCGCCCGTAGTGCATCGGATTCACGATTGCGAAAACTGGGGCTGGACATCTGAGTCATCATCGTCCAAATTCGCCCTGAAACCAATGACTTGAGGAGTGCTGCCATGAGCGGTCAGATCGCAATTTATCGCTTAGCCCGAGAGCTGGGGAAAAAATCTACAGAGTTGGTAAAAGAGATTAATGCAAGTGCGCTGCCATTGACGGTGAAATCGCACATGAGTTTTGTATCTCTGTCGGACGCTGAAAATATCCGTGGCCTGTACAAACCAGCCACAAAGAAAGCGGCTGCAAAGGCCGCTCCGAAGAAAGCCGCTCCGAAGAAAGCAGCTCCGAAGAAAGCCCCTCCCAACACAGCCGCTCCGAAGAAACCCGCTCCAACGAAAGACGCTGCAAAGGCTGCCC
>JAYZEG010000016.1:0-27383 GCA_036337435.1 Myxococcota bacterium
CGGGCAGGTTCGTATCGAGTGCACGAGTTCGATGGACGGTCTCGCATCCGTAATACCGAACCCTTTCCCATCGAGGATTTGTTCATAGACCCGCGTATGTAGGTCATCAAAGCCAGATGAAAAATCAAATCCATCATCTCCAATGGATAAACTTCGGTGTGCGTGCAATCCGCGTTCAAGATGGCCGCTCGGCAGGTCATCTACATCAATAGACAAAAACCAGCGCACTGTCGCCCTCTCAAGCACCAATTCACCACGGAATTTGGTCTCCGTACGCTCCGTCACAACGGATTTCTGAACCCCACCGAAAAGCCAGATCAGGAGATCAAAAAAATGTATCCCGATATTCATCGAGAGCCCACCGGACTTCGCGGCACGGCCCTTCCAGCTTTGGTGATACCACTGCCCACGCCGAGTGACATAAGACAGATTACAATCGAAGTTCCTGTTTGGATTTTCAGTTACTAGGCGTTTGAGGCGTTGGGCTTCATGGTGGAGCCTCAATTGAAGAATTGTGTAAACTTTCCCCTCGTACTCCTCCTCAAGCTGTTCCAACTGATCGAGGTTCCATGGACTTACTACGAGGGGTTTTTCGCAAATCGCATCAGCGTTCAGCCGCATCGCTAAACGACAATGGGCATCGTGAAGATAATTCGGTGAACAAATACTGATATAATCAACAGCATCTTGATTCTCTCCACGCCGCAGTTTCTCAAGGTGGCGGTCAAATCGTTCAACCTCCGTAAAGAAGCGACAGCTCGGAAAATATCGGTCCAAAATGCCAACGCCATCATAGGGGTCACAAGCTGCAACCAATCTATTGCCGGTTTGATGAATGGCTTTCATGTGACGTGGGGCTACAAAACCCGCCGCGCCTAACATTCCAAAGACTGCCATGATGGACACCTTACCTTGAGATACTGGCTCAGACTATGCGTGACTTTTCAACCGAATGCCAGTGCAGAAAACGCAAGCAGGACGCTATGGGTCGTCCGATGCGATGTACCTGGTATTCTTCCGACGCCCCTTTCGCATCAAAAGGCCATCCTTGGTCCACTGTTTTAGCCGTTTCGTTGCAGCATAAGCTGAGCAACCCAGTGCCTCTCGGACGATTTGATTCGTTAACACGCCATGAAAAACCAATAGTTCATTTATGAATTTCGGCAATTCAGGTCCGCGCTGTAAACTTGACGCCGCTACCCGCGAGCCTCCTTTGCTCGTTTGAGTCAGATTTGAGCCGCCGAAGAGGGCAGAAACCGTGGTTTGCTCTTGTGCCATTGGCAATCCATAGTTGATCAACGAATCAAATAAGCCGCGCTTTCGCTCCTGGGTCCGCACAACACGCTCTTCGATCGTGCCCGCCGCAATGAGCTTAAAAACTAATACGGATTTGTCTTGCCCGATGCGATATGCCCTATCCATCGCCTGGTCTTCCACAGCAGGGTTCCACCAAGGATCAAGCAGCACCACTCGGTCTGCAGCTGTCAGATTGAGGCCTGTGCCACCCGCCTTTAGGCTGATCAAAAAAACATCGGCACCATCGGGCTGATTCCAGGCTGACTGAAGGGCAAGCCGATCCCGTGTCGAACCATCCAGGTAAAGGTAATCGAGCCCCAAGTCTTCGAGGTCCAGCTTCACGTATGCCAACAGACTCGTCCACTGTGAAAAAATTAGCCAACGATGGTTCTTACCCGGCGCACTCGTGAGGAGACGCCTGAGGCACTGTCGCTTGCCTGCTTGGTAACCATCATAACCTGGGACAATATTAGGATCGCACGCAGCTTGCCGAAGCCTCATCATTGCTTCGAACATCGCAAACCGGGTTTTTTGGAAACCATCCTTGGCCAATCGATATCCAATCTTGCGTCTAAAATTTGCCTCGAGCGCCGCGTACATTTCCGACTGATCCGGAGCCATCTGGCAGAGCTCGTAGCGCACCTCTTTCGGAGGCAGTTCTTGAGCGACCGCCTCTTTGAGCCGCCTCAGCAAAAAAGGGTCAATACAGCGGGTTAGATGGGCTATTTTCCGGTTGCTCGACTCGGTTCCAGGGGCTTGTTCAATGGACCTGAATTGCCGAATAAAACTCGGCCGTTTCGCAAAGACCCCCGGGGCAACAAAATCAGAGATACTCCAAAACTCAGCTAAACTGTTCTCGAAGGGCGTGCCGGTGAGCGCAAATCGTGCGGTCGCTTTAAGGCGACGGCACGCCCGCGACGTTTTGCTGGTTGGATTCTTTATCGCTTGCGCCTCATCCAAGATCACACAAGTCCAGGCATTTTTGCAGAGCTTCGAAATGTCACTGCGAACGATGCCGTAGGTTGTGAGAATGACATCCGCCGCTCGGTCAATCTGCCGTCGAGAGCCGTAATATTGGGACACAGTGAGTGTCGGGACGAATCGCTTAGCCTCCTCAAGCCAATTGCCGATCACCGACGTTGGGCACACAACCAGCATGGGCTTGTTTATAGGGACCGCCTCTTTTAACCAAGCCATAAAAACAAGTGCCTGACAGGTCTTACCCAGCCCCATATCATCAGCAAGAATACCGCCTGACCCAACAAGAAAACGCTGCTGCAACCACCCTACACCCATCCGCTGGTACTCCCTCAGGGTGCAATGGTTCGTATGGAAGTTCAGTGTTATATCCGCGGCGGGCGCCTGCCTCAGGTACTCGGGCGGCACACCAACCAACGCAGCTAACCCGCGTAAGGGTGCTATCGCTTTTTGCGGGACAGTCTCGCCATGTAGTGCCTGGAGACGCAGAAGGTCATCTAATGGATTGCCGTACTGCTGAAGCCACTCCTGCGGCAACATCATCCGTCCGCTCGTTCCCAGCCCAAATGTTGTCTTGCCACGCTGCCAGGCATTGAGGATTCGAATCAGCGGAATCGCGCAAGCCCCCTTACAAAATGAGAGCGACATGAATAATCCATTCTCGTCAGCACGCCAGCGTCCAACCAGTCGCAACCCATCTGCAACGTCAATATCGATTGACTGTTGCCCAAATGAACTGCTTGCAAGCTCGGGCTGCAACCAAGTCAATGAAGGGGCCTGCATAAAAACTGAGACTGGCTGCCCCTGCTCATCGCAGAGAAATTCGGGTCTAGGCCAGCCACTAAAACCGCTGGATAGAATGGCCAACTGATTGCCCACCTCAACGGTCACAAACCTCGTTGAATCGTATGCAACTCGACGTACCTCCGCGGAGAGTAGGGATTCAAAATGTGGTCTCTCTTCAGGTGAAACGTAGAGCATCTCGTCCAAAGTGCCTTCAGGGCTACGTGCAATGCGCTCGTAAACGTTGAAACGCCTCACACAGCCCCGCGTTGCAGCGTACCCGCTGCCGACCCCTGCAAGCGGCAGTTCGGCTGCTGTGCACTGCATGACAAGTCCGCCATCAGTGGCCGAGTAAATGACGAATGGCCGACAGTTGACAGACTCCGCAGTGACCAAGGCGAAGTCCACCCCGCCAGAATCGATTTCAAGAGCCAGAAGTCGCTCCATTAAAGCGTCTTCGGCTTCCATCAAAAGCTGCCGACAACGCCACAACTCGTGCGGTCCGGCCGGGCGTTGGTTTCGAGCATCCAAAACGCGCTCAGCCGCTCGCAGCACCGCCCCAACGAGCACACTGCCCCCGGTGTTGCCCAAGACGGCTGTCCGAACGAAGAGCTCGACTCCAGGGGCCATGGCCAAAAGCCGGCTCCACTCTTCATGATGCCAATTTTTGCGCTGGAACGAAAATGATGCCTCAGCAGATGTCGGTGCTAAATCCCATTCGTACGCAGCCTGGCTCCGAGGCCATAATTGAGCTTTCTTTTCCAACGGGATTCGGCTCAAGAAAAGCAGCTTGCAAAGAATTTCATACTGCTCCAACTGGGCACTCGACTTGGCAGGCACCCGCGTTTCAAAAGAATCAAGAAGGGCTTCGTAAGTACGTCGAATATGAAATAATGAGCCATGAGAACCGCCATGGTCCACAACACTGGGGAGTGCGGCAGCTGAACCGGAATTCCCCTCCCCGACGAGCAAACTCGATGCCCGTTCTCCAAGAGCCTCGATCAAAGATGCGACGGGAGCACTCAAACAGCGCCAACAAATCGGCCACTCACTCAACAGTGACTCGACGTTTGATGAACCATCGTTCGTGGCGTCCATAATCTCCTTATCTAATGCCTACGACGACGGGGCCAGTTGGCCCTATACTGCTCGTCTACTCCGTCTAAACTACCCTGGACGTCGAACGAAATAAAAGGGTCATTGTAGCTCGGCGTTTTGGCCCTGTTTTAGATGAGTGTTTTCAGACCGTTTTTGAGTTAGGGTAAGCAAAGAGGGGAAAAAGGACTGACATGGCCAACACAGAGAAATGTCTATACCTAATCGACGGCTCGGGCTTCATTTTTAGAGCTTATTACGGCATCCGTGCTCCCATGACAGCAACGGACGGAACACCAACCAACGCCGCCTACGGATTTACACGGTTGTTGATGAATCTAATTAGGGACAGAGACCCTCGCAATATCGCGGTTGTCTTCGACCCGCCCGGCCCAACGTTTAGGAACGACATCTTTCCGGAGTACAAAGCCAATCGGAGCGAGCCGCCAGACGATTTAAAACCCCAGTTCTCCCTTTGTCGACAGGCGGTGGTCGCCTTCGGCATACCCGCCGTTGAAAAATCGGGTTTCGAAGCAGATGACGTGATTGGAACACTCGCCAATCGTTGGGTCGCAGACGATGCAGAGCGCACCTGTGTCATCGTCACTGCTGACAAAGATATGATGCAGCTGGTTTCCGATCGGGTCACCATGTGGGATGGAAAAGAGAAAGAGACCGATATCGCGGGCGTTCACGCCAAATTTGGCGTTGGCCCAGAAACGGTGGCTGCCCTTCTTGGCCTTGCGGGCGATTCATCGGACAACATACCTGGTGTTCCAGGTATTGGACCCAAAACGGCCGCCACATTGCTGCAAACATATGGGGATATGGACGCCTTACTTGGTGCAGCCGATAATATCAAAGGAAAACGTGGCGAAAACCTGCGCGACTTTGCCGAGCAGGCACGCCTGTCAGAGGTGCTCGCAACCATCAAAACAGATGTGCCGATCGAGGTCGAAGACACGGCACTCAAGCGAGGAGAGCCAGACCCGGATAAATTAGGGGATTTCCTTAGAGCCCTTAATTTCAAGCGCATGATCGCTGAATTCGGGCTGGAAGATCGGGCGATAACAAAGACTCAGGTCGACCGAAAGAGGTACAAGACGATACTGAATGGGGACGCTCTCCGGGCTGCAACTCAACAAATCCGTAACGCTGGCATACTCGCTTTTGACCTTGAGACGACGTCGCTGTCCACCCTCGATGCCGACATTGTAGGCATCGCCATGGCGTGGGCCCCAAATGAAGCAGTCTATGTCCCAGTGGGGCACTCTTGTCCTGAAACCCAATTATCACTCCAAGAGGTGAGTGATATCATCGGCCCTCTCCTCACGGACCAAGATCTTCCGAAAATTGCGCAAAACATCAAATACGAAATTAAGGTCTTGGAGCGAACATTGGGTTTGCAGATCAACGGTGTTGAAACAGACACGATGATCGCAGCATATCTGTTGGACCCAGGCCGACGTCAATTTGGACTCGACGAACTTTCTATGGATCACCTTGGGCACAAAATGATCACCTTCGCTGAGGTGACAGGTGAAAAATCGCCCGGAGATGGCGCATTCGTGGCCGTGCCTCTCGATGCCGCCACCGAGTATGCGGCCGAAGATGCAGATATTACTCTCCGACTCGCTCAAGATCTGATGCCAAAAATCGTGAAGGGCGGACTCGAATCTCTTCTATCGAGCGTTGAGATTCCCCTGATCAATGTTATCGCAAAGATGGAGACAGCCGGCATCCTCGTTGACGGTGCAATGCTAAAGCAACAATCGAGTGAATTCTCGGTTCGCCTTGCTCACCTCACAGAGTCGATCCATGACCTCGCCGAGGGGCCTTTCAATATTGACAGCCCAAAACAACTGGCAGAAATCCTGTTCGAACGACTGGGCTTGCCGGCCGAAAAAAAGACAAAAACCGGGTACAGCACAGACCAAACCGTCCTGGGCAACCTTGCGGCACTACATCCGTTGCCGGAAAAAGTTCTTGAATATCGACACCTCACAAAACTGAAAAACACGTATCTTGACACTTTACCGCAGATGATTCATCCCAAGACGGGTCGTCTACACACCTCGTTCCATCAAGCGGTCGCAGCGACGGGCCGGCTGAGCAGCAGTGAACCAAACCTCCAGAATATACCCATAAGGACCGCCGAGGGGCGAGCCATTCGTCAGGCTTTTGTTGCCCCAGCAGGCCACAAGTTAATCAGTGCCGATTACAGTCAAATTGAACTTCGTCTGCTCGCTCATTATTCGGAAGATCCCGGGCTAATTGGCAGTTTTCAGGACAAGGCAGACATTCACCGTCGCACTGCGGCCCAAGTGTTTGGTGTTGACGAAGCTGCTGTAACGTCAGAGCAGCGGCGCCAAGCGAAAGCGGTCAACTTTGGTCTCATGTATGGCATGAGTGCATTCAGGCTGAGTAACGAACTCAAGATCCCGCAAAAGGTCGCCCGTGGCATTATTCGCAAATACTTTGCGCAATACAGCGGTGTTCGCGCCTACTTTGAAAAAGCCGTCGATGACGCTCGGATAAGCCAGAAAGCGACAACCATCCTCGGCCGAACAAGGACGCTTGGCCACATCAATTCACAGAGCTTTAACTTAAAGCAGCAGTCGGAACGACTTGCCATCAACACGCCGATTCAAGGGTCGGCGGCCGACATGCTCAAACTGGCGATGATTCGACTCGATAAAGCACTCACGGAGCGGTCTCTCCGCACACGGATGCTGCTGACAGTCCATGACGAACTCGTTCTCGAGGTGCCTGATGAAGAGGTGGAAATGGCCGCGCCGCTGATTCAAGAAACCATGGAGTCAGTTCTTGATTTGCGGGTGCCACTGGTTGTCGAGCTCGGAATTGGCGAAAATTGGGCGGAGATTCACTAGCGATGGTGAAACCGTTCCCAGATCCATCAGATATGGCTCAGGTCGATGCGCTTAAGCAGCGCGTCGCGGAACTAGAGCAAGTGGTCGGTAGCCAAGAAGATCGTCTGGCAGGTCTCTTGCGGATTGCAGCAAATTTGACGAGCAGCCGTGAGCCTAAAAAAGCGATGAAAGTCATCGTCGACGATATTTCAGCCCTAATGCAGGCCGGCCGGACAACGATCTACGAACTGTGCCGAGATGAAAGACTTCTGCGCGGCTTGGCTGTGCAGGGATCTGGAAGCCTTGAAGTCGGCATTCCACTCGGCCGCGGTGTTGCCGGCCAGGTTGCTCTAAAGAATCGGTCGATAAATCTGAAGGATGCTTATCAACACCCCCATTTTGACCCGAAATTTGATAAGTTAACAGGCTTCAAGACCAAATCGATGCTCTGCGTGCCGATGCGAAACCACAAGCGAGAAGTGATTGGTGTCGTGCAGGTGCTCAATAAGGCAGACGGCTACTTTACCGTGGAAGACGAACGCCTCCTCAGTGCCCTGGCGACCCAAGCCGCAATCACGCTGGAGGCGTTGCATCTGCAGTTGCGACTCAATATCGGCAACGCTGAGCTCCGGGATCTGTCCACTCGCCTCCGGCAGAAAGTACATGAACTCGAGCTGCTGTACGACAACGAGCGAGCGATGGCGGAAGCTGAAGAAGCGGATGATCTGGCTGCCTGGGTTCTCAGCGTCGCGGCCCGGGTGGTTGGCTGTGAATTTGCAGGTCTTTACTTACCAGAGGAAAGCGGTTTCGGGCCAGCTTGGGTTCGCGATGGAGATCCGAACACCCCCCTCGAGAGGCTCGAACGCGTCGACCTTGGAGACGGCGTACTCGGCCGAACGGCAAGCAGAGGCATTGTACTCAATCTGATTGGGAGTGCCTTCGAAGACCTGGATATCCCTGCACGTGTGGGAGGGCAGTGTACACGGAGGGTGACAGACGCACTTGCGGTGCCGCTTCTTGACGGAGACAGCACCAAAGGTGCCCTAGCCCTATTCAACCGGAGAGGCCTAGACCATCGCGACCAAGGTGCTGACGAACAACTTGCGGTCTTGATTGCAGGCCAAATGGCGCGCGCCGTCGAGCGAATCGCCCAGAGACGACACGCGCAACAACATGATCGCCTGATGACGATTGGACAGATGCTTAGCAGTGTTCTTCATGACCTCAAAGGCCCCATGACCGTCATCAGTGGATACAGCCAGCTCATGGCTGGTACCGATTCGGCAGAAGAACGAGCTGAGATGTCGACCGCCATCAGGCGGCAGGTGCATCAGTTCAACGATATGACACGGGAGGTCATGGCGTTTGTCCGCGGTGAACGCCGCGTGTTTGCCAGAAAGGTCTATCTAAATCGCTTCGTGAAAGCTGTAGAAGAGGTCCTCGATCCTGAGTTTGAGGGCGGCATGGTGACATTTACGGTTGAAAACCGATCACGTGCTCCGGGCTGGTTTGATGAACGGAAGATGATGAGGGTCATCACAAATATCGCCCGGAATGCAAGACAAGCGCTGGTCGACGGTGGCGAGGTCCGCTGGGTGCTGACGGACATTGACGGTGGCGGCACAGAGTTCAGAGTGCAGGACAATGGGCCTGGGATTCCCGAGCAGATCCGCGATACTCTCTTCGATGCCTTCACAACGTCAGGCAAACCGGAAGGCACAGGGCTTGGGTTGGCGATTGTGCGACGCATGGTTGAGGATCACGGCGGTTCTGTCTCTTTTACAACTGCGACAAATCAAGGAACGTGCTTCACCATTCGGCTGCCTGGGCCACCTGATGACGCAAAGACGACACCACCGACCTCTCTTGACGTATAGATTCAAAGAGTGCGTTACAGACAACACTGGACTGACATGGAGAGTATCGTGCCATCGGTAATTTTAACGATTCAAGGCCAAGCCCCAAATCGACTCACGGTGACCTATCGAGATCAAGACGGGGCTGATGTCATCCGCGGTGCCGCCGAGCCCAAAACAGTGGAGCGCGCGCATGCATTGTGTGAGGCCCTCGACAGCGGAGCCCTTCTTTCCAACGTCTTGAGGGAACTCAGTCAATGCCTTGGTGATATTTTGTTCTCCGGTGAGCCTGGCAACAAATTGCGAAAAGCCCTGCGTCAGGCTGAACTCGGCTCAATTTTCCTTGATGTCGGCAGCGACTTTCATGATTGGCCATGGGAGCTTGCCCACGATCAAGAAACCGATACTCACCTAGCCCTGGCTGGTGGCGTGGCTCGTCTACTTGGTGAAGTCGCACAAGACCGAACCTTTCAAGGAGGGCGTCACGGAACCATCGTAGTCCCACGGAATCATGGCCTAGCAAAACTCAAAGCGATTCAATCAGCCATAAGTTCGCTCACGCGCCGCCATTCATTAGATGTATTTCCAGCCGACCCGACCACCGGCCCTGGCCTTCGGCGACGATTAGAAAACGGAGCCACTCTAGTCCACCTCGAGGGCGTCACGACCGATTGTGTCACCTTAGATGATGGAGCTGTCCCGTTGGATCGTCTTGGATTTAATGAACAAGTCTGGTTCGTGTTTTGCTCTGGGTTGGACGGTTCCGCACTTGCGGCCCAACAACTGCGTCGACTCGGGGTCCACATGACTATGGGCTCTCAATTTGCCATAAAACCGCACTTCACATCTGCAATTTACAGAGCTGTATACAAAGCCTTGAGCGAGGGAGAGAGCGTCATCAACGCGCTTGGGGCCGCCCGCTCGGCATTACGAAAGCTGGGAGCCGATAATGACTTCGCGTGGGCAGCCCCCGTCCTCTACACAACGCCTGTTCAAAGTCTTGCTGAGCATGCCGCTTTAGAGGCCTTCCCACCTTCTGGCCCTTCGCCGGTTGCTACGGAGCCCAGCATGCAGGCCATGCTCAGCGGGCGCGGCAAGCCCCATGAAACCGTCTTGGATCGGCTGCCTGCACCAATGTCAGCCGCCGTCTTCATCTCGGACACCCTTCGTTCGCTCTCTTTGGGTCTGGGCTCACCAGAAGAACGAGTGTTAAGAGCAGACGCATTACGCAAACTTGGCGGCAGCCCTGCGCAAGCACCAACCATCGAAGGACACTTGAGCCCTCATGATCGCATTCGTCTTCTGAGTGATACCTTGATCAACAGCCTTGCTTCTGATGACGACGGACTTGCGAGGCCAGTAGATTTTGACTCGACCTTGTCCTCAATTGCTGAAGAACATGCTTATTCTGAGGACAGCATTCGACAAGCAGGCGTTGCCATTAGAGCAAGTCGAATATCCTGCATTGTCAGCGAGGATATGCCGGGTGCAATCAGGCTGGCTACTGCACTTTCGACTCAGCTGTACGGCTACCATGCCAGAGTCACATCCATCGATCAAAATCATAGACTACTTCAACCGCCCACTGTCGAAAACGACGGAATCAATACCAATCCGGGCGGCCATCTCTATCGAACGGTTGCCAGCAACTGGCTACGAGATGAACTCGATATATTTCAGCCCGAGCAGCCAGCACCGCAGTCTCGGATGCCGCTCATGGCACGCTACCCGGACGGTTGGCGATGCTTTCAGGGCGGTTGGCTCCTGGTCCCATATGCTGGGCGAATAGACGAATCGATTCTCCTGGCCATGCAGCAGGCTCTTGGGCAGGGCGTCTTGGAGAACTGCACGGAGGATGGGCGTATCAGCAGACTCGCTATCCCCCGCGATTTTCGCGTCATCTTACTCTCACAGTGGACGCCGAGTGGCATTGCGGCATCGACCCCGTTGGTTCATCTTGAGCACCACACTGCGCCTGACGACGCTCTCGGTCGCTGGCTCGCGGTGGCTGAAGAGCGTGTGGGGCCAGCGCCCGACGATGCTGCTGCTGGTGGGCGTCGTCAAGCGGCGAAGTCCCTCTACTCGTTGGCCTACTGGCTCCGTCTGGCCTTTCCATGCGATCATGCTTTTGTTGAAACAGCTCTCTGCACAGCGATTATTCAGGGCGGTGACCCGGACCAATCGACTCGCCGCGCGGTCATGGGTTTAATTGAGCCCAGACTTGATTCATACCCCCCAACCGCGCGCAGTTTTTTACACCGATTTGTCTTCGACGAAGATCCGATTCATAAACGTGCCGCTTTGTTGGCCCTTGTCCGTGATGGTGGGCTCCTCGACAAAGCTCGCTACTTAAAAATATTCGGACATCATGGTGCCGCCTTTGATGATGACGACAACCGCCGCGGAGATGTCGTGAGCCAAGCGCCAGTGGAACTGTTCAGCACCTCCGGAACTCATATCACTTGACATTTTGTGGCAGGCGTCTAGTTTGCATCCTCCAAACTAGGCGGTAGACAATGCGCGAAGACCTCTACGAACTACTTGACGTTGACCGCAATGCAGATGCGGCGACCTTAAAAAAAGCCTATCGCAAGAAAGCGATGATGTACCACCCTGACCGAAACCCGGACGACGCAGAGGCTGAGGCGAAGTTCAAGGACGTCAGTTACGCATATGATGTGCTATCCGATGACGAGAAAAGGTCTATTTACGACCGATATGGTCACGAGGGCCTAGAACAGTCCGGAGGCGGTGGCGGCTTTCAGGATGTCGGCGATATTTTTAGTAATTTTGGAGATCTATTTGGGGACCTCTTTGGTTTCGGGGGGGCTAGAGTCTCCAGGCGCGGTGCTGATTTAAGACTGTCTCTACAGCTTTCACTAGAAGAGTGCTGGTCAGGCTTTGAGAGAGAAATAGAAATCCCCAGAACGGTGTCTTGCACTCTTTGTGGTGGCAGTGGTGCCAAGCCTGGCACGTCGCCGAAAACGTGCGGCACATGCGGTGGTCGTGGCCAAGTTGCAGTCAATCGTGGCTTCATCGCCATGACAACAACGTGCCCAACCTGCCAAGGAGCTGGACAAGTCATCGAAACACCATGTCCCCGTTGCCATGGGCAGGGCCGTGAGCGAATCGAGGAAACCGTTTTGTTGAAGGTTCCCGCCGGCATCGATGACGGGATGAAACTGCGGGTGAGTGGAAAAGGCGAGGACGGTCCACCCGGGGGGGAGCCAGGCGATCTCTACGTGGTCATTCGGGTTCTTCAGCACGATCGCCTTGAGAGAAACGGGGACGACCTGCAGGGTCTCCTCGAAATCACTATGACTGAAGCGGCTCTCGGCACCAAAGCAACGTTCGAAGGCATCGATGGGCCCGTGGACGTCACCGTAAAGCCCGGCACTCAACCCAACGCGGTCATCCGTGTGCCCGAAAAGGGCATGCCCAACCTGAGGCGAAAAGGCCGCCGCGGCTCTCTTCAGCTTCTTGTCCGCGTGGCCATCCCAACAAGGCTAACCATGACCCAAAAGAAGCTTCTTGAGTCCTTCGACGAGAGCTAGGAATCATTTGCCTTCGACCGCGCGAGGATGATGTCGCACAGCGAATGAGCGATCTCATCGAGCTCCATGCTGCTTGTATCGTAGACTAAATCAGGATTCTCAGGCACTTCGTACGGAGCCTGTACGCCAGTAAAGTTATCGATCAATCCCGTGCGAGCTTTTCGATACAAGCCCTTCGGATCTCTTGCTTCGCAAACATCGATTGGTGTTGCTAGATAAACAGTCAACAGCCGGTCATCGGGAAATCTTTTTTTGATAGCTTGCCTATCTTGCGCTACGGGCGACACGAACGCACAGAGCGTGACGACGCCGGAACGATATAAGAGCGACGCGACCTCGCCAACACGGCGCAAGTTCTCGCCCCGGTCTGCATCGGAGAACCCAAGGTCACCACAAAGCCCGTGGCGAATATTATCGCCATCGAGAACGATGGTAAAAACACCCTGTTCGACAAGGCGTCTTTCGACGGCCATGGCCACTGTGCTCTTCCCTGAACCAGAAAGTCCCGTAAGCCAAACAACAAGACCCGACTGTTCTAGCATCTGATGCCGCTCCTCGGCCGTCAGCAAAGGTGAGTGCTTGCGCGTATTACTCGATTTCATGGCAACGACTCCCTAGACGCTTTACATATTCAGCCTATTGAAAGCAGCTCTACTTAAGCAGGCATCGAGGCCAACGTCTAGACAGTAGATCGTCCTGTTGTACAAACTGAACCGCGGCCATGTTATCATCGGCCAGTTGCGAGAGGAGCCAGATTTGAGTACGACTGCTAACCTTGACCGATTGAAGGATGTTTGCGCCATCGGTGCATCCAATGAACTCAAGGCTGATGCCCTATATTCCGAATTGGACTTATTGCTGAAGCAACCAAACCGGGCCCAAGTTGCGGAGCGTGTTGAATCTGAGCTACGACGATTTCTTGAATCCGAGTTGTCTCTTCAGAAGACCCGTGCTGCAATTTTAGACTCTTTAGCAACCCTTTTGGCCGACACTCGGCTCACTCATAGCCACGAGACTCCGGCGACGAATCCTTCGGATGCTCCGCCTCCGCTTGAAAAAGCAAGCACACCTCTCCCGGACGTTGACCTAGATGACTTACGAGACGCGTTAAATACAGATGACCCTGCCCCGGCATGGCTTTCACAAGTCGTCTCCTTGTCCAGCCAATCGCTTGACGGCACGGCGGCGGACCCTCCGGCGCAGACGATCGAGCCCGTCCCGTCGAAACTGCGAAACGAAGACGACCCTTGGAGCCAGCTCCAAATTCCAACTCTTCAAGGCAACGACGCTTTGCCACCCATCCCGTCACTCAAGAGCAGCGACAAGGTTCAGAGTAGCCCCGACGTCGCCACCTACAGACGGGAGACAGTGCACAGCGTTGCCCCGGTCGTCGAGCCCGCTGTATCCGGAGAGCTTGAAAGAGCTCTGGACCGCCTTCTGTCTGCACCTCCACGCGCTGTCTCCCCGCCAGCCATCGCCGACCCATTCGCGCCACTTCGCGTGGACTACGCGACATCGGGGGTGCTGCGCTGTGGCCAGCGTCTTTTTCCGATCAGGACCGTTGAGCTCGGCGTCTTGTCCTGTACCGTCGAAGTCAGTGAATCCTTCGAAACAGGCACCCTTCTCCATTTATTTTTCGAACTCGGAGACGGCGGCCAGGTGGGTGTGAACTGTCAGCTACTCAGCGCGGTGGAAAAGAATAATCTGCAGTACATTCAGCTCAAATATCTAGACCTCAACGACGTTGACAGGCAGCGGATTCAAGTCATCATCGAAGGCCGACGCTGATATGCTTGACCCCATACCCCTCGTTCAAGGTGCCCCGACATGACCTCCTTCCTCGTCACCGTAATTGTTGGTCAGGACCGTCCAGCCGGGGAAATTCAGGCACGGCACTCGATCCGCAATTTAGATGCGTTGCCGAAGTTCCAACTCTTGTGTGATCGATATGCCATTCGCCCGTGTTATCTGCTGACCTACCCTGTTATGCGCTCCGACCGACATGATTGGTTCATGCGACAGGCTAAGCACGGCAAAGCAGACCTGGGGATCTGTTTTCAGAGCTGGACGACGCCGCCCTTCGAAGCCAGTGAAAACAGGCTGACCCGGACCCCAATCACCGCCTTGGCGGTCAATCGAGTCTTTGGCAAATGGACCTCGTTGAAAACCCTTTTTGAGGAGCGTTTTCGGATTGAACCACGCTTGAGTTGCGTAGACGGAGGTGCCGTTTCAGGCGCAAGCCTCCAGGCCCTCGAAGCACTGGGAATTCACGTAGACACTTCAGCACTGCCGAGGCTGGATTTCAGCTCCGCAGGGGGCAGCGACTGGACCAAGACCACCCGAGCACCCTATCACCCAAGTCGGCAGTGCCCTGAAAGAACGGGTTATTCGCCAGTCCTTGAAATCCCTGTCACCACCGGAGCCACTTGGCCAGAATCACTCGGCAGCCTCAGCCGGCTTCGAAGAATTGCCCAGGGCGGCCTTACCTTACGACTGCTCGACTCGACACTCTTCTCCCTCGGGCCTGTACACGCGTTGTCACCAGCCCATTTAACACTGTCGGCAATGACGTCCATCGCCGACAGTATACATCGGCAGGCCTTACCCCAGCTTCATATGCGAATACTTTCTGAGACTTTGAGTGCTGGTGACTCTGCTTTGAGTGCGACGGCCAAACAAACGGCGTCCACGTTTAGTCGTATCGATGGGTTTTACCGTTACGTTATCGACACGCTCCAGTTAACGCCCGAATCAGTATCCGACTTTGCCGAGCATAGACTGCGACCCGGCTAAACGATCACGAGAAAAAACCTTTGATTTGTGCACTCAGGCGTTCCGACACGTCGTCGAGCCCGCCGGTAAGCATCACACCGGCAGCACGCGGGTGACCGCCACCTGTGCTCGAGCACTTCTGAGCAACATCAGCGACATCGACAGCCCCTCGACTCCTGAGGCTTACTTTGACTCGGCCGTCATTTTTTTCAACAAGCAGCGCGCCTACTTCGACGCCAGTGACGAAGACAAGGTCATCCACCAACCCACCTGTCTCGGCATTACTCACTTCTGCAGCGGTCAAAGCAGCCCATGCATACTGTCCGCCGAAGCGAAGCTTCATGCGATCGATCATTCTGCCTTTTAGCCGAACCTTCTCTGCATCTTGTTCCAAAAGCACTTTTTCAACAACGCGACGATGGTCAAACCCCGTTTCAATGAGTCGTGCAGCCATCCGTAAGGTACCTGGTGCCGTATGTCCGTAACGGAAGATAGAGGTATCAAACACCAACCCCGCATAGATCGCCTGGGCAATCTCGGGAGCAACATGAGCATTCCAGTGATCACACAATCGTAGAATCAACTCCGTCGTACTCGCAGCACCTGCATCATGGAGCGTCACATCACACTCAACTGCCACACTGCTCTTGTGATGGTCGATCATACCCCGGAGACGAGCAGCCTGATAATGCGGAGTGGCCGTTCTGAGCCGTTCTGGGTCTCCATCCAGAACGATGGCCAAGTCGACTGACCGTGGCTCTGTATGAACGGCTACAGAGAACAGAGACGCATCCGGTACAATGCAGCCATATCGTTCAGGCAGAGCCTCGTGGGTCACACAGACCACCGACTTCGAGGGCCAGAGCTGCTCAATGGTCAGCGCCAGTGCCACGATGGCACCGACAGCATCTCCATCAAGCTCCGTGGTCGTCAAAAGAATTGAATCCGCTTGCTCAATCGCATTCGCGATGGGTTTAGGCATGTAACTTCCCTAAATCAACACACCTATACATACACCAGCCTACAATCTGGATCAATGCCCCCCTCCTCTGGTGATCTCACATCTCAAAACCATCGTCCTCATCCAGTAATCTTGAGGTGTCTACACTGAGTATATTCGTCAATTGAATAAGGCGAGCAGCATCCAGACTAAAACGTGGAGCGTTATCGGCCTCAGTACTGCCCCAGCGGATATCATCGTTATCTTGACCATGGGACCGGCGCCGTGTGGCACCACAGCCAGCAGGGACTGACATAATATTCCATTCATTCACGCCACCATTCAGCTCGGTGTCATGTCCCAGCTGAAGGCTATGTCCCAATTCATGGCTTATGGTCGCTGCGAAAGCTTCATCAATGGTCACGTAAGGGATCGGCGGAGGGTCGTCCAGGCCGCAGCGTGGAAACAGGTCTTCAATCGTGTCAGAGTAAATCAATACCCCCGTCCTCTCGATATCACGCTGGTGTGTGACAACCTCCCCCGCCCGGGTATCCAAGTCCGTTCGACCTGACGCAAAGACGAGATGAACCATCCGACTCACAGGAAACGATTGCCCAGTCCCATCAAAACGAGGGCCCGCCGTCCTGAGTAAATTCTGCCTGGGCCCGAAATTGGCGTCGAATAGCGAGGGTTCCAAATCAAGCTGGTCGGCATAAAAATGCACATAAATCGCCTCGAGATCAGACTCTTCGAAGCGACCTATCGCCTCGTAGACATCCCTCACTTGTTCAAAGACCACTGGACCGGGTAGACGGTCTTCCATCGCGTCGACTTCAACCAGAAGGTCCTTGAGGAAAGGATGAGGTCTGTTGGATGCGGTCATTGAACTTACCCGGCCTGCAGCCTGTTCCTGCAAGCAGCTCAACCCATCCGAATCAAAGTCTTCCAGACCATCAGGAGTTCCATCGCCATCCGTATCGGCCACCTGCCAATCTAAACGACCCGGGTCGCCTGCCCCCTGCTCCCAAGCATCATCTAAGCCATCGCCGTCCGTATCTTCTCCAACTTCGGACAAGGGGTCGTCTAAATCGGCACCCAAGTCGGGCATCATCTCAGCAGCGTCTGGGTTAAGCCCAAGATCAACAAGCGGGGACAGCTCCGCATCGGACGGGCCAGGGCTGGCGTCCCGGGAAATCTCAGCATCAATAGGCATGCCTGCATCTACAACCGGTACATCGGTCCGCCCATCTGGCCTCGCTTGGACACGCCCACCAGTATCTAACAAGTTGTAGACATAAGCATCGCGTGTCGACGAATCCGAGCCCCCGCTATCGCCGCATCCTGACACCAGTGCTGCCATCACAGCGGTACTCAAACATCGTCTTATCCACGGCCCAGCCATTGACACCTACCCTTTCATATGTCCCTACCCTAACGCTTTCGTAAACAACCTGTCCAGCAAGCCTTTACCGAACACCCTTTACGATTAAACGGCGTAAGCCTGGAGGGGCAACCACGACCGCCGTAACCCGGTTTGTAACCGGGTCGTATGCATACGACAGGTCCACAATGAGATCGTCATCCGACTCCAGAGAACAGTCAGGACCGTGCCAGCCGGGCTCAAACTCAAAAAGCTCAACCGCACCTTGTCGAGAATGCCACTGGAATATCGTGCGTTCGCGGGTAATCTCCGACGACAGTGCGTAACCAGTAAATGCACGCACAATCGGCCGAGCCAAATACGAGCTAAACAGCGCATTATAACTCCAATCCGCATTGCGGAGGCCGAACATTCCCGATGAGCCGTCATGCCAAATTGACCCAAAAACCCCTTTCTCATCCAGAAGAGCAAGCTGCCGTTCAAGCTGGTCGACCCGAGTTGCTGCAACGCCCCAAAGCCAGAGTGGCAACCCGAACTCCTTTGCTTCAACTAGCAGCTCAAGCAATCGGTTATCGGTCAATCCATCTTGTTGCCCGTCCGCGTCTGGCAACACGCTGGGCATGTATACGGTATCGGGCCATACGTTTTCCCAATAGCGAGCCGGTTCGTTCGGGCCGTCCACTAACTGAACAAGCCTTAGGACAGGGCCATAGCGGTCTTCAACGAGTTCAAAAATTTCCTCAAATCTGGACCTTACCGCAATCATACTCGCTGCTCCGCCGCCCACTTTGGGGTTCACCAACGGCAGCACCCCCGCAATGGCTATTTCGTTTCCGCATGTGTCAACCAAGCGTCGCCAAGATTCCGTAAGGTGCTGGGAATGGCCCTCCCAGAACAAGTCCGCGCGAACGTCTGAATCATCGGACAATGCGTCGACCCATGCCGGCGCCCCATCGTCGCTGCGACCACTGGATATGTCCGCATAAACGCCGATCAACAAATCAAGCCCGACCTGGTAAGCCGCCGCAGCTTGCGCGCAGATTCGACCCATGAACGCCGCATCGAAGGCACCTTCAATCGGCAGAAGCCCCTTCAGGGGGATAAGCAGCCAAACGTAGTCTATCCCTTGCTGTCGAAGCGCCTGAAAGTCAGCCTCAGAGTGAGGCGATGTCGAAAGCGGAGTTGTTAAACTGTCAGCCGACACGATGACACCGCGAAGCAAGCCGGCCGGATTCCCGTTGCGAACAATGCGACAATTTGAAACACCTAGACGACCTTCACCCGTCCGCGACTCTCTCCCATCAGCGCATTGTTCATCCCATAAGCCGAAATCTAGCCCTTCACCGGCATCGACGGGAAAGAACTGGTCGGGGGGCCGATTCGATGAACCATCGAGCCCCACCGGAGTGACCACATCAAGACCGAACCCCAAATCACCTTCTGTCAGAGGAATAATGTTTGCCCGATTTACTTCAAGCCCATCGCACCCCAACAGCCCGAGAGCGACGACGGCGGCACGAAACACGCCCCATGATGAATTAATTCTGTTCATAGACCGTTTATCGCTGGTCTGCCCACTCTAAACAAGCCCTAGCCCTTGCTCATGATTATCAATCTATGTTTCAAAGAGTCTGCGCCACGCAACGAATAGAGGGTCATATGAAAGCAGCCTATCTCGCAGCCGCAATTTTGGCATTTACATGCATTGGGTGCTCGACTGATTCCAGTTCCGACAATACAAACGATGCCGGTACTGGAAGCGACGCCCACCGTCTTCAAGATGGTGATCTGATCGTCGGCGAACGTCCGATGGCGACTTTCGAGCTGAGTGCCACCTATCAAGAGACCGAATTTGGCCTCGTTCCCTTCCCAAACAATGTTTATCTCAACGAACAGGGATTTGTGTCCGTAGATGGCTTCCCTCACCAGACCGGCGGGTCGATGCTGAGCACGTTGATAGGCAACTTGCGCAATTACACGCGGGGTTTTGGAACAGCCGCCACCATGTACCTCCCGATGGATGGCCCACTCATCGAGGCGACCCTTCCGGCAACCGCGGCGGCGAGCATGGAGGCGAACAGTGCACTTCAACTCGTCGACATTGACCCTAGCTCACCCGAATACGGGCGCCGGTTCCCGGTCAATTGGCGCGTTCAGGAGACGGCCAGCCTATACCTAGCGCCCCATGCACTCAAAGTGAGACTCACAGAGGGCCTCACCCTTCGCGGCTCGACAACTTACGCGCTCGTCCTCACTGATGCCGCGGCGATTCCAAATGATACATTCTCGGTGCTGACGGCACCCGAACCGCCAAATGGGACGCTCGCTGGCGCCTGGTCGATCTACCAGCCGCTCAGAGACTGGGCATCAGAAAATGACATTAAGGCGGCGACGGCAGCCGTGTTTACAACACAGGATCCAGTGGGCGAAATGTTCCACCTTCGAGATTTTCTCCATGAGCAACCGGTCCCACAAATTCGAGAGCTGGAGAGCCTTGGGACCAGACTGGGTTTATTCGAGCTTTTCGTCGGGAAATATACCGCCCCTCGGATGCAATCTGGTGAGCTGCCGTTCCTGGCACCAGATTCCGGCGGAATCCAATTCGACGCAAATGGCGTACCCGTGATTGGAGGCGAAGAAGAAATTCGGTTTGCGATTACGGTGCCCTTGGAGGGAGAAATGCCTGAAGGCGGTTGGCCCGTTGTGCTCTATGGCCACGGCACCGGCGGCGATTATCAAAGCTTCGTTGGGGCCAAGGTGGCTGTTACGCTCGCACGGGCAGGCATCGCGGTTGTCAGTATAGACCAGCTACACCATGGCTACCGAGACCGGCGCGATGACGGTTGCCACACCAGCCCCGATCCCGACGGATGCGTATCTTTACTCTTTTTCAATTTTCTAATTCCAACAGCTGGCCGCGATAACGTACGCCAATCAGCGCTCGACTACGTAACTTTGCTTCGCCTGGTGCGAGACTTTAATCGACAGCTCGCTGAGGGTGAGGCTGACATCCGAACGACCCGAGCAAGAAACCCAGAACGTCCAGCAAGACCGCAAGATGCAGGGGTGGCCATGGATGCTGGCCAGATGCAGGACGGTGACATAGGCGACGCTTCACCCCCCGAAATGGACACCGGCCTCGTGGCGGACCAAGGCCTGACCGGACATCTAGATGCAGGCGAGGCTGGCGACGCGGGCATTGCCGAGCTTTCGGACGCGAACGCGGACACGAGCCTAGACAATCAGGACTTAGGCATTGAGGACGCAGGTGCTCGACCAGACATAGAAACAACACCAACCTTGGACTTGACTAACTTAAAGCTTGACGGAGACCGAGTCGTTTATATGGGGCACAGCCAAGGCGGGCTAAATGGCCCACTCTTTATGGCCGTTGAGCCAGATATAAAAGGCGGCGTACTCAGCGCTGCCGGGGGGCTGCTGGCCATCACTCTCGAGCAGAAGACAAAACCGACTGATATCAATGAATTGGTGTCGGCCTTTGTCCCCATAGCTGAGGCGGGCGTGCTCGATAGATGGCACCCTGTACTCGGCTTATTACAACTATTTATCGAACCGGGCGACCCAGTTAATTACGCCCCATTCTGGTTCCATGAGCCCCTTGAGGGCACCCCCCCAAGGCATATTTTCATGACAGCTGGACTGGACGACGAGTACACGACACCGGACTCTATGTTTGCCCTCGCCGCGGCTGGCCGAGTGCCGATCATCGAGCCCGTCCAGGCACCCATTGAGCTCTTTGAGCTCTACGACATTGAACCAGCTGGCATCCCGCCATATTCAGGAAATGTTGCTAACGGTAGGGCGAGCGCGGGTCTCGTACAGTTGAGAAACGCAGGGCATTTCGTTATCCAGCGGAATGTCACGTTACGAAACCGTTACCGACGTTTTGTAGAGAGCATTTTTCTCGGTAATCCATCGATTTTCTGATTCGGCCGGCACGCCCGCGTAATCTCCTTGCAGCAGCCCGGCTAAAGGTTTATCCAAACGGCAGTAAGACGGAGGACGACTATGGGACCTATTGCTTACATGCTTATCGGCATGGGTATCGCCGCGGCGATTGGGCTATACCTAAGCAACAAAGCCAAGCAAAAAAAACAGCGCGATGCCGCGCGACAGGCGGCCGTGTCTGGTGCGAATATAAAGAACGACATCACGCGCGTTGGTTCAGGAGGCGTGCTCGCCATCCCTCATTTCACACCTGGCGAAACTGGGACATTCGAAACCTATGTAAAATCAAGAAACCGCTACACCCAAGAGGGTCGAGGTCAATGGTTCGAGCTCATCTGCGAATGCAAAGGCAGGAATGTTCTCGTCGAATGGCAAAAAGAGGGCAACAGCCTATATGTGACCGCTGGCTACGAGGATGAAAACCCGTCCATCGACCGTCTGAATCTGACCGAAGCGGATCTCATTCAATTTGATGAGGGTCAACGCCAAAGCTTTTCTTGGTCCGGACACACATGGACCTATGAGCATTCGTGCGAGCGCACATACTATGAGAACGACGGTAATTCTGGTGAAGGATTCTATGCTTGGGAATTCAGTCTTCCAGACGAGACCCAATACATCACCATAGAAAAATACGAAGGTGATGATGGCTTCGAAGTTTATCACCAGCACCGAATCGATGCCAACAAGATCAATGTTTACGACGCGGGGTCAGCATGAGTAAAGCGGCTTGGGCTGGTCTTCTCCTGCTGGGAGCAGGCCTCGGGTTAACCACATTCTTTATCACCGCCGGCATCCCGAACGATGTCAAAGCCTCGGTCGACGTATTGGTCCTCGAGGTCGACTCAGCAAAGGTATTTCAGCGGAAGGCCGTTGAAGAATTTGAGTCCATTGTTTCCAGCGAAACAGAATTTCTTGCCCCTCTGCCCGAAATCAAAGAGCTGAGCTTACGAGCGGGCGAGATCACGAAAAAGATCGCCGCCTTTGATACCGGTGCCGTGCAAACCGCAAAAATGCTTGTTGAGGAAAATAACCGACGCAAACGCTTTGAACTCAGTGAAATTGTCGATCGCGCGAGAAACGAGCTTGTGCGGATAACTCAGGCGCGAGAGATGGACAAGGTGATTTACCAGGCCAACCGACTCAAGAGCTATAAAACAGAACACAAGAAACTGCTCGCTGAGGCAACTGCCGCTCTCGCAATGGTTCCCACAGCGACAGGCCTAAACGTTCAATTGGAGACGCAGGCGTCGAAGCTTAAAGCTGACTATCCCGCAGCGGCTGGAAAAATTGATGCTAAACTGAGTGCCCTAAAGAGCCTGAAAGAAAAAATAGACCAGGGTAGACCAAAGCTCGAGGAACTCGCATCAAAACGGCCTGTCGACTATCTAGCGACCGGTCGTCTCGTCGATCTATTGACGAGCCAGGCTAAAGAGTACCAAGCAAGACAAAGGCAGGTTCAGGGCGACCTCCAAACACTTGCCATCAGCGAGGACCGTGTGCTGGTCGACATGAAAGCTGAAGGGGGAAACTATTTCCATAAGTATAAAATCATCAGAGGCACCCAATCCGAGACCACCTCCTGGCAAAAGGTCACGGCGAGCTTTTATCGCAGCCATGAAGATAATCTGGGGATGACCCTATCCTCCAAGCCTGAGGGCGTGTTTGCAGAAGACGCGACAAAAGTCGCAGCTCCACCCGGATATAACTACGTTGGAAACACGCGATATGGTCAATGGCAATATCGGGGAAGTACATCGTACTGGGTGTTTTACGGACAATATCGCTTCATGCAAGACCTGTTTTGGGGCCCCAGTTACTACTCTTTTGTTAGCCGAGGGGATTATAATGGTTATCGGTCGAGCCTTCGGCGCGGTCGGCCCTATTACGGCGCGTCGAGACAGTATGGTAGCCGCGGAACGACCACTAAAAAACGATATAGCTCAAGTAGCTACGTGCGTAAGGTGAGCCGAGGTAAATATCGAGGCTCTCGATACAATGGCTCGAGTGGACGAAGTGGCGGGTACCGCGGCAGTCGCTACCGCGGCTCCTCCTTTGGCGGCTCGGGGAAGTAAGATGACAACGACTCAAATTTTATATTTAGCTGGAAGCCTTCTTGTGAGTACGGGTGTTGTCCTATTGGCTCGAGTCCTTTACGCGAAGCTGTCTGCCTATGATGTTGATGATCAGCTGACAGAAGCCGACAACCCAGCTATCGGTGTTGCGCTTTTTGGTTTTATTGCAGGGGTGACAGCAGTGATGCTTGCACTCCTGCACACGGATTCCCACGGCGACGGAGGCGCCGAAGCGTTACGCTGGGATCTTATTGAGCTCACCGTATACGGACTGCTCTCCATCTTCCTGCTTAAAGCTGCTGGCTGGATAAATAACCGTTTTATTACCCAAGGCTTTGAAAACCAAAAAGAACTTGTCCAGGACCGCAACGTAGGGGTCGGCGCGCTTCTTGGCGGCAGCTATCTTGCCTCCGGGCTCATCCTCGCCGGTGCGCTTAGCGGACGCGCGGATCCCGAGCTCATCGACGGCTTCGGTCCGGCTCAAATCTTTTGGTTCGAACTGCAGAGCGCATTGGTGTTTTTCTTGCTCGGCCAGGTTGCCCTCATCGTTTTCGCTCGAGTGTACGGGGCAGTCCAGAAAGAAGACGTCCTTCATGAGATTGAGCGCGACTACGAAATCGATGGACGTTTTTACGGCGGCAATGCGGCCGCCGGTATGGCATTCGGGGGCAGTCTTGTTGCCTTTAGCCTCGTTCTTTTTGCAGGTGCCCATGGGGATTTTGAAGGATGGGGCCACAATATCGCTGTCTTTGGATATGCGGCACTCGTCGGGCTGCTTGTTCTGCCCATTTGGCGTCTATTCGTGGACAAGGTTATGCTTCCGAAGGCCGACTTAGCCAAGGAAATTTACGAAGACCGAAACGTCAACGCCGCCCTTTTAGAGAGCGTCTGCTTAATCGCGCTTGCGTTGGTCATTCTGTTCGTTTTCCCCGATCTGTCAAGCCCAGCCTAGGTCGTTCATTTAAAAATGAAGCCCAACGATACGCCACTGACCCCACTCGAGGGAACACGCATCAGACGCTATGGCCTTGGCTTGGTCGTCATGTTTCTTGGTGGAAGCGGACTTGTATACGAATACTGCATTTCTACCTTAGCAACTCATCTCCTGGGCAACTCCGTCGAACAGTTCAGTGTGATCATTGCGATAATGCTTTTTGCCATGGGGCTCGCCGGATTAGCACAGCGGAATCTTACAAACGACGCGGCTCTGCCTGGCATCTTCGTTGTGGTTGAACTGCTTTTGGCTTTAGTCGGCGGCACGTCGGCCGTGGTGCTTTATCTTGGTTTCGCGTGGCTGGACCACTTTCATCTGCTCCTGTATTTTCTAGCCTTTTTCATTGGCTTTGGCATCGGGCTCGAAATCCCACTGCTATTGCGAATCAACGAACGCTGGCGAACACAGTTATCAGACAATGTCGGAGAAATCCTGTCACTTGACTATGTAGGAGCCCTCATTGGCGCCCTCGTCTGGGCTTTCGTCATGCTCCCCGTCATGCCCTTAGACCAGATCAGCCTCGTGCTCGGCCTTGCCAATCTTGGAGCGGCTTTGTTGACCTGGTATTTGCTCAAACCGGCGATTCAAAGCCATCTGAAATTACTGTTTCTATTCATCGCAGTGACAGTCGTCTTGGTAACAGTCTCGCTCAATGCGCCCAGCTGGAAAGATAGCGCGCGTCAGCGTTTGTTTGCCTACCCAATTCAACATTCGCAACACAGCCCTTATCAAAGTCTGGTTGTCACTGGTACGGGCGCAAGGATGAGCTTTTATCTAAACGGTCGGCTACAATTCGACAGCGAAGATGAATTCATCTATCACGAGATGCTCGTCCATCCCGCCATGAGTGCTGCCGACCGCGTCAAAAGAGTCCTCGTACTTGGCGGCGGTGATGGATTAGCGGTTCGCGAAATTCTAAGGTGGCCAAGCGTTGAACACGTGCTCTTAGTGGACTTAGATCCAGCGGTAACGCGGCTTGCGCAAACATACGAGCCCCTGCTTCGACTTAACCAAGCATCACTTTTGAACGACAAGGTCCATCGAAAACGAGCAGCAATGCGTAAAGGTTCGCTTCAGACGATCGTTAAAGAGGGAGAGAAACCCATGGACGCGCTTCATGGGCATCAGGAAAAGATTGCAGAGGTCTACGTACAAAATGCGGATGCTGACCTTTTCCTCAGAGATGCAACCGGCCAATGGGACGTCATTATTTGCGACTTCCCTGATCCATCTACACCCGATTTGGCCAAGCTTTACAGTGCTGAATTCTACGCCGCCCTCAAAAGACATTTGGCACCAGGCGGCGTCGTCTCTGTCCAGTCAGGTAGCCCCTATACGAGTCGACACAGTTTTTGGGCGATCAAGCAGACCCTCGCGTCGGTTGGTTTTAAAGTAACCCCCCTTCACGCCCATGTGCCGACCTTTGGTGAGTGGGGCTGGCATATTGGCAGCCTCGATGACGCACCGCGCTTCACTAAATCATATCCAACATCGTTGCGGTACGTCGATCCGCCGACAGTCTCGGCGAGCATGCACTTCCCGAACCCAATCGCTGAACCGGATGGACAGCCCCACATTTCCACAAGAATCGACCCGTGGATTATGCGACTCTACGAACGCGGAGAACCACTACCAGGGCCCCAGTACTTTCCCGGTTATGCGGAACGCTAATTAACGCTTGGTCAGATTAAGCCCGCCGGTAAACGCATAACTGACAAAATCATCGTAGGCATAGACGACGATTCCAAATGGACTGCGCGCAGTCATTTGGTGAGGCCCATCGGTCAACGCGACGTGTTTAAAAACAAAATTACTTCCACCGACCGGTAACGCATCATTGAGTGAGACGAGCTGACCGTCCAATTGGATTTCATTACCAGGCGTCGTCACAACCGTCACATAATCCCTAAAATAGGTGTCGGGAGCCAAGAAGGTGTAGTCACGCCGATATTGCTGATCAGGTGGCACAAGGAAGATCGCAGGGTCGCCTGCACGGCTTCCAAAATTCAGCAGCCCGGTCGCTTCCTGACCGGCAATAATACCCATGACCATCGCAGGCTGGTCACTGACCACCTGAACTGACCTCTTGGTTCCAAATTCACACGTTTGACCAGGACGTAGAACGAAGGTGTCTGGGCCTTCCAAAAAATTGCCACAGTAGGAGACCAGCTCGAAGCCAGGACTCACCGCATTAAGCTGGTTGAAGGGCAGCCCGAGTTGAAAGCGGGTCACTTGATCACCCGCTACAAATTTCCAATAAATGACTTCCGTCGCCCAGTTTCGGTTTCGCTCAGCTGGGGGGACAAGCTGAAAGCTGGTGCCCCAAGTACTCATTGGAAACAACTGCTCTTGCAGATGGTCACATGCACTTAAATTTTCCGGATAGTAGGAGCACAAATGGGCACTAAAAACTGCGACCGGGTACTGCGACTCAATCAGGGCCCCAGACAAGTCCCGCTGATTCGATTGCCCTGAGGCCATCACAAGCAAAACGTCTTGCTCATCCATATTGACTTCAACTGAGTCGCCAGCCTGAGCAACCCGCCCCGTGCTGTCCGGCAAAATCACGAGTCCTGCCGGCATTTGCACGGTTACCCGGTTATTGTCCTTCGGCGAAACCACAGCCGCCATGGCTTTGCCCCCCTCCTGCACATCACCGAACGGACCTCGAATCATATGAACCGGTACGCCCAGAAAACGATATTTGACACCGAGTGCAGCCGTCGGCAGGAGTAAGCTGGCATCGTTACTGAAACTGTAATTACAACAGTATGGACTAAACTGATAGACCACCACAGGAAAGTCCGTCTGCAGTCTAAA
>JAYZEG010000017.1:0-13646 GCA_036337435.1 Myxococcota bacterium
TGGTAATCGATGAATGTGCCAGGTTGAGCATCGGAGGGAATTGTTGTGATGACTCGGCCATCGAAGAGCGTGTTTTCATCGTCACTCTGTAGCAAACAACGCAGTAAATTTCCCCAGAAAAGCGGGTCGAAGCCGCCTGTCACCATTTGTCCGTAAAGATTGATTGAACCATGGCGGTCCGCATCGATGTCATCCCCGGGCCCGCAGATGTACCGAGCCCGGATGTAGAGGCCCGCTTGTACTGTGAGGGCGTGCTGGACTAACCCGAACTGGCCACCCTCGGTATTGTCACTGTCGCCTTGCTCTTTGTCGACCGAGTTTTCGATCTCGGAGAATACATCACCGAGAGCTGCGCCCAACGCGACAATGTAGTTTAAATCGTCGATCAAACTCAGGGCATCCTCTCCGAGTGCGGCGGCCGTCTCGGGTGTTAATTGGCCTCCTGGCGCGTTGAATCTGTCTAGTGATGGTGTGATGTCTGGAGGCGTCGGAAGCGGACTCGATGTGTCCGCACAGCCGCTCAGAGCGACAAACATGTACGCTAGACTCAGGGGAAGCAGGTGGCCTGTTTGGATAGTCATCGACGCTGGTTCCTCCGTCGCCTCAAAAAGTGAAAACTGAACAGCATCGTCAAGAGAACACTGTGGCTCTTTTGCCAATCCGATGAAGTGCTGCAATCGCAACCTAGCGTGTCGAATTCCAGCAGTCGAGTCTTTCCGGCTGTGCCCATGTCACCCTGATATCGTCCGGAAGGCCCTGTCATTGTGTCGGTCGTCCCGGCATCCGACGAGCCGGGTGGGTCGGCGTCAGGTCTCGAAGGATTGAGCGGAAACGCATCTTGACCATCGAGGATACCATCACCATCGGTATCTGGATTATTGGGATCAGTTTCACCATCGTCTTGAATGCCATTTCCATTGGTGTCTTCTTGGCCATCGGCCAGTCCATCACTGTCAGAATCCGCAGCCCGAGGGTCAGTTCCGCCAGCTCGCTCTTGGGCATCGGTGAGGCCGTCGTCATCGGTGTCAGGATCATTGGGGCTGGTCTCGCCCGGATCTAACTGGCCATTGCCGTTTATGTCTTCTTCATCATCGGTTAAACCATCACGGTCGCTGTCAGGAGGTTCATCTTCACCGCCGATGCGAATTTCGCCGATTGGGTTTGGGCATCGGTCGCAACTGGCCTCGGACAGCGTTAACCAGGCAGACTGTGTCCAGGTATCGAAAACGATGGGAATGTTCCGTTCCGGAAATTCGGGCTGCCGCCAACGCCGAATTGAGGCCTCCGCTTCGGCTAATTCGTCTCCAGGCAGATTCTGCAGTCGGTCGTTGCCATCAATGAGATGATCGTCGGTTCGGACAGAAGTGTCGTTCCAATAGGCGGCCGCAGGGACTGGGTCTACGTCTGGTCGATACTGGCGAAAGCCAATGCCTTCGAGGTTCTGTTCAATGCCTGTGAGGGGGGTATGGAGTTCGGCGGCACCCACGGTGACTAGGAAACGATAGGTTCCATCGGGAAGGGGATCGTTCTCACTCAGCCGGTGTCCGTTCCATCGAAACCGAGTCTCGCCTGGTTCTAGGTCACGTCTAAGAACCAGTTCATCGGCGGGGTCGAAGGCACCGTCTTGGTTTAGATCGAGAAAGAGTCGAATGATCCCAGATGTTGTTGAACTCAACGACATAACCAGGTCGTCTTGAACGCCGTCACCATTCGGACTTATTGAATTGGTTCCGACCTGATCGTTGAAAGTGAGCTCGGCGATCGTTGGATCGGGGGTCTCAAAATCAAGATGAGTTGGCGGATTCAAATAGAGGTCGAACTCGGTCGATACAAGCTCCGCACGAGCCGCATCTAATCTTTCGACACATCTCTCCTCGTTTGGATCGAAATACAAACACCAGCTTTGATCCTTGTGGTTCTCAACCCCCATGCTATTGGCCTGCAGCAGGTAAAGCCCTCCACTCCAGGCTGAATAATCGAGCATCCAGAGCGTGTAATCTTCGCCGTTCGGTCGTGGGATGTAGAAAGTCCCCGAGGCAGTCGCGCTCTGGGCATGTAAATTCAAAAGCCACGAAGGGGAGTGGACACGACCCCCATCCACCGCTTCACCGTTTCCATCCAGAACATTGAACTGAAAATAGCGGGTATTGGCCTGAATGCCGTTCGGGTCTGGGATCAGGGTTTCGGGTTCTCCCACAAAATCGAATTCCCATATCCCGTCACTATCAGCGACGAGTCTATGGGGTGTAATGTTCTCTGTTGTCCAATCGCAGTAGCCCAATCCAATGTCGGCGGTTGCATTGGGCCCACTGACCGCAAACACCGATGCGCAGACGCCTTGGGCTCCGTTTTCCAGTGCTGGATTAAACTCTTCGCCCGTTGCCCTGTCTACACATTGCTTGCCCATCATGGAGCAGTCACGTTGGAAACTGCACGGGGTCGGCTCTGGTTCGTAAACGATGATTTCTCGGCGGCGGCGAGTGTCGGAAACGGTCTGGTGGGGTTCGCCAGGATTTAGGTCAATGGATAGATCGCCAAACTGTGGCTCCTGGTAGCCGTCGTCGCTCGTGCAAAATTCGATCTGTTCTCCAGCCGCCTCGATATGGACACGGATGATTGTTTTTCGATCAACGCCCTGTTGCGGCCCAAGGTGGATTGTTCCCTCAGGCAACGCAAGGCTGAGGGTAGGCCACAAAATAACCACGATGATCAGCTTGAATGGCTTGTTTATGTGACGGCTCATTATGGCTTCCCAGGGCAAACATCAGTTTTGGTTGGCGCCCGTTTGGCCACTATTCTTGCGAAGCGGGCGCGATCTAAGTAAACCGTAAATATAGATTTGTTTCTACGGGGTATTATGAACACCTTCAACACCGTCTTAGTTAGTACGCTTCTCAGCCTAGTCTTTTGCGCAGTCGGCCATGCTGAAGTCCGGCCATCGGACATTATCAAACCGACAGACAAAATGGGGCTGGGACCGGGCTATGGTCAGCGGGCACTCCAATTTCATCTCGATATCCATGCGGCATTCGGTGCTGAGGACGGCGCAACCCAAGAACGCACATGGAATGCGTTCATGCCCACACTCAAAGTGAGTCAGCCCGTCGGCCGGAACGAAGTCGAGGTTTTCTGGGCGATGAATCGATACAGCCAAACGCTCACAGTGAATGGGGATGAGGTGTCGTCCAGCACGTTTCGCTTAAGCAACCCGTCCTTGACCTACTTTTTTACCTGGCGGACGTTGTCGAGGCAGCTCCGGCTCGGTGTTGGGGCCACGGCACCAATTGCGCGATTGAGGACGGAGAAAGATGGACAGCAGGTCACCGACCTTGCGGCGTTATCTATCGCAAACTCGATGTTCGGTGGACGGGAACAATGGCTTTGGGCTCCTGATTCCATGTCGCTCATTATGCATTTCGACTATTTCTTTCGACATCGCAGCGGATTTATTTTTGGAACCCGGATGGTTGCTGCACCGACAACACGAATTGGTGATTCGTTCAATTTTAACGATGACGGCGCTGCGGTCGATGAACCAGATGATTTTGGTTTGTTTGGTCAAGCGGATCTTGAGCTCGCATGGGACACAGAGGTCGTAAGAACTGCAGTCAGAGGCAGTTACAGTATCGATGCTCTGAGCGATGCAGAGCAAGACCAAAAAGACCAGATCGCCAGTGAAGTTGAACTTAGATTCAGGCTCTCCAATGTGGATTTGCTGCTCGGCATGAGCCTGAACATCGATGAGCCAGGTGGATTCAGTTTCGATGATGGCAAGGTTTGGGCGATGCGCATTGGGTTTGCCTCGCCAACAGACTTACGGCTTCCCGAATAAATCAGTCGAGTGGCAGCATGTCTTCACCCATAGGGGCTGCATCCTCGACGGGTGCCATGTCTGCGGGCGTTGGGGACGCATCGTCAGCGGGCTCCATATCCGTTCTTTCGGTTGCCTGAGCCATGTCGGCTGCGGGTGCCGCATCATGCAGACCACCTAAGTCACCCGGCGATGCGCTTGCATCCAGGTGGTGCATATCGGCGGTGCTGCCATCCGGACGTGCTCCGTTATCGGCGTCGTCCTCGACCGTCGCATCTTGTGTACTGTCCTGCTGTTGCGTTGCGTCCGACGACGCCGAGGCATCGATGCTTAAATCCAGTTGTGTGGTCGAATCAGAGACGCTGCCCAGGTCATTGGTGACGGTGCTGTCGACCGCCACGTCGACCAAATCTGCATCAGCTTGGTTTGTGCGCGCGTCGACATCGGGGGCCACGCAGCGATTGAATCTGCACGTTTCGCCATCGATGCATTCGGTATCCAAGAAGCATTGTACCACGCAGGTACCTGACCTGCAGACCCTGGGATAGGCACACTGGTTGTCTTCGATGCAAGTACCAGTAGTGGTGACCGTTTCGCTGCATGCGACCAAGAAAATGAACAAAACCGATACGACTTTACTCACTTGAATCTCCGTAATCCTAGGCGGTTGACGTGGTCAAGTACACGACTACGGGCATTCCGTAAAGGATTCTCGATTGGGAGACTGGATTCTCTTGTCTACAAAGGGATGTTGCCGTGTTTCTTCGGCGGGTTGGTGTCAACTTTGTTTTCCAACATTTTCAGGCTACGGATCAATCGAAACCGGGTGGTGGAGGGGGTGATGACTGCATCGATATAGCCAAGTTCGGCAGCTTTGATTGGGTTGGCAAAGGTGTCGGAGTACTCGTCCACCAATTCTTGGCGCCTTTGTTCTGGGTTCTCGGCTTTTGCGAGTTCACCTCGATGAATAATATTCACTGCGCCACCGGCACCCATTACGGCAATTTCCGCCGTTGGATACGCATAGTTAATGTCCGCTCGGATGTGCTTGCTAGCCATAACATCATAGGCTCCTCCGTACGCTTTTCGGGTAATCAGCGTGACTTTGGGAACGGTTGCCTCGGCAAAGGCATAGAGCAGTTTTGCTCCGTGGGTGATGATACCATTCCACTCTTGCTCAGTTCCCGGCAGAAACCCAGGCACATCCACAAGGGTGACCAATGGAATGTTAAAGGCATCACAAAACCTGACGAAGCGTGCGGCTTTGACGCTGGCACCGATGTCTAGGCAGCCGGCGAGCACCATGGGCTGATTGGCCACAATACCGACACTGCGGCCGCCAAGGCGTGCAAAACCGATGACCATGTTCATCGCGTAGTCTGGCTGTATTTCGAAAAAATGACCGTCGTCAACGACGGCACCGATAATGCCCTTAATATCATAGGGTTTGTTGGGATTATCAGGCACGTATGTGTCTAATTCTGCAGCCGGTCGATCAATTGGGTCCGAGGTGGCTACCACAGGTGGGTTCTCAGCATTGTTGGAAGGCATGAATGACAGCATCTCGCGGATCATATCAATACATGCATACTCGTCCGGTGCGGTCAAATGGGCCACGCCACTCTTTGTTGCATGGGTCCGCGCTCCACCAAGTTCTTCCTGGGAGACCACTTCGTGAGTCACCGACTTGATGACGTCGGGTCCCGTGATGAACATATAAGACGTATTCTCTACCATGAGAGTGAAGTCCGTAATCGCAGGACTATAGACGGCCCCACCCGCACACGGGCCCAAGATGGCACTGATTTGCGGGATCCGACCACTGGCCAGTGTATTACGCAGAAAAATATCCGCATAGCCAGCGAGGGAGACAACACCCTCTTGGATCCGTGCGCCGCCCGAGTCATTCAGTCCAATGACGGGCGCGCCAACGCGCATTGCCTGGTCCATTATCTTACAAATTTTCTCCGCAAAGGCACCGCTCAGAGACCCGCCGAAGACAGTGAAGTCCTGGGCGAATACGAATACAAGGCGTCCATCTATCGTGCCGTGACCCGTCACAACGCCATCGCCCGGGACTTGGTTCTTATCCATTCCGAAGTCTCGGCAGCGGTGAGTTTTGAGTTGGTCAAATTCCTCAAAACTCCCCGGATCGAGAAGCACATCAATGCGCTCTCTCGCCGTCAGTTTGCCCTTCTCATGCTGCTTGGCGATTCTCGCCTCGCCGCCGCCCGCAAGTGCTTTCCGCTCCAGCTCAGCGAGCCGTTTTAAAGTTTTGTGTTGCTGACTCAATGGTCAACCTCCGCGTGATAAGGTGGAGTTACGTTGCTCGTTAGTTTAAATCTCGATGAGCTTCATCGGAATTCCGCTTTAGTTTCTCGCGGTCGAGCTGTTCTGGTGTGCCTCCGCAAGCGACACAGATAAGCAACAAAGAACAAATGAGAAGAGTCCACTTTTTCATCGGATTGCACTCCTTGACCGAGCTTCAGTTGAACGGAATTCTGAAAGAGACCATGCTACTATGGGCTATTGCGGCATCTGATGTCACCCCTGGACTTGAACAAAATGCAGATCTCAGTAAATCTTTTGGCCTAACCCCCGTCTGTTTCATCCGAGGATATGCGAGGATATTAGATTTGAAACGCTTAATATGTGGAATAATGGCCTTTTCCCTGTTGGGGTGTGGTGCGGTTGCACCCCACTTGAGCCAAGGCGAACAAGACCGGTTGCGAGATCGGGCCAATCAGAGTCAGGCCGACCTAGGCGGAGGGCCATCGAAGCGGTCTCGGCGTCGGCGGACTCAGACGACTCCAAGAGCTGTCCCGCGTTCAGAAAAACAAATGACTGTCCTGCCAAGAGCTAAAGCGGGGACCCTTTGGGCTGATGCGATTTCTGATAATCAAGCAGACGCCTTTCGACAAGCGAGACGTATGGTCAGCGAACAAGTGGTTGCGCAGCTCAGTAGCGAGAGCCAGACGGTCGATAGTTCCTTTAACGGCCAGGAAACATCTGGCGCATTGCTGAAAGTGAAGATCAAAAGCCAATTTCGTCACGCTGAGTTAATTCGTCCGGTCGGCGTCATTAGGAAGGGACGAGACTTTGTCGCTCGAGTCGCCCTCGATCGCTCGGAAGCAATTGCAGCGTACAAAAGAGACATCGAGTCAACCAAGGCCGATATGAAGCGGGCTGCCGCGGCATTGCGGACGGCAATTAAAAGCAAAGACACGTCGATTCTTCTGTCAAGAAGATGGTCGCCGGCTTATTTGGCGGCGAGAATTCAGAGCGATGTCTCTGTGCTCAATGCATTAGGCGCATCTTATTCATACAAACCGACCCCGCGTCTTTTGACGCTCATGAAAAAGGCGGCAGCTCTTCGAAGCCAGTCGGTCATCAAGCTGCGTGTGAGTGGCGATGTTCCCGATACGCTCAAACGCGCGGTTGTGGGTGAAATTGCAAAGAATATGGCAAAACAGAATTGTAAATTTGTCGCAGATAAGCCGAATTCGACGGATGCTGACCGCCCAACGGCCAGGGCCCACTTACGGATCGCGAGCCGTAAGCATCTCGAATACGGGACGCAATGGCGTTATCTGGGCTTTGAGCTTTATGCGGTCGATGCGCGCTCAGGTTCCCCTGTCGTTCATGTCAGCGCGCTGCCGGAATTTGTCCACGGCGGTGGACCCAATTGGGCCATGGCCGATCAAGCCGTAATCCGGCGGTTAGGAAAAAAATTGAACGAAAAATATGGGCTGGCAATTGCCGAGCTGATTTGTCGCTAGAGGGAGAGGCGCTTGAAGACCCGTTCTGGGATGTTGCGAATAATGAGCATGATGCCCTGCCAGAAACGGGGCAAATACACATCGTCACTGCCTGATTCCTGGTGTTTTACGATGGCATGACTAATACCGTTTGGAGGGGCGATGGGGATACCCGTTTTCATCCCGAAGGTCATTCGTGTATCAACGAAGCCTAAGCGGACTGTCATGACCTGTACATTGTGTTTGCAAAGGCGGTTTCTGAGCCCTTGAAGATAGAGAGTAAACGCCCCCTTAGCACTCCCGTAGATGTAGTTACTCTGTCGTCCGCGATCGCCAGCGACCGATGTGATGCCAATGATCACCCCCCGGGTGCGAGCTTCCATCTTGCTCGCGATGGCTTCGCAAATTGACGCAGCCCCCGTGTAGTTGATGTCGATGACGGCTTTTGCAGACGGGAAATGCTTTTGACTTTGAGCCTGTTCGCCCATTTCACCAAATGCGACGAGGGCCACCTCAATGGGTCCGTAGTCAATTTCAATGGCCTCGACAAAAGCGGCATGCGAAGCGAAGTCGCATGCATCAAAGGCAGCACCGACTGCGGGCACGTCATGACGGATGGAGATGTCTTGGGCAAGGGATGAAGCTTCGGCATTATCCCTAGCCGTGAGAACAATTGAATGGCCCAGTTCTGCATAACGGTGTGCTACCTGGTACGCTATCGGGGACGTGGCACCAAGAATCAGTACGCTCATTGCGCTTCTCCCACAAGTCCCAATCGGCGGCCTAACTCTGACTGAAAGACATGGTTCGGATCCCATCGGTCACGCACAGCTTTCCAAGCCTCCCAGTTTGGATACATCACGCGAAATTGGGCCTTAGAGATTCGTGCATCTTTGCCCAAATAGACGCGTCCTCCGGCCTCAGCGACAATCGCATCCAAACGGTCCATCATCTCCAATAGGCCGGAGCCTGTATTGGGGAAGTCCAAAGCCAATGTAATCCCAGGGGCGGGGAAGGACAGGCCGCCATGGACTGCATTTCCGAATTCTTTAATGACCGAAAGGAAAGAGGCGAGACCGGCGTCGGTTACTGTCTTTAGAACCGCTTTTACCGCCCGGTTTTCTGGTTCATGGGGCACCACCAACTGATACTGAAGCATGCCACGTTTCCCGTAGATGCGATTCCAGTTCTGCACAAAGTCCAAGGGAAAAAAGAATGGCTCATAGTGGACATTGGCTGCGCGCTTACCCTTTGGATGTTTTCTAAAGTACGCGACATTGAAAGCGCGCATCGTTGCACCGTTCATGAGCCAGTTGGGTCCGTTAATTGGCACCTTCATAAATGGTGACAGTTTATTGGCTAGCTTTCCCAGAAGGCCGACCTGTTCCTTTGTGCCGGCGGGTGCATGTCGCCCTCGCATGTAGATGCCGCGTCCCATTGCTGAGCCCTTAGTGACCGAATCGATCCAGCTAACCGTGTGGGTATAATGAGAGCTTTCAGAGTTGACCGAAAAAAAGTGGTCTAGGTTTTCGACCCGTATGGACTCCATCTCAATCAAAGCTGATTCAATGGGGCATAGCTTGAGATCGAGCGCCAAGATGATCCCGGTTAGACCAAGACCTCCGACTGTTGCCCAGAACAGATCAGGCTCCGTCTCGGCATCACAACGAACAATTTCGCCAGTCGCGGTCAAAATATCGACGTTGCGGACATGGTCGGAGAAGCTTCCATCTACGTGGTGATTCTTTCCATGGATATCATTTGCAAGTGCGCCACCAAGCGTAACGTATTGGGTCCCTGGCACAACGGGTGGAAAGTAACCCCGACCAACAAAAATTTCGTTGAGTTCCTTAATTGAGACGCCGGCCTCGCACCGAACCCAACCGGTGACGGGGTCGAATTCAAGGAGTCTGTTTAGGCGTCGCGTAAGGACGGCCTTTCCGTTTGAGATCAGTGCCGCATCACCGTAGCTGCGCCCATGGCCGTAGGCAAGCATGGATGAGTCGCCCCGGTCCTTGAGGGCGGAAGCCAGGTCTTTTGGTCGTTCGGCCCTCGTGGCAAGACAGGACGACGTTGGGTATCGACCCCAGCCTGCTAACGTTTGTTCAGCCCATCTCTCCATCAAATCTGCTCCCGGTCCTTCCTACGCTGGCGCGGTCGGAAAAAACAATTATCACTGTGGTATTTCGTGCCAACACGCCAATCAATCGACAATGCCATGTGTTCACGACTGCTCTTCGTGGTCAGGAGCAAAGTCGTAACTGGTATCGGTATCACCCAGTGCTGGCTCGGTCCGCATTGTCTCGACAACCGAGCTTTTGCCCTTTGGTGAGCCGATGATTGAACGGCTGCTTTTGGTATTGATACTGGCTCCGGTCGTCTGGTTGCCTAGGACTTGATTGCCTACTTCACCCAACGCCCGACCACGCTCTGAAAATGGCTTCAGGTCAACGCCAGTAGGCAGTGTAATGCTCTCTATTTCGAATCGATTTAGATTCAGACCGATCTGAGCGAGCCGGGTTTTTAAACGAGGTGCTGAGATTCGTCTCATCTGATCGATGTCTTCAATGAAACAACCTAGGTCGCCCTCGATATCGTTTAGGATTTCAACCAAGACCGTTTGAAAATGCGCGCCAATCAACCGCTTCAACCGTGCGGTCGCCTCTCTATCATCGACAAGGCCGTGGCAGTTGAAGCGCCGATGGATAAGCTCTGGGTCAGCAATTGAAAGTACGCAGCGTCCGTACGGCATAAAGTGGAACGGGCCGTGCGCGTCAGTTTCAACCAAAAGCCCCTCTGGACATCCCCATCGGAGTATTCTGCTTGCTGCGGTTTTCACGAATACAAAGTGGGGGCGAACCGCGTCGCCGGTCCATCCGCTGACCTCAGTGTAGTGGGGCAAACCTTTTGGATTAAACCGATGACTTCCGGCCTCGAGTACGTCAGTCACTTGCCCTTCGTGGACGATCAGGAGTGCCTGCCCTTCATACAAGTGAACCAGGGCGTTCGGCTTGATGGGAAAGTTGTCATAGGGGAAGGCCCAAAAGTAGTTTGGATTTTTGTGGTCATCCCAAGCCACATAGTCGATGGTCAGATCATTCAGCCAGGTTTTGAGATCCTGGTTGTCGTCTTGAAGAGTTTCTAGCCCGTCTAGAGCAGCGTCTTCGCTCAAACCTAGGCTGCGCGCAATACCGACGAGTTTTTCGCGACTCGAGGGCGTCTCTCCAATCAGGCGAATCAGCCTTTGGCTGGCTTCAAGGAAGATCCGTTTCAACCAGAGAGTGTCGATTTCGCGAGTATAGGTTTCGGCTTTAAATGGGACTGCAGCGACGGGACTCAACTCGAGGTCTGGCTGGTATGACTCGATAAGTGTCCGGAGTTGCCTGTAGTCGGCACTCTTTTCATTGGGCTCATCTATGATTTCGAGTAGCCCTTTGAAGAAGGGGACTCCGGTTTCATAGCTTAGTGGATGTATTGGCACTCGCTGCTCCCTCGACACTCGGCCTTTTTGCAACAACTGAATCTTTTTTTAAAGTCAATTCATCAAAGCGACGCTGTTGTTGGGCCCAGGTTGGCATTTCTTGGGAAGTAACGAATTGATCCATGGTAAACTGACTAAATGGAATTTAAGAGACCGAGAATTTGAACAGATTGTCCTTAATTTTTGTCCTCGGTGCCTCTTTGCTGGCTGGGTGTGAGGGGAGTCCCCAAGCAAGCTCGGACGAGGGCATGGGTGACGCAGCGACAGCTTCAGCCCCCATGGCGGCCTTTGATAGCTCACAGCGCGACATGCCCGACTTTTCCGATGGCCTGGGGCCTGATGGGGCGCTCTCAGTCGATGGGGGGGTGGACGTATCTACGGTTGAGTTTGGGGTCACTGACATCGGTGTGCCTGACGCTGCTCTAGATGGAGGGTCTGATGTTGGGCTACCCGACCTTGTGCTTTTGCAGGAGAGCCTCCTGTCGGATGTCTGGCTTGATGAGATCTTTGTGACGGAGGACAGTTGCGTTTTTTTGGAGGGATGCGTTGCTGGGGTCGGCATGAGACGTTTGTTGCGATTTGCCGTTGCAACAGCGAATATCGGTGATGTTGACTTGGAAATGGGTCGACCGGCCGATAGTCCTGACTTATTCGAGTACAGCGGTTGCCACGAGCATTTTCACTTTGATGGCTACGCAGATTACAATCTCGCGTCTGCTGATGGTGAGGTTGCTCGGGGTCACAAACAAGCCTTCTGCTTAATGGATACGGATCGATACTGGACCGATGATGAGAGTGTGCCTGACCTTGAGCGCTATTCCTGTGGTTATCAAGGGATTACCCGTGGCTGGGCTGACACGTATGGCAGTCATCTGGACTGCCAGTGGATTGACGTGACCGGCGTGGCCCCTGGCGATTATCGTCTACATGTAGCGATAAATGAGGCCCGCCGAATTGTTGAGAAGACATACGATAATAATGACCATTCTGTTGAAATGACGGTGTCCGCATTTGATTTGGCGGGCGAGTGCCAGCCCAATGCCCGAACAGGGACGCGCCGCAGTTGCGGTTGGACCCCTAGGTTTACAGAGGCCTGTCGTGCTGGTGACTTGGTTGAGGTTGGGTGTGGAGGTTGCTCCGGTTTTGGTGCCCCCTGTGGTGGAAACCCGATGCTTCGCGTGTGCGACGGGGATGGGACGCAGTGTCTACCAAGCACTGCGTTGGCTGAAAACGATGATGCCTGCGATGATAGCCTGTGCCCTCATGTCGAATTTATGTGCCCCGATTCAGGCCTGTTCACCGTTTGGACGGGCCAGCACGACATCGCTGTGCCGGCCGACTGTTCACCCTCGGTCCGAAGTGGGCCGCCCGTGGTTACACGCGATTGCGCAGAGTTGACCCCCAGAGGCTTCGAACGAACGTGCGGCTGGTTGGAGGCCATTGCGGATTTTGAGTGTCGCCCCGGGTTTGTGTTTAGAGTGGGTTGCAATCCGGGTAATGGGGCCTGCAATGTCGGCGGCCTTTGCAATGGCGACCCCATGCTCAGGGTATGTTCAGGGTCCGACCCATGCTTGGCAGCACAGGCGGTCGTTCAAAATGATGATGGTTGTGGCACGCAGTGTCCGTCGACTGAATTTGAGTGTCCCTTGTCAGGTCGTGTCAGTGTTTACACTGCGCCCTACCGTCATGGTCAGCTGTACTCATGCGAGGTTGGCATAGAGGGATTGGACTAGTCTGTTTCCGGCTTGACCGATTGCCTCCGCTGATTTATGTTTCGCCAGCAGCGCCGGGATGGCGAAATTGGTAGACGCACCAGACTCAAAATCTGGCGCCCGCAAGGGCGTGCCGGTTCGACTCCGGCTCCCGGTACTTTAAACACCCTCCTCGAGGGTGTTTTTTTTTGCCCACCGCGAGCCGCTTTATCTCGTTTCCGCCGAACGAGGGCTCGTTGAGAGGTCTCCTGCTGTCCTCGGTGTTTTATTCTTGGTTCAGTGTGTCTGTGGGCAAATTCACAAGAAATGTGTACCATTCTTTTGGGGACATTAACTTGGATTGTACTGGCGCATGGAAACGTTAAACGCCTTCGCGATAGAAGCAGGTCGGGTCTACTTGGAGTTGGCACCATGGCTCTTGCTTGGCGCGATTGTGGCAGGTTTTCTTCATGTCGCCTTACCTATCGGGTTCGTTCGTCGTAAGCTCGTTGGATTCAAAGGGGTCTTGACAGCTGTCATGGTGGGGCTGCCGCTGCCACTTTGTTCGTGCGGTGTTATTCCTGCTGGCCTGGGGCTGAAGAAGGACGGCGCGTCGGACGGCGCAACCGTTGCGTTCATGGTGAGCACGCCGCAGACCGGTGTTGACTCCGTCGTGGTCAGCGCTGCCTTCCTTGGGTTACCCTTCGCGATTTTTAAGGTTTTTAGTGCAGCTTTGATGGGGTTGTTGGCAGGCGTTCTCGCTGAGTTTCAGCCAAATACACAACCACCGGTTACGGAGGTCCCCTCAAATGATGCATCCGGGTCTAGGCTGAAAGATGGTTTTGACCATGGTTTGATGGTGCTCCGTAGCATTTGGGGCTGGGTCGTTTTTGGCGTTCTTTTGT
>JAYZEG010000018.1:0-8582 GCA_036337435.1 Myxococcota bacterium
TCATCATCGGCCTTTCCGATGCCACAGCCCTGCTGCTCGGCATCTACCACAAGACCGGTTTGGTTACATTTTACGGACCAGCCCTCGCCACGGGCTTTGGCGAGTTCGCACCACTTGTTGATGTCACTTACGCCTGTTTCAAAGATGTTTTGGCACCACAGGGGCATGCGGATTACACCTATATCCAGCCAAAGGAATGGACCGATGAAATGATCGATTGGGAGAGCCAAGTCCGGCCCAAGCGGTGCCAAGCAAACCACGTCGAGTTCGCAGGTCACGGGCGCGTCAGCGGACGGCTCATCGGCGGAAATCTCAACACCATGTGGAGCATTTGGGGCTCCCCCTATATACCGGAGATAAAAACCGGCGACATCCTACTGATCGAAGACAGCTTTAAACACATCTCCACTGTTGAGCGACTGTTTATGTTTCTTCGTTTAAACGGGATCTTTGACCGAGTCTCTGCCATCGTTCTTGGCAAACATGAGCAATTTGATGGCGCAGGTTCAGGGCGTAAACCCATCACGGTGCTGCAAGAAGTCCTCGATGGCCTCTCGGTCCCCATCGTCAGCGACTTCGACTGCGCGCACACCCATCCGGTTTTGACCATGCCCATCGGTGGTCAGGCCTGTATCGACTTCGACGCGGAAACGGTCACATTAAAGGCCCCTTGGACAGCCACGTAACACCATCGCGGCTGGCCTAGAGTTCTGGGGTGGGCTTGGGTTGCACCTCAGCCTGATCGCCCTGGGTCCGCGTCAAGAATCACCATGAGTTTGATTTGCCCCGCGCGATGCGTGGAGCCGCGCAGCCCATTCTCGTCTTCTGGCTGCAGCTGGATTCGCAGCGTCGTCTTGGTGCGCCCGTTTACTTTAAGGCCCTTGAATGCATCCTTCTTTTGAATGGCATCGCTGAGTTTCCATGCCCGGAGTGCCGCAAGCAGCTTATTGGTAATCTGAGTCTCAGCGTCGACCTCCAGAGTCTCGTCCTCTAATTCAATTCGCGGTGGCCCATCGTAAGGACGGTCACGGCCGATCGGGATTGCGTCAGCACTGCCTAAAACGTCCAATTCAATGCGCATATCGAAGTCTTGGACTGCATCGACGATCAGGTCGGTGATTTTAATCATGCGCTTCGCCACCGTCGACGATTGAAACTCCGGGTCACCCGGACGCGGCTGATTCTCAGGTGGATTCCTCACACCAATCGACCAGGAGAACTGCTCACAATGGGTCCAACCTTCTTCCAATGCCAGGTGAAGTTTCGAATAGGGGCTCAAAGAATTAACCTTCTCCTGAACCTCATCGCGAAGCAGCGCAAATTGCTCGCAAAGATTTGGCTCGACCGGTTCTGGCGGTGCTTTAATGACCGCAAATCCCGGCGTCGGGTCGTCGGCCACGCACCCGTCAGCGACGTCGAGCCCACGGTCGTAATTGCCATCGCGGTTAATGTCTATGACCGTACAATATGTCCCGGGTCCTAATGTCTCCGAATTGACCACCTGGTGGGTGTTGACGTTTCGACAACCGGGCTGAATCGGCACCTTCAGCGAGACCAATTGAGTACATCCTGACTCGGCCAGCGGCCGCGCATCTTTCAACGTACAATTGCTCTGCATGACATGAATGTCCGTCGTCTGCCCCTGGCACTGGACTGCATAGGGCGGATTAATCCCAACCGAAATCGGTTCGCCAACCCCAAACTCCACTTTGTAAGTAAGCCCCTTTTGCAAGAGGTCGCTATCGGGTTTTGAATCCGGGATGGGCCGCTGAATCGTAAAACCTGGCGTCTCCGGGTTGTCCAGCGCTTTTATTTCGTACCGCTGCGCATCGATTGCCTTCAAGAGGACTAAATCATAGGTCTTCTTCACTTGTTTCTTGAGTGTTCGAGCCGTCACCAACCGAGCTGTGCGGACGGTTTGCCCACGCCGCAGTTTAGTCAGCGTTTTCTGCAATCGATTCTGACGCGTTACGTACGCTTTATCGACGGTATCACCGACTTCAAATCCATCTGCCGCATGGGTTTTAATGGCAATGTAATAATCTGCGCTTGCATCTAATCCGCCAGCGACCACATGAAGGGCCTGGCCCAAGGCCTTGCCCTCGGGGACCACGACGGAATTTGTGCGCACATACCCTAAAGGCCAATCGTTTTCAGCTGAGCGAGCCAGCTTATCTGGCCGGGCCGCGACAACCCAGTGACCCGCTGTCCCGTTTCTCCAGCCAAATGTCCCGGCACAATACAATTGGGCCTCATCGGTTTTCTCACCCTTGACTGCTTGAATCGAGACGCTGAAATCAAAACGCTCGGCATCCTTCCCTTCTTCTTTCGTGAAACAATCGGTGCCACAGGCCTCGTTGACCCAATCGGGGATACGATAGCCCGTTTGCGGATCGACACAGACACCATCGACAAGTCGGGCGCGAAACGCATGCACCGGCTCGACCTCGCGCCAAACCTTCTCGGGCGAAATGGAACCGTTGACACCGATCACACGCTGCGTTCGCAGGACATCGCAGGATTCTTCGCAACCGCAGCCACGAATTTTAACCTCGTAGTTGCCGTCGGCGAGTCCTTTTGCGCGCACGAAGAGCGGCAAGCCGTAGCCGGGTGCCATGGTCAGCTTCGCATTGCTTCCGACTTGGATCCCTTGAAATCCTTGCGCGGCCGCAGGCTGAAACAAGAAAGAAATGGATACCAGCGTCAACAAGGCGCAGCGAGCCAATGATCTGGGAACCTTGTGTTCAGACATATTAAACCTTCTCTCGTATTTTTCGGATAGAACGCTACCTAAAGACACCCTAGGCAGTCCCTCCTTTTGCATGAAATAGCATGATGAACCTAATGAACAGCAGAAACAAGGGAGCATTTGCCATCTGTGTTTTGTTTTTGCCCGAGAGGAAAAATGACCGCCCGGGTTGGACGGATGCGCAACGCCTTGGTGGTTCGGGCTGATTGATGAATGGGACGTCGTGTGGCTCCGCATCGCTGCGTGCAAAGCCACATGTCGCCGAATTGGCGGCTTTTGAGTTCTGAGCCTAGTCGTCGGTCACGGCCCATTCGACCGTCTCACCGGGCTTGATATCAGCTTCGAACGAGGCAACCGGGGCACCTGTACTCAGGTCCAGTGCTTGAAGATTATAAATTCGAGTCGGTAAGCGATAGGTCTTACTCTCCCCTGCCCTAATATCCGAACGACCTTCAGTCTCTCCGCGTTCATCGGCCAAATCAGCAATATTTTGGTTTGAACCGGTGACGATTGTCACGGGCACCGCAAGCTGATTCTGCACCGTCAAGGTGCCGTATTCGACTTGGCCCTCAGTATTCTGGAATGCCGGAATCCGAAGGGTCTGTCGGGGCGCATCACGGTCAAGGATCACTGAAATGGGCCGAGCCTCTCCATCCGGACCGGCTAATGTGGTCACTTCGCCTACATAATCTGGCAGGGAATCACCCCGCATCGGGCCACTTTCCCAGTATGCAAAGCAGAGAAATTGGGCACCATAGGGAAAATTGACCGTCACACTCCCATTGATTGGGATGACAGCCACACGAGAGCCATTTCGACAATTGGATACCCCTTGGTCTGTCTTGTAGACATCGACCATATAGTCGGTTTGTACAGCGTACTGTAGCGTGAGTTCACCTGTTGGCTCCCCTGGTTCGGCGTCTGGATCCAGCCACCAAGTCGCACCGGTGCTGCCGGTTGTGTCGAGCGCCAAAACCCACGAATGAGCCGGCTCTACAGTAGGCTTGACCAGGTCGGTGCCGACATCAGCATAGTTGAACAACTGTAGATAGACATCACCCGTGCTTGCACTCTCCGCACGGACATCAATCCCAAAGTTGCGAGCACCAGCTGGTATGACTCTTAATGCCGTTTCATCCCTGAACAAAACGAACATGTCGTTGGTCATATTTTTAATGAGCAAGTTCCCGTTACTGTCTCCGGTATTGCCGAGCTGTTCTTCCAGCGAAGCGGGCTCGCTCTCTGAACCACAGCCGATTGGCCCACAGAGTGTAAAAAATGCTAAAGCCAGACACCACAGGGGCATTCTATGTCGGTTTAATTTCATCGATATTCTCCCTTCACGATGAGTCAGAATGGGTTGGATCTTGTCCAACTTTTATCTAAGATACAAGCCTCAAATTAGAATTGGTAAACGGAGGGGCTGCAGCCCGTGAGTTACACTACGTCCCCACAACGCGTACTGCGTTACTGTCTATTCCCGCTTTTGTTACTGTCTGGTGGCTGTGAATACGTCGAAGACACGCCCGAGGAGACCGTCGAACTTTGTGGTCCCGACCGTGTTGGAAATTTGGTCGTTGAGAATTGGACAGGGCGGCGGCTCCAACTCTTTCGAGACAATGTGTTCGTACGCTGCGTGGGCCGAGAAAACGCACCCTTCATTATTTATGATATACCCGACCAGCGAGACCATTTGTGGCAGGCTTACTTTTCGAGAGAGGCCCAAGCCCAAGGCCGAGAGCCTGTAAGCCAACAGCGGATCGTGGTGAGCAACAGCACGGATGCAGCCGACCAAGTTCGCTGGCGAATCGAGGAGGGCGAAGATCAAGGGACTGTGACCTTTGATTATCCTGCTGATGCCAGCGCTTGTCTTCCAGACGACTACAGCGTCGATGTGACGACGGGGCCAAACGATGACGCACAAATCCTTGGCACAGTGCGGCCAGGCCAGTCATTTGACGTCCAATTGGCCAATCAACGCTATGTCTTCTACCTTAAATATTGGTACACCAATCGCTCTGACGAGCGAATATCCATGCCGACCGTGCCCACGGTCGAAGCGGTGCTAGACAGCACCCAGATGAACCGGACCATCGAGATCATGCCCTATCCGTTAACCGACCGGGAGCGGGAAACGCGCTTGATTGTCCACAATCAACTCGAGATAACCATCGACGTGTTCATCAACAATCTCCCCATCGAAAACCGGCTCCGGGATGATGGCGTCAATGGGTTTATCGAAGCGGGTCGGAGTAAAGGGTTTCGACTGCCAGTGGATTATGACACCAACACCGATATCATCGAGGCCTACCCCCTGCAGATCGTCGACCCAAACATTGGACAAATGGCCCTCGCACAGACCGAGGTGACCCTGAACCCGGACGCGTTTACAGACTGCTTCGTCACGAACGACGGCATTGACTGCGTTCTTGGCCCATTGTCCGATGGACCTCCTGAACTCTTTGACCGCCGTGATAACGACTGTGATGGCGAAGTGGATGAAGGCCCAGCCAATTGCGGCACCTGCAGCGATTCGGAAGCCCCCTACTGGACGCTCTGCATGCCATCGCAACTCACCGAGTCCGGTGCAGTTTGCATGGAGCAAGACTGCGTCGACCTCAGCACGTGTTGTGCACAATTAAACCGGACCCAACTCGATGACGGCTGTGGCGATTGCGAGCCAGGCTGGCAGGGAGACCAATGCGACCAATGCGCCCCAGACTGCGACGGACGAGCATGCGGCGACGATGGTTGCGGTGGTACGTGTGGAGACTGTCCGTGTGGCCACGACTGCACCGAAGGCCAATGTTTGCAAACGAGCTGTGATGACAGAGAGTGCGGTTCAGATGGATGCGATGGCACCTGCGGTGACTGTGCGGATGGACTGACCTGTGTCGAGGGCACCTGCGAGATGGAATCCATCGAAGATGGCCGCTTGGATGGCCGCCTCGACAGCCCCATCGACTCTCCATGTGGACTGGCAGTGGATGCCAACCACCTCTGGGTTGGAGACTGTAGCGAGGAGACGGTCGCACTCGTTCAGGTCGACCGTAACGGCGTCGTTTTTGAGCGCTACAATCTCACGGGCGAGCGCATATTAGATATGGCAATAACTCCAAATGGACTGTTTATCTTGCAGCGCGAAGAGGAGTCGAGGACCCTCGTTCGATTTGATTTACAGACGGGTGCAGGCGAACAGCTTGACCTTGAGGCAGACGCCCTGACAGGGGTCGCTTTTGATGGCCTACATCTCTGCTTTTGGACCAGCGATGAGCGCATTGAAAGACGGACACTCATGGATTACGAATTGGCACATCGAACTCCCATCGCTGGGCAGACTGGGCCGTTCACATTCGCAGGCGATCGTTTCTTTAGACTGGGCATGGTCACAGTCAATGGCGACCAGTTCAGTGCCGATGTAGACACCTTTGACGGAGCGGATTTATTGGCTGCAACCCAGCTTGATACATTCTCAATCGACGTCGACACCCCGCAGATCAATGGCTTGGCCGCGTGGGAAAACCAACTCTGGGTTGTCGGAACAACTGGCGACGACAACGCTCAGGGAGCCGCGCTGCACCTCTTTTCTATCCAATAGACACCAAAGACTGGGCATGTCGAAGGTCAAAATCCAAGCGCGGGGAATGTCGGTTTCATCCTGACAGTTTGTACGCTGAGCGTGGCATGTGTTCGCCGAACATAAACTCTTTTCTCACTAAAAGGCTTGAGATTCCACGCGCCGTCATAAATCTTATGGGTGTACCAAAGCTTAGACAGGAGCTGGGTTAATGAGCAAACGTATATTAAGAATGCTGTCTTTGGGTGTTCTCGTCCTGATGCCACAGGTTGCCTCGGCAGACCTTCTCACAATTTGGGCAGCTGGCAAGGGTGCCTATGTGCAGGGCACAGGCAATATGTTCGAGACCATCGAGCCGACATTTCGCAGTGGCGTTGAGGGAGGCATCGAACTCCTCGATATCGACTTCATGGCAGAGGCGTATGTTCTCGCGAAGGATCAATTTCTGTTCACGACTAATATCGGAATGGACGTCACCTACACATACGGTCTTCGTTTTACCCTCGGCGGCTACCTCACAGGCTACGTCTTCAAGAGCCCTGAACCGGGCGGTGAAATCATCATTTTAAACGACGATCTCAGGGCCGATTTGGACAACTTCAGCAGCGGCTTATCGAATCAAGTCGAGGGTGCTTTCATGTCTCAGTATAACACACAGGCACAGGAGTTGAGCCAGTGGGCATTCGGCATCGGCCCACGAGCCCGTTTGCAAATGGACCATGCAGTCAATCGATTGGTGCGCATTGGTGCTGAGGCCTCATTCGGCTATCACCACATGCTGAGCGGAAATGACCTCATCGCTGAGGCAAAAATGAACACCATGAATGCGATTATCGCTGAAAATGGGATACCGAAAGCACTCGGCGATCGTCTCAAAGAGGAAGTCGGTGCTGAGTCGATCAGTGAAGATAAGCTCAGTGGGACGAACTACAGCGTCGGCATTTTCCTGATGCTCGAATTGTAGACTGATACCCTCGCCCCTTGGACTCGCCAAAGATGCTGACGGCCGCCTCGAGCTAGGCTCAGACTCGCGCTTTTTCATGGCGTCAGTAACCTAGCATGTCTTGAAACCAGCCTGTATCTATCTCAAAAGGTCGTGTATACGAGCATTCAGTGATTCAGCGATAGAGTAAGCCGGGAGTCCTGTACATGCGTTTTGTGACCAATACGATGATCAAGTTTATTTCGCTGGTGAGCCTTGCCATCTCACTCAACGGCTGTGCCGCGTATTCCGTCAAGCTCAAAGAGTCTATTGATCAGGGCGACTATAAGGACGCCTTCGAAGATTCCAAAGAGTGGCTCGAAGACAATAGCCGGTCCGAGGACAATTCAGAAGTCGACAAAGTCCGACGACTCAACGCCGTCGCACACATGGAATTGGTTCGAAAAATAAACACCCCTGTGGCCTATCGGCGTTTTCAAAGATGGGCAAGGCCTCGGCGATATGCAGCCGACCTCCAACGGGAGGCCGCTCGGCTTGAAGGCATCGCTTTTTACAACCAAATAACCCTTAAACGACCCACTATCGCTGCTTTCAGAACCTTTCGACGGCAATATCCGAACTCGGTCAAAATTACCGATGCCCGCCTCCGAGAAGCAACACTTGCATTAGCGAACGCCCGTCGTGAAAACACCATCTCTGCTCATCAACAGTTTAGGCGAATCTATGAGCCATGGCCGGAAGCCGAGAACACCTTGTCCACATCTCGCGCCATAGAAGCTGGCTTGGCCTTTGACAAAGCCAAAGACGCGAATACGCTGCCCGCCTATAAAAGCTATCGGGCCTCCTACAAGGACTGGACGGAGAGTGAACCGTTCATTAGCCAAGCGAGACAACTGGAGAGCAAACTCGCCTATGGCACAATGATGCGGGCGACGAACATCGAGACATTTAAAGCCCTGCGGGCCGAATATGAGGGTTGGCCTGAGCTAAAAGAGAAATTACCGACGATTAGAACAGAAGAAGTCAAGCGAGTCTTCGACTGGGTCAAGGCGTCCAACACCTTAGCTGCTTATCGTGAATTCCAATCAGAATATGCTGATTGGCCAGAAGCAAAGAGCCAGTTAAAGGACGCTTATGCACTCGAGGCCAAGAAAGCTTTTAAACTCGCGTCAGACTCTGGGGTACTTCCCCCTCTCGACGCCTTTAAAGCTCGATACAAAGACCCTCAGTCACAAGCGAACATCGACAACAAGATTGCTGATTTTGTGACCAATCCCATCCTAGAACCAATTGCAGCAAAGGCCCTCCCGAGC
>JAYZEG010000019.1:0-8594 GCA_036337435.1 Myxococcota bacterium
TGAAGAAACTGATCGATAATTTGCTCAGTGCGACCCGTTTTGCAACCGGCACTGTAGCGCCAGATTACACCCGTGTTCAGGTGTCGGAACTCATTGAGAGCGCACTCAAAGCGCACAAACATGCGGCCGAAGTAAAATCAATCGAGCTTTTGTCTGAGATACGGGGACCTGAAAGGATTCTGATCGATCCAAATCAAGTACTTCGTGCGATCGGTCATCTGGTCGAGAACGGGGTCAAATTTGGACCCGAAAACAGTCGAGTTCAAGTCCGTTGTTGGGCCGAGACGCTTAATTCTGAATCAGACCGAAATTGGGTCGTCTCTGTAACCGACTCGGGACCAGGAATTCCATTGATAGAGCGGCAACATGTTTGCGAACCCTTCTACCAGATAGACGGTCGCGTCACGCGTAGGCATGGTGGAGCCGGACTTGGCCTTGCCATCGTAGATCGGGTGGCGAAAGCACATGGAGGCTCTTTGGCCATCAGCCAATCGGAGAGTGGTGGAGCGCAGATGATATTTAGAATTCCTTCAAACGGACCTCAATCGAAGACGGTAGTTGAGCGGGTAAGTCTCTGATGGCTGTCTATCTTGACCACAATGCCTCCGCTCCAATGAGTCGGGAGGTCGCAGAGGAACTAAGGGCTCTCTTGCTCGAGATGCACGGCAATCCGAGCAGTGTCCATCAGTCAGGGCGGAAAGCACGTGCGAGAATTGAGGGGGTGCGACGCCGTCTGGCGAAAGAGCTTGGAGGGCAGCCCAACGAGATCACTTTTACAAGTGGGGCGACAGAGGCAACGACCTTGGTGTTATCCAGCTTAGTTGAGCCTGGTGACCATGTCGTTTGTAGTGCGTTTGAAAATCCAGCAATCCATGGTGCACTCGCTGCCCTGAATGCCCGCGTCACGTATATTCGTGGCGATGCCATGGGCAGATTGAACCCAGCTGATTTTCAAGCGGCTGTCGACGAAACAACAGCTTTGGTTATCGTGATGATGGCTCAGAATGAAATCGGAAATATCTTTCCCGTGAAAGACATTGTTACCTCCGTGAAGCCTGTCCCGGTTTTTTGTGACGCTGTGCAAGCTCTTGGCCGGATTGAGTTTGACGTTGAAGAACTTGGCATCAAAGCGGCGAGCGTATCTGCTCATAAAATTGGGGGGCCGACCGGTGTCGGAGCATTGTGGCTTAAAGCTGGAACCGAGTTGAAACCGACCATACACGGGGGCCCGCAAGAGCGCGGTCGCAGAGCAGGAACTGAAAACGTGGTCGGAATCGCTGGATTTGGTACAGCCTTAAAGCATTTGGCGGCCCGACGCGCTGATAGCAAACGCCAATTGGGACTCAAGAAAACTCTCATTGCGGGCCTGCTAAAGACGATTGATGGCGTCCATGTACATGGTGACCTTGAGAAATGTCTGGCGAACACCCTCAGTTTCCGTATAGAAGGGGTTTCTGGCGAGTTGTTGTTACAGGCGCTGGACTTGGCAGGATTTCAGATATCGAGCGGCTCAGCTTGTTCGTCGGGTGGGCTTGAACCGTCAGAAACGCTTTTGGCTCTCGGGCTGACACAGGAACAGGCTCGTTCGGGACTGCGGGTGTCGCTCGGTATGGAAACGACAAATAACGACATCGATGAGTTTCTATCGACTTTGCCCGGGCTTATTGCTCGAATCAGGGCAAGTTCGAAGGCATGAGGTTTTGAATGCGAGTAGTAGTTGCAATGAGTGGTGGCGTTGACTCGTCGGTAGCAGCCGCGCTCATGGTTGAGCAGGGCCACGAGGTCATTGGTCTCACGATGAAGCTGCGCGACACGACGCCAGAAGAAAAATCCGGTTCGAAGGGGTCATGCTGTTCACCTGATGATTTGATGGATGCCCGTTTTGTATGCGATACCTTGGGCATTCCCCATTACATCGTCGATTATCGTGATGTGTTCCGAACGATGGTTATCGAACCATTCGCACAGAGCTATTTGATGGGGCAGACCCCTAATCCCTGTGTCGCCTGTAATGACCACGTAAAGTTTTCCCCCTTGTTATCTCACGCGAAGGCGTTGGATGCTGACCTATTGGTCACCGGGCATTATGCGCGCGTCGTGGAGGGGCAGAACGGTCTCTGGGAGCTTCGTAAAGGCTTAGATGAGACAAAAGATCAATCTTATTTTCTGTTCGGCATTGAACAATCAGCCCTGAAAAAAACTCGCTTTCCCCTGGGCGATATGGACAAAGACGCCGTGCGCTCTAAGGGGAAAGAGGTTGGATTGCCAAATTGGGATAAGGCAGATAGCGAAGATATCTGCTTTGTTCCGGACGGTAATTATAGAAAAATTGTCGAAAAAATTGCAGGGGACAACGTGCCCCCGCCAGGGCAAGTTCGTCACAAAGATGGTCGAACTTTAGGCGAGCACGAAGGCATTCATCGATTTACCATTGGCCAACGGCGTGGCTTGGGCATCGCCTCGAGTGAGAGACTGTATGTTGTCGATATTGATCCAACGGAGCATGTTGTGACTGTTGGTGGACGCGAAGACCTTGATGCCATTGGCCTGCGAGCCGAACGGTGCCGCTGGATCAGTGGCCAGGCGCCGACTGATGCGTCGCGATTTGACACTAAAGTGAGATACCGACATAACGGCGTACCGGCTCATGTGATCGCTCATGATGACCGTGCAATCGTCAGCTTTGATTCGCCTCAGAGTGCAATTGCTAAGGGGCAAGCGGTTGTTTTTTATGAAGCCGACAAAGTCGTAGGTGGCGGTTGGATCGAGAAGGCAACGACAGTTGAAGCAACGGAGGCTCGCGCTTGAAAGCCGATCATCCCTGGGGCCGGACGGGAAATCATGACGAACTCATGAAGCTGGCACTATCGCTCGGTTACGTGGCAGGTGATTTGGGCTCTCTGATTGTTGCCACGACCCACAAGAGCTATGCGAACGAATCTCCAGATGCGCTTGAACACAATGAACGCCTCGAGTTTCTCGGTGATGCGGTTCTTGATTTAGTTGTCGCTGATGCACTTATGGCGACCCACTCTAATATGCCGGAGGGAGACCTGAGTCGACATCGCGCGGCTCTTGTAAGCACGCGAAGCCTTGCTGAGATTGCGACACAGATTAAAATGGGTGACGTTCTCCGTTTGGGACGCGGGGAAGAACGTTCAGGCGGTCGGCAGAAGGAGTCCCTTTTGGCCGATGCTTTAGAGGCCGTAATCGGCGCTGTCTATCTGGATTTGGGGATGGGGGCTGCGAAACTGTTTATCATGACCCATTTCCGTTCGCGGGTTGAAGCACAAGAGTTGCGACATACCGATAAAGACTTTAAGACTGCGTTACAGGAAGTCGCTCAGAAGAGGTTCCATGAAGCCCCTAAATACACCGTGATTGACGAAAGCGGGCCTGACCATAACAAGAGCTTCACAGTGCAGGTTGTCGTCGGAAACGAAGTTATCGGGGAGGGGAGCGGCCGATCCAAGAAAACGGCAGAGCGCGAAGCGGCCTGTATGGGCCTTCGGCATTTAGGCGGTGCTTAACCTACGATTCGCCGCGCGCTGTACGGAGCCTTTCAAGAGTTTGTTGATAGCGGATTTCCCAGTCTAGGGTCCCCTCTTCAAGGTTTTTAAGCCGACGTCGTACTTCTCGATCGATCTGATCACCGCTGGACATCTGTGCTTTTAAGACGGGGGCGACTGCCCGACGTAGCTCACGGTCCTCACCAAAAATTTCTTCTACGTTACGGCTGTGCAGCAGTGTTTCAATTATTTGGTTGGCAATATAACCGACGGCATCTTCGTAGAGCCCAAAACTCCGTCTTTCTGCAAGTTGTCGTTTAATTTTCTGATGAGCACTGTAGTCAAGACCGCGACTGTGGGCCAAGTCCTTGGCTTCCTCAGTGAGTTGACGCTCTGCCCGGATGTATTCACGTAGGACGGATTTGACGTCCAGTTCGACTTCGCTGACTCGAGCTGGCTCGATTTCGACAAGTTCTTGGTCAACAAGCGCGCTGACAATCTCCCGGACGATGGTATCAACTTTACTGGTATATAAACGCATGGAGCCCTCCTAAATGCTGATGGTATCTATCACATGCATTTGCACTGAACAACTACGATTGAACAGTCGATCAGCCTAAACGAAAATGAACACCAATCAAATGCCTGGAGGGTTGAGTTCAGCTCGCGAAATTGGTGCAGCGGATGGGGTGGTCCAGTGCGATGTCGATGGCTTGGGTTTCGCCTGATGCGTCACCAGCGATTTGGAGCGGTGCTGCTTGGTCGAATTCAATGCGACATGAACTCAGTTGAAAATCAATCAGTCCTGGATGTGTACAAGAACCTTGCCATATCTTTCTGAGATTTCGCACCGCTGCGAGGGGCTTCATATCGATCAAGCGAAGTTGAAACAATCCGGAGCTTTTATCTGCGTACGGCATAATGTTCATCTTATAACCGTAGTAGGGTGTTGTGCCAAAACAGCCCATGGAGATAGTGCCTTCGAATGCGACGGCCCCAGGAGCAATCCGCTCTAGGATTGCTCCGTCCGAACCGAGTCGGAAGCCGATCCCTTGTCCGTTGACCACCTTGACGTTATAGCTCGGGCGATTGAGCATGAACTGGGGTACGGATTGACCCAGCCCTGCGACCAAGTAACCGCCAACTGTTTTGAAAAGTGCGCGACTCGGCCCGAACTTCTCGGCTTTGATTCTCATATTATTGTAGTTGTTTAGGATGTGAGCGTCCCAGCCAAACCCGCCAAAAGTCGTTCGTTGTCCGTTGATTTTCATGATGTCGAGCCAACGGACAGACGCCTTTTGAAGCCCGCTTAAGTCTCTTTCCAACTCCCCGGCACCGAGAAAGTCTGCAATTGCATTGCCTGTCCCCAAGCGGAGGACCGAGAATCTTGGACAGTGTGCATACCCTTTTGATTCACGACGATTGAGGGCTTCGTTGATCACATTCACCACAGTACCGTCGCCGCCACCAGTGACGATGGAGCTGTATCCCGAATCAACAACACGACGGATGACGAATCGAGCCTGTTCAAGGCTCTCGGTGAAAAACAGATCGCTTGTTTCCGGCAGGATCTCTTCCAAACGCTTTCGGACACGAGCGGTGACTTTTTTGGCGTTCTTGTTGAGGATCACGGCGGTTCGGTCGCAGTATCTGTCCTGTTCGCTTCGAGTTTCGACTGCTGGTCGTGCGAATGCTTGCATTTGAGTTCGCCCTCAGTGGGTTTAGTTAGGGGCCATAAAAGCAACATTTGTGCCACTCGTGTTGCGTGGCTTTGAGTGCGTAAGGCCATGAATTTAAGTGTTTTTTTCCGGCTTGGGCTGTTGACTGGTGCTAATCTTTTTACGCACTTGGTGGTCTAGATGCGTACTCAGCGACGCAGTTTTTGCCTGAAAACGACCGTCTTGTTGTTCGACAACAGTCTCGCGTATTGCGACGACCGACGTTCGCTGCTAAATAGGCCCACTCGATGGGCATATGTTTCAGGCCCCAGTAATGAAAGCGAAAAGGCTCATGTCGAATCATTCTGAAGCCACCCGTTGCGGTTACGTCACTCTCATCGGTCGCCCAAATGTTGGTAAATCGACATTATTGAACGCGATTCTCGGTGAAAAGATCGCGATCACATCGGCGAAACCCCAGACGACCCGCAATCGGATACCGGGCATCTTGACCGATGGGTCAAATCAGGTGGTGTTTGTTGATACGCCAGGCATTCACGATGCGCGCGGTGCTCTAAATTCATTTATGGTCGACGTTGCGACAGAGGCCCTGTGGGACACCGATATTGTTGGCTTAATGATCGAAGCTGGTATTTCGGCTGAGGGCGACGTTGGCGCGCCACGTGCCATCATGGATGTCCTTGAGAAATTGAAGGACTCCACGAAACCTATCATTTTGATTCTCAACAAAGTCGATAGGCTAGAAAAACAGTTGCTGCTGCCAATCATTGACGCATGGCAGTCCCGGTTTCCCTTTGATGCGATCGTACCCATGAGTGCGCTCAAGAAAGATGGCGTGGACGCCTTTTTAGAGCTTATCAATGAGCGGTTGCCGGTAGGCCCTCATTTGTATCCAGCTGATTCGCTGACAGATTTACCGGAACGTTTTATTGCGGCCGAGATTATTCGCGAGCAAATGTTTCGACTCCTCGATCAAGAATTACCCTATTCTATTGCTGTCGTTGTTGAGAATTGGCGCGATCGGTCTAGTCAGGGACTGGTTGATATTGAAGCGGTGATCGTTGTGGAGCGCGATTCTCAAAAAGGTATTGTCATTGGTAAGCAGGGCCAAATGATTAAAAAGATCGGTACGCAGTCTCGCAAATCCCTTGAACAATTTCTGGCGAGCCGGGTGAATGTTAAACTCTTCGTTAAGGTTGACAAAGGCTGGACAAAATCGGCGAAGCGGATGGAGAGGTTGGGATATAAAGCATGATGCCTTTAGTTGCGATAGTAGGCCGACCAAACGTTGGCAAATCCACTCTGTTTAATCGTTTAATTGGTGAGCGCAAAGCCATCGTCTTAGATACGCCTGGCGTAACCAGAGATCGGAATTATGGAGACGTTTTCTGGAATCAGAGATCGTTCACTGTCATCGACACAGGTGGGTTTGAACCCAAGTCCAACCAGAATATGGTTACGATGATGCGACATCAAGCGATGTTGGCCATCGATGAAGCGGACGTAGTTGTCTTTGTCACAGACTGTCGTGATGGCCTCATGGAGGCCGACCGCGAAGTTGCAACCCTCTTGCGCAAGGGAAATCGCAAGGTCATTGTGGCGGTCAATAAGGTCGACGGGAAATCACAGCACCAGCATGCGGCTGAATTTTATACGCTGGGTCTCGAGGAAGTGCATTCCATTTCAGCCGAACATGGTCGTGGAGTTGGGCGCATGTTGGATCGTGTCACCGACCTCTTGCCCCCTGCACCTCCGGAAGACCCTGACTCAGACACCATCACGCGTGTGGCTCTCATTGGGCGTCCAAATGTCGGTAAGTCGACACTCGCCAACCGCTTGCTGGGCGACGAACGGATGATTGTGAGCGATGTGCCGGGTACGACGAGAGATGCCATTGATGCAAAATTAGAGCACGATGGAACGCCCTACACATTGATCGACACCGCGGGTCTGAGACGAAAGAGAGGCATCAAGCACGGCACCAGTGAGGGATACAGCGTGGTCCGCACACTGCGCGCTATCGAACGATGCCACGTTGCGGTGATGTTACTGGATGCAGAGGAGGGGATTACCGAACAGGACGTCCGAATCATTGGGCTTGCTGTTGAAAAAGGGCGTGCACTTGTTCTCGTTTTCAACAAGTGGGATGCAATCGAGAAGGACGCAAAGACCGCTGATCGTGTCCGTGAACAAATCGAGACCAAATTGCCATTTGCCCGCTGGGCCGCGGTCCTTCATATGTCTGGATTAACTGGGCTCAGGGTCCATCGGCTCATGGGGTTGGTCGCCGAAGCACGCGCGAGCCATCTGAAGCGGATCGCTACAGCCCCCCTAAATCGATGGCTAGAGCTTTGTCTTCAACGTCATCAGCCGCCCGTGGTTAAAAATCGTCGACTGCGTCTTTATTATGCCACACAAGCACGAACGGCCCCGCCGCGAATTGTCGTATCTTGTAACGATCCGAGTTCTGTACATTTCAGCTACGAGCGTTTTCTCGAGAATCAATTCCGGGACGCTTTCCAGGTGCATGGTACCCCGATAAAGCTGATTTTCAAGGGGCGTAAAGCCCAGGATGAAGAAGAAATCGTCTAATCACTGAGATGTGCAGTGGCCTTTTGGTAGATGGTCCCGTTTTCTAAGGTCTCGCGTCAGCTAAATGGCCCGGAAGAAGAATCGGGCGCATGGTCTCCGTGACTGAGCAAAAGAGGTGGCCGGCTGGCCCCCTGATCTCTCAGCAGTTGAAACGTGCCATCGTACTTCAGGTAGGTGCGCTGCTCGACCCAATCGCCGAGCGCAAAAAGCTGCCCATTGATGCCATCGACGGCTGTCCTGTGTGAGACTGCTCGGTGATAGTGTCCTATGATGACAGTGTCGTAGCCGGCCTTTATCTTGTTCGGTAGATAATCCGTGAGTAACTCACTTGGAAGGGGCTCTGTATAGCCCTCTCTCTTCTTTCCGTAAATACGTGAGAGCCGCCAAGCGACGTCAGGATGTATGAGACGTGCATAACGGCGTAGCGTTGGTTGACGAGCAGCTCGGCATATCAGCCGTGAAAATAGACTTCTTGGATCGATGAGATCCCCATGGTCCAGCCAAATATTGTGGGGCCCTAACTTAAACCCCCTGGCGTGCTCCTCCACGGTCACGTTTATCTGACTGAAAAACGGGCCAGGGTCGGGATCATGGTTCCCGCTAAAGATGACAACATTAACCCCGCGCTTGACCAGTCTTTCTAGTGTGCGAAGGAGTGGGTAGTATTCACTGAAAATGACGCTTTTGTATCCAAGCCAAAAGTCGAATACATCGCCGACTAGATAGATGGACTCAGCGTCATGAGCCATTTCGTCTAGGAGACTTAGCAGACGTTTCGTCCGTGGTGAGTCGGCGGAGGAGACGTGCAGGTCAC
>JAYZEG010000020.1:0-87490 GCA_036337435.1 Myxococcota bacterium
TTGTCGATAAAAAACTCAAGTTGTTCGTGGTTGCGGACGGGATGGGTGGGCATGCAGCGGGTGAGGTTGCATCATCGGTGGCTGTCCACGAAGTGCGACGTGTTTTATCCGATGGCCGCGACGTCATTGAACAATACAGACGTGATGAAACAGCGACGAACCGCGAGGCTGTTCTCGACCTGATAGAGCGCTCGATCGAGAGTGCGTGTTCGAAGGTCTTTAGATTGGCCGAGGAGGATGCCAGCAAAAAAGGCATGGGCACAACGCTGAGCCTTTTCCTTGTCGCAGGCAGTCGTGGTTTCATCGGTCACGTGGGTGATAGCCGAATTTATTTGGTACGCCGTTCAGGCGTTCACCAGTTGACTGAAGACCATTCTCTCATCAACGAGTTGATCAAGCGTGGGCGTCTTAAACCTGGAGATGTCTTCGATAGCCCATACAAGAACGCGGTTACGCGCGCAGTCGGGGTCTACGAAAAGGTCGAAGTTGATGCCTTCGACATCGACGTCCTCCCAGAAGATGGCTTTCTCCTTTGTAGCGACGGCCTCAGTTGTTACCTCGATGACGAAACCACCCGTCGCTTCATGATGGCCGATGATGTGAAAACCATTCCTGATGACCTCATCGGCCTGGCGAACGATTGCGGTGGTAAGGACAATATCACCGCCATTGTTGTTCGCATGCTCGCAGGGGAAGTGGACGTTCCACAAGAACGGGTCACTATGGTCCAGCGAAAGACGACTGCGTTACAGGCCCAGCCCCTCTTTCGATATCTAAATTACGGAGAGATCGTCAAAGTCCTTAACCTGTCTAAACGCGAGACTCTCGAGACAGGAGATGTCCTATTCGCAGAAGGAGACCAGGTCTCTACGATGTTTGTTGTGTTGGCGGGACGGCTGCAAGTCACGTCCGGTACAAGGCGTTTGAAGGAATTGACGGATGATGCGTTCATCGGCGAGTCAATTCTGGTTGATTCATCGCCACAGACGAAGACCATTATCGCTCTGGAAAAAACCGATGTCTTGGTCATGGAACGCGATGCGATCCATGCCTTAATGATGAATCAGTCAAAACTGTCATGGAAGATTTTATGGAGTCTAACCCAGCAGCAAACCATGCGATTGAAGCGGTCTGGCCAACTCGTCCACAATATGTCGAAACAGATTCAGCGGCTCGCTCACGAGGGCAACCAAGCAGTCCCTGAAATCGATCTAGATCCCATTATTCATGAATTGCCAATGACCGAATTTGGCCCGACTTACGAAGTGATGCCACCCTTCGCCCAAGGCGATTCAGAACGTGGGACCGACCCGATGGTCGATCGGCGCCATGACTCGGAAAACGAGTCTATGGACGACTCGACTCCAGCGGCTATAAGTGAGCGTGGACCCACACGTGACATCCGGCCGAAGACCAATTAGGACAGGGCACAATCCAAATTGGCATGTGGCTCAACCTTCGCTCTTGCAATCCTTATTTTTCATTTCTATGGTCTGCCCTCAATTTTGAGCAGATCGGACAGAGGGCAGTATGGCACGCACGGCAAAATGGACTCTGGCAACACTACTGGCAACGACCTGGATGAGGCTGGCATTGGGTCTCATCGGTCTGTTGTGCTTGGCTTTGGTCGTTGGGAACAAGGGGCAAGCGCATGGCCCAACGACCCACGGGACACTGGTCTTCTCAGATGATTTTGAACGCGCCTCAGTCAGCGAAAACTATCGAGTTGGCACTCCGGATTTAGGCCATAAAGCGGGTACATGGACAATCGAAGATGGCCGCCTGAAGGCTGTGAAAATTCACAATGCAGCGTTGTGGCTCAAGCAGGAATTACCTCAGTCTGTGCGTATTGAATTCACAGCCAAGGCACACAGCGATGAAGGTGACATTAAGGCCGAAGTCTTTGGCGATGGACGAACACACCAGAGCGGCTATATTTTGCTCTTCGGCGGCTGGAAAAATTCCGTGAGGGCGATCGCTCGCTTGGATGAGCATGGAGAAGACCGAAAAAACGATAACCGTTGTCAGGTGCGCGGTGGCCGTCGTCGGTGTGTTGAGAAAGGGGTTGATTACAAGTGGACTATCGAGCGCACAGACCACGTTTTAAAGTGGTATATCAACGACCGTTTGTTGCTGACCTATCCCGACCAACATCCCGTTCAAGGCCGGCATTTTGCTTTCAATAATTGGGAGCCAGAGGTGAGTTTTGACAATCTTAAAATCTTCGACTTGGACCGTTGATTCGGGTTCATTCCATCCGGACAAAACGCTGAACACGACTCTGTGACACAAAGTCTTGCGGCGACGGGCATTCCCGTGCTACAAGCCCACAACTTCGCCGTAAAAGTTTATTTCGATGAAGGCTCCTACACGGGGCTTTTTGTGTTTTATGGGCCGTAAATGACCGTGGATATGCCACAAGAGAATCGTTGGATTGGCGGTGCTGAGCAGATCGTACCGAAGCGGGTTCGAGAAGCGATATTGCCAATTGTCGACGAATTTGATCTCATCTTGGTTGGCGTGGAGCTTGCCCAGGAAGGGCGACGAACGATTCTCTGGGTCTACATCGATAGTGAAGAGGGTGCGTCCTTGGAGCATTGCGCCAAACTGGCACCCGAGCTGTCGGCTGTCCTCGATGTGGTCGATCCGGTCGTAGAAAGTTATGAAATGAGGGTCTCGACGCCCGGGTTGGACAGACCCCTGATGCGAGCACTGGATTTCATCGAATACAGCGGCCACGAGGCGTCGATTCTGTTATCGACCCCCCTGCGAGGTCGTCGAAAGTTTACGGGCGTGGTCATTGGTTATGAAGACGGTGCGGTTCTCATCAAATGCAGCGATGGGGAGCATCGAGTACCGATTGAGTACATTCAACGGTCCCGAATTAAGTATGAGATTGAGATTGGTAAGAAGCGTAAATAATTAATACGCGGTAAAGCGAGAGAATCATGGAATTGAACCTAAATCATGTGATCGACCAGGTTTCGAAAGATAAGGGCATCGAGCGAGAAGCCCTTCAGGAAACCCTTGAGCAAGCAATTCTACAAGCGGCTAAGAAAGTTTTCGGTTCTGAGCGAGAAATCGAAGCGCAATACAATCCGGCCGACGGCGTTGTTGAACTCTTTCAAATTATTCGGGTCGCCGATGAAATTGAAGATGCTTACAATGAGCTCACACTCGAGGAAGCCGAGGAACATGGCCTCGAAGCTGAAATCGGCGACGAGTTACTTTTCCAAATTTTCTACCTCCCGAAAGATACACAAAAGGCTCGCGAGCAGGATGAACGCTACGGTGATATTCTGCAGCTGAGGGACCGGCGTGGAAGCTTTGGCCGAATTGCTGCTCAGACGGCAAAGCAAGTCATCACTCAGCGGATTCGTGAAGCTGAGCGGGACAATGTGTTTAGCGAATACATCGACAGACGCGGAGAGCTGATAACCGGCATTGTCCGGCGCTTTGAACGAGGAAATATTATTGTAGATTTAGGTCGTACTGAGGCAATTCTTCCGGTTCGCGAGCAAGTACCGAGGGAGTCATATCGACCTGGTGATCGCATCCAGGCCTATGTCTTAGACGTGCAGCGCAATGCCCGTGGACCACAGGTCATTTTGTCGCGGACATCCCCTGGGTTGCTGATCAAGCTTTTTGAAATGGAAGTGCCGGAAATCTACGAGGGTATCGTGCGCATTGAGACGGCGGCTCGAGAACCGGGCAGCCGGGCTAAAATCGCCGTATCAAGTCGTGACCCCGATGTTGACCCAGTGGGTGCGTGCGTCGGGATGAAAGGCTCGCGTGTCCAGTCTGTGGTGCAGGAATTGCGCGGTGAAAAGATTGACATTGTACCGTACAGCGAAGACCCAGCGCGCTTTGTTTGTAATGCGATTCAGCCAGCAGAGGTCTCTCGGGTCTTGATCGACGAAGACACCTTTACAATGGAGCTCATCGTACCCGATGACCAGTTGAGCCAAGCAATCGGTCGCCGAGGACAGAATGTGCGTTTGGCCAGTCAGCTGAGTGGTTGGAAAATCGACATTCATTCGGAGAGTAAGATTATCGAACTGGAACAGGAAGCGCGGCTTGCACTCTGCTCTCTCGATGGCGTTAATTCAGACCACATCGATACGTTGTGGCGCTTGGGCTATCGCTCGCTGGAACATATTGCCAATACCCTGGAAGAGGAGTTGGCAAGCATCCCCGGAATCACTGCAGAAAGTGCTGCTATCATCAGAGCTGGCGCAGATGACTTACTGGCTCGCCGTGAGGCGGGTGAGGATATTCGCCCAGCGGCCATTTATCCTGATGGTTACGATCCCGAAATTGAATGGGCACGTTGGCCAGGTGATGAAGAATTGCTGAACCGAGACACCTTTGATCGGTGCGTTCGGGCTGGATACTTCACGCTCGAGGACGTCGCAAACCAGGACTCATCGGAAGCATTCGCACGTGTTTTGGATGGGGATGTCGACAAGGCTGTTGCCGTGATTTATGCAGCCAAGGATGCACTCGCTGACCTCAGAAATGCCTCGGCGAGCTACGGCCAAGTTGACGCAGCTGAAGACGGTGAGAGTGCCGGTGCGAGCGCAGACACTGAAGAGGACGCAGCTCAGCCAGATGTTGCCGCCGAAAACGCGGGTATTGCGGCGGACGCCGTCGAATCCCAAGCGGCCGACGTCGATGACGCCACTGTCGTTGATGAGCATGCGGCAATTTTAGGACTTGGTGCGGACGATGATGAGGAAAAGGCGGGGGAACAGTAGCCCTATTGGCTTGTTCACCACCTGAGGTATAGGACGTGAAATGAGCGGTAGACAGCGTCCATCAGGAGCAGAGCTTAAGGGCATGCGTTCTTGCATTGGTTGCCGGCAACGGTTTCCAAGGGAGACGCTGGTGAGGCTCGTCTTGGCACCCGATGGCACCTTGGCTGTCGACCGCTATTTAAAGGCACCTGGACGCGGTGCTCATGTATGTTACTCAATGAGTTGCATCGAATCGGTGCAGAACTCGAAAGTTTTGAGTCGCGCGTTCAAAAAATCGGTACCCGCAGCTGATGCAGCGAGGCTCCGAGGAGACATATTGGCGTCTACCGATGCACGAATCACAGATTTGTTGAGCATCGGTCGACGGGCTGGTTGGACAGTATCAGGGACGGATACATTGATGCGTTCTTCCAGGCGGCTAAAATTGCTGATTTTGGCGACGGATGCGGCGGATGATTCGAAGCGGAAGTTGCTGAACGCAGTTGTTGACGAGGCCTGCATCGTCGTTACATATGGTGATGCAGACCATCTGGGTCGGACCCAGATGAAAGATAATCGAGTGGCAATCGGTGTCAGTCATGGCACTATGGCGACTCGATTAAAGTTAGAGATCGAACGTCGTAACCAACTTTTGGTTGCGACCTAGTTGTTAATGTCGTTAGAAGACCGAGGGTCCATCGGTTGGCGATGGACATGAGGCGGGTAGAGACATGGGAAAAAAAGTCTTCGAAGTAGCAAAAGAGCTTGGTGTTGATCACCGCGAGCTGCTCAAGAAGTGCGATGCACTGAACATCGATGTGCGCAATTATATGTCCGTGCTGAGTGATGATCAGGAACAAAAACTCCGCGGGAGTTTGGGCGGCGGTGCCAAGAAGGTCGTCGAAAAAGTCCAAGCGCCCGGTGTTGTGCGTCGGCGTCGGGCGGCTAAGCCTGCGAAAGATGCGAGGCCGATGGGGTTGAAACCACGCTCTGTCGTTCCGGCCATTCGCAAAGCTGCGCCTGCTGAGCCAACCCAAGCCGAACCGGCCGAGGAGACGGTTGCGACGCCGGATGTGACCACCGCCGCAGCATCACCGACTCAGGATGCCAAGTCAGCAGTGGCTGCACCTGTCCCGGCCGACCCAGAGAAGGCAGCAACTTCGAGCACGGACACTGCGGCGGGCGAGTCGCCAGAAACGGCTGCAACTGATGCAGCGGGGGCCGCTGAGCAGCCCCCCGCGAAAGCACCTGCGCCAGCGCCGACGCCAAGTGCGAAGATTCGGAAACCAACCGGGGCTGACGGTGCAAAGGTCTTGGGGTCCATTCCAATCGAACAGCTGCAGCAACGGACAGCGAAGCCGACTCAAAAACGAGCTCCCGGGCCGCGAGCACACAGCGGTCGGGGACAAGAACGACAACAACAGAATCGAGGTACTGAGTGGGATCCGACTCAGATGGCGGGCAATATGCCGCCACCACCGCCTCCGAGCGACACCGGACGGCGGCGTCGAAATGTGGGCCAGAGTCGGGAGGTAGAAAAGGCAGATACACCGAGGCGAAGTCAGACTCGCCGCCGGCAGGTCTACAGTCGCGAGGATATCTACAGCGGCTCACAAGCCCGCCCTGGTCGAGGTCGAAAGCGTAAGACCTCGTCAAAGAAGGGGGCGAAGACCCTCATCACGACGCCCGCGGCTCACAAGCGGGTGGTGCGGATGAACGAGACCATCAGTGTCGGCGACCTTGGTAAAGCACTCGGTGTAAAGTCTGCAGAGTTGATCGCGAAGTTAATGGCCATGGGCACGATGGCAACCATTAATGAACAGCTAGACATCGACACGACGACGTTGCTGGCAACAGATTATAATTACGAAGTTAAGAATGTCGCTTTCGACGAGGAAAACGTCCTTTCAGGGCCCCAATCTCAAGAGGTTTTGGAAGATGATCCGGACGCCGTGGCTCGCGCGCCTGTCGTCACGATCATGGGCCACGTCGACCACGGCAAAACGACGCTCCTAGACAGCATTCGTTCCGCGCAAGTCGCTTCTGGTGAGGCGGGTGGAATTACCCAGCATATCGGTGCCTATAAGGTGCCCGTTGGAGACAAAGAGGTCGTCTTTTTGGATACGCCCGGCCATGCCGCATTCACAGCGATGCGTGCTCGTGGTGCCAGCGTCACGGACATCATTGTTCTGATCGTAGCGGCCGATGATGGTGTGATGCCGCAAACTGAGGAATCTATCAATCATGCCAAAGCCGCGGGTGTACCGCTGGTTGTCGCCATCAACAAATGTGACAAACCTGATGTCGATCCAGAGCGGATTAAACAGGAATTGACCCAGTTCGAACTCGTGCCGGAAGAGTGGGGAGGGGACACCATGTTCGTTCCTATCAGTGCGCTCAAGGGAGACGGCCTGGAAGACCTGCTTGAGGCACTGTCGCTTCAGGCGGAGGTGCTCGAGCTCAGAGCCAACCCGAAGAAGGAAGGTTTCGGCAGTGTGATCGAGGCGAGGATGGCCAAGGGTCGAGGTAATGTATGCACCGTCTTGGTCCAGGAGGGCACACTGAAGAAGGGCGACTTCATCGTTGCCGGCAGCCATTACGGTCGCGTGAGAGCGATGCTTACCAATACGGGAGAGCAGCTGAAGACAGCGGGTCCGTCTACGCCCATTGAGGTCCTCGGTCTTGGCGGACTCCCTGGGGCGGGCGATACTTTTCACGTCGTCAAGAACGAAAAAGATGCCAAACGAGTGATTGAATCCCGAGCATCCAAGACTCGTGCCGCCGCGGCGACCGCAAAGGAAGCGGTCGATCCAATGGATATGTTGGCCGCCTTTAATGCACCGGAGAAGGAGAAGCAAAACATCATCCTCAAGTCCGATGTTGCCGGGTCGTATGAAGCTCTCAAAGTTGCTTTGGAACAGTTGTCAACCGATGAGGTGGAAGCCAAGTTGCTACACGGCGGTGTTGGTCCGATCACCCAGTCTGACATCGACCTCGCATCGGTCTCAGACGCAGTTGTTCTGGCGTTCAACACAGACATTGATCCGAAAGCAAAGCGGCTGGCTGATCAGGCGGGTGTATCGGTGCTCAAGTACTCGGTCATCTACGATCTGATCGACAGTGTCCGAGATCTAATGAGCGGCTTGTTGGCGCCGGAAATTTCGGAGGAATACATCGGTCGCGCCGAAGTCAGAGCGGTTTTCCATATCCAAAAGGTTGGGGCAATCGCAGGTTCAGCTGTCACCGACGGAAAGATGCTACGAAACTGCCTCATTCGCGTGAAACGTGATGGTGAAGAACTTCTGTCTGGGAAGCTGCACACTCTCAAGCGGTTCAAAGACGATGCTAAGGAAGTGGCGAGCGGGTACGAGTGCGGTATCGCCGTTGATGGCTACAAGGACATCAAAGAAGGCGATTTACTTGAAGCCTATGAGGTCATTGAGACCCAGAGGCAAATTGATTAAGCGACTTGACTAAGGCCGTCTCTCTATGTCTAGAGCGTCATTTAAGCGAACAGCGCGTATCGCGTCCCTGATTCGAGAAGTCTTAGCTGAACAGCTCCAGACCAGCGTCAAAGATCCGCGCCTTCAAGGGATTACGATCACCGAAGTAGAAGTGTCGGGAGACCTCAGAGAGGCGAAGGTCTATTTCGTTTCAAGTCGCAAAGATTATAATCAGGACGACGTACTCGATGGCTTATCGAGGGCATCCGGCTATCTACGCAGGTGTTTGGGAGAGCGTGTGAGCCTTCGCGTGACACCGTCACTTAATTTTGTCATCGATGAATCCTTAGAGTACGGCGCGCGCATCGAATCGCTGATCCGCGAAATAAACGAAGGTCGTACGGACGACGATGACGATTTGTGACGCTGTCAGTGGATGGCCTAATACTGATAGACAAACCCAGCGGTCCGACGAGTTTTGATGTCGTTGCGCGGGTACGGCGTAGTCTTGGAGTCAAAAGGGTCGGACACACGGGAACCCTTGACCCATTAGCATCGGGCCTGATGGGGATCTTAGTTGGTCGAGCGACCAAGCTATCCCCATACCTAACGATGGCAGATAAAGGTTATGAGGCTGTCATCAGGCTCGGACAGACGAGTAATACCTACGACAGCCAAGGTGAGATTACAGAGGTTGCGAACGAGGGAGCGTGTGCTCGAATCGATCGCTCAATGATCGAAACTGTTTTGGCTGAATTTCGTGGTCAGATAGAACAGGTTCCGCCGATTTTCTCAGCCATAAAGATTAAAGGGGAACGGGCGTACGCCAAAGCGCGTCGTGGCGAAATTTTGGATATGCCTGCCCGGATGGTCCGGGTTGACCAACTCGACGTCTTGGGTTTTGACGAAGGCCACCTCACGGTTTCAGTTTCCTGTTCAAAAGGAACCTACATCCGAAGCTTAGCTCATGATATCGGCCAACGTCTTGGGGTCGGTGGCGTCATGACCGCACTCAGGCGGACACATGTCGGACAGTGGTCCATTTGTGAGGCGACATCGTTGACGGATTTTTGTGAGCTTGACCCTGCGCTACAAAGGACCAAGTTGGTCAGTATGTGGTCCGTTCTGTCAGACTTGCCGGTCTTTGAATCAAAACCCGATGAGATCTGGAAGATACGAAACGGAGTTCGCTTCGCGGTCTCGCAGCAGACAAACCCTGGGCGTTACCGTGTCGCCGACGAAGACGGCGGCTTATTGGCGATTGTCGCCGTGGATGATGCACGCATGGTCAAAGTTGAGCGGGGGATGCCACCGAGGGGATAGTTATTGGACCACTTTTGAGGTCTTGGACCAGCGAGAAACCTTGACTAATCGGCGGAATACAGGTAGACCCCGCCGGAACCATCAATTGACCGGGGCTGAACGACGGCTCGGCCCACGGTGTCACCTTTTCCGTATTGGAGGGAAATTATGCCGCTCGATAGAGATTTAAAAGCTGAGATTATCAGCGAGTATAAGTTAGACGACGGGGATACAGGATCGCCTGAAGTTCAGGTTGCTTTGTTAACTCGTCGAGTTCAGGATCTCACGGAACACTTGAAGATCCATAAGCACGACCATGCATCGCGCGTCGGCCTTAAGAAGTTGGTTGGTCAGCGGACTCGACTTCTCAAGTACGTGAAGCGTAAAGATGTTGAGCGGTACCGTAAGCTCATCAAAGCACTTGGTCTGCGACGCTAATTTTTTTTTGGGGGGGAGAATTCCCCCCTCTTTTTTTTGGGTGCGAGGGCAACGAGACGATGCTCGGTCTTCGCACATTACATGAACCGAGTCCTGCGCCGATCCAATAGAGGTAGGCGCCTCTGGAACTGAGCAATGGTCATGACGCTTCGTGACCATTGCTCAGGAACCGAGGCGCAACGTTTCGGATAAGGGCTCGCTCACGACGCCGACCTGTTGTCGGTAAAGGAGTGTCAAATGGGTAAGCTTGCCCTCAGTATCCCTTTTGGGAATACGGATATCACGATAGAAACCGGTCGATTAGCAAAGCTGACAGCTGGTTCTTGTCTCGTCACCATGGGTGAGACAGTAGTTCTCATCACAGTGGCTGGCGGGTCATCACCCCGGGCCGGATTCGATTTTCTGCCTTTGACGTGCGAGTACATCGAAAAACAATACGCTGGCGGTAAAATTCCTGGTGGCTATTTCAAGCGAGAGACGCGACCCGGGCCCGCCGAAGTGCTAAACGCACGAATTATCGACCGACCGATGCGACCACTTTTTCCGAAGACGTGGCGCAAAGAGATCCAGATCATTGCGACTGTTCTGAGTTTTGATAAGGAAAACGACCCAGCCATTTGTGCACTGGTTGGCGCATCTGCTGCAACGACCATCAGCGATATCCCGTTCGATGGTCCTATTGGCGGGTGCCGCGTGGCGCTCATCGACGGCGAATATGTCATCAATCCAACGTTTGAGCAGACAGCGGACGCAAAGCTGTCCCTCATTGTCGCCGCGACTGAGGATGCTGTTACGATGGTTGAGGGTGAAGGTAAAGAAGCCTCCGAAGCCGAGATGATCGATGCCATCATTGCCGCACACGAAGCGATTAAGCCCATCATTAAGCTGCAAAAAGACCTACAGAAGAAGGTCGGACAAACCAAGCAGGACGTCCAAGAAGAGCAGATCGACGCAGATTTGTATGAGCGCGTCGTAGAGCTCTCTGTAGACAGTCTGTTTGACGCTTTGGCAATTCCAACCAAGACTGAGCGGAAGGCTGCAGTCTCGAGTGCTTGTGCTGCAGTGACTGAGAAATTGGTCGCTGAGGATGAAGAATTGGCGGGCCGAACCGGTGAGATCAGCGGTTATCTAGAACGCGTGCAGCGGGACATTGTTCGAACTCAAGTCTGTGAATCCGGCGTCCGTATCGATGGCCGAGGACCTGCAGATATTCGTGCTATCAATTGCGAGATCGGTGTCCTTCCCCGAACTCACGGGTCTGCAATTTTCACGCGTGGGGAAACCCAAGCCTTGGCGACCATTACGCTGGGTACCAGGCGGGACGAGCAGCGAATCGATAACCTGCACGGCGACCATTTCGAGCGTTTCATGCTGCACTATAATTTCCCGCCCTTCTGTGTGGGCGAAGCACGCATGTTGAGGTCCACCAGTCGTCGAGAAATTGGACATGGCAATCTTGCTTTCCGAGGCGTGTCTCAAATTCTTCCTGACCGCGAGGACTTTGCTTATACCATTCGTGTCGTCAGTGAAGTCCTGGAGTCCAATGGCTCATCTTCAATGGCAACGGTCTGCGCGAGTTCGTTGGCTCTAATGCAGGCTGGTGTACCGACGGTGAAGGATGTCGCTGGTATTGCGATGGGCTTGATCCAGGAAGACGACAAGGTTGCGATCCTGTCTGATATTCTGGGAGACGAAGATCACTTAGGCGACATGGACTTCAAGGTCGTTGGCACCGAGGACGGAATCAATGCCCTGCAGATGGACATTAAGATCAAGGGTCTCGATCGGAAGATTCTCAAAGACGCCTTAGCCCAGGCCCGAGATGGTCGGTTGCACATTCTCAGAGAGATGCGCAAGGCCATTAGCCAGCCAAGCGAGGAGATGTCGACCTATGCCCCGCGCATCATTACCACCCACGTTCGTCCCGACAAAATTCGTGACGTCATCGGACCTGGCGGCAAAACCATTCGTGGAATCACCGAACAAACAGGCTGCTCAGTCGACATTGATGATACCGGTAAGGTTACGATCGCGAGTCCAGATCTCGAATCTGCGAACCGAGCAAAGGAAATCATCGAAGGTCTTACGGAAGAAGCTGAAGTGGGCCGCATCTACTTCGGAACGGTCCGAAAGATTCTCGAATTCGGTGCCTTTGTCGAGATCTTACCTGGCACAGATGGTCTGGTTCACATCTCCGAGCTCGCCGACCATCGTGTTGAGAGCGTCGAAGATATCCTGAGCGAAGGCGACGAAGTCTACGTCAAATGCATTGGCGTCGATCGCCAAGGGAAGATTCGTCTCTCGCGCAAAGAAGCTTTGTCCGAGACAGACGAGCTTTAGCCAATGAAGCGGCTCGGTGTTCGTCGGTTACGAACAGGCAGCGAGCCTGAGCCGCTCCCACTTCCGTGCTACGCGACTCCGTCCGCAGCGGGAATGGACTTGATGGCTGCCATTGACGAGCCAATTGTCGTCAGTCCGGGCGAGCGGCGATTGGTTCCGACTGGATTTGCGTTCGAAATCCCAGACGGGTTTGAGGGCCAGATCCGACCCCGCTCGGGCCGTGCATTGCGAGAGGGCCTCACCCTGGTAAACTCGCCCGGCACCATCGATTCGGACTATCGAGGTGAGATCTCAGCGATTGTGATAAATCTTGGCCAGGACGATATTACCATCAAGCGAGGTGAGCGAATCGCGCAGATGGTGATCAGTCCGGTTACGCAACTCGACTGCACAGAACTCGAACAACTGAGTACGACTGAGCGAGGCGTCGGCGGCTTTGGACATACTGGACGCTAGTTTTTAACTTTCGCAATTGTCGATGTGGCCAAAAAGGCGCATAAATTGCCCTCCAGATCGGTGTAAAATGCCGAAGCTTGTTGAAATGAGTTGGCTCAGCCCTTAAAAGGGAGGGGCCGTAATTCAAACTTAACTAACTCTGAACGCGTGAGCACGATGTGTCGTTAGTTGAGAACGCGGCTTTCAGTTGCCTGTCGAACTTGACAACTGGAACTGATTTATCGACGTCGGCGCTGCGACTGTAAGCGTTGTGAGACACGGGGAGGACCCATTGATCTGCTTTAGATGTGGTAGCAAGGTTATCGGCAATGCTGCTGTCTGTACCAACTGTGGGCAGAATCTGGGCACACCGAGACGTGTCACGCGAACCATTACATCTTTCAAAGCCATTGAAATGCGTCGTAAAAGGGCATCTGAAACGCTCTCTGAGCGACCCTACGCCGTGGGTGACTGGATCGATGAGCGATACGTCATTCTTGATTTGGTGGGCTCTGGGCCAATCGGCTTAGTTTATCGTGCGCGGGAACAAGAGACGGGTCTTGATGTGGCACTCAAAGCCATTCGCCCGGAGTTGCTCGGTGAACCCCAATTGATTCAAGATTTCTTGGACTCATTTAGGCGTCTTGGCGGACATGATGCGCCCGATGTACTTCGAGTTGTGCCATTGAGAGATCAAGAGCGTGTCTTGGCGCGAAGTCGGTTCATCACGGGCTTGAGCCTGCGAAAAGTGATGGACCTGCGACAGCAGCAGGGACAGCAGTTTCAATTGCATGAGGTGGGTCCGCGGATTTTTCAGCTCGTCAGAGCCCTTGAGCAACTACATCGTTCAGCACATCACGGATTTCTAAAGCCGTCTAATATCCTTCTCGAACCAAGCGGTGTTCGTTTGACAGACTTGGGTCTGTTACAAGCCCTCCCGCAAACTGGTTTTGCACAAGCTCAACAGGATGCTGGTGCTTATGTGTACCTTGCACCAGAAGTACGTAACGACCAATTGGTTGATGCACGTTCGGATGTCTACACCGTCGGTACCGTTCTGTATGAATTGCTCGCAGGACGTGCGCTTACAGATGGCGCGCCACCACTCTCCGAGATTCTTGGTTCAAATGGACGGGAGAAATGGGGGCAGGTCGATAGCCTGATTCAACAGGCCACAGCAGTCGACCCAACGGAACGATTTGAGAGCATCAGTGATTTTGGAGATGCGTTTGCTGTGGCCTTGGATGCTCAGGCCCTGATCATGGACAAAGACGAGAGCGGTGGTGACACCACTGTTCGACCAATGGTCGACCCAGGTGTTCCGTCGCTTCCAGCGGCCTTGGTGCAGCCCGTCGATGCCACTGACAGTTATGCGCCCCTTCCTGCTGATGTTGTCGAAATCTCAGAGGATGGAAGCCAGCCTGGTTTAGCGTCTTTTGAGGAGGTCAGCGAATCGGCCATCGTGTCCATCGTCGATGAGTCTGAGCCCGAGCAGACAGGTTCATCCGTGGAGTTGAATTTCGGTTCTGTCGTCGAAGAAATCTTCGAAGATGATGCGCCGACGACCGTAGAGGCTCAAGACGCGATCGTCGCTCTGGAGCCTGAACCTGAACGTCGTGAAGACACCATGTCCGTTGGACTTGATAGCACGCCTTGGTTCTTGCGAACGCGTGGCGGCTTTCTGGTTGCTGCGGGTTGTATTGTCGGCCTCGTCGGTGCAATGGTTTTCTACTACATTCAGCACCGCAGAGATGAAGCTCGAAAATATGATGAACCCGTCGCTGTTCATGTATCGAAGTCACCCGATGCGAAAGGTGCGAAAGAAACGGTCTCACCCAATGCGATCGGTTCGTCTGACGGTAAAACGAAGCCAGGTGCGGGGGACACACAATCAGACGAGACGCTGACGGCGTCTGCTGTATCCAAAGCTGCTCCGGATGCAGCTCAATCCGACCACGCGAACAGTAAAGAGACCGAAAACGCTCGCAAAGCTGAAGAACAAGCCCGCAAAGACGAAGAACAAGCCCGCAAAGACGAAGAACGAAAGCGAGTGGATGCCGAACAAGCTCGCAAGGATGCCGAACAAGCCCGCAAGGATGAAGAGCGAAAGCGAGCGGACGCCGAACAAGCCCGTAAGGACGAAGAGAGGGCGCGTAAAGAGGCGGAGCGTAAGCGCAAAGACGAAGAACGTGAGCAGAAGGCCGAGCAAGAACGCGAGGAAAAGAAAGCGCGGGCTGAGCGGAAGAAAGCGGAACGGGAAGAGAAGAAAGCGCGGGCTGAGCGGAAGAAAGCGGAACGGGAAGAAGCGCGCATCGCTAAAAAGAAAGCGAAGGAAGAACGAGATCGCAAGCGCAAGGAAAAACGGGAGGCCGAGAAGCGCGAGAAGGCCGAGAACCGGGCCGAAAAAAAGCGTTTACCCAAACAAAACGCGGCCCGAAAAAAAGCCGAGCGTGAGGAAAAAGCGGCCGAACGTAAACGGAAAAAAGCCGAAGAGCGGCGCGCGCGCGAGGCACGTGAAGCGCGCCGTCGAGAAGAAAAGGCTGCTAAAGCCGAAGCAAAGCGAAAGGCTGCAGAAGAAAGGAAGCGTCAGGCTGAAGAAAAACGTGAACAAGAGCTCGCCGCGGCACGCCAACGCGCACGCGAAAATGATGCGATACAAGCGGCGTCGGGTGTTCTCTCGTGTCCCCGTGGTATGCGCTTGATCAGAACGGCCCGTTTTCCCAAGGGTTCAATCAAATTGGGAAAGATTGTGTCGGGCGAGGGGATTCGCCTGGCGAGAGCAGGAAAAGCATTCTGTATCGACACTCACGAGTATCCCGGTGCTGGCAGTCGGCCTCGCACCAACATCAACTATGGGGGTGCGAAATCTCTCTGCGAGCGGGCTGGCAAGCGGCTGTGCACAGGTCGAGAGTGGATGATCGGCTGTTACGGTCGTGGCGGCGGTCGTTTCCCTTACGGAAAGACTTTCAAGGGCGGTGTCTGTAATACTGAGAAAGAAGATGGGTCTGAAGGCAGTTTGAGCCGAGCGGGTCGTTTCCGAAAGTGTCGGTCCGCCTGGGGCTTGTATGACATGAGTGGGAACGTCGCCGAGTGGACAGACGGAATGCGTGTCCGTGGCGGCGACTATGGTTCCAGTGATGACGAGGCGTCATGTGCCTCAGGCGGAGGCCGGTCTCCGGGCACCAGCCGCGGAACCATTGGTTTTCGCTGCTGCAAAGGCTTTAAAGAATAATGAAGCTGCATCTTGGGCTCATCATATGCTCATTGGAGACCAATGGAGTTTCACTATTCTCCACGGCAATTTAATAGGCTGCTGTTTCGATTGATAGCCGTTCACTACGGCCTTTGAACACTTGTATTGATGCCACGAGTCTCCACGTCAGCCCTGGCTGGTCTCTCCAAGGCCAGACGCGCAATTTCATCGGTCATCCTGGCTTTTTCGGTCAGTCCCACCCGCGTGTACGCTTTGGCCAGCATCAAATAAATGGATTTGCGAAATCTCACGGCATCATTGGCATAGACCAAGATCGGCTGCGGTGTTTTTTGCAGCGTAAGCATTATCTGCCTCAACTTGTGTCGCTTTTCAGCACTCAACCGACCGCGACTTGCGCCAAAGTAGAGATTGCGCGCACGTTCTATGGTGCGCATCGCTGACTCGACCTGCGTAATGAAGTTTGGAAGGGCTTCTTGGGTCAAGGCATCGACAGTCGCTGGACTCCCTCTAAGCACCTGTGTTGCATGAATGATCGACGACAACTTCGGTTGCTGTTTTTCGCTCGCAAATGCGCCGCCAGACCACTGGGGCAGTATCAACACCAAAATTATGCAATACTGAAAGATGTATGCTCGCTTCATTGCTAAAAGATTGCATAAATACAGGCGTCATTTCTAGCCGATGGTTTATCTGTACGCTTTTATTGACGACGCTTTGTGCCTATAACGCCCCGCGGGGCGAGACCAGAAATGCTTTCGTTCGGGTGTCTGTATTTGGACCAGCTGTTCCCCATCAGGAAATCGAATACGCTCTTGAGGATGCATCAGGTGTGTATACGTTTAGGGTCAAACGAAAAGGGTTCGGACAAGAGAAACAACGTCAAGAAGTCACCCTGATAACACGTTCGGTATGGGAGAGTTTAACAAATGACCTGCGCGCGAATTGGGCGCAACTCCCTGCCGCCAGGCGAATCAGCTCCAACGTCAATTACGCTATCGAATTCCGTTTAGGAACGCAGATTGTTCGAAGGCACTTTACCGAGGAACAGCTTCGGTTGGAGGTGCCACTGTGGCGTTGGATGTCACGCCTGCGGCAATTGGAGTCACAGCGATTTGGCCCAATGGTTTTTTGGGATGGAGACATACCGGGAAAACAGTCTGGATTGTTGTGGCTTTCATCAAAACCGAAAGCCTTCGTGTCTATTGACTCTATCCCGTTGAATGCAAGTACTCCAGTGCTCCATCTCCGGCTCACTGCTGGACGGCATACAATCCAACTCACCAGGCCGGATGATGGCAGTCACTGGTCTTACGACGTGTTGATCAAAGCGGGTGCAACGACTCGATTGGAAGTCGAACTCCGTTAGAAATTCTTGCGATTAAATCTTTGCTGACTTACCCGCTGCATTAAATGCCAAAAAACCGCTGATTTTGAGCCTGTGAGGCCATGGCTCGGTTGTACTTGGCGTCGATCCGAGCTAGGGTCTGTCCATGGTAGAATTATCGGAGGTTAGGTTATGAAAAAGCAGCTCGCTGTTTTCACCATTGGTTTGTTTATCATCGGGTGCGGCGCAAAGCCTGCGCCAGCGCCACCACCGCCTCCTCCAGCACCCCAAGCAGAGCCGGATCCAAAGCCTTGTGACAATAAGGTGATTGATCCGGCGGATAACCCAGACGCGGTGGATGCCAAAGCAACGACATCGGGTGAAGGCACTGTAACGCCTTAACGGACACACTTATGGCAGCATCTGAGCAACAGCGTAACGCATTATTCTCTCTCCGGTTGGAGCAGGGGGTCGGGAGACTTGTGCTCTCGGAAAGGCGGATTGCCGACCTCCTGGTCATAGACGAGATGCGTTTGAGCCTAGCGGAGCTACCGAGTCGACTTGATATGACTGGGGGCGTAGAACGATTTCGTCACCAACGGACGCGGGTGGAACGTTTGGTTGTTCACATCGACGACCACGACCTGAGCCGCTGCTTAGACCGTTATCTGGATGATGAGCAGCTGACCAACTTGGAAGCGCGAGCCCTCGATGGCGACCTGATCGTGATTGGAGAAGCCGGTCAGCGGCAAACGCCATTTCTGCTCCGGATGAGATTAGAGACAGGTACAGTTGGTGCAAAACGCGCTGCCTTGCTGAGCGTCTATGAAGCACGCACCTACGGGCCGTCTGATCTGGCGGCACCGCAGATGGCGGGGCGATTTTTGAACGCACTTGGCTTTGAGCATGAAAATAATGGGCCAACGGTGATCTCCTTTGATCCGATCGTTGCTATCTTAGATGAAGTCTCTGCAGAACTTGGGTGGAAATTGCCTGACCACTCAGACTTGAAAATAGCCGAGATCGAGTCGTCCGCGGGGCAAATTCGGCTCGTGTGTGACATGCAAAGGCCAATTCAGGTTGGGCCGAGGCGTCTCGAGACCAGCTTCGAGAATTCGGCAAAGGTTCGCCGATTCATGGCGGACTATGAAGCCAAGCAACTGTATCAGAATACTGAAGCACTCATCGATGAGGGGCGCATCGAACGTGCCATAAGGCACTACGACCGACAAAGCGAACTTCATCCAGATAATGCGTTTTTGGCAAACCGGCTGATGCAGCTTCAAGTCATGTCTGTTGATACCCTTGCAGATGCAGCCGATACCGCATCAAGACGCCTTGCGCGCTATCCAGAGGACACAGATGCTTTGTTGACCCTGTCCAATGTGCATTGGCAGCGAGGCCAGATTGATCGCGCCGCTGATCTGTTAGACCGTGTTGCGGACGCGGCCGAAAGACGTGCGGACTTATTAGAAGCAGCGCAAGCGAGATGCGCCTTGGCCATTGTCTTGAGCGACAGCGATCCCGACCGCGCATTAGACGCTTTAAAGTCGGCACTGAGTTTGCGCCGGGGGTTAGTCGCAGCCCGAAAACGCCTATCAGAATTGCAAGCGCAAGCGGGCGATTGGGTTGCCGCGTTGAAAACGCGTGAGAGCATACTCGCGTCTGAATCAAATGCGGAGCGTCGATGTGACCTTCTGATCGAACTGGGTCATCTCGCTTTGTCTAACGCGAATGATACCTATGCTGCTTTGGGATTTTTTGAGAGAGCACTCGTTGAAATGCCAGGTCGCATAAGCGCGTTGCTCGGCCTGGCGACGGCACAAGAGCAAAATGACGACTTCTTAAGTGCTGTCAGAACCCTCGACCGGGCCTCGCGTTTACTGCAGGAACGCGGTCAGAATGTTGAAGCGGCCGATGTCATCGTCCGTCTTGGGCATCTCTGGACGAAAGAACCGGGTGATGGGATTACAACGGCATCACTCCGTTTTCGGCAAGCCTTGATGCTGGTGCCAGGACATCCCGGTGCGTTGTATGGGCTTGCTGATGTGGCCGTGGTCGAGGGTGACTACGGTCGGGCTAGGTCTGCATTAGAAGAATTGCTTCGGTCCGTCGATGAAGGACGGGTCGACATCGAAAAAGACCGCTTATATTTACGTCTTGGACAAATCCTGCAGACGCTAGGCGAGGAGAGTCGCCTTGCCGTTGTCTATTTTCAAAAGGCCACAGATGGCCCTTGGTCGGTGGCCAAACCGGCTTTTGAAGCGCTGGAAGACATTCATTCCAAGGCAGAGAGTTTTGGAGATGTTGCACGGGTATTGGAACGCTCGCTGCTCAGGAGCGAGGACGATGATGATCGGGTTGCTCGGCTTTGTCGACTGACCACCATCGTATCGGAGCGTCACGGTGACCCAACGAGAGCGATCGAATTGCTTGAAGCGGCCGTTTCGAGTCTTCCTCAGCAGCGAGATCTACTGAATCCGCTGGCCGCTCTTTACAGACACGCCGCCGATACCGAAAAGTTAGCAAATATTTTGGGCCGTCTCGCAGAACTCAACACGGATCCTGACGTGCTCGTTGAGATCTATCTTGAGCAGGCGGGTCTGCTGGCCACACAGCTAAACCAAGTTGATCTCGCTGTGGAGGCCTACGCGAAAGCCCTTGGTTGCGACCCTGCGAATTTAGTGGCTCTGGATGGTCTGATCGACATCACACGCGAGCGCGAACGCTTTGGTGAATTGGCGGCACTGCTTGACCGACGTTCAGTTCTAAGTGATGGGTCTGAGGCGTCTAGGCTACGATTTGAGTTGGCACAGATTTATGCGCGGCAACTCAAGAGACCCGATGCGGCCATCGAGCAGTTGAAGCGTGCAAAAGAGAACGATTCAACTGAAACACATGTGCTTCGTCTTCTTGGTGATTTGTATTTTGAAGCGGACAGGCTCGACCTGGCCTTGGTTGAATACGAGACCTTAAAGTCAATTTATGAGACTGACGGCTATGATGAACCGGTTCCAGGCTTCCTCATGCGAATCGCGGAGGTTTTCGATGGTCTTAACCGATTCAGCGAGTCTCTCGAGACGATTAAAGCCGCGATCGAGCGGGACCCAGAACGGATACAAACCTATGTTCGTGGGCAAGAGCTTGTTCTCAATGCTGGTCAGCTATCGGATGTCTTGGCTGTGCTGAGGTACGGATTGGACAGAGCAGGTCAGCCGAAGGCACGGACCTATCTTTGCGTTCGTCTCGGCCGATTGCTTTGGCGAGAGCTGCGCAAGCCTGATGAAGCCCGGACTCTGCTCAGCGAAGCGGCGATGTATGAATCGGAGGACCGCGATGTCAGGCGGATGCGAATCGAGATCGCGACGGCTTTAGGTGACTGGACAGAAGTCGCCGAATTATTGAAGGTTCAGCTCGACACGGCACAGGTCAACGAGCGACCTGCCATACTCGTCAGTCTCGCCAAGCTTGCATATGACGAATTGAATAGGCCCGATGAAGGTCTGCAATTTGCGCAGGCTGCGCTCGCAGAGGTCGACGATTATATACCGGCCCTGACCTTATTGGCCGATAAGAGTTTTACTGCTGAGAACTGGCTTGTCGCTCAAAAGGCACTCAGCAAACTTCTCCAACTGGAAGGGGTTCATGCTCGACCAGACGATCGATTTAGACTTGCACTCACTCAGTTGGAGCTCGGTCAAGAGAGCCTCAGCTACGACGGTCTCAGGGCACTTCGTAATGAAGGCAGCTATATCCCCGGTCTAAGCATCGCGATGGCCCGTGCGTGCGTTGTACTCGGGCATGGACGTGTCCTGGCGACCCTGATTGACGAATTATTGGACGAAGCCGAGGTCGAGGACGCCCAACTATTGAGAGACGCAGCCAAAACATTGCGAGCCGAAAGCGACAATGAGGGATTGGCTCGCCGCTGCATTGATGCAGCGTCGGCCTTCGACGGCTTGCCAGGTGACGATTTTGATTCGGTAGGTCAAGGCGTTCGGGACGGTAATATGCGGGCGACGATGCCGTTGCCAGTGATTGATGAGACCCAACTCGAGGTTGGTCGACTCGATGTCGATTCGACACCTGACGCCAATCGCGTAAACCAGGATGTTTTGACCACTCGCGAAGTCGGCTCTCTCGACCGCGCAGGGGTCTCTATGGACGAAGCGTACGAAGAAACTCTGGCATCTCTATCGGACACCTATGCTGCCGATGATGACGAGTTGCCTCCGCTCGCTACAAGGCGGCTTCCGACCGAAGAAGAAATACAAAACCCGGCCGATGCTGCAGCCCAGTTGCGCGCACGAGCCGATGAGCTCGGCGACACACCCAATGCGGCCCCAATTTGGTTGCAATTGGCCGAACTCATTCGTGATCGAATGCACGATCCAGATGGGGCTGTTCCTTGCTTTGAAAGAGTACTCGAACTTGCAGGTCCAACCAGCAGTGAATGGCTTGAATCCGTCGAGGCTCTTGAGGATTTATTCGCCATCAGAGAAAACTGGAGTTCTTTGCTTAGACTCTATGATATCCGTTTGGCAAACCAGCCGGAAAATGCAGCCTCGATCCACTTATTGAGGGCGTCTGTTTTAAATACACATGGTCGATTAGAGGAAGCGAGTGAGGCGGCTGAGAAAGCCTTGTCGCTGGGCGACCGTGCCAGAGAGTTACTGATTGGCATTCTGGAAAAACAAGGTGATTCGGAAAGGATTGAGGACCTTTTGCTCAGCGACCTCGATGATTTGGGGAAGGCTGACCGAGGTTATCGCTACTGGCGAGCAGCTGATGTCGCTCAAAAAACTCACGAGGGACGAGCTCTGACTTATTTGAGCCAGGCGGCAAAATTGCTGTCCGATACGGAATTAGCGACACAATTTCTGAATTTGGCACGACAGATGGATGATGCAGAGCTGTTGGTCGACGCATTGTTCTATCAGGCTACCAATTGGGCGAGTCGACCGCGGCCGCCGTTCGGCGTTCAAGCCTGCTCGCTGAGGCTGCCAAAGTGTTAGAACCATCGGGCGATTTAGAGCGTATCCGGCTTGTTTTAGAGGACAGCTTGAACGCCTGGGCAGAGAACGTAGACGCGCTGTCTGCCCTGAGCCGTTGTCTAGAACAATTGAACGATGATGAGGCTTTATTTGCCTTGTTGGAGCGGGAAATGAGCCTGCTTCTTCCCGGCCTTCATCGCGGTCGTGCAGCCGTTAAATTGGCATACTTAGCAAAACGTTTGAATCATGACTCGGAGCAGATTGCTAAGTATGTCAGTTTAGCTCTGAGGGATCTCGAAGGGACTGAGGACGAGCAGCAGATCAGGGATGGGTTTAGCGAATTTGTCGTTCAACCCTTATCGAGCGTGACCCAATCTTTGATAGAGCAGGCCCGAGAAAAACTGGTTGATGGGGGTGATGTTGAGACCATTGGTGCCCTTTTGGAGGAGGTTCTTGGCTTGGATTCTCAATCATTGGACGCGTACGAGCTTCTCGGGCAGTTGTACACGCAAGCGGATATGATTTCTGAGTTGGTCTCTGTGTTAGAGCGCCATGCCACTGTCGTTGGTGCCAGCAGCAGACGCGCGCAATTGCGTATTCGTCGAGCCCGGTTGACCCATGAACGGCTCCAAGAGCCAAAAAGTGCATTGGAGCAGTTCAAGGTCGTGCTTGCCGATTCAGCTGCTGATTTTGATGCGACCAGGGAAGCATTGGAAGCCATTGGACAGCTTGCCTCAGACGCGACGATTTCTGAGGAGTGCACTCGGATTTTATCCGAGCGGATTGCCAACAGCCATGAGGTCGAAGAGATCGCTTGGCTGCTCAGTCTTCGTGGTCAGCTGCATGAAACGGTTATCAACGACATTGAAATGGCGAGAGACGACTATAGACAGGCACTCGAAAATGACCCGGATTACGGTCCTGCGCTGCTGTCGATGGCTCAGACTGATGAGGCGCGGGGTGAGCAGCAAACGGCTGTTGTATTTTACCGCCGGGCTCTGGAAACGACCACGACCGGACTTAATTCCAATGAACGTTTGCTCGCATTCGATGGGGCCATTCGCGGGTTTGAAGCACTTGAATTGTCCGACGACCTGGTTGAGTTTGCGATGTCGGTTGCCGAACGCTATCCCGACAGCAAAGAGTTGCAGTTGCGAGTACAAGATGTTGTAGAGGCTGCCCCATGAAAGCCGGCGTCCAAAGGTATCCCGCGGTTGCTGAGGAAAGCAGCTTACGCGGACGGCAAGGCTCGTTCTTTGACAGAGCGAATCGGCAGCTGACCTATCTCCGGGTGTCTGTGACTGATCGGTGTAACTATAGCTGTCACTATTGCATGCCTGCCGGAGGCTGGAAAGCCTCCCCGAGGGCAGAGCTTCTCTCCCTCGAGGAAATCGCCCGAATCGTCAGAGTGATGGCCAAGCATGGCGTCAAAAAAATTCGCATTACGGGTGGAGAGCCCTTGCTGCGCAAGAATGTGACCGACCTCATACGCTGGATCGCCGAGACACCGGGGATCTCCGAAGTTGCGTTGACGACAAATGGTCATTTACTTCCACAATTTGCCGAGGCTCTCAAGAAAAGCGGTTTGACTCGCCTAACTGTGAGCATTGATACATTTGATCCGGTCGTCTTCGAGGAACTTACAGGGGGCGATCTCGCTCGTGTACTCACTGGCATCGAAGTAGCCCAACAGGTTGGATTCAAAAATATTGGGATCAATGTGGTCGCCTTGGACAACATTAATTCAGGTCGGTTGTCAGACATTACGCAGCACTGCTGGAACCGCGATTTAACGCCGCGATTTATTGAGTTGATGCCTATTGGCGGCCTTCCGTACCAGCAGGCTAAGCATCGATACAACTACGCCTCCATCTTTGACGAATTAGATCGAGAGTTCGGACTGGTTGAAAGACTCAAGGGCATATCCGCTCACGGTGGACCCGCGCGTTATTGGACTGCATCCAAGGGACCCTGGCTTGGACGACATCTGGGGACAATTAGCCCCATGTCTGACGGTCACTTCTGTGGGGATTGTAATCGGGCTCGGTTAACGGCTCGAGGTGGATTCAGGCCATGTCTAGCGAATGATGAAGAGGTATCACTTTTGCATGCACTGCGTCGGGGCGAGTCGGATTCGCACTTGGCGAGTCTGGTCTCGAACGCCATGGCAGGGAAATTAGATGCTCATCGATTGACTGATGGGACGTTTATTCCGCTCACGGTTATGACAGGAATTGGTGGTTAATTGGGTTTGAGAATGACCCGACGAATATGTTGAAACAAATCCGTTCGGTCGCGCATCTTGAGATAGATTTGACTTTTCCCGGAAGTAACGGGGTAATCAGCGAGAATATTCGTTGTTTCGATGGCTGAGGAAAACCATGGAAGAACAGTTGCAGATAGAAAAGAAAAAGCGACTCCGGTTGGTTGTGTTGCTGGTGCTCGGCGTCGCAGGATTTTACGTGTTTATAAACAGCGCAATGGAAGGTGGCGTGTACTACCTAACGGTGGAGCAAGCCGTGGCACAGCCGTCGAAGTCTAAACGTGCGATTCGCATCAAAGGCAACGTCGTCAAAGGAAGCTACAGCAATCCTGACGGTGGTAAAGACCATAAATTCGCCATTGAAAGTGGCACAGCAGCCACGATCCCGGTCGCTTTCGCCGGTGCTTTACCCGACAAGTTCAAAGAGGGTGGTGAAGTGATTGTCACAGGCGTTCGAGGCATCCAGGGAACCTTGGTGGCCACTGAAGTATCAGCTAAGTGTCCCTCTAAATCCGAGGGCGTATTGTCCGAAGAAGCCCGAGAACGACTCGGCACGAACTGAGCAGAGAGCAATCTAAACGTGATAGACCCAAATTTTCTAGGCAGCTTTTTACTTTACTTTGCCATGGTTGTGGCTGCTTTTTCCACAACAGCAAGCGTCGTCGGTCGGTATCGCGAAGATGGCCGTTTGATGATCGCGGGCGAACGAGCCGGATATGCTTTGTGCGCAATCATGATTTGCGCAGCTTTCATTTTGGTGCACGCCTTCCTCGACCATGACTATGCCAATAAATATGTACAGCGTTATTCAGACAATAACATGCCGTGGTACTACCTTGTCGCCGCCTTTTGGGGGGGGCAAGAGGGATCATTGATGTTTTGGTCTGTGGTACTGGCAGTGATTACTGCCATCGTCATCTGGCAGAACCGGGACCAAAACCGAGATGTGCTACCGACGGTGATCGCGGTCCTCATGGTCGTTCAAGCGTTCTTCCTTTTGCTCATGATCGTGGAAGCCAATCCGTTTGCCACCTTCAGAATCAACGAACCGCCGATCAATGGTCGCGGCTTGGAACCCTTATTGCAGAATCCGGCCATGACCTTCCACCCGCCGAGCATCCTCAGCGGATATGTTTGGTGGACGGTGCCCTTTGCGTTTGCCGTCGCAGCTATGATTCATAAACGTCTGAATGATTCCTGGATACGAACAACGCGTCGATACGCTGTCGTTTCCTGGGGATTTTTATCCATCGGTAATCTTTTCGGCGGCATGTGGGCATACCAAGAGCTTGGTTGGGGTGGCTTCTGGGGTTGGGATCCCGTCGAAAATGCATCCCTCATGCCTTGGTTTACAGCCACGGCGTACTTGCACTCGGTGATGATTCAGGAACGCCGAGGTATGCTGAAGGTCTGGAACATCGCGTTGGTCTTTTTGACCTACTTCCTCACTGTGTTCGGGACCTTCTTGACTCGGTCGGGCCTCATCGATTCGGTGCACACCTTCGCACAGAGTGACATCGGGGAATATTTCATGGTCGCCTTGGTCCTGCTGGCACTCTTTTGCATCGGACTCATTGTTTGGCGTGTCATGGACGGGTCACTCCGAAGCAAAGCTGATGTCGACAGCATTGTCAGTCGTGAAGGTGTGTTTCTACTCAACAACCTACTGCTTCTTGGCTGCGTTGGCGTGGTCATGTTTGGTACTTTGGGCGAGAAGATCAGTGCCTATTTCTGGCAGGAAACAAAGTATACGGCGCCTTGGTTTAATGCTTGGATGGTACCGGGTGGCCTCGCCTTGATCGTGCTTATGGGAATTGGTCCTCTGATCCCGTGGCGTAAGGTCACTCTCAAGAGTCTGAAGCGGAATTTCCTCATTCCGACCGTTGTGTCTCTAGTCGCCACGGTCGCTGTGTACCTATCCGACATTTATCACATACAAGAACATGTTGCTGCGACACATGTCCCGTTCGGGGCTGTCCCACTTGGTCGTATTCCGCTGGTTGCCGAATTGACGGGAGTCTATGCCCTCATCGGCTTTTATGGCGTATTTTTTGTGGCGTATACACTTTTCGTCGAGTTTTATCGAGGGGCACAGATTAGGGCCAAAAATGCCAAGGAGTCATATGTGGGCGCGCTGCTGGGCCTGTTATCGAAGCAGAAGCGGCGCTACGGGGGCTACCTCACTCACCTCGGCTTCGCTGGACTTTTTCTCGGTTTCATCGGAACGGGCCTCAAAACCGAGCAAGATCTGAAATTCAGCTCGGTCGGGGATACCCATGTCATCGAAGGGCATCAGCTGACCTACGTAGGCATGAAGAAATTCTCCAGTCGAGAATACGCCGAAGACTTCGCGGAGTTCAAACTGGCGAGCCTCAACGACGATGGCACCGTCGGGGAAGAGTTGGGCTTGCTGCGCCCATCGAGGCGACGTTATCACGGTGCAAACGTCCGGTTATCGAGAACGACAACGGAGAAGGACGAGGTGTTTCTGTTCAAAGGCAATGTCTACCTTTCGTTGACCGCGTACGATCCGATGGCTGGCCAGTGGGCTGAGGTAAAAGCCCACTTCAATCCGATGCTGATTTTCATGTGGCTGGGTGGAGCCCTCCTTTTGATTGGAGTTGGCTTCGCACTTTGGCCTGATACCAATCCGTATCCCGTGTATACGGCGGCGACGCGGCGACGTAAAGCTAAAGCAATACCGAAAGCACCTGAGACTGCGACTGCACAACGGACCGAAAGCGGATAGCCATGGTTTTGTCGCTTGCTATTGGTACGGGGCTTCTCGCATCATACTGGATTTATTTGTCACTTCGCCCGCTTGCAGAAAAAGGGCAGGTCTCTGCAGCTGATTGGGCGCGGCTGGACGATGACTCCACAGAATTGTTGGCCAAGCGAGACCGTTTGATCGAAGAGTTGAAAGACATTGAGTTTGAAGCGGCTCTCAATAAGGTCGATGGCCGGGACTTGGAATTACTCCGGCAGCGGTATGAATCGGCCGCCGTTGACGTGATGGGCGAACTCGAAGACGAGGTCAGTCAATACGGTTCGCGAATCGAAGCGGACATTGGACAGGTCAGGCATCGCCGTAACCTCGGCGATGACACCCCTGGCGCAGATGAAGTGGGGGAGGGAGCATGATGAAGCCCACCAGCCCCTTCTTTTTTTGGTGTGTTTTGGGTCTCCTGGCGTCGCCGGCTGGTTTTACGCAGCCCTACTCTAAGTCAGGTCAAACGGAGGCGACGCCGAAGGGACCAATGCCGTTCATGGCAGCAATGAAGCGGCACAACATGCTGCTGAAGGTCGTCAAGAAGAACGAGGCGGGTCTGTTGGTTCCGGTTGCTGAAGGGACGCCAGTCGGCGTACGCGTCTATCGGGGCGGCGGTTCGCCGAAAGACTATACGGCAACGACGACTGCGGACGGGAGTGCCACTGTCGTGGGTGTACCCTCAAATCCGATGATTCAACGCATGTTGAAATACGAGGCTTTTGTTGACCATGGCGGCGTTCGGTATCCATTTCAACTCGATGGCATTCCCAGTGATGGTGCGGAAATTCAGCTCACCGTAACCCAAGTGGTGGCCGGTGACCTATCGCAGGTGAGTGCCGCTCACGAAATTGAAATTTCCGCCGATGAAGACTCCGTGATAGCCCGCCATATCATTCGGCTAACCAACGAGGGGCAGTCAACCGTTAACCTAGGAGCCTTACCGGGCGGCGGGCTCGTCTTGCCCTGTCCCACCGGCGCGAAGCACCCCGAAATGCACGAGCAGGCCAAAAATCGCGCAGAAGTTCGCGGGACATCGATCGTGTTCCGAGGAGCATTACTTCCAGGAGCGCAGGGGGCCCAATCCGTCAGTATGGCGTACACGATTCCATATAAGGCCGAGAAATTTGAATGGGTCCAGACTCTACCCGTTCGGACGACATCGACAACCGTCGCGGCACCCCAATTCAAGCAAAGCAGGCAAAGAGCCGCGGTCCCCATGAGCCTCACGACGAGACAAGGTCAAGGGACAACAGATATTATTACAGAGCGCAACGGTCGCCAATGGGCGGTCCTGCGTGCGGGTTCGATTAATTTGGCGGCAAACGAGCCACTCCGTTTTGCAATCGGCGGCCTACCCGTTCCAAGTAAGCTTCCTTACCAAATCCTGGTTGCGGCCGTCGTCTTGGTCATTTTGATCGTCGTGTTCGGATTCCGAAGGCAACCAGAGGAGCAAGGCCTTGTTTTGTCTCTCAGTCATCTTGAGACGGAGCGCGACCGTCTCGTCAAAGTGTTGGCAAGAATGCGCAAGGCCCATGAAAAGGGCCGAATGCCGACGCCGCGGTTTGAACGGGAACAAGAGGCGATTACCGCCAGGCTCGTGTCGCTATACAGGGCGATCGACCGGCTTAAGGTTTCGTGAGCGAGATGGCTCTCGCTGTTCGTACCCAAGAGCTATCCCGTGCCTACGATGATGACTATGCACTCATCGGCCTGACTGCAACCTTCCATTCCGGTACGACTACGGCGATTTTAGGACCTAATGGGGCGGGTAAATCCACTCTGCTCCACCTTCTTACGCTGATGATGCGACCGACGGAGGGCACCATCTTCTTTAACGACGTCGAAGCGAAACCAAACAGTGAGAATCACCGCTCGAAAATTGGTTATGTAGGTCATCAGACCATGCTCTATCGGACTCGAACAGGCCGCGAGAATCTCATGTTTTTTGGGCGTTTATACGGGCTCGACGAGTTGACCAGTAGAGTTGACGAGTTGTTAACTGTTGTCGGATTGAGCGATGCGGCCCATCGGAACGTTGAAGAGTACAGCCGCGGCATGGCGCAACGGTTGACCATCGCACGCGCGCTGCTGCCAAAACCATCACTGTTGCTCTTAGACGAACCGTTTACAGGGCTCGATCAGCAAGGGCATCGGTTGGCGGAAGACCTGTTTCGGGAACAGAGGGAACAGGGTGCCATAACGCTGCTGGTCAGTCATGACTTGAGTGCAACCGCGCGGATTGCCGACCAGTGTCTGGTTTTAAAGCGGGGTCGGTTGCAATATCAAGGTCCGGTCGGGGACTCCCTACAGAGCGTATATCAAAGGGCCCTCCAGGAAGGGGCTGTTACGTGAACTTACCAGGCTTCCTCACGACCTTTCGAACCATTGTCGCCAACGATCTCATTGCGGAAATTCGCTCGAAACAAAACATCGTCACATTGATTTTGTTTGGCGTTGTTCTGGCCCATATCTTTGCATTCGGGTTTACCAATGATGCCATCACTAATCGTCGGATTTTTCCTGGGATTCTATGGGCTTGTATCTTCTTTACTGCGACGCTTGGAGTGGGTCGCACCTTTTCGAGAGAGACGGAAGATGGTGCATTTACAGCACTGATTTTGTCCCCGGGGGATCGGGCAGGACTCCTGGTGGCCAAAATTCTCGTTAATTTTGTGCTGATGGTCATCACCATCGCTTTTGTGTTTCCGTTGTTGGTGATGCTGTTGGATGTTCGGCTGGTCGACCCAGATGACGTATCAGTCACTTGGGTTGTTTGCGCTCAATTGCTGACAGGTGTCATCGGTTTCTCAGTTATCGCGACGCCGCTTGCGGTCATGGCCGTCAGCGCGCGCTTTGCCGAGGTCTTGTTGCCCCTCATCATTTTTCCAATGGTGACTCCGGTTTTGATCGCTGGCGTGAGTGGCACTGGGATTGCTTTAGGAACAGTTGTTGGCGACTCCGTTTTACCTTGGTTACAATTCACTTGGGCGTTTAGTCTTATTTTTGGGGTCTTAGGGGTCGTACTCTTTGAACACATGGTGACAGAATGAAGCGTTTTCCCATCTTTTTAGCTTTGGCACTTGCAGGAATCTTTCTGGCTCATTATCTGGTCTTTGTCTACGCGCCGATGGAGACTGAGATGCGTGCTGTACAGCGAATATTCTACTTTCATGTACCCAGCGCATGGCTCTGTTATCTCGGCTTTATTGCGTGTTTCGGTGGGAGTATTGGCTATCTACTCAGTCGAAAATCGAAATATGATTTATTTGCATACGCAGCCGCGGAAGTTGGGCTCGTATTCGGAGCGATCGTACTCACGACGGGTCCTTTATGGGCTCGGGCGGCCTGGGGTGTTTGGTGGCGCTGGGAGCCGCGGCTGACCAGCATGGCCCTTCTCGTGCTGATCTTTGCCGGCTATTGGGTTTTACGCACCTTCGGCGGCCGGGGAGACGGGGTTCGAAAATTTGCAGCGGTTCTCGCCGTGTTCGGCACCCCCAATATTGTCTTCGTTCATTATGCTGTCAAAAAGTGGAAGGGTGACCACCCAAACAATGTGCAACTCGACCCCGAAATGCGTGTCGTATTGTATAGTTCGCTGGGGATTTTGATGATTGTGTTTTGGCTTTTAGTTATCAATCGGTACCGGGCTCACCGAGACAATGCCATAGTCGGTGTACTTAAACGTCGATTGAGTCGACTTGGATAACCTGTGGGAATAATCATGCGTCAGTTCATTGCTTTATTTTTGGTGGCCAGCCTCGGCATACCGAGCATCGTCCTTGCTCAAACAGGGGACGCCGCGGCGTCTGAGAAGGCTGCGGCGGCGACCAAGAAAGTGGGTACGAGTCAGGAACGAGCCAGAGTCATTGAACAGTTCAAGGCTGCTGAGGCGCGGAACGAAGAACTTCGTTACAAGCACTTATGGATTGCCTACGCCATGGTCTGGATTGTTATTTTTACCTTCGTTTTTCGTACGTGGAAGCTTAATAATAAGACCTCGGATGAACTGGCACTTTTGAAGAGCCGACTCGCTAAGTTGGAGTCATCGGATGACACCTGATGAGTTGCTCACATCTCCTCCAATCACGCATCTTGTCTACATTCCGTTTATACTATTTATCGGCGGCGTGATTGGATTTGTCATCGGCCGTAAAGTCGGGGCTCGTGATGGTGAGGCCGAATATTTGACTCGCATAGACGATGAAGACCTCCTCGATGATTAGGCAGGGAAGCTGACTGTTATGGTGAATACTAGGTCGGTTTGCCGGGCCGTGACCTGGTTGGTATTCTGTCTCGCTTTTGGTCTGAACGCGGTCCGAGGAAAACCCAAACAGGCCGGTTGGCCTGCTCAGTGGCGTTTGCCGATGGGCAAACAATTCACAAGCTATAACCTGGGTGTTCGAACGCCGGACAACCTTATCAAACTGGCAGACGTCGAACTGTCGAAGACAAATGACCCGGTCACCCGAGCAACGCTGTCTTTACAAAACGGAATGGCTCACTATCGCAGCGGCAACTTCGCCGATGCTGCACGTTTTTTAAAGGACGCACGCACCCAGGTTTTCAACCGAGATGGTGCAGCTTACTTCGAAGCAGACTCGCGTTTTTCACTTGGGCAATACAAGTCAGCGCTCGCGTTGGTCAAGAGGTTTTCACGACGCTATCCCAACAGCTTGTGGTCACCCCATGCGAGTGTTCTCGCTGCCCGTTGTCTCTTGCACCTTAAGCGTCCAAAGAAAGCTGCCAAGCGACTTCGGACATATGTCTTGAGTATGCCAGACCACCCAAACCCTGTTCAGTTACGTTTTCTTTTGGCGCGAGCCTATGAAGAGTCGGGAGAATTCCGCAAAGCCGCGTATTGGTATCAGTTGACGGCCTATCAATACCCAGCAGACAAGGCCGCACAAAAAGGCCAACTTGAGGCAAACCGGCTTAAAAACACCCATCGCTTTAAGGAGTCGTTGTTTACAAATGCTCAACGATTGGAACTCGGAGAGAACCTGCGAAAACGGAAATTCTTCGAGGCTGCTTTGAGTCATTTCAAGACGGTCGTGAGTACAACGAAGAAAACCGACAAACAGCGTTGGGCCGCAGAGTATCAAATGGCGCGGACTTGGTTCCAGCAAGAGCGGTTTGACCAGGCGGCAGCCGCCTTCGAGCAGCTCGGTAAAGTTGCGAAAGGCTCTCGAGCGCGTTCGGCTTACCGTTGGCAGTCGCGCGCGATCAGCGCCCTGGGTGATCCCGATAAATCAGCGAAACTCTTCATCCGCAAAGCGCATAAAGGACCCCTTAAAGCGAAGCAATTGAAGAGGTTAACCTGGATCTTTATGAACGCGGGGCAGTACAAAAAGGCGCAGTCGTGGTTTAAGCAACTGCTACGGAAAAAGCGTAAAACGACGCTAACCGATCGCTTTTGGGGGGCTTGGTTCGAATACCGGGCTGGACATTATGATGCATCGATAGCCGCCTTTTCTAAAATGGGAACGGCGCGGGGTCGGAGTGGGGCTCGTGGGCTTTATTGGGCGGCTCGTTCGGCAGCCAACAACGGTCGGCTTAGTTTGGCGAAGACCTTATACGAAAAAGCAATTAAACACCGGCCGCTCGGTTACTATGCCTACCAGTCCCGGGCCCGATTAGCAGAGTTGGAAATGCCCGAGGCGAAGTTGTCGTCGAAGCCATTTTCTGTCCTTAATAACCGAGAGACGATTACCCTTAAGGGCGATTGTGCGCCCAGTACACCGGCGATCCCCTGTGCGACTGGTACGCTGTCCACCAACACCAAACCGCGGCTTATCGCGGAATATGGGTACGACCCGATCGCTGAACTCAGGGCGCTTACAAAGCGCTACGGCCGTGGCTTACCTTGGCTCATGAGTGCTTACGAGTGGGCGGTCATCGGAGAGTTTGGGTTTGCGAGTCGGAGTCTGCGCTTGGTAACCGATGAACTCAGAGCCTTTCGCAAAGCGGATTCGAGAGCGCGAAAAAAGTGGTCATTTTTACCAAGCTATTTTGTCGATTACCGCGCTGGTGAAAATAGAACGATCTGGGGAATGAATGATCGGAGGAAACCGAAAAAAAGTCGGAGTCGGCGTCGGCGCTTCTTATCAGAGAAGCCATGGAAGAAAATCAATAGAGGGCTTCGGCGAGCTCATTTAGGCTTGGGCGACCCTTTCTATGGACGGCGCCTTGCGCGTCGTCAGGACAGGCCATCTGGGGACCCGTCTGATGTTGCTAATCAAAAATGGAGGGAGCGGTTCCCATTGGCATTTCGCGCGTTGGTCATTCCAGCAGCTGAGAAATACAAAGTTGACCCACTGTTGCTCTGGGCATTTATGACCGTTGAGTCCAGCTACAACTCTTATGCGATCAGTCGAGCGGGTGCCCGAGGTTTAATGCAAGTGATGCCGCACACGGGAGCACTGGTTGCTCAAGGTGTCGGTTGGACTGATTTTGGAACGGCAAAATTGCACCGTCCGCATGTATCTGTTGAAATGTCAGCGTGGTACTTCCGTCAGCTACTCGATAAATTTCAGGGTCAATTGCCATTGGCCATCGCATCTTACAATGCCGGCCCTCATCGGGTGAAAATGTGGGTTGCAGAAAAAAAGAACCATCCGATGGACGAATTCATCGAGGAGATTCCCTTCGATGAAGCGCGAGAATATACGAAGAAAATTCTAAAATATTACGCATTGTATCAGCAGATCTATCTTGGAAAACGCTTCGATTGGGTCGGCCAGACCTTGAACGCCAATGTTCGAGACAATATCAACTATTGAACGCCAATATTACGGTGAACAGTAGGTCACCAATCGATGGCTGGGATACCGTCCGAAACGTGAGTGAACCCGGTCAGGGGTCTTTACCCTACAGGATGATGCCTTATCCACCACAGCCAAACAGTGGTGAATGGGATGAGTCATGGCGTAGCCTTGTGTCGCCAGCGTGTTGATCACTCATCGTCTTCATCGTCCTCTTTTCCCTTGTCTGACTCCTCATCCTTATTTTTTTCGTCCTCATCTTCATCATCTTCATCGTCCGCCGTCGCTTTCTTGGTACTGTCATTGGACTCAGACTCTTCATCGTCTTCCTCGTCGTCACCCTCGTCATCGTCGTCATCGGGCTCAGCATTGTTTTGGTCCGAGTTCGAAGATCGATACCCAGTTGACTTCGATTTAAAGGACGAAGGTTTCTTCGGCATAAATCGACTGCCAGATTTTGATTTATAGTCAGGATTCGAATTGCCTTTAGAACGGCTGGTTGAATCGACTGTTTTAATCCCATTCGAGCGTGGTTTAGACCGATTACCCAGGGTGCCTTTACGCGTGTTCAAATTCTTTCTCGACTTGATTTTGGACGCGGAGCGGCTGGTCTTCTTACCGATCCTGGACGCTTTCTTGGCGCGACGTGTTTTACGCCGTGCATGGGGATTTTCTTTTTTGGGGCTCCATCGTAACTTGCTGAATCGCCCCTTCGCAGTGAAACCCATGTAGCCATCCTTGTTCGTGGCGCGCTTAAGAATCGGGATGGTTTTTTGAGCTGAAGCTAAACTACGGTTGGTCTTCTTGAATGCATCGCTCATCTTGATGCCCATGAATATGTCGGCGGATAGGTCTTTGAGTCTGCTTGTTAGCTTGATGTAGCCGTCGAGTTCACCGATAAGGTCAGGCCCTTTGATCTTGAATCCTTTGAGTCGAGCGCGCCGCTTATCAAGTGCGAGGGTTCCACCCAAGCTTTGTATCTTTATCTTTGGAACATCGACGGGTCCGAAGCCACGCAGTTTCGGACTGTCAAACTGGCCGGGTCCTACGGTGGTTCCCGTCACCGAGACATCAATATTTCCTGTCGACTTTACGACTTGCAGTTTGCCCTTCCCATTAATGGGCACCGCAATCTCTGTATTGAGCCCAATGGTTCCGATAAGCGGGAATTCAAGAACGGGTTTGAGTTCATGGATTTGAGCGATATCGAGTTCGCTCGTCTCAATCTTGATATCGAGGGCCTCGGTTGCGCGTTGCAGGGAGGCCTTCAGCTGGCCTCCCATCAGCCTACTTTGGATGTTGACTTGGTAGGCCTCGTTAAAAATCTTGCCATCAAAGACGTCATTCAAGAGGGCTGGCAGGTCGACGGAAATCTCAAGATAGTCGATGCTCACGGGCATCGGTCCTCTCACCAGCTTCGGTTTTGGATCACTGTTCTCAGTGTCGCTGGCCTCTTTGCCTGTATCTTTTTTCGTCGTACTCGTCTTTTTTACCGAATCTTTAGCGGCACTTTCGGTCTCGCCTTTCTTGGGGTTGACGGCCTCGATCGGAGGAACCCGATTTTTGTCAATGGCAGGCTTCGTATCTTTTGAATCGGTTTTCCCTTTAGTTGCTGTGCTATCCTTTGTCGTTTCTGTTGAATCCGACTCCGGTGTGTCTTTCTTTTTCGTCTGTCGCTCTTTCCAAGCCTTTAGAGCTACGCGAGACGCTTTAATTTGCTCGAGTTCTTCGGGCGATGGCCGCCGTGTCAGCACCACGCCGTCCATTCGGACGCTGGTCGCTGTAGGCAGAGCCAGCTCTGCAATCTCAAGGTTGTAGTCAAAGGTGTCCGATGCTGTTCGAATCAAAAGGGCCTTTGCCTCGTCTATCGGCGCCGTTCCGTACAAGAACACCGTGAAGCAGCATACAAAAAACATGATGTACGCAAGACCCTTGAAGAGCTTAGTCACAAATTTCTTCATTAGATTTCGACCTCCTCATAGCGGTAGGTGGCAACCGTCATCCGAATCTCGCGTAATTTCTGTCGATCGCTGCTCAGTGTGCTGACTTTCAATCGAGTGACACGAACTGGCTCACGCCGATTTTCTAAATTTGATATGAAACTCGTCAATTGGTCCAGCGTGATCCGGCGGATCGTAATGCTCTGTGATTCCCATTTGAGTTCCTTAATCGACTTTGGTTTGGACTCATCTGAGCGTTTTTGGAGCCGTCGTCGGTTGTTAGTGAGATAACCCGTAGACTCTTTAAAATCTTCGATTTCAATGTCCTGGGCCTTCGCCTCTTTTTCCATCAATTGCACAAGGCGAATCGGATTTTTCTCTAAGAGCTCACGGACTGCGTCTAGCTTAGCTTTTTGTGTTAAAAAGTCAGGTTTCAATGTGTTGATTTGAGTCAATGTCGATCGGATGGTGTCATTGTTCTCAGACTGGCTATTGACCTGATTTTCGACGTAGAGCCAAAGGAAGACGCCGGCGGTCAAAAAGATTGCGCCCAAAAAACCACCAAGAAGTAATTTTTCCCGAGTCGATAGGCGGTCAAACGAATCAAATAATGAACTTCTCTTACTCACCATGTTTCAACCTCAGCTGCACGTCAATTTGCCGGTAATGCGAAAACGCCGTCCCAACTCGTCATCCATGGACTTTTCGTTTCGATTAATCTCAGTTTGTCGAAAACAGCGATTTTGCCGCAATGCACGCACGATGTTATCGACGTCAGATGTCGAGCCGGTCTTTCCACGGATCGACAAGGACTTGCGTTCAATATCGATTTCTATGCTATCGACATTGACCTTAATATTTGGATCTACGGCTTCTGAGATTTCTGCCAAGAGTCTCAGCGCACTGAATTCTGGTATGCCGCGATCAGCCGCTTCTCTATCGGCTGAAACGGTCGTGAGCAGAAAGTCGACATCGTCGTTTTCAGTGCCTAAAATTTCTTGGCTTAAGACAGCAACCTCACCCCTCAGCCGGCTATGTTCGGCTTCTAGAACCCGTTTTTTTGTCACTGCGACCATTGCGCCGAGGGTAATCATGAGCATAACGGCCAAAGTGACTGTGATGATGCGACCCCTGAGGAAACCAAAATCACCCGTGTAAGAGTAGTCCCCCTGCCGCAGATTAACCTGATTTCGCAGTTGCCTTGCAAAGGCTTGAACGGAGATGGCCATCGCTTTGGCTAGGAGTGGCTCATTGGTCTCACGATCTGTGGTAATCCGGGAAAAATGGGCATCGAGCGGTTTAAGCGTTCGGCAGGGAATTCGAACGGTGTCCTCGATGAATTGTCCAAGGCCACGCAGGCGGCTGCTTCCGCCCGTGCTGTAGACTGCTGAAATTGGGACGCCTTTCTCGAGTTCAAAAGCGGCGATGGAGCGATGGATCTCAACGACCAACGGCTGGAGTGCTTTTCGACACTGGTCGCTCAAAATCTGCTGGCGCTCGTCGAGTGTCGCAGTTTGATTTGAACTGATCAGTGCTTCTGAGCATTTTGCGCGCTCCGCATCCGCTTCGCTGACTTGAAGCGCGGCAGCGATATGCCTCGTGACATCCAAGCCACCATAGGAAATATCACGGACAACCCTGGGCACACCGTTCTCAAAAATCACCAATTCCGAATGAACATGTCCAATGTCGAGGAGTGCGACTGCTTCATTCTCATGTGGGCTGAGTAGGTGTTCGAATAAATTACCGAAGGAAAGAGGTCCGAAGCTGATCCTCTTGGGATCGAGACCGACCCCTTGCAATGCGTCGAGGAGCTCGGCGATGTCGAGCTCTCGAACATAAGCGCACACGATTGTCGATGTCTCATCTTCGTTCTTGTTGAGCACCTGGTAATCGTAGACCACGTCATCGATATCGAGGGGAATGACTTCCTCGAGCTGAAAGGGGAGAATGGCCTCAATTTTCTTTGGTTGATCAAAGGGCAACTGTAGCTCAACGGTCGATGCAAGGCCGGCTGGCAGCGAACACATGATGGTCTCGTTTAAGAGACCCCGACGCTCTAAAAGTCGCTTCGCTGCGTTTGCGTATGCCGTAAAGCGCCCTTGGTCTGACTCTGCGAAATCCACCGACTCTGTCCCGAAGCCAACCAATTCATACTTTCGTACGGTTGAGACGACTTCGCACACCTTGATGGTATGTGAGCCTAAATCTAGACCTACGATTTTGGTCGCCATTATTCCTCCCTGTAGTAGAGGGTTCTTACTGTTTTACCGTCCCGCTTTAGAACGGCGAAAATTCGTCTTGTGATGTTCCCGACAGCACCCTGCGCCTGGATTCGAAGAAGCTTACTCTCCGTTGTCACACTGTCCTTTAAATTGTCGGCGTAGCGTCCAAACTCGCTCTGAAGCTCCAGATATTGTGCCTCAGTCATGTTGTAGCGGGCGAGAATATCTTGAGCCGTCAATTGCATGAGGTTACCCACCATGCGCTGGCCATAATTTAGAATTTGGCCCAAAGGATCTTTAACGACGGTAATAAAGTCATTGACTCCATTCTTACCGCGAAAGGGTTTTGTCAATGGGGACGGTGCTTTTCTTAGATTGCGCGCATCCATAATCAACTTCACATAGAAGTTAAGTGCGGCTTCTCCGCGCTCGAGAGTTTCAGAATCCTGCCCACAGGCGTTGCCCTGATTCTCCATTGCTTGAAACCAAGGCGATTCGGCGCGCAGCAATGTCGCGAGCACGTCGGCCGTGGCAAAGTTCACATCGACTTTCCCAGCTGAGTGAACGCTGATTTTCGACTTCAAGTGGTCATAAATTCGGTCATTGATTCCGCGAATCAATCGGAGCTCTTCGATGCTGTCGAATGGCGCATCTTTGCTGCGATAGCCATTCCCGCTGAGGATGTCGCGATAATACGAATCTTCGCCTTCTCCCGCCCCCTCAGTAAATTGACCCTGGACCGGATTATAGACAATTCGATTGTTGTCGGCATCGATCCAGTCCACCAAATTCCCGATGATGTCGTCCCGTGTGTATTCTTTGCCATCCGCTTGCGGTTTTTCGAATACCTCTTCGAGAACAGGGTCGCATAGAATTGCCCTCAGCTTGCGGGCAGTTGTCCGGCGATTGGCACAATTGGATCCCGCAGTGCCACGACCAGGACAGTGAAGGCCTGCTAGGCCAATATAGGACTCTTCTGTCTTCATTTGGATATCGACATCGCCTTTGAAGAGACCAATGCCCTCAATGCCATTCATTTCGAATGACAGCCCGCCTATGGGCAGGTCAACTCGAGCCTTGATAAATAAATTGAGCATGATCCGGCAGAGCTGTTCGAGATCCATGTTTTCTTGAAAGCTTTTCAATGAATCCCAAGCAGCAGGATCAAGGCAGGAGCGTGTCAAAGTGAGTGCTGTTTCGGCCATCGTTGAGGCGCGCATCTCATCTCTTAGATTGATCCCCGACTGCAAATGTGTCCTCGCGGTGCCAGAGAATTCGACTAAAACAAGTGTGAGGATGGTGATCAGTGTGATCACCATCAGTAAGGCGACACCTGACTGACCGGAGCGTTCGACTCGAGTGTTCTTCATCGCGTCGCTCCCGGTACTTGCGATTCGATGACATTGATCGGACGCCGAATCCGAGGCTGAGCCTGTGTCACGAATCGAATGGGAGGTCGTCCGTCTGGCATTTCTAGTTCCAGAGTGAGTCGAACACGGCTTGGCAGTAGCGGTTCTAGTTCATTTTCATGGCTGTCCCAGTCTCGTTGCCATGCATCGTCGCCAATTTCCTTTGAGTCGTCCCAGTACTCGATACGAAATGTTTTAATGCCCTCGAGAATTGGCCAAATAAAACCCCCCTTATCAGGTTTGTCATCGAGACGACTGCTCTCTCGTCTGTAAAGGGTCTTTCCTCGATAGCCGGAGTCCGAGTCACCGGGCTCTAAGAAATAAGCGATTTCAGCTTGGTCCGACTCGCGCGTTCGCGCATACAATCGAATGTGCGCTGTACTGGCGAAAAAGAGCTCATCGTCCGCCCCCTTAAATCGAGTAATGACAGCTGGTTCTTCTTCACGCTTGTCCTGTGGCACCTCAGCACGGATAAATGCCATTCTCAGTTCTCGAGCCATTCGGGTCAGCACCTGTCGGCCCTCGTGGTAGCGATCGTTTGTCTCGGAGACGATCCGTTTCGTCTCAAAACTAGTGGCCATACTTTGTGTGACCGCGGCCCCAACAACCATCAATAGGGTCAGCGCGATGAGAGCCTCAACCAAAGTGAAGCCCGCGCTTGGTCGGCGAGTCTTCATCATCGAGTGATATCCAATGCGCTTGGCGTCTCTTGTTCGGCTTTACCATCGGCAGGGGGGGCTTTCCCAACTGCATCGGTTCCGAGAATGGTCACAAACGTTTCGACGACAACGCTGCGGTCTTCAATCATGTCACGCCATGAGACTTCGATGCGGACTTTTCGCATCTTATCTTCGAGTTTCTGAAGGAAATAAGGAATCGCTGCTATCCCTTGCTGCAATTGTGACATTTGGCGTTGCTGATCAGCTGTCATTGCGCCAGGATCTCCGAGGTTAACCCCGAAAGTGCCCGATAAGGTCGACATGACTTGGTCAGAGATCTGTTCGGTTGCTCCGTCGGCAATCTCCATCTTGTAGCTGCACGCCTTCCACTTGAAATTCCGATATCCTTCGTCTCGGAAATCGCCGTCTTCACAATTGTCAAAGATGTCGATGCTCTCTTTAATAATCTGGTGCCGGACATCTAATACTTTTCCGTACGCGAGCAGATTGGCTTGGCTGACTCGATTGCTAAAGTCGCTCATTTGGACAGCCACGCTTTCATGGCCCAACAAGGCTGTGAGTGCCAAGGCCATGATGGACATTGCAATCATGACTTCGAGGAGTGTAAAGCCTTTTTGGTGAGGGGTACGGCTCATCGTCCCTCGTCTTCAACCCGGTCGGGTTGGCCAAACCCTCTATCAGGCTCCACACGGCCCGGTAGCCGTTTTACATGTCCTGTCATCGGGTTGACGCGAAGCGTAAAGTAATCGCCATCGCCATCGGTTGTGTAAATGATGGCTGGTTGCACAAAACCACTGGGAAAGAAGTGGATGGCGATCTCACCGCTCGTGATGACATCTTCTCGTCCCGATGTGATGGCCCCATAAATCTCAATGCCTCGAGTCATCGCGACGTTTGGAATGAGTGCTTCGAAGCGGGCTTTACGAACCGGTTTTTCTTCTTCTTCTGCGTCAATGCGCCCTTTTTTCTCTTTATCTTCAGCGTCTTGAGCGTCTTCCTCGATGTCTATAAACACCCGCTCGCTCGAGGCTTCGACACGATATTGGTCTGTCTCGGGACTCAGAACCAGTCGGACAAATAAGCCTTCGGCGACCGACCGATTGTATGCGTGTCGTATGGCCGCACTGAGCTGGTTGGTCTGCGTCCGAAGGGCTGTGCCTGAGATTCGGTCGAGGCCCGCGATCCCAACACCCATCAGCATCACCAACACAGCGAGCACCACCAGGAGCTCGATGAGTGTGATCCCTTTGCTATGTCGGACTCTCTCTCGCACGTGATGGTGTCCTTCTGGGCCCGTAATTTTGATGTCGTCTTCGGTTCCGATTTGACCGTCTGAACCCTTCGAGACCAACTCAAACGGTGCGCCTCCGCTACCCGTATTTGCTTTGTAGATAATTGGATTTCCGAAATCGTCCTTCGGGGCCCCTTTGCCCTTCAGATAAGGCTTCATCCCATCTGGTGGATTGAGGAGTTTCTTGAGACCATCTCCTGCCGGATATTCACCGTGGTTCACTTTGTACTGGTTCAAAGCGGTCTTAATGGTTCCCATCTTGAGCTTTGTTGTTTGCACTTTACTGTTTTCGAATTGGTTCATGACGGCAACGACGACCACAGATGCCAGCAGCCCGAGGATTGCGATCACGATCATGATCTCGAGCAGCGTCATTCCTTTTTCCAGGGGATTGCGAGTGCGCGCTAATCGTTGCTTTAGGTGACCGGGTTTCATACTGAGACTCCTTTTCGAGTTACTGAATAAATTCATTGAGTTGAAGGATGGGCATGAGGACTGCAAAGACGATGATCCCGATGGTCACTCCCATCCCAACGATCATCACTGGCTCTAGTAAGCTTGTCAGTCCAGAGATTTTGCTATCGACTTGTGATTCATATGTGTCTGAGACAACAGAGAGCATTTCTTCAAGTGCACCCGAGCGTTCGCCGATGGCGATCATGTGGGTCACAATCGGTGGGAAACGCCCACTGGCTTTGAGCGGGTCGGCTAGATTCGACCCTTCTTTCACGGCTAGGCGTGCTTGGTCCACGATTTCCATCAAGATCTGATTGCCAAGCACATTCTTGGTGATCTCCATCGCCTTGAGCAGGGGCACGCCCGACCGAAGTAAAGTGGCGAGGGTTCGGGTGAAGCGTGAGATGCCAATCATCATAATCAAATGGCCAAACACCGGTATGCTCAATTTACTCTTGTCCCAGCGGTAACTGCCGGACTCAGTTTTCTTCCATTTTCTAAATAACCAGAAGATGAGGCCTGCCAGCAAAAACATGAGCCAATAGTATTGACGCAAGACGGAGCTAAAACCGATGAGTAGATTGGTAATCCAAGGCAATTCTTGCCCACTGTCCTCGAAGATTTGAGTGATTTGAGGAATCACATAGACGAAGAGAGCGGATAGGATAAGGCCCCCGAGGCCGACCATAATGATCGGGTAGAGCATGGCACTCTGTACTTTAGCCTTTAGTTTAACGGCATTCTCGGTGAACTCAGCGAGGCGCGTAAGCACTTGGTCCAAGGTGCCTGATGCTTCGCCCGCCCGTATCATGTTCGGAAAAATTGGGCTGAAGACCGCTGGGTGCTGTTCCATCGCTCCAGCCAGACTTGATCCTTCGCTCACATCTTGGCGAACTTTTGCAAGCACGCGTCTGAGTTTTTTCTTCTCTGTTTGATCGACCGTCGCGCTGATGGCTTCGACGAGTGGGATCCCTGCTTTGGTGAGTGTCGCGAGCTGGCGGGTAAAGAGTGCGATATCACTTTGAGAAACCCGTTCAAAGTACTGCTCTAAATCGACCTCCGTCGCCAGCAAGCTTTGACTTTTTTTCGGACCCTTACCAACCCGGGTCAGAAAGATTCCCTCGCGCTTGAGTCCTGCGCGAAGTGCTTTCTCATTATCGGCATCTCTCACACCGACAACTTCTTTCCCGGCCTTATTTAGGCCCCTGAACTCAAAGGCAGGCACATTAAACCCCTAATCTCAGTCTAGATTGAGCAAGTCGTCTTGCGTGACACGCAACACTTCAGCGATGGTTGTTTCACCCAGCATCACCTTTCTCGCGCCATCATCTCTGAGGGTCCGCATCCCATGTTTCATGGCTTCCTTTTTTAAGGTCGCGCTGTCGACGTTCTGCATAATTAATTGCCGGATATCATCGTTGACAACCAGCAATTCGTAGATACCTGTTCGACCGCTGAATCCGCTGTCGAGGCACTCTTGGCAGCCGACACTTTGGTACACATGTCCAGGACTTTCCTTCATAAATCGCTCGCGAGTATACCCAAGCTGGATCAGTTCCGCTTCGGTCGGAACGACAGGGGTTTTGCAGCTCTGACAGAGCCGACGAACCAAGCGTTGTGCCATCATCCCGTTGACGGAAGATGAGACCAAGAAAGGCTCGACGCCCATGTCGACAAGTCGAGTCACGGCACTGGCTGCATCATTTGTATGAAGCGTACTGAAGACCAAGTGACCTGTCAGCGATGCCTGAATTGCAATTTCAGCGGTTTCACCATCACGAATCTCACCAACCATGACGACATCAGGGTCTTGTCTCAGAATCGAACGAAGTCCAGACGCGAAGGTCAGTCCAACTTTACTGTTGACCTGTATTTGGCCTATTCCATTCAGTTGATACTCCACGGGATCTTCAACTGTGATGATCTTTCTAGTTGGACTATTAATCTTGGCTAAGCAGGCATAGAGCGTTGTGGTTTTCCCGCTGCCCGTCGGTCCGGTCACGAGAATGATCCCGTGTGAGCGTCCAAGCAACTCGTTGATGTCCGTGAGCACGGTCGAGCCCATTCCGATATGGCCAAGGTCTTGGAGGACCGCCGACTTGTCGAGTAGACGCATGACGAGTCGCTCGCCATGACTGGTCGGTACCGTAGACAGTCGAATGTCGATGTCTTTGCCGGCGACCTTAATCTTGATTCGCCCATCCTGTGGAATTCGTTTTTCTGCGATGTCCAGTCCACTCATCACCTTGAGGCGGCTACAGATTGACGCATGAAATCGCTTTGGCGGTTGTAGAACCTCTGACAGGACACCGTCGACTCGAAAACGGACTGCGATGTGCCGGTCGAAAGGCTCGATATGAATATCACTGGCGCGAGCTTTGACGGCCTGATTTAGAATCGCGTTGACCAACCTGATGATGGGTGCCTCATCATCGGCATCGATGATGTCGATATCGATTTGGTCAATGCCTTCAGCACCGCTGATAACCTGCTCATCTGCGATATCTGACATGACTTGGTCTGCGGCTGCACGTCGGTCGAATACTTTGTTAATCGCATCGAGCATTGTCTGCTCTGGGACAACGACGGGAATGACCGGTTGGCGCAGGGCGATTCTAACGGCATCTAAACTCGCTAAGTCGAGTGGGTCTGCCAACCCGACTGTGACGAGGTTTTCATGTTGCCAAAGAGGCAGGATTAATTTACTGCGTGCAAATGAGACCGGTAGGCTGTCAGACAATTCGAAGTCCACGCTTTCGATATCGAGCTCCTCCCGCCATTCGAGACCCAGACTCAGGGATGTTGCCTTCGCAACGTCGTTGGTATCGACCATCTGCAAGTGCAGCATTGCATCCGTGAGCGCGATCCCGCGCTCAGCGGCGATCTCTTGAGCGGTTTCAATCTGGTCGAAGCTGATTCGCCCAGAGTCGACCAAATGTTCGACGAGCCTTCTTTCAAACATTCCTATTCTGCTCCATCGATCATCGAATCAGCAGCTAATTCATCGCTGTCGAGTTCATCTGGACGAACCTGTGCACTGTCATCATCGTCATCGATCCCATCGGTATCTTGGGGAAGGGGAGGCCCTTTTTCTTGACGTCGAATTTCCTCGAGGAGCTCCTGTTCTTTCCTAATTTCCCGAATCGTCTGTCGTATAGACTCCAAAACGCCGTGTTTTTTGCGATAGTCGATATTCAGAACCAGCTTATCGCCCTTTTTATGGAACCGGGCCGCAAACTCTCTGTGCTCTTCCAACTTGCGTTTCATGATGGTCTTAAAGTCGTTTGGACCTTCGATGACGTAGGGCGTCAACATCAGGAGTAAGTTCACTCGCTCACGCTTTTTTGTAGAGCTTCTGAACAGGTACCCAATAATGGGAATCTCTCCGAGGAAGGGGAACGCGGTTTTGCTGTTACTTTGCTTGCTCTTCTGAAGCCCGCCTATGACAACCGTGTTTTGATCTTTGACGACAACGGTGCTTTTCACGCTCCGCTTTGATGTAGTTGGACCGAGGCGTTCGTCGAATCTCGATATTTCTTCGACCACTTGGTCGATTTCCAGAGTCACGAAACTGGCTGCGTTGATCCGTGGCGTAATCTTGAGCGTCAGGGCCACGTCTTGCCGCTGGACATTGACCGTTGGTAGAAGACCAAGGCCGCCTGTCAGACCACCGGCACCGCCGGCCAGACCACCGCCTCCGCCGCCAACAAAACCGCTTACAAAAGGCACGTTGTCACCAACCACGATCTCTGCTTGCTCATTATCCGTCGTCAAAATGTGAGGCGTGCTGAGTACGTTCACGTCATTGTTCGTTGCGAGGGCTCTCATGACCGCGCCAAAAGACGGTAGACTCACTCCAGAAATTTCAATTGGCGGCCCCTGCACGGCCAATCCGGTCAATGAAGCGGCACTGGTCAAATCCAAGATGCTGCCACCTTTAGGACCTGGATTGCCGAACACGACCAGTCCTTTCTTATCGCCTGAGAATTCAGGGTCGTAGCCAATATGACTGGAAATTCCGAATTCTCTATTATTCTCAACGGCCACTTCCATGACGACAGCTTCGATGAAAACCTGGCGCCTGGGTCGATCGAGTACGTCGATGACCTTCTTTAACGATAGGTAATCCTTCAGGCTCGCTGTAATCACTAACGAGTTTGTGTCTTCATCTGCAGTCACATTGACCTCGCCTTCGAAAAGGGCTGCAGACGATGTTGTTGATGATGAACTCCGTTTGGATGATTTCTTTTTACTCGAGCGTTTCTTACGCGTCCGTCGGCTTGAGCTGCTGCGTTGGTTACTGCTCAGATTACCCAGCACTGTAGAAATGTCAGCGGCCTTGGCATGGTTGAGTTGATGGATATGGACTTGGCCATCTCCTTCGACTGCAATATCCAGACGCTTGATGAGCTTCTTGACGCGCTTGTAAGACCGTCTTGTCGCCACAATTAAAAGGCGGTTGGTCCGCTCATCCGCAATCACTTTGCTCACTCTTGCATCGAGTTCAGATTCACCAACGCTGGTGGATTCAGCTCGTTTTGACCCTTTGCCGCGACGTCGTTTCTTTGACGAGCTACGCTTCCGGCTGCTTTTGCTCGATGACTTCGAGTCTTGCTTCTCAAAGACTTCCAGAATTTTTTGGGCTATCTCACTGGCCTCAGCATTGACGACCTGGTACATCCACAACTCTTCTGAGCCGCCGGGTTGGTCGAGTTCTTTTATCAAGACTTTGAGCTTTCGTAGGTTGCTCCCCGTCTCCGTGATGATGAGTGAATTGTTCGGCTGATAGACAATAAACTGGGCGTTGGCCGTCGCCAGCTTGCTAATCACCTCGTTAATCTCGCCGGCATCTACGTGTCTGAGTGTGACGATTTGCGTCACCATACGGTCTTCGCTCGGTGGGGTCGAACCGGGCGGTAGCAGTGGGTCAGAGGCCCGTGCAAAGTCTTTGATGTCAATGATTCTTAGAAATTTCCCCTGCCTTGATATGGTCAGCCCATTGGTTTCCAAAGCAGTCAAGAAAGCCCGGTAGGCCTCTTGCTTTGTCACTTTCTGAGGTGCCCAAATGGTGATTTTCTTTCCCTTGATGGATTTGGGCAGGATGATGTTTTGTTGAGTCAAGCAGCCGATGAGCCAAACAACATCGGCTATGTCGTGTTCGTAGATGTCCAATGTGAACTTGGCGTCGTTGGGGAGGTCGGGGACAACAGACTGACATTTTTCAACGAAATCTTTGCTGAGGGTTCTATCCTCTTTATCTTTCTTCTTGTCTTTCAAACCCGCCTTCCAAGACGGAGGTAGACTGTCTTTTTCTGGTTGGCTTGCCGTCGTATCTTCTGTCTTGGGCACAGCCGGCGTCTTGATGGGTTTTGCAGGCGGCTTCTGGGCGGCACCACTTGGCGCGACCGGCTTCGGCTTTACCATCTTAGGCGTGAGCGCAGGCAGTTTTTTGAATGAAGTCGGTTTTTCCTTTAGAACCTGCTTGTTCACCCGCTTCGGTTCAGTCAGCTTGGTCGTTTTTAAGAGCTTGAGCTTACTGGGTTTGACCCCTTTGGTCTTTTCGACGGGTTCAGCTGCTGGATCTTGTGCACTTGCAAGGGATGTAACCAAGCAACAGGACAAGAAGGCGGTCATAGTCAGACGTCCGATGTTCTTCATTTGATGATGTACTCGTATGTCGTTTTCCGGCCGCGTCGCTCTAAATCGACAGTGACGCTTTCGGAGGATTTCAATTTCTCAAATAACTCTAATGCTTTAGTCGGGCTGGTGATGCCTTCGCCATTCACAGATTTTAGGATATCTCCGGACCGCACACCGATGTGGCTGTACAAGCTTCCCGGTCGTACACCGACGAGCTTAAAGCCTTTCGGTTTACCTCCACGGTAATGTGGAATTACTCGTGCTTGGCGGCTGAGTTTACCGAGATCTTCGAGTTGCTCATTGAGCATGTCTCGATCGACCTGGTAGGTGTTCTTACCCACCTTCTTGATGCCTGCCTTGATTTTCTCGGAGTCGTTCTTACCACCGTTCTTGCTGTAATTTGACCCCGATTTATAGGTCGACCGACCGGGTTTATAGCGGCTGGACTTTGCCTTCTTCGATGCGATCCGTTTGCTTTTCACGCATTTGAATTTGTTGGCTTCAGCGACAATAAGCCGTTCTCGTTGAATCGCGACGAGTTCGTGGTTACCAACCATATCGCCCACGCGAAGCATGCGTGCCTTCCCGTTCTCGGTCACCGTTGCTGTCGACCATGTGGCAGGCTCTGCGACCAGTGTGGCGTTCAATTTTACGGTGGATTCTTCCCACTCATTACACTCTTCCCCGGGCCCTGGAATCTTTTCTGGGTCTAGTGCTTCCTCCACCTTTTCGGGTTTCTCATCCTCCGGCACTTCTTCGACCGGCTCAGGTGGGTTCGCGTTGAACAGATTGCGATCTCTAATCAACTCACCCCAGCCCAACGCCATGCCCTTGATCGTCGATTTTTGTTTCACTTTTGCCTCGGGCGCTTTGCGCTTCGGCTCGACACTCACCAGTTGCTCAGCGATCAGATTGTTGGCAACTCGAGCCGAGAGGAAGGCAAGGCCCGTTAGGAGCACCAAATTGACGATCCAAAAATATCTTTTAGCAGCACTTTCCATCGTTAAGCTAAGGGTCCTTTGGCTACAGCTGGTGTTGAGGGAGACTGGGTCGAGATGTGACTCGCCTGCTCGCCGCAACCCAGTCCTACAAGAATCGTGCCGGTTACCTGTGTCGATTAAAACGAGCCTGGTAGCCGCAGAGCAATAGGGGAAACGTTCGTCGTATCGTGTGCCAATTTGTCAAAAGGGGTACGAATACTGGCTCAGGATGTCAAAATGGCATTCTGACCTTAGTTGTCTAGTTTGCGGTAGATGGTTCGGGTTGCAATGCCGAGGAGTTGGGCGGTGCGTTTCTTGTCGCCACCGGTAAACAAAAGCGTCTCGCGGATCACGCGTCTTTCGATTTCATCGAGGGGGGTTCCGATGGGAATGGTCAGGATTTCAGCATCCCGAATCTCATCGTTAATTGTTGCAGGCATATCCGACTCATCCAAGACGGCACTTTTGGCGAGTACAACGGCGCGCTCGATGGTATTCTGAAGCTCACGAACATTGCCCGGCCACGAATAATCAGTGAGCTTCTGTAGGGCACTTGGCGAGATCCCATCAATGACCTTTTGATTTTTTTCTGCATAGAGACGGACAAAATAATCTGCGAGGAGCGGGACATCATCTCGGCGAGCTCGCAGCGGTGGAACCGTGATTGGAATGACATTGAGACGGTAGAAGAGGTCCTCTCTGAAGTCGCCACTTTTCACCGCCGCCTCGAGGTCTCGATTGGTTGCAGCGATGATTCGGCAATCGGTAAAAAGGGTCTCTTGACCACCCACCCGTTCATAATCTCCCGATTGCAGAACCCTGAGCAATTTGACTTGGATTTGGGGTGAGAGTTCACCCACCTCATCGAGAAAGATCGTACCTTGGTGGGCTCGTGTGAAACGGCCATCACGCTGCATGTGTGCGCCCGTGAAAGCACCTTTCTCTGAACCGAAAAGCTCTGCTTCAATGACGGATTCTGGAAGGGCACTGCAATTAACAGTGACCAATGGCTGGCCTGCTCTTGGAGAGAGTCGGTGAACGGCACGAGCAAATAATTCTTTCCCTGTCCCACTCTCGCCCATGAGGAGGACGGTTGCCGATGATGGTGCTGCTTGTTTTGCTGTGTCTAAAACATGGCGTAAAGCCGGTGCATTGCCGATGATCAAGTCGCCGTGACGTTGTTGGTTTCGCGCATCGGCTAATTGGGCTTTTAGGGATTTGTTTTCGGCAATTAGAGTCAGCTTTTCGATGGCTCGAGTGACTGTGCGCTCGATCTCCGCTCGCCTGAAGGGTTTGGTCACGAAATCGTAGGCTCCCTCGCGCATGGCTTCGACAGCACGTTCGATGGTGCCATATGCGGTCATCAGAACGACTTCGGTATCTGGGGATATCGCTTTGGTGTTCTTGAGTAGCTCAACGCCGCTCATATTCGGCATCATGAGGTCTGTAAGAATGACACCCACGTTTTTTTTACGCAACGTCGATAAGGCCTCTTGCCCGTTGGTTGCCGCAAGCGTTCGGATCTCCAGTTTTTCAAAAATTTTGACGAGACTCGCTAGATTTGACGTGTCGTCATCTACGACCAGTAATGTTGGTTGCATCGTCCATTCCTGACATTGGAACTCATCTCCTTGTTAACAGGTTGTTCCACGTTCAACAACGGTGCCGTCGTCTCGCCCTTACACAGTGTTTTTCGAGTCAGCGTTCCCTGCCCGATTCTTGGTCGATGAGATGGTGAGAAAACCGGTCGGCACCAACGCCCACTCAAATGTCCGATGGCTCGTAAGAGCCGCCGTCGAATGACAGCACGTTGTAGACGTTGACATCGTGTGATTTTCCTTTGAACTTCACGGCGTCAAAAGACTCGTATTTGACCCGCTCCCCCAGGGCAGACGTCACCGGATCCGAGACCAGTATTTGCCCCGCTTGAGCATGATGGCATAGTCTCGATGCCGTATTGACCGTATCACCGATGACCGTGTACGAGAGGGTCTTCGTCGAACCCATGTAGCCAGCGACCATTTCCCCTGTATTGATGGCGGTTCTTGCAACAACCGGGTTGGCACCGTTCGCTACCCGAAAGCGATTCCAGTCGTCTAAGCTGCGGCGCATTTCTAGCGCGGCGCGCACGGCGCGTTCGATGTGGTCAGTCTGTTCCACAGGTGCCCCCCAGACAGCCATCAATTCATCGCCTATAAACTTATCAAGCGTCCCTTCGTGGCGAAACACAATGTCCACCATGATCTCGAAGAATTCGTTCAACAGTGAGATCGTCTCTTCCGGTCCGATGGTCTCGCTCATCGATGTAAAGCCCCGGATATCGGTAAAGAGAACGGTTGCGTTGCGAATGCGACCTCCTTTATCCATGCTCACACCGCCGCTCACGACCTGTTCTACCAGGTTGGGCGATAGTAACCTCGACAAACTACTGCGTGCGACGGCCTCTTCTTCTGCGCGTCGGGCTAGACTTACGTTCTCAATTCGCATGGCAGCTTCGTTTGCGAACACGGTCAGAATTTGAAGATCTTTCTCCGTAAAAACGCCCGTCGCGATGCGGGTATCCAGATGGATCATGCCCAGAAGATCACTGCCTGCCATAAGTGGGACACACATGGTGCTCCGAATTCCCTGCATGATGATACTGTGGGACCCGCCAAAGCGGCTGTCCATTGTTGCATCACTCGATAGCACCGCATGATGCTGTTCCAAAACCTCGTTGAGAATGGTGCTTGACAGTTGCATCTGTTCATCATTACCGCGGCGATTTTTGTAGGCACGAGGCTCTGGTACGCCATCTTGATTGAGGAGAAGAATCACTCCTCTGTCGGCACTGGAAAACTCCAATGCTTTGTCTAGAATTCGATTGAGCACCGTATCCAGGTCAATGTCTGCACCAATCGCTTGGTTGACCTCGAATACAACCCGCAGCTTTTCGTAGTCGGTTCGTAGTGTATGCTCGTCTAAGATGTCTGCTTCGGGTAAAAATTCTTTCTGCTGAGCTTCGCGCGCCTGGAGTCGAGAGCGGATTGCCGTCTCAGACGCCACCGCATGAATCGTGACGTTACCTGAGAGGCGCTGATTGGTCTCAGTGTCTTCGGTCAAAAATACGATTCGGCTGCCGCCCATGGTCACAGTATCATTGTCCGCCAGCCGTGTTCGGCCTCGGATCTGATTCCCATTAATGAAGGTTCCATTCCGACTACCGATATCTTGCACCCAATACGCATCATCGGCGAACGTGATCAGCGCATGCTCTTTGCTAACGACCCTGTCGAGGATCTGAATGGTCTGTTCTGGGTGCCGTCCCAATGTATTGATCGCTCTCAAGCGATGCTCTCGCTGAGCACCGTCCGGCGTTGTCACTAATAATCGAGCCAATGGAGTCTCTCCCAGTTTCGGACTGGATGATAGCAAACATTGAGGCTAAAAAGACCACAAATTGTCAAACGGTAGCCAGCCGGCCATGAGATCGGGGATTCTGTTTGAGTTAAGCACTCCCTCACAGGCGAGATATTCTGCAAGAGATCCGAGCCCAAATCGGAAAGTGGTCACTTGTTTTTATGTCCCTGAGAACCCGACAACTTTCTCCGGTCCAATGTCCTTTGGATAGAAGGATGTAGTCGATTTGGCGGTGTGGCTCTTTGACACTAAAGGTCTCGGCTGGCCCGCTTCCAAAGCCGTTGAAAGCATCCGAGCAGGTGTCCATGAGTGCGCTGTATTCGACTGACTCTGGGCGAGCGTTTAAGTCCCCCAACAACAGGGCTGGTCCGGACACTGTTCCCATGATCGAGCTCAGTGCCTTAGCTTGCTCTCGGCGTTCTGCTTCCTTGATACTTAGGTGTGACGTGACCAGTGTAATCGGTGTTTTGGTCTTCATTTTTGCGATCAAACAGACGCGCTGTTCATCTTGATCTTTATGAAGGCACCGCCGTGTGATGACCTCGTGCTCCGAACGGGTTAACAAGGCGATGCCATAACGGCCGCCGTCGCTGTCCCTGAGTGCACCGCAAAAGGTGCCGTTCATATTCAGCCGTCGCGCCAAATAGTCGGTTTGGTCTACGCGTTCGCCCATATTCCAATGATTTCCAACTTCCTGCAGTGCCAAGACATCGGGCACACCGTGGTCGATTATGGCGTGAGCAATGGCGTCCAGACTGCTGTCCAGACCCAATCGAATATTGTACGACATAACGTCTAATTGCATGGGTTTACGAGTCTCCATTCTGATCGCTGATCCGTGTTGGGAATGACAGTCGAAAGGTAGTCCCTTGACCCGGACTCGACTCGACTCTAATCACTCCGTCGTGAGCATCGACGATTTGCTTTACCATCGATAATCCCAAACCCGTTCCTTGCGGCTTTGTACTGTAAAACGGTTCAAAGAGGCGTTCCTGAGTGTCGACTTGAATTCCACCACCGGTATCGGTCACTTCCACATAGACGACGTCGCCTACTCGGCGGATGCGCAGGACGATATGTCCGCCACTGGTCATCGCTTCCTTGGCATTTCTGATTAAATTAATCAGCGCAGCCCGCACTTGGTTTGGGTCGACTTCAACGGCTTTGGGGACCGGATCCGGGTCCAATCTCATTTTGACATCAGCTTGTTCCATCTCCGAGCGAAAAAAATCAATCAGCTCCGCGGCGGTGTGGTTTAGGTCGACGAGAGATTTTTCGGGCATTGGTAAGCGGGCAAAACGGAGGTATTCTTCTGTAATTTCTTTGAGGCGATCGACCTCGCGCGTGATGCTCATCAAGAGTTCGCGGGCATTGTCGACAGAGCGTGTCTGTTCACTGGCAGCAAGCTCTTCCATCATAAGCTCGGAGTTAAGCCCGATGCTGCTCAAGGGATTTCGAAGCTCATGGGTAATCTGAGCCGACATGCGTCCCACCGTTGCCAATTGTTCTCGTTGGAGAAGGGTTTTCTGTTGTTCATTCAGTTTTTCATCGCGACGTCGTATGGCTTCCGCCATGCGGTTGAACTCGGTGGCTAACAAACCCAATTCATCATTTGCCTTCGTGAGAACAGGTGTATCGTATCGACCGTCGGCCACCCGTTCGACACCCTCCCGCAATGCTCTAAGTGGTTTCAACAGTCGGGTTGCCAAAAATGTGATGAGTAAGCCGAGCAAGGTGGCAACAGTTGCGAGAAAAATTGCCCCCCAGGCAAGCTGATCTTCGTCTTGCTCAAAGACGTCTATTGTTCGACCTAAGGCGCGATTTGTTTCAAGTCCAAAGAATTCAACTTGCCGAGCGACCTTGGCGATAGAGCGCCGTGTGGGGCGACGGAAGACTGTGATGTCATCACCCTCTTCGAGTGCTTTAAAGAAGGTGCTGAGTTGGGCATTCATCGCTCGATATTCAGTCTCCAAAAGCTGGAAATGGGCGAGCAGTGCGTCTGCTTCCGGAGAGCCGTCTCGGCGCTCAAGCCGAGCTCGCATCTTGTCGAGTCTTTGGGCGAGGCGTGTTGGTGTCTGATCGACCTTCTGCAATTGGTCTACCGCTCGCAATAAACTATTACGCTCGTTGAGGCCAGCCACCAAGGACAGGCGTCTGAGGTCAGATTTGACCTCGGCAACCATCGACGGGAGAGGGACGAGGCTCGTGTGTAACCGAGTCAATGTTGTTCCCAGTTCTCTGATGCCCCATGCGGTGTAGACCATGACCCCACCGAATGTGAGCATCAGGGCCACGAAACCTGCGAAAATTTTTCCCGGTAATGATATACGCACTATAAGCCTTATCTATCAGGTCGTTGACGTGGGAGCAGTCGTTGTGATACCCGCTTGCGTCGTCATAGGACGTTATAATACATCGGTCAAGGAACCATCGGTGTTTGAAAAGGTAAAAATGAAACGGATAATTGTCCTTGGAATGTCTGGCTTGGTGATGATGACATGGAGCCTAATTGACACTCAAACTGCCCATGCCGAAGCACTGAAGCCGCGAGTCTGGATCGCGCCCATTCAAGCCCGTCAAGGTGTGGCAGGTGCGGGCTTATTGGCTGAGAAATTTGACGAGGTCGCTCGCGGTCAGTTGAAACGTAGTCAGAAGATCGAAACTGCAGACAAGGCTGGCATGGGTCCAGTCAAAGCGGGAGAGTCTGATCCTCGCATTGAAAAAGCCGAGCGTCTGCGTGTTGCGAGTAAGCAGGATTACTCGTCGGGTAACAAGAAACGGGCTTTCAAACAGCTGAAAGCGGCACTGGAGCTGTACGAAGCAGGGCTTGCGTCTATCGCAAAGCTGGAAGTCGTCTTGGAAACATTGGGCTATCTCGGTGCGTCCGCATTTGACCTCGGCTATGAAGGCGATGCCCGTGACTATTTTCGTCGCGTCGTGACCATGGCACCCGATGCAGAGCCATTGGATGAATACAGCGATGGGTCGAAAGCATTCTTCGCAAAGACCCGCAAAAAGCTTTTAAAAAAGAAGACCGGCAATATCTATATCCAGTCGGTCCCCAGAGGAGCCACAGTCCGTTTGAATGGTGTTGAGAAAGGCAAGACGCCCCTTCGTTTGAACAAACTTGTCCGAGGCTTTCACTGCATTCAACTCGCACACCCAGATGCTGGGTTGGCCGGGGCCGTGATCAAAGTTAAGAGCAAGAAAACAACCCGGACGAAGCTCACGCTCTCGAAGGATGTTGGACCGAAGCAGCCCGGCAAAGCCTCCGAGGGAGACGTCGCGGTTTTGTTGAAGTCGGTTGCCGACAATCGCTTGGATCGAGATTTCCGAAATAAGGCCAAGGAGATCGGTGAGTTGACTCAGGCACGTTACGTTGTCGTCGGCGTGATTGACGCTGAGGGTAACGGCTTTGTGATGAATTCCTTTGTATATGGACTGCGGGAGAAACAGGTTGTGGCCTTGGACCGATTCAAGTTTAAAGCGGACATTGCCAGCACCATGATTAAGGCGGCTCAGTTTGCTCGAGAGGTTGAAAAAACCGCGTTGGCTTTTCCCGAGGACAAGGTTTTGTCCGGTCGCGTCTTCGTCGTCCGTGCTGAGCCCCCTGCGCCGCCACCTGTCCCAGCGTCGAAGCCAGCACCAGCACCGATCCCTGTGCCGATCGTTCCGCCGAAAAAGCCCGGCATAGATGGTCCGAGGGTGGTCTCTCCGACCCGTCCAACCGTTGAACCAAAGCCGTCAAAACCCGTCGTTCAACCAAAGGTGACTAAACCCGCCGTCGAGCAAAAACCCAAAGTGGAACCCGTCCCTCCGGTCGTAGGGCCTGCGCCTCCCGTCGTCGCGCCAGTGCCCGACCTTGTCCGGGAAACGCCCTTTCCTGTAACGACCTATACCAGTCGGCCGAAGTGGTACCGTTCATGGTGGTTTTGGACTGTCACCGGTGCTGTTGTCACCGCTGGGTCCATCGGTGGATACTTCTTATTGAAAGAAGACGAGCAAAGCGGTCGTTTCGAGGTGGATGTGAGGTGGAGATGATGAATCGATATATTGCCACATGCCTTTTTTGTTTTTTAGCAGCGTGCGGAGAGGCAGACAAAACAACGCTCAGTCTCAATGTCTACCCGGCCGAGGGGACAATGCATGATTCGATCTTGATCGATAACAGTGCGTCGTTCATGGAGGTTGTCCTGTCGGGCGGTGAGCGGCCTTTTGTAGAACAATTTCCCATGACTGGAAGTGGGGGTAAGCTCTCTGAACTCCCCGTTGGTTCAGGTTACAAGCTGACCGCTCGAGGCTATCAGGTGAGTCCTGATGGCACGACATCCCTGGTTTTCTATGGTGGAACGGCCCAATTTGATGTGGTTGATGGTCAGCCGCTCTCAATGTCCGTTCAGGTCGGCCGATCGGACTGCGTTGGCTACAATCGCCCCTCTATTTATCGTTCGGCGGACGGCAAAGCAGACCTGATCGACAAGCGAGTCGGATTTGGCGTCAGTAAGCTCGCCGATGGACGGCTATTAATTACGGGTGGTGCTGACCTAGATCCGTCTGGAGCCATTTTAAGCGTTCACGATTCGGTGGAGATTTATGACCCAACCCAGGGCCAATTCATTGCCTTTTTGGATGGTAACGACCAGCCGGTTAGGCTGTCTGAACCCAGGGCCTTCCACTCATCGACCGTCTTGCCCAATGGCACCGTCTTGATCGCCGGTGGCCAGTCGACCCCAGCGGGTGGGCTCGCAACTGGTGTAACCATTTTCAACCCAGCCGGGCCCGTTTTCGAAGCGCCGATTAATGCGGCCGGATTCTTGCCGCGGAAACGTCACCAAGCTCAGAGACTAAACGATGGGTCCGTTTTGATCGTGGGTGGTGAAGATGTCAATGGCCAGGCGTTGACAAGCAGCTTTCGCTACTTTCCTACAGACCAATCGTTTCGGGCACAAGGCGATATGGCGCAAGCCCGACGCGGCCACTCGCTGAATGCGATTGAGCGCGGGGCTGAGTTGGCCATCGCGGCCGGTGGTATCAATGACACCGGTCTGCTGAGAAGCGTCGAAGTATTCACCACGAACCCTGCACAATCTGGTTGTGTAGGTAACGCGGTTCCGGCACCGAATTTTGGGTGCTGGATCTCGCTGGGCACGACCCTTGAGTTGCCCGCACCGGTATGGGGACATTCATCTGTCTCAATCAACGGTGGTGCGGAAGTTGTCATCGTTGGTGGTTTTACCTCGAGCGACCGAAGTCAAGCGTCCAACCAGGTCACCGTCATCTCGTCCGCTCTGAACGGGGCAAGAGAGGCAGGCGTGCTGACCCTCGGTGGGGGAGACTTAGCCGTTGCGGAAGGAACTGACGGCAGTTCTCCCTTCATCCTCGTTGCAGGCGGTCGGGTCGGTGATGCGCCGCAACAGCGATATGTCCGCTTGGTGCGTACGGACATAAATGGAGTGGTGCAATACACTCAAGAGGATCTGACACAGGGTTGCATTCAGCAGGGATTCCCCGAAGCTCGATGGGCTGCTCGTGCGATCCGACTGGACAATGACACGATCGTCGTTTTAGGCGGGACCAATCGCAGTGTGCGCGGCTATTCTTCGACTCGGCGGGCCGAAGTTTATTTTCCTGAACACATTCCATCCTCGTTCTGATGGCAAGGCGGCTGTAGGGCCGATGCCGCCATTTACGAAATTCTTGCACTGGCATCAGACTCGACAGCATGCGTCTGAGTGTTAATGGCTTTTTGATCGCAGGGAAATCGCTTCTGTTCACAAAACGATCAATACTGACGTCAGCAAGTGCAATCATAACGGATAGATCGTGGTAACGAACGCGTCATCAGTGCGCCTCGGTTTTGCCCTCTGGATTTGTTTAGGGACGGTCTTTGGTCCTTCTTCAAGTTTGGGGCGTGTCGGTGGTGAACCCCATGCTTTGTATGCCCAGCATCGCCTATTTGGCGGTGTTGTGGTTACTGGGAACACGTTGATGACCCAGTCTGTCGTCGCACCTCAGGTCAACAGTGTTTTATTGCCCCAGTCCGCGGGTGATGTACGTGACTTGCCCTTTGATGCAGAACTGGAAGCAGCCTATTTATTTTGGAGTGGTAGCATCGACGGAGGCATCGATCGAACCGCTGATTTAACGGCGGCCGATGGGACACGCTTTAACAATATTCCTGCGGATCGTTGCGTGACGGTGGCGACTCTAGGCGGATTTTATTACTGCCGAGCTGACGTCAGTGATCGGCTCCGAGGCAGGCCGGGCCCTTCCCAGTTCAACGGCACCTACGTCGTTGGTGATGTCCAAGCATCGGTCGGTCAACTGCGGCCCAACGGCACGTGCATCGACCGCTTCTGTCAAGCCAAGTACGCCGCTTGGAGTCTTGTCCTTGTCTACCGCTCTGAAGCGGCAAGAACACTTCGGGATGTCTTCATTCATGATGGCTTCCGGTCTCTAGACGAAGATGAACAGAGCCCGGGTGTTGACCGCTTTTCTATTCGGGGCTTTGATTTCCCCGAAGGTGGGCAGGCCGTGCTTTCTTTCTTCGGGCTCGAAGGTGATTCTTTCCTCGGTGTTCCACCTCAGGATACCGATCCTGTAATTCCTTGCGATACGTGTTTTGATTATTTGTCCTTCGGTGGTCGTAAACTGAATGATGCACTCAACCCCGCGAACAACCTTTTCAACAGCAGTTCACCAGGCGGATTCACGCTCGGGCTCGATCTAGACAGTTTCAACGTTTCGAACCTGCTCGCAATCGGTCAGACGCAGGCAGAGATCGAAGTGGGATCGGGCGATGGGTTTGTCGATCCGTTTGATCCGGAGCCAACGGGAGGAGGGGAGTCCTTTTTTCTTGGCTATGTGTTGCTCAGCGTTGACCGAAACTCACCAAATTTTAGTCGAGACGGGACCAGGTTGACCGTCGTTCCCGATGAGGGTGCTCCGAACGAGCGTGTTGTTTTTACGCTGCGCGTGACCAATGAGGGCACCCGAGATGCTCCGAACACGGTGGTCACCTTGCCACTACCAGCTGGGCTTACCTATTTGCCCGGCAGTTTACGTGTTGATGGGGCTGACCCGATTCCCGGTGCCGAGGTAGCGAATCCGCTGGCGGCAGGCTTTAATTTGGGCTTGCTGCCATTTCGAGGTGATTCAGACAGATTAATCACTTTTCGAGCAACCGTCGACCCTGACGCGCGGGCCGGAGAGAGAATCATTACGCAGGGCCAGGTGAGTGCTGACACGCTCGAGTTGGCTGTCAATACAAATGAAGCCGTGCTCACGGTACTCGGGGCCTTGGAGCTGGATACAGCGACAAAATCTGTGCTCGATGGAAACGGAGACGGCCTATTTACGCCAGGTGAGGTGGCCACGTATACAATTCGAATTCAAAATCCACATGCTCGCGCGGTCAGCGGTGTCATCTTCAGCGACTCGTTGCCCAACTACGTTGATGCGTTGCAAGTTGTGGCGTCTTCAGGTGATGCACGTCATAACTTCGCCGAGGGCGAAATTGAATTCTCCAATATGGTGGTACAGCCAGGCAATGAGGGCGCGACGATCAGCATTATCGTTCGCATTCATGATGAAGAACAGCTTGTTGCAGAGGGCGTTGCTGTCGGTGAAATCAATGGCTTAGCGGTTGACAACCAAGGCACAGTGAGAAGCGGCGCAAGCGTTTTTTCAACCCGTGATCCCAACCCGACCGCGGGGGCTCCCGATGGTGTCACTCGATTCGAGTTAACGTCTGAGCTGAATATTGCCGGTGCCGGGACGAGCAAAACCGGGACTGACGTCAATGGTGGCGGCCTTGTTCCTGGAGATGTGATCGAATACACGGTGACCATTGAGAACAGTGGCACCACCTTGGCTCGGACTTTCGTCGACGATGTGCTGCCGGATAATCTTGGTGCCTGTACCCTAATCTCGGACCTGCCAGACATTGCATGTGACAATAACAATCGCCTGCGCGGATTTGTCAATGTCGACCGTGGTGAGCGTGTTCAAGTTCGGTTTCGAGCGAGAGTAAATGATGATGCACCCGATGGTGCGGAAATCGTCAATCGAGTTGTTCTGACGGCGGGTAATCAGCGCGTCGAACGTTCGAGTGAGATGCTGCGTGTCTCCTCGGCTGCGGAGTTATCCACGTTCACCAAGCGGGCCCTTGGGCCCATCGATGGGTTCGCGGTGCCCGGGCAGCGCTATGACTACCAGATCTCGGTTACCAATACGGGCAATCAACCTGCCCAAAATATCGTCATTTCCGATCCGCTCGGTGTTCGTTTTGCGAGCGTTTCTCCGGCTGATGGCGGGCGTTACGATCCGGTCGCGAATGTTGTCTCTTGGACCATTGGCGTTCTTCCGCCGGGAGACACTGCGACTGTTAGTCTGGGTGTACAACTCAGTGATGCAATCGCGAACGGAACTGAAATTTTGAATCAGGCGCAAATCAATTTTGACGGTGAACGCATCTTATCAGACGACCCAAGCACCGATGTGCCCGATGATGCGACGCGGGTCATCGTTCGGTCACAGCCATTACTCACGGTCACCAAGCGTGCGTCCCTGGTCATCGCGCAACCGAGAGACACCATCGTTTACGATATTGTGATTACCAATGACGGTACGGATGCAGCAGTCGGCGTCCAAGTCAGTGATCAGTTTCCTGCCAATTTGTTCAGAAGCGTTGTTGCTGTCAATGGGACGAATGAGGGCGGCCTGATGAGGTGGACCCCAGAGGATGTACCCGCTTTGGGTCGAATTGGCGTGGGTGAATCTGTCTCGCTCAGGGGTCGGGCGCGCTTGAATCCTGTCATCGATAATGGCACAGAGATCAGCACTCAGGCTGTCGTCACGGCGGGCTTTGGGGACGTATTGTCCGATGACCCGCGAACGCCCGCTGCCGGTGATCCGACCATTGTTACCATTCGATCTCAAGCTGAATATCGTCTTGAGAAGACAGTGACGGATTTAAACGGTGGAGATCCACAAGCAGGGGATCGGCTCCGTTACACGATCAGGCTTGAAAATCAGGGGAACAGTGCGGGCATTAGCACGCGTGTGAGTGACCCAATTCCACGAGAGCTGACGAACATTACGCCCCTCAACGATGGACTGTTTGCCGACGGTCAAATCATTTGGCCCCCTTTGGAGCGTGTCGAAGTCGGCTCCGGTGTGCGTGAATTTGAATTTGAAGCCACTCTATCTCCCGATTTAGTGGCGGGGACTGTGGTCAGCAATCAGGCCCGTGTTGTCGGCGAGGGTCTGGAGCCCGTTCTCAGTGATGACCCGAGCACACCGGTGCCCTTGGATTCGACTGATGTTCGAATCGTAGCGGCTGCTGATTTGAGTGCATCCATTAAACTTGTCGAACCAGGTAATCCGGAGCCTGGGGCGCTTGTTCAATGGACCATCCAGGTTGTTAATTCGGGCACTGTGGATGCACTCAATGTTGAAATTATAGATGCATTGCCAACGGAATTTATCGACAATTTCTCATCTGATACAGGTGGCATTGAAGACGGCGTTCTCCGGGCAAACTTCGCTCGGGTGGCTGCGGGTGCTGCAGTCAGCGTTGCGATTTCCGGCACGGTGAAACCCGGCACTCCAGACGGCACTGTCATTCTGAATCAGGCCTCGATCTCGGCTGATGGGCTTGCCTTCGTTCAAACCGATGACCCGTCGACAATTGATGTTGATGATCCAACTCAATTGATTGTGAGTGCAACCCCGGCCATTTCGGTGACGAAGCGTGTTGTTGATGAGAACGGACCGCCCGTCGAGCCTGGAGATCTGCTGCGCTATACAATTGAAATCGAAAATACCGGCACGGGTCGAGCGGATAACCTAATCGTCACCGACCCAGTGCCGAACCTTGCGTCCTTGGTCGATGCCGACGGGGGAAATTTAATCGATGGTGTTGTCGAATGGTCAGTCCCGGCGATTGCCCCTGGAGAGGCGACTGAGCGAGTCCTCACAGTCCGATTGGCACCTGCGATTGAGAATGGGACAAGAGTGGTTAATCAAGCCGTCGTCTCAGCCCCATTTTTAGGCAATGAAACTCGGCTAAGCGATGACCCGAATACGGAGGCTCTCACCGATCCGACGATTGTTCAGGTTGTCAGTGGACCAGACTTTTCCAACGCGCAGATGACTGTTCGAGACCTCAACGGGGGTGAGGCGCGGCCCGGCGATGTAATCGAGTATCGAATCGAAATCACAAACGATGGAAATGCAGTCGCGCGCAATGTCCAAATCGATGACGCCCTTCCGGGAACGCTTATTCTCACGTCAGCGGAAAATGCAGACATTGAGGACAATCGAATTCGTTGGCAGGTTCCAGAAATCGCGCCTGGACAGACTGTGACGTTTACAGCTCGAGCTCGAATCGTTCTCCCCTTACCGGACGGAACGCGTATCGAGAACCAAGCGGCGATCACGTCTGATGGGTCAGCAGAACCCTTCTTGACCGATGACCCTGCGACGGCTGATCGAGATGATCCAACGAGCTTGGTCGTGCAATCGAGCCCCCAATTTGCCCTTGAAAAAACAGTTGTGACGACCGACGGCGGCACATTCTCTGTCGGGCGGCAGATTCGGTATACGATTAATGTGAGAAATGATGGGGATGCCACGGGTGGGTTGCAAACGCTCGTCGACCAACTTCCTGACGGTTTGGTTGGCCCATTTACGACCGAACCCAATGTGGCCATCGCCGACGGATTAGCTCGCTGGGAATTCAATGGGATAGACCCGGGTCAGGTTGAGCGCTTCACCATTACTGCCTTCATCGCTGCGAATGCGGTCAATGAACAGCAGATCGTAAATACGGCCCGCTTGAATGAGCTCACGGCTGACGCATCATTCGTTGTGGTAAACGAGCCATCCTTGGCCGCATCCACAAAAGCGGTCATCGCCGAGTCACCATTTCCAGGGCAGCAAGTTCGGTACGTCATTACCGTGACAAACGACGGAACAGAGCCCGCTCGCGATGTGCGAGTAATCGATGAACTCTCCGATTCGTTAATTTTTGTTGGTGCTGGCCCAGAGGCGGATGTGAACGGCAATCGCCTTCAGTGGACTTTGGGCGATCTGGCACCTGGAGCCGAACGTATCATTAATATCACGGCTCAGATTGGAGAGGCCGTTGAAGATGGTCAAAGCATCGCGAACCAGGCGTCCATTTCAGCGGCAGGAATTGAAGCTGTGGTCACAGATGATCCGTCGACGCCTGAGTTGGATGACCCAACACGCTTTACAGTCGAGAGTCGCCCGGTGTTGGCGCTCACCAAGACCGTAAGAGACGATAATGGCGGGGCTTTCGCTCCAGGTGATCCCGTGACTTATACCTTGGGCATCGAAAATCAAGGTGCTGGGACTGCATTTGCTATCGAAATATCTGACCCCGTTCCGGTCGGTCTCGTAAACGCCGTCGCCGTCGACGGCAACGTCATCGATGGAGTTGGTCGTTGGCAGGTGGTGCGCCTTGAGCCGGGGGCAACGATTGAACGGGTGTTGCGAGCCCGGATTTCCCCGGATGCAGTCAACGGTCAAAGGATTTCAAACCGCTTTGCTGCCCGTGCTGGCGGTCTTGAGCGTCAAGAAAGCCCTGATTCGGAATTGACCGTCGAAACTGGCTTTGTGGCCCTCGATAAGACCGTCAGACCACTCGGTAACGGTTTTCAGCCTGGTGAGTTGGTCGAATATGTTTTGCGTGTGACCAATGAGCGGGAATCCGGTGCATCCGAGGTCTCGGTGCTCGACCAAATGGACCTATTTGCGTTTACCGATATAGAGGCTTTGGATGGTGGACTCTTCGATCCGACGACAGGACGGATCGAATGGAATCCACAGACGACGGCGGCCCTGCGCTTTGTGCCATCGGAACAATTCGCTGAGCTCAGGGTTCGAGCACGCATCAGAGATGACATCCAACCGGGCACATCGGTCTTAAACGAGGCGCAAGCACGTGTCCGTGGTGACCCAGCCCGGGTCGATGCGGGGGTTGAATTCACTGTTGTGGGCGGACCGCAATATGTTTTTTCGAAGCGCGTGGAAGCTGCGCGGACGCGGGCCGGTGACACCGTCGAATATAGCATTGTCGTGAGTAATGGTGGAACGGGTTCGGGTGTTGACGTTCAGGTCACAGACATTTTGCCAAATGGTCTGAGCTACGTACGTGGGTCAACATCCATCGACGGTGCACGTGTGGCAGACTCTCTTGACGGTCAAAGTCCGCTCGGTGGAGGTCTTCTCATCGGCCGTGGAGACCCTCAAACTATTGGCCCCGGTGACACCGTCACAATTCGATTTCGAGCCCGTATTGAAGACAACGTGGAGCCAGAGACTAGAATCACGAACATCGCGGCTCTGGCGGATCAGTCGGGTTCCGTCGCAGATGCGTCGGCAGACATCACAGTTGTCGGTACACCAAATCTGTCTAACTTGGTCAAAATTGGACGACCACTAGACGATCCAGAGGCGGCGCAAGTCGCCATCGGTGGAGCTGTACAATGGCGTTTGACTGTTTCAAATACAGGCGATGGCCCAGCTGAAAACGTACGAATTATCGACGAACTCAGGGCGGAACACTCCTATTTGAGCGGTACACTCACGGTCAATGAGCAGGTCGTCTCCGACGAGATCGACGCTGACTCGGGTGAAGTTGTTGATGATGTCGTTCGCATCCGTTGGCCGCGGCTTGAACCAGGTGAGAGTTTGACACTCTCGTTCCAAACGCGAGCCATCGCTGGTCCAGCGATCCTCAATCAAGCGAGAATCAGTGCTGACGGACTCGATTCAGAACCCAGTGATGATGGTGGCGAGGACGCCAATACCCCGACTCGAATTGAAGTAGGCGACCCGCCGCGACGTGAGGTCAACGTGAGTAAGCGGCGTGCGGATGACACCCTCGAACGCATGCCAATTGGCCGTCAGCTCAGTTATCTTCTTTCCGTTGAGAATACGGGGAATGTTGACTTGGTCGGTGTGCAGATTTCCGACGAGATTCCAGCTGGCCTCATTTTTGATTCGTCGGCCAATGCGACGAGCAGCGCAAACGTAAACGTTGAACCAGCAGCCGACGGCGGGGCTAGCGGTGGGCTCGTCACAGTCAGCGACATCGCGTTGGCTGTCGGAGCAACCTTTGAAGTTAGACTTAATTTTCGCACCAACATTGATGTCACCGAGCCAGGCGAGATCTGTAATCGTGGCGTCTTTTCCGTACCCGGTTTGGAACCAACTGAGGACGAGGCGTGTGTTGAGATGTATCTCGATACGGGCGAGTTGAACGGCGTCGTTTTCGAAGATCTCGATGGAAACGGCACTTATGAGGAGACTGAAGATTTAACTCATCCTGGATTGACGGTTCGTGCGTACCGCGAGGGAAATGACGGGGACAACCCAAATGCATCTGCAATCACAGATGATTCGGGACGGTACAGTTTTGTAGCCCTACCTGCCGGTCGATATCGGCTTGAAATGGTTACCTCGACGGGAACAGTGATTGGCGTCGTTGATCAAATTGATATATCCGGCGATGAACCAAGTTCAGACAACCTCATCATTGCGCCAATGGGCCGAATTTATGACAGCGTGTCAGGCCAACTCCTTGATGGAGCCACCGTTCGTATCTATGAGGATCGTGACGACGATGCTGATCCCCTGGACGATGAGTCTCGCGTGAGGCGTGTGCTATTGGACCCAGAAAAGCTGGCTCATCCGTCTCAACAGGGACAGAAAACCGCACATGGCGGCTTATATGAGTTCGCGGTGCGGGAGCCAGGCCGGTACATCATTGAAGTGGTCCCAGGTGGCGTCTCCCACATTGGACCGTCCATCACCGTGCCTCCGAGTCGTGGCTATGCCGAGACCACAGATGAACGCGGCCTCATTGTTGATCAACCCATTCCGGTGTCAACGGCCGGCGTTGACCAGACCTATTTCTTAGCTTTTGAACTTAAGAGTCAGAATGATGATTACCGACACAATCATATACCCTTGGATCCGCTAACATCGCTGATCGAGATCTCAAAACGAGCAGATCGAGCTGAGGTCTTTGTAGGCGGAATCGTCACATTTGAGGTCACCGTGACCAACCGGAGTCCAGCGGAACTCGTCTACGATGCACGTTCAGGTAACGGTGGTGTTTGGATCCAAGATCAACTCCCAACTGGCATGAAGTACGTCGCTGGTTCAGCGGTTGTCTCACGGCTTGTCGATGGTCGAGAACGCCCTCTGTTCTCGACTGACCCCACAGGGGCTAGACTCTTGGTTTTCGGGCGGACTCGAGTCTCCAATGGTGACGGCAAACCCATCCCATTCGACCTCAGATCGGGTGAATCTGTTCGATTGACATATCAGACGACCATTGATTCGTCGGCCAAGCCACTAACGACGTTGGCCAACCGAGCGCAGGTTTTGAGTTCAGGGAACGTACCTGTCACTGACGTTGCAGAAGCCAGGGTGCATGTCGCATCTGACCCTGATTTTGATCAAGGGTTGCTTCTTGGACGTGTCTTTTGTGATACAGACCAGAACGGCGTCCAAGATGCAGGCGAATTGGGATTTGCCGGTGCCAAGCTCTATATGGACCACGGCTATGTGGTGACCTCAGGAACCCACGGCCGATTTCACTTTAAGGATATCGATCCGGGAACCCATGTCGTTAAAATTGACATGCGGAGTGTCCTGCCAGGTGCGCGCTTAACAACCCAGGAATCCAGGGTAATCTCTTTTACGCGAGGCTTACCAGCCCGGGTTTTCTTCGGTGTGACCTGCCCATCTGATGATGTCACTGAGTCGTTGACAGAAGTCACGGATGAAGGGATCGCATTGGCCCTGTCTAAATGGGGCGTTCGTGAGGAAGCGGTTGGCTTTTCAGAGTCACCGTTTACTCTCAAATTGGGTAGCCAAGAACTCACGATCCCGTCCATGAAACTCGAGTCGAGACTCGAAAACGAAGATGGGGGGGGCAAGCAGACCTTGGTTGTTCGCCCCGTCGTCGACGGCAGCCGAAAATGGTCAAAGTGGCGGCTGCTAATGCGCGAACCGGGGTCTCGCGGTCGCATTGTTCTTAAGGGAGACGGACCGCCTTTGCGAATTGAGTGGTATGTCCCCAAAACTCTGGTTGGGAAACCTTTCGAAATTCAGCTACAGATGGAAGATCCGAGTGGGTATAGCGTCGGTTCGGCTTGGCAGGGTCTGAACGGAGATGATGTGGATGGACGTTCGGATGGGTTCGTTCAACTTGCACAGCTTCCAGGTGATGAGTTCACTCGAGGAAATCAGCCGACAAAAGCACTCAAAAAGAAATTGAGCCAACTCGTGCCGCGTCTCACTCAAACCACTGGGTTATTGCGGATTGGCGTCCATTTTGACGATTCGAAGGGTCCGCTGACAGCCCGCTCTTTAACCCGTCGTCGAGCGGAAAGCATCGTCAGTTTTTTGAAGCAAAAAGGGATCCCCGAGGTCCGCTTAAAGGCCGTTGGTTTTGGTGGTCAGAAGCCGATTCGGCCCAACATCACAGAACGCAGTCGACGCAAGAATCGTCGGGTCACAGTCGAGTTAAAAATACAGCCATCTGAGACGGCCGTACCACGGGTTGAATCGGAGACGTCCGATAGGCGCGTTGCATCTGAGCAGACCGCGACCGAGTCAAGTACAAAAGATGCAGGACAGACAGCAGTTGCGATAGACGCTGATGGTGCACCGAAAGCCGATGGTCCAAAAACGGGTGGCAAGGACGATCGCGAATCTTCCGCCACATCGGGATCGCGAACGCAAATGCAGGTAAAATCCAACCGACAGGTGCATAAATTGCGCGTTGGATTAAGCGAATACTCATTGTCTCCAAACCCTCAAGTATCGTCGGTCTTATTGGCAAAGGCTCGCAACACGCCCATCGAGCTCCAGTCATCCGATGGCGCCTACATACGTCAAATTTTACCGCGTACGGGCACCGAAAATGACAGCGTTGAATCCGTGGTCAAAACCATTGAGGGTCGGCTGACGGGCGCAATTTCTGTTGGCGGTCGACCGTTGGTTCGCCCGAGTGTGAAGTTAACAGCGGTTCCACCAAAGAAGGACGGTCAGACGTCTGAAGTTAAACGCCATAAGTGGCTTGTTGATGCGAGTGGACGAGCCGTCTCTTGGAATTTCTCGATCCGGGACCGTCGTGGTCAAGTGGTTCACCAGCTGCGGGGGGCAGGGGGGCCGCCCAGGGTCATAGAATGGAATCCACAATCGATACCGACCAAAGGGCAGTACGGTGCAGTGCTCACCTTGATTGGCAGTCGCCAGCTCGTTCAATCTGCACCCGCTTGGTTTGCTTTCGGAGAGCCAGTCAAACCAGTTGAGATAGCGCGTACCGTCTCGATATCAGGCTATCGTGCGAGTATCGACAGCAAAGAGCATTTTCAAGTCGTGGCTCGTCTAAAGCGAGGGGCACCACTCTTGTTTGATCTTCAAGACCAGCATGGGCGATGGTTAGCCTTGGTCCCAGCGGATCAAAAAAGGGCAAGGGCAGTACAAGGGGAGCCCCGCAAAACGGCTGCTGAACGCCGGATCGCACCGGTTTTAAAGCCGGCTACAACGCAGACCGACGTCGGGCTGCCCGAGACAAACTTAATGAGCTCGGGAACGCTGGGCAATGTGTCAACGTCGGCTGTTGGCCAGACATCGAATGCGGCGAACGCGGCCGACGTAAATGTGAGAGAAGCCGGGCGTGTGTCGGCGCGTCTTTCAAGTTTGGGCGTGAGATCAGGCAACCTCGCGCTGCTGGCATTAATTGAACCTCAGAAGCAAACCTCATCTGCTGGCGAGCCTGCGATACTGGAAGTGAAGTTGCCCGCGCCGGGAACGCGTTTGGACAGTAATGAATTGGCGATTAGTGGCCGAACCAAGCCGGGCCGTCGAGTCACCATCAATGGGCGTGAGTTTGAGGTGGATGAAGACGGAGCCTTTGGAGGAAATGTAACCCTGAATGGTCAAACTGCTCGGGTAAAGGTCGTCTCGGAGGGAGAGGATGGAAGTCGCTCTGTCATCGAACGGTCTTTCCAGACACCCGATGCAAGCTGGTTTTTATTGGCTATGAGCGAAGGTCTAACAGGAACGGCCGGGACGGAATTGGATGGTGTCCAATCGAACACGAGCACGACATTGGCAGACCGGGTCTATCTGCACGGTCGAGCAGTTGGCTGGTTCAGGGGCTATGCAAAGGGTGATAAAATCCTCAATGGCCTCTTTAAGACCTACAGCGTCGAGGCTCATGTCGACACGGCAAAACAGCGTGCATATGCAGACACTTTCCGCCAGTTGATCGACCCAAACCAGTTCTACCCGGTTTACGGTGATAACAGTCGGGAAGATAAGCTGATCAATAGTAACGGACCCGTCTATGTTTTGATCGAGGCGGACCAGAGTCGATTGAACATTGGTAACTTCCGCACATCACTCAAGGGGATCGAGCTATTTCGCTACGACAGAACCCACTACGGCGCCCAGGTCCATACGGACATTAAAACCGGTAACCTTCGACATGAAGTGACTGTATTTGGGACGGATGAAGAGACTGACCAGCAGCATGGGTACGTTGAATTTAGGGGAACAGGTGGGTCCTTATATTATCTGCCTCATAGAGATGTCGTGGAAGGGAGTGAACAAGTCTACCTGGTCCAGAAGGATAGGCTCACAGGCATGGAACGAAGACGCGTTGCGTTGGCACGGGACCAGGACTATCGAATCAGATACCTGGATGGACGTCTGCTCTTCAATCAACCGGTCTCCTCGACCACTATGGGCTTATATGGTGTTCAAGAACCGACTCTCGGTCAGGGGCCGCTTGATGGCCATGTCATCCAGGTCGTTGTCGAATACGACCATCGAGACCCAACGGCAAATGCCACCCGGAATTTTGGTTTTCATGCGAGAGAAAGCTATACGGAGGCCGTGAGCGTTGGTGGTGGATATATTCAGTCGGGCCAGGTCGGTGCAGCACAGCCAAAGTATCAACTGTGGGGGGCCGATCTGCGCTTGAGACATGGTAGACGCACCCACTTCGACGCTGAGGTTGCTGAGAGCAGCGGTCAGAATAGTCCATCCCTATTTAGTGAAGATGGTGGCCTCACATTTCGTCCCTTTCACACGCGTGATTCAAGTGATTCAGCGGGGGCCAGCTTCATGCTGCGTGGCGGCTTTGAACTCGATGATCTTATCGGCAAGGGTCAGAAAGATAGCTGGTACAACGAAGGTTACTACCAGTATATGGCCCCCGGGTTTTCATCGGGTGGAACCATTCAACAGCAAGGACTTGAACGCTACGGTGCCCTATCGGTGGGTTATTTGGATGGCGGGCATATGATTCATGTCAGGCACGATGGTTGGCGTGTGGCTGAACGGGCGACCCAGGGGTACTTACACACCCAGGGCCAACCTTTTCGGCAGGAGACGAGTCGGGTTGGATATGGCTATCAGACAAGAGGATTAAAGTTGGATTCAGAATTTGTGTTCTCCCAGTACGACCCTGCGGTCGACGAAGAGATCATGCAAATCGGGGCCTTCGCGTTCGGGGCGGAAGTCGACCTGTCGAAACGTTGGACTTTGTTGACACAGCAGCAGGTTACGGTCCTCGGTGATCGTCGGATTCATTCCGGGACGGGAGACTTGTTTACCACCTCAGTGGGCTTACGTTATCAGGCAGCAAAGGCGCTTTATTTCGAGGCCCTAGAGACCGTTCGATGGTCGGGGGATAACGCAACTCAATTGGGCTTGCGCACGCAGCTCGATGATCGCCATACCTTCTACGTCCAAGAGCGGTTTCAACAGGAAAATAGCCAGAAGACGGCCACAACGGTTGTCGGTGGCGAAGAACTGTTTGGCGAAGATAAGTCGGGCCGCGCATACGGTGAATATCAACTGGAAACGGGTACCCTCGGTGCCCAAAATAGAACGGTTGTTGGTTTGGGTAAACGATGGTTCTTGACTAAGAGACTGACCATAGATGCCGCCTATGAGCGCAGTCAGACATCGAGCTTAGTCCCTGGGGCATCATCTAGAGACACGGTCACGTCTGGCCTCGCTTGGGCACCTAACCGACAGCTGAAACTGAGTAGTCGCTACGAATTTAGACTGGAAGACCATGATGCCGAACGCGGGTTGCGAAACGATATGTACCAGGTGGTTGCGCTCAACCGAATGGACTTAAAATTGAGTAAAGATTGGTCTTTTGCAACTCAAGTCAATTACAGCCACAGCTTCGATCTCGACTTGGAAGGTACGCAAGCAGAATTGTTGGAATTGAGTGTTGGATTGGCTTATAGACCCGTGCGGATGAATTGGTTCGTTCTTCTGTTGAAGTATACGAAGCGATACGAACAGCGACCCCTCGACCTGGCTGTCGAATTGCCCACGCGCGAGGAAAATGATGTGATCAGCGTGATTCCCATTATTGAATTACCCGGCGGACTCCAGCTCGTCGAAAAGCTTGCCCTCCGGCGCATCGGTCTTAAAACCGGGCAAGTACCAACCAGCATTGGCTACGCGTTCCTATGGATAAATCGACTCAATTACCACCTCACCAATACTTGGGATGTGGGCGCCGAGTACCGGATTCTGAATACGACTTTAGCCCAGAACCAACAGAGTGGTTTCTTGGTTGAAATTAACTACATCATTAAGAAACGAATCCGACTGGGGATCGGGTATAATTTTACTCAGTTTTCCGACGACGAATTCTCTCGACTTGATGAAACCTTCGGGGGACCTTTCTTTCGCGTGATTGCCAATTATTGAGCACGTGCCCATTTTAATTCGACACGCATAGTTTTGCTAGGCATCTGGGTGGATTGTAGGTATGTAATGAGGCAGGGGACTGTCGGGAAACTGTGACCCTGGAGAATCCAAACGTGGGAGAGCCGGAGCCCGTCATGAATGAGGCCATCGTAAGTCGTATTTTGACCGTCGAAGACAGCGACAATATCCGTCGGATGATCGCGTACAACTTAGAGCGCGCCGGCTACGATGTCCTTCAGGCAGCAAATGGAAAAGATGCAGTCCGCATTCTTCAGAAAAATGTCCCGGACCTGATCATTTTAGATGTGCGCATGCCGGAGATGAATGGATTTCAGCTCCTTGAGTTAATGCGGAAATACCCGAAAGCTGCAGCCATTCCCGTAATCATGTTGTCTGCTTTGAGTCAGCCTGAAAATATTGATCGTGCCATCGCGCTAGGCGTGGTCGATTATATCGTCAAGCCACTGGATCCGACAGTGTTATTGGCCAAGGTCAAAGAGGCACTGTCTCACAGACCCGATGGCGAATCTCGTTGGGCTGGACCCGATAGACGACAATTCAAACGAGTCAAGCTCGATGGAACAGAGCTCCGTCCCCAACCTGGTGGCCGTGCTTTAGACCTGAGCGAAGGTGGCCTCTGTTGGCGCACAAAATCCCCCCCTGCAGAGGGTGATGTGATGATCATCGAGGCCCACCAACTCTTCGAGCTGGTTGGAATCGGTGAGCAGACTCTTCGTGCCCGGGTTGCTTATGTGCGGCCAGAAGGTCTCGGTTACTTTCGTGTTGGTGCGGCCTTCATTGGTTTACCATCCAACAGTCGCGATACCATACGACGCTTTGTCAAGAGCGCAGATGAAACCTGATTCGATGGTTAAAACACCCCAAATGAGCATTTGAACGCGTCGCAGACTATTGGAGTTTCTTCATCGGTTGGCTAAATTTGAAGCGTGTTGAACGGCCTCGCCAAGCCCAAATTGTGAGCCACGTTCCGAGGATAATTAATTCGATTGGTATGTTCAGATCGATCAAACGCTCACGTCTCTTAGCTTTCGGTTTTTTTTCGGGCAGCACCTTCATCTTTGTGAAACGTAGGACTTGATAGCTGTCGCGCTTTGTCAAAACGTACCCGGTTAGATGTCCGTCGGATTCATAGTCCCAGGGAAACCCTCGAGAGCGCTTCTTGAGACGTTCGAGTTGCACGGCCGTGATGGGCTTCGATAGGGCTAACTCCATTGGCCCTTCGACTTCGGGGCCGACAGGCCATTCCGATAAAATGACCAATTCCAGCGGGACTTGACTTTTATCCGTGCCACCGGTGAGCGATGGTGGAGGCTGATGGACGTTGTAAGCTGCGTGATCCGCTGGATGCGTGTAGGCAATAATTGGCGTATAGAAAGACTCGGTTGAATCACCCGCTGCTGGCGGAGTCACATCAACGCCGAGAAACGTCCACCCGCGTTTTCTTAGGCCTCTCATCCACGCAATTTGGCCTGGTGTCAATGAAACTCCGCGGTGCATCAACCAGCGCCGGCTAGCAGATTCATCTTTTAAGAACTCATGTGTTGTACTCTTCAGACTGCGAGTGTCTCCGTCGTCTTTGTCCGTTGGCTCTAACCCGACCTGTGGAACAACGCACCCACCCACCCATGAGGTGACATTCAAGTTGATGTTTCGCGTCGTATTGGAGACTGGATGAAGTTGCCTGAGCATATTTTTAAACGAACGGATATGGCCAAAATTAGCCTTCGCTTTTCCCTGAACGGGTACAAACAGGCTAAACGGCTTGGTGGCCGCTCGAACTTCAAGCCGAATCAGTGTGGTTTGAGTTGCTCGGAGTGCATCGTAGACGATAATACTTTGTTCGCGAACAACACTGACTTGCTGATCGTGTTCACTCAAGATTAAGGCAGCATGAGCAGGCAGATTCAAAGCCACGGTACAAGCCATCGTGAGCAGCAGCTGGCCGAGGACGGAGGGCAGAGCTAAGTGAATAGCCGAATGGTTCGGACGTCGTTTCAAATCGTGGTTCCGCTGGGTCTGCATCACAATCTTTTCAGGACCATTGAGCCGCTTTGCTTACGCGCAGCCGTCTTCTTGAGGTAGAATGCGTGGCTGCTGGTGTCAACTACTATGCGATTGGGCGACACGAACAACAATTCGAAGCGGACTGGCTTGACTCGAACGGCCCGTGTACAATGTTGGTCGCTCCATTGAGTTTCAAATTAAGGAGAGAGCGAAATGGGCCGTGCCATATTTGCCAGTTTATTTGTGCTGTCTATCTTTTCAATCGCCAATGCCGATACATCAGCTGGTGCTGACAGCCAACCGAAATCAGGCGTATCGACAATCCTTGGCGAGCTCGATTGGGGGGCTACGAAACAACAGGTCCTCGAAGATGCCGCGAAGCGTTTAGACGAAGAATGGCGTGGACAAGTCAAGCGTCTCGACTCATTTCATCTCGACAAACTGCGAAAAAGCAAGCGCGATGAACTGCAAAGGATTCGTGACTCCTATCGGTCTTTCTCCGCTGGCACAACCGGTTTGGAATCGTCCATCGTTGGTGGTGAAATCGTTGCCGGCGAAAACGAAGCATTGCTCGAGCAAACCGTTAACAATCAAGCGAGATACTATTTTTTTCGCGATGGAAAACTCTGGAAAATCGCAGTTGTATTCGACGCATCCAGTGCGAAAGGCTTCACTGATTTTACAGGAATCTTGGATGGTTCATTCGGCAGAAAAGGAAAGCCCGCTAAGAATATACGAGGTGGTAAAGCCCACCGATGGACGGACCAAATGACCCTGGCGACAGGCATCGACTTGGTCGAGTTTTATCACGCTTATTTGGTACTTTTTATCCAGCGTGGAGAGGGTGAAATTCTCCAGGCGGCGAGGTTATCCCGGCAGGCCACAAAACCACCAACGGTGCAATCAGCCCTGGTCGACGATTTGTTAAGTGGACCGGATGAAGCGGACGAGGAAGAAGAGAACATCGTCGACGCGCTCACTGGCTCCAAGCATGAGGTTAATCTCAATCGTGCGCGGCTTTTCGAGCAACCAGCAATGCCTCAATTCGAATCGACCGGTGCAGATTCGAATAAGCACCGCAGAGGAAAGAAAAAAAACAAGAAGAAAAAATAGCGCATTGATGGTCGTGACGGTATCGCGCATCGTTTAAATCGTGTACTCAGGGAGCATATCTACGGTTGCAGCCAAAGGCGAGTGGAGGTCATTTATGTTACGGGTAAGACAGATAACTTCGGTATTTCTGATGATTGGCCTGTTTTTTTCAGCTGCGTGTGGCGATGAAGAAGGGGCTGAACAGCCCGTTGTAGAGCAAATCCCAGAGCTCCCGGAACTCACTTACACCGAGGGGCACCTGACCGCTGCGCAGCGTGGACTGCCACTCGATGAGTTCGACCTACAGGTTCTACCTGGCATGCGGACACACACGCCTGCAGACATCAGCGAACTCTTTGGCGTTCTCGTCATCAATGCACCTTTTGTGAAGTGGCCTGCGGCGTGTGCTCCGCAGAATGATGGTACGGCAGTTCAGCCGGCTGCGAAGGTGCGGGAACAGCTTGAGGCGATCCGCGCGGCAGGTGTGACAACGCCGACAGTGGCAGTCAACGTCGACATCATGACGCCAGGGCGCACCAACTTATACCATGTTTGCTTCACCGAAGGAGCCGGTCAGCCTCGCTTCGATGTCAGTGAATACCAGCGGCAACTGAAAACCGCGTTCTCCGATCTGGCCGAGTTGGAGGCCGTACAATACATTACCATCGGCATTGACATGAATGTCTACTACCACGCAACCGTCGATGGCAGTCGTCAAATCGATGACTATACCAACTTCATTCTGACTTATCGCGAGCTGTTCGACGAAATCAAATCACAACGCCCGGACCTGAAGGTTGGACCAGGGCTCAACTACACTTACTTTCGGCGTTTATCGATGCCAGAGGTTGCGTCTGAGTACGGGATCGAGCCGCCAACGGCCGATGCCAGCATCAGTGCGAAGCGTGCCTACGATAATTCGGCGGCATACTATGCAGACAAACGCATTGTCGAGCCACTGTTGGCCAACGGTCGTGGCGCATCCCGGCAGCTCACAGCAGACTTTATCGGGCTCAGTTTTTTCCCGTTTCCCAATACAGACCCATTCAACGGAGAGCCAGAGCCGTCGGATGACGATGCGAGGCAAGGTATCGTAGATTGGTACAGACCCCTTCACAGTCTCGTCACGACCAGCGATTCCATGGCCGAGGTTCAATTGCCTATTGTCGTTGTGCAAGCCGACTGGCCGGAGGGTGAGATTAAGCGACCAAAGAAAGCGGCTTTTCTCAATGTATTGAAGACCGCATTAAGCCCATTCGCAGTGGAGTGGTTTGCTTGGCGCCGTTTTTCGGATTTGCCTGATCCCGAGGTTGGGAGTCCCTGTGCGCAGTTTACTCGTGCGAGCGACCCCTCACTGAGCTTCCCCGCTGAATACTGTGGAAGTGGAATCGTGGATCAATATGGGACGGTTGAAGACGAAAACAGCGTGTTTCGCACCCTTACCATTGACCCTTGAGCCAATTTTCGGAACGAAAGCAGCTTAAGAATGCCGAAAATAAAGTTTGCTCCTACATTTTTAAATGAAGAGCCAATCACCATCACGATGCCCTCTGGGGCGTCTCTATTAGACGCAGCCGTCGAGGCTGGCGTACCCATGGGAGATGCCTGTGGTGGCAACTGTGGATGCAGCACATGCCATGTTTTCGTCGTGTCCGGTTTCGACAGTCTGAGCGAGATGGACGACGATGAAGATGATATTCTCGGTAAGGCTGATGATGTCCGCATGGAGAGTCGCTTGGGCTGTCAGGCGGTGGTTGGAGACAGTGATTTAATTGTCGAAATCTCTCGTGAAAGTCAGCAGTCGTTTATCAATGAACACCCTGAATATCGGGACCGCGCCGACGAGATCAAATAGCCGGTTGGGTTGTGAGCAGCATGGGTTTTGAATTAAGCATCGCCCTCAGGCATCTGAGGTCAAGCAAATCCAAGGGGCTGTCATTGGTCGCTTGGCTGTCCATAATCGGGGTGGCGGCAGGCGTTGCGGCATTGGTCGGCGGTTTTTCTGTCACGAGTGGATTTAACAAGGCCTTCGCTGAGAAATTATTGGGCGTGACCGCCCATGTGAAGGTGATGCGTCCCTCTGATCCTGTCCGGGTCATGACCATCGCCGATAAAATCCCCGGCATCATTTCCAGTTCTCCTGCAACTCAGGAACAAGCCCTAGTAACGGGGCCCGGTGGCTCTGTTGGCAGTATCATTAAAGGGATCGATCGCAATCGAGCTGGGAAGACGCTGGGCCTAGACTCTCAAATCATCCAAGGACGGCTGACTGATTTGCGTCGGAAACGCGATGGCGAAGCACCGACGATTATTCTAGGTGAACAATTGGCACGTTCCATCGGGGCGAAGGTGGGCGATGTCGTCTCTCTTTTGTCACCGTCGCACAGCAAAGAGTCTGAATCATGGGGTACTGTTCGGGGCACGCCAAAGATGCGTTCAATGCGGGTTGTGGCCCTATATCGCTCAGGATACTACGAGTTCGACCGACTTTACGCATACACGGACCTTGCTGAGTCTCAAGACTTTTTCGATCTCGGCTCTCGAGTTGCAATGGTTGAACTTCGAGTCAAAGACCCAAACCAGGCTACTCGCTTGGCCAATGAATTAAGAGACAAAATTAACCTGCCGTTCAGCCGCGTGCTCGATTGGCGTACATCTAACTCAAATCTGTTTGTCAGTTTAACCATGCAACGGATTGCAATCTTATTGGTCCTGGCTGTAATGGTCATCCTCGCGGGATGTAATGTCGCCAGCATGCTGATCATGATGGTGATCGAAAGAACTCGAGATATTGCAATTTTGAAGGCTATGGGGGCTCGCAATGGCAGTATTCGTCGTGTCTTTCTACTGGAAGGTGCCTTCATCGCCTTCATCGGTGTTCTAGGTGGCATGGCTGTCGCCTATACTCTATTTGAATTGGTTCTTAGTCATGGCGTTCGGTTAGATCCAACAGTCTATGGAATTGATCGATTACCGATCTTGTTCAATGTGCAGGACTATCTTCTGGCGGGCCTGGGTGCCATGGTTATCACCTTGTCCGCAGCGCTAGTTCCATCGATAAAAGCTGCCCGATATCGTCCGGTGGATGGTTTGCGCGATCCGCTGTAGGTCGTGTACTGACTCGTGGCGGGCTCACATTGACCAATATTAGATGCTGTGGTAATCGGCCCTATGCGAAGAGATACCCCCAATTTCAATCCAATAATTTTGTGTATTGCACTTATCGTAAATTGCTTCACGGTCGGATGTGGTGCAAGCCCTGCAACAAAACGCAAAATGAAGGAAACTGCGCAGTACCACTACAATTTAGCCCACGGCTATTATTTTAATTCTCGACGCGCCAACAACGTCGATGGTGCTATGCAAGAAGTCTTGAAAAGCCTCACGGCCGACCCAAATTATGCAGAAGCTCATATGCTTGCCGGCATGATCTATATGGGTCGTGAGATTCACGTGAAAGCCATTCGCCACTTTAAGACGGCTCTTGAAATCAGGCCCAATTACTATAAGGCGGCAAACAATCTTGGAGCAGCCTACTTACACTTGGGTCGATGGGATGATGCAATTAAGGTGTACGAGTCTCTGGTCAGTAACATCATGTATGTAACGCCCGGGCATGGGCACAATAATCTGGGTTGGGCTTGGTACAAACGAGGTAACCTCGACAAAGCGTCAAGACACTTTAGAATGGCAATAAATTTGGCGCCTGAGCTGTGTGTGGCGCAGAATAATTTGGGCTTGGTGATGTTACAGCAGAGAAACCTGCGTCGCGCGGTCAAGTATTTGCGCCGTGCTATTAAGAAGTGTCCCAATTACGCTGAACCGTATTATCATCTGGGACGTACGCAGAGTGATGCGCAGAATTTCACCGATGCCCGGTCCAGTTTTGAGCGTTGCGTCAAGCTGGCTGGAGACTCAAAGTGGGGCGATCGTTGCGACCAACGGTTAACTACGTTACCCCGTGAGGGAGGCATGCAGTAATGGATTTTACACCACGTGACGATTTGAGTCCCGGACGCACTTTTTACGAAACGCGCGCCAAACTTGGAATCTCGCTGGAAGCATGCTCATCGCGAACACGGATACCAGCAAAATCCCTGCGCGCATTGGAGCACGATAATTGGGCGGCCTTGCCTGCTCCCGTGTATGTGAAAGGTTTTATCAAAGCCTACGCGACCGAACTGGGGTTAGACCCAGATCCACTGATCAGCGCCTGGCGCGAGGTCGGTGGCGAGCGTCAGGTAGAACCCTATGTCGTTTCAACACCGCAGTTTATGGTGAAACCACCCGCACCACGCATCAAAGGCAGCACTCTGAGCATTGCGGCGGGCGTTGCCGTCGGTGCTGCGGTTCTGGCCTTTTGGTTACTGGGTGCACCGGATGGCCGTCAGGCCGTGCTTGGTCAAGATGCCGGTGTCTCCGTCGAAAAAATCCAACAAGCACCTATGGATAATGGTTCGCTTCAACCCTGACGCCACGGGTATCAGTGAAATGGGTCTTTCGTGTTAAGTCCAAGGCTGCAACTCCTGAGAGAAAGTCTTCAAAAGCTTCTTCGACGGAACGCGGGTAATCATGTCGAGAGATTGCTCGTGCGGACCAGGGCGGCAGACGTCGCGGTTGTGATGCGTTTTTTGGACGAAAGACAGCAGGGACGGGTTTTCGACCTTTTGCCCGATGACGACTGTCGCGCTGACACACTCGCTGAACTGGATGACCACCTTGTATCCGATTTAATTGGTCATCGTTCCGAGCGGGAACTCGCGCCTATTATCGCGGCCATGAGTGCAGATGACCAGGCTGACATTCTGGCACTTCTACCCGAAAAACTGAGAACCAGTCTGATCGATGCTCTACGGCCCGCAGACAAGGAAGAAGTTGAAGACCTACTGCATTATGATGCGGAGACGGCGGGTGGCATTATGTCACCTGAGTTTTTTGCTTTGCCATCCAGCACAACAGTGTCACAGGCAATCCAAGCACTTCAGGCCTCCGATGATGTTGAAATGGCATTTTACATCTACGTGGTCAACGACCCAGGGCATCTCGTCGGGGTTGTTTCATTGCGCGCTTTGGTCACCCATCCGCCCACAGCGACCCTTGAGACTTTAATGGTTTCTGATGTCATTTCCGTGGTTACCAACACGGACCAAGAGGAAGTGGCGAGACTCGCAGCCCGCTACAACCTTTTGGCTATTCCTGTCGTAGACGAGGCCAATAGTCTGGTCGGTATCGTGACCATCGATGACGTGATTGACGTCATTCGAGAAGAGGCGACCGAAGACATCTTGAAAATGGCAGGTGCGGATGAAACCGCCTACGAAAATCATTCGGTCTTGCGTAATTTTAGAACCAGAGCACCTTGGCTTTTTGCGACGTGGCTCGGCGGTTTGAGTGCGAGTGTTTTGATCAGTGCATTCGAATATCAATTGCAGGCGACCGTAGCATTGGCCGCTTTCATTCCTATCGTTCTCGGTATGGGCGGAAATGTCGGAATCCAGACTGCAACAATCATCGTGCGGGGTCTCGCAACCGGACATGTATCCGAAGGCGTTGGTCTCCAATACCTTTGGCGAGAAACCATAATTGGTGTCTTCTTAGGGGTTCTTTATGGAACCTTAATTGGACTCTATACAGCCGTTGCGTATGGCGATTCAGGTGCGGTGTTTCAGCTCTCCTTGACGGTTGGCTTAAGCGTTTTAGCAAGTATGGCTTCGTCGGCAGCAGTCGGTGCTTTTACACCGCTTCTTTTTGACCGCATGCGAATCGATCCGGCCATCGCAACGGGTCCCATCGTCACGACCTCCGTAGATGTACTTGGCATTTTAGTCTACTTCTGGACGGCGACGCTCATCATAGGCACACCGACATGACTGATGTCGGCCTTGTTTTAAAGACGAAGCCGTATCGTGACCATGACCTCATCGTCGACTTTCTCAGTGCCAAGCAGGGTCGATTTTCATTAATTGCACGTGGGGCACGCAAGAGCAGTCGACGCTTTGGAGGCGCGTTGGAAATTGGCGCGAGACTGCAGATAGAGCAGTCTCGTTCCAAGCGAGGTCAACTCAACACACTGACCAGCTGTGAGATCATTCGGGTTCCGAAGCATGCGAGACACGATCTCGCACGCTTTTATCAGCTCGCCTACGTCGTTGAGATCATCGACCGAATGACGGTCGAGGGGCAGAGTGAGATAGGAAACGAAGCAGCCTTGGACCAATATCTTAAATATCTGGAAGAGAAAACGCCCAATCATGCAGAGTTGGTGAATTGGGAGTTATGGGTACTCAAACATAACGGGTTCGTATTTCAGTTTTGGCCATGCATTGAGTCGGGACAGCCACCGGATAGCTTCAGCGTTTCTATGGGAGGCGCCGTTAATGGGTCCATCGGGAGGATCGTCGACCACCTGCCCTGCGGTGAAGACGCTCTTAGAGCCGTTGAGCAGATGCAAAGTGGGCTTTTTGAAGGTGCTGCAGCCAATTGCCATCAGAGCGTGAGGAGCCTGATGAACCACATTTGGAGTTGCACGTTAGAAAGGCCGCTCAAAAGTTCGACATTCATCGGACCTGAGACCTTTTGAATTAGATTCGCTTTTGAAATACAAAGGACTCAAACAGTGGATTTACAGACGAGAGCATCGATGGCAGGTTATCGGTATTCGATTGCTACAGAAAGGGATGACATTATGACAACGACAATTCGAGCTGCAATTTGCTTAGCCTTCGGCTGCACCTTGTTTCTTCTCATACCGACAGGCGTTGTGTATTCTCAGCCAACAGCCAAAAAAAATGGGCCGGTGAAGGCAGCACAGCCGAAGATTGATGTACCAGGAAAGGGAACAGATCTCTTACTCACTTTCGACACCAGTGAAGGTCAAATCAACTGCCGGCTTTTCCATAAACGCGCGCCCAACACCGTTCTCAATTTTGTTGGACTTGCCACTGGCAAAAAAGAATTTCGAGATGCCAACACGATGATGATGTTGAAAAAGCCTTACTATGACGGGCAAGTATTTCATCGGGTAATTCCAAATTTTATGATTCAAGGCGGATGCCCGCTGAGACAGGGGACAGGCGGACCCGGATACAGTATCAAAGACGAGTTCCACCCGGCGCTTAGGCACAACAAACCAGGCATCTTGAGTATGGCGAATCGTGGTCCGAATACGGGCGGGAGTCAGTTTTTCATCACTGAGAAAGAGACGCCTTGGTTGGATGACAAACATGCCGTGTTTGGTGAGTGCCGTAATTTGAAAACTGTCAAAAGAATTGCGCGGGTTCCTGCGATTAACACCCGCCCTCGAACAGAAGTTGTTCTCAAAAAAATAAGCGTTCAATGGGGAAAATGGTAAAGCCCATTCGGGCGTCTCGTCATCAAGTGTTTTATGGCGAATCAAAGAGCAAACTTGCCTGTTTGAGTCGGAGCAGCGTAGCATCAAGTAGATATGGCAGAGCTAACTGAAAATATTGAGAAAACCCGGCAGTTTATGGGCCAGTGGTCCGCGGGTGAGTTTCATACATCACTGCGAGAGCGGCGGAGCGTTGTCTTATCTCACTTAGAAGGGCAGTTACGCGCAGCTGTCATTGCAGAAGTCGTTTTTGATCTTCTCGTTCATTTGGCCCTCAACCCAGATATCGATTTGGATGCACAGCTTATAGAATCTTTTGCCTGGCGACATGAGTTGGACGCGAAAGACGTAGTCATACAGAGGCCAAATGGCCGTCGAGTTCAGCTCGTCCCTCTGTTAACGGACTCAAACAGTTTAGATGATGTTGAGCTGGTCAATGCGCTTTTGACTATCGGCTTTAACGGCAAACTAAAGCCCCTCGAGGACGTCGACCGACAGTCATTTACGATTCGTATCGTCGGGTTGCTGCCCGGAATTGAAAGAATCGGTCCGTATACCTTCTGCGACTATTTGGATTTAGTTTGTTCTGAAGAGGATGCTGGTCGCTTTTGGCAAATTTATACCGAGCGGTTGGCGACGGAGATCAACAAGCGCAGTGAGGAGTCATCGGATAAAGAAATCCCATGGTTGTTGCACCACTTACTCAGATTTCATCGGCATGGATTACCTGAGACGCGGGGGAGGGCATGGGTCACTTTGCGTCGCCACATCCGCCGAATTCTCCGAATTGATCGAAATCGAGCGCAATTTATTCGCATGTTGCTCGAAACGGTTGATGACATGGCTGTTCTGCACTACGTCTGTTCATCTCCAGGATTCGTAAGCGACTCCCAACTTCTCCATCAGCTTTTGGTTCGCGGTGAAGAAAAGCTTATCTCATGCGCTTTGTTTGCGCTTCAAATACACGGAGAACTCGACCACGTCGTTGCTCGAACAATCGAGCATTATCGTTCGCGACCACTTCCCGAAGTCGCCCATCGAGTGACAGAAATCTATGCGCAGCTCGCGTTGCCTGTACAACCGAATGCCAATTTAAAGTACCTGACGGTCGGACTGCGTTCGGTCATTCTTGATCACGTTGCCGGTGGTGGTTCTGTTGAAAGTCTTGCTCAAGCGATTGCCAATGACACACGGGCTCTACGACACTGCTTGCTGATCGCCGATTTAAGCAGGGTCGAAGAATTTCGGACTCGTCCACATGGTCAACGTTTGTTAGACCGTGTCGTCACAGTGTTTTTTCAGTCTTTCACACCCGCAGCCATCGACCATCCATTCAATGATGAAGTTTTCGCAAACGCTATGGTGCGGGTACTCAAAGCAATGATTCAGCATGGGGCGGGCCGAATTCGTGATCGGCTGGAATCCTTCGGACTCGAATTATCTGATCATGTCGATCGTTGGACGGGTGAAGATATTCCGGAGCATGTCCGCCGGAAATTGCTGGCGCGCTTTGCCATCTTCTTTGTGCGCACAGTCATCGCAGTTGCGCGAGTGCTGCACTCCGATGAGGAGACAGCGGAGCAGGGCCGGAACCTTTATAGAACCTTGATCAAGGTGTATCTTGAACATCACAAAGCTCTGGAGGGGGACAGTAGTTTTGGCGCGATAGCCTTCTCATTGCAGCCACTCTTTCCAGAAATGATGTCGCGGGGCCTGGAACAAATCGAGATCGGTGACATCATCGATGCATCCCATGTGATGGCTCGCATTGAAAATGAGTTTGGTGCATTTGACGACTTGGACGCGCTGGAGGGCGATGAGGCGCGCAAAAAGACAGGGGTGAGTGCACTCATTCTCAGGAAGCCCGATCGTGATGCGCCGTTGATGGCCCCGGTTCAAGTACTTGACCGCCGCCAAACTAATATGAAATCGATTCTACGCGCGTACCTCGGCCTTGACCTTCTGGCTCATCTCAAAGAAAAACTGCTTCGATTGCTTGGTCTGACCCGCGAAGGTAGTATCATTTTGACCGACAGGGAGCTCGTCGTCAGTAGCAAGCGAACCTTGGCAGGACAGGTGTTTGAGCGTACCGGCGACAGTCACGCGCTCGATGACCTGTTGGCGGTCAATGTAAAGCGTCGGCTTCGTTTGTTCTACGTTGTGTTGGGTGCGCTGGGGCTGGTTTTCACAGGGGTGGTAGGCGGCCATCTGCTCTTTGTTGGCCTTCGCGGGGCTGATTCGAGTCTGGCGATTCTTGGCGGGGCAGCCATTGGTTTAGGCATTGTCTTTGATGCGGCGATGACCCGAATTAGCGAAAGAAACGAAAACTCTGTCGTCGTCGACTTATCTTTTAGTAGCCGACCCGAAGCGTTTACCATCGCCTTGGACACTCAGGAGGGGGCGGAGATTCTAGATGCGTTTATGGCCGGTGATGCGGAGCGTCGTGAATTGGCTCTGATGGAAGACGTGATCCGTCAGGATGTAGAATGGGAACCCCTGGACGGCCCAATTGATTTAGAGGCCTAAGGCGTCGCGGTTGCCTTTTCTCAGGCCAGTCGTGGCTTACACCTAAACTCAGATATCGGTACACTGTTGTGGGGCTGACTCTCAACGCTCTGGATGTTGCCCTCACATTGCCTTGGTGTTTCTCGACCGCTCGTTGAACATACCGAGCGATGGTGATTGTGAGTGGAAGGGTCGCCTCGTCATCGTGTCCATTATTGATCAAAGCTCCATCATCTTTGTTGCGGCTTACTTTGATTCGGATCGAGTCTGAAGAAATCGGACACGTTTGATTTTCAATGCTGGCCCTGAGCAATACATTCTTGAACTCACGAACATTTCCTGGCCAGTGATAGTCTTCCAGTTTGCGCCAAGCACTGGGTGTGAGACGTCGTGCCGCATTTGGACAGAGTGCTTCAGCCAATCGTTTCAGATCATCTCGCCTCGACTTGAGGTTAGGCACTTCCAGATGAAGGGTAGAGATTCTATGAAATAGGTCCAGGCGAAACGTTTTATTCAAGATTGAATGTTCGAGGGACTGATGGGTCGCCGATAAGACGCGCACATTCACGTCTAGGCTGCGTTCTGAGCCGACTGGCCAGATGGTACCGGTTTCAAGAACTCGAAGCAGCTTTGTTTGCGATGATGGAGGCATATCGCCTATTTCGTCGAGAAACAGAGTGCCGCCGTTCGCTCGTTCAAACCACCCTCGTTTATGGCGTGCGCCAGTGAACGCACCGGGGGTCGTTCCGAACAATTCAGATTCGATCAATTGAGGAGGCAAAGCTGCGCAGTTGAGGGCTATAAATGGTCCATCACTTCGCTTTGATAAGCGGTGAACTGCATTTGCGACCCGTTCCTTACCACTGCCTGAACCGCCAGTAATGAGAATATTTGCTTCAGTCGGTGCATAGCGTCGGATTCGGTAACCCAACTTAATCATGACGGCACTTTGACAAATGAGGATGTCGTCTAGAATCGTTTGGTCATGGGCGTCTGGTGCTATTTTTTTTTGCATCGGTTTCCTCGGATATTGGTGACGGTTAGGGACAGCCATGAAGCACCTCGTCAATCTGTACTCGCTGTTGCAGTTTTATTCGGGTCGATAGATGCTCCTACAGTGGGATTCGCACGATAACGTCGCATTTTTTCTAGGCGGCGGCGTTATCATGCGAATTCATAAGATTTTGTATCTAGTGCGTGTAGCGTAGTTGTTTACTCGTGGGTGATGTAGGTTAATATCCAGGCAGTCCAACGCCCGTTACTCCGGTTTCTAGAGGAGGGAAAACCTTGATCGAAGCAATTCGGCTCTACGCTGCGCATGCGGGTCGTGTCCGCCTAGATTATTGCAGTTTGTCAGTTCGCTCTGGGGAAGTTTTGGGTGTTGTTGGTGCAATGGGGTCCGGTAAAAGCAGTCTCTTGGCCGCATTGGCAGGGCAGCTGCCTCTGACCAGCGGTGAGATCCGTTTGGACGGTCGTAAAGTGGTTTGGACAAAACAACGTCAATTCGAGATCTGTTCCTATCTATCGGAGGTTGTCCCCGGCCCTCTCGAATTGACCTGCCAGGACTGGCTTTGCTTTTGGATGGATATGGCTGGTTTGGACCGTGAATCGCAACGGACGCGCTTGGCTCTGCTTCGGGACCGATTCCAATTGAATTGGCTCAATCAAAAGATGACTCATTGCTCTCGCGCCCAAAGACGCCTTTTGGACTTGGCGAGAGTGTTTTCTAACGATGCGAAGATTCTCCTCCTCGATTCGCCTGGACACGATTTAGATGGTCGGGGCTTATACACGCTTAATCGCGCTATTGAACAGGCTCAATCTCTTGGCAAAACGATCGTAATCTCTGCGAACACGCCTCATCTCGTCGTCGCAGTATGCGACCGCGCTGTGATTCTACAGGATGGCGCGGTTGTTGCGGACGTGCGACGAGGCCAGGACGAATTCGAATCTATGATTGCGCGTTCTCAGGGATGGACCGAGTGAATGTTAACCGGCTCATGAGCGAAAGGGGAGATGGACTTACGCTTGTCACCTTTGCATCCGCACTCTTTTTTCCTCTTTGGGCTGTCGTTGGATACAGCCATCTTGAGCATTGGCAGAGTGGTCCTATCGCCAATGGCTGGACAGAGATTGTGAAGCCATGGGGCTGCTTAATTTGGGCTGGTGTTCTCTTATTTATTTTGTCCGGCTGGGTCGTCTATTCCCACAAAGTAACGCGCGGATTTTTCGGGAGCCTCATCTATATTGCCATCGGTCTTTTCTGTGTGGTCATCAGCGCGTTGCCGGGTGCATTCTGGCTTGCCCAGATCGGGAATATCGACCTTACTGAAATGGTTCGATCACTCATGCTAGTGGCCTGTGCGTTTGCAGTGCCTTGTTTGATAGGAGGGGGCATGGCCAAGTTTGTTTCAGCAAAATTCGGTCATCTCTTTGTTCTAGGTACTGGTTCGGTCGCCTTGTTTTGGATTCGCGTCTATGTCTGACACCCAGAAAGACCTGTTGAGGCTGTACGTGAAACGAGTCGGTGCCAGACGCGCTTGCTGGAGAACGTTGCGCCAGTTGTCTGTGGCATCGTTGGTATTTACCATTGGCATCTATGTGGGCTATTGGCCTCCAATTGCAATTTGGTTGCTCGGCATCTTGGTGTCAGCTGTTGTGATTTTGGAGACGCCATCGACAACGGCTA
>JAYZEG010000021.1:0-7441 GCA_036337435.1 Myxococcota bacterium
ACCTGCCAAGGCAGCACCTGCTAAGACAGCACCTGCTAAGGCAGCTACGAAGCCAACAGCAGCACCTGCCGCTACGCCAGCAGCAGCACCAGCCGCTAAGCCAGCAGCAGCACCCGCCGCTAAGCCAGCAGCAGCACCCGCCGCAAAGCCAGCTACGCAGCCTGCTAAAAAGTAAGTCCTCCATTGAGGAGAGAAAACCGTCGTGATTCACGGCGGTTTTTTTTTGCCCAAAATGCGCCAGGAGGGGACGAGTTTAGAGAATGCATTGTTTTACTTTTGGCAGAGGGTTTTCACGACTTCAACGATGAGTTCGTGTTCAACTTCGTGCATTCTGTCAGCCAATTCGCCCAAAGTTTGGCAGCTGTTCATAGCAACGCAAGCTTGAGCGATGACCGGACCCGCATCCACCTCGGGTATCACGTAGTGAACCATCACGCCCGTTGTCTGAGTCAGCCCTGCTTCGTAATCCGCCCAGGCACGGGCGATGGCATTGATACCAGGGTAGGCGCCCGGTAGAGCAGGATGTAAATTAATCACTTTGTCTTTAAAGCAGTCCAGGAAAGAACCAGACAAAATTCGCATGAAACCCGCCAGCACAATCAGGTCGGGTTGATAAGACCCCACCAATTTAGCCAATTCAGTATCATAAGCTGACCGGCTGCTCTCGGCCGCTGCGAATGGTGCATATGAGAGCGTTTTATTCTCGATCCCAGCACTTTGGGCCCGTTGAAGACCGAACGCCGTCGACTTGTTAGAAATCACACCCACGATCTGACCGCTGATCAGGCCTTGCTCAACTGCATCGATAAGAGCCTGTAGGTTACTTCCGTTACCAGAGATCAAGACAACAATTCTCTTTTTCGATCCCATTGGTTTCATCGCAGTGTCTGCCCAATGTCTTTGCGAAAATGCTGACCAGCAAATTCGATATTCGCGGCTGCTTTCTTGGCTCGTTCAAGTGCATCGTTGGGCGTCTTGCCAAGTCCGGTTACGGCCAACACTCGTCCGCCTGACGTCACATGCTGACCGTCCTTCAAAATTGTTCCAGCATGGAAGACGTTGACGTCGGTCATTGCGTTGACCACTGAAAGGCCATTGATGGGAATGCCCCTTTGGTATTCATTGGGGTAACCGCCCGATGCCATAACGATGGTCGCAGAGTGGGTGGTTGGTGCAATCGGTCGACATCGATCGAGCGTTTTGTTGAGAGCGGCGGCCACATAGTCATTGAGTGCGTTCTTTGGTAGAAGCGGAAGAACTGCTTGTGTCTCGGGGTCGCCGAATCGACAGTTGAATTCCAAAACTTTCGGACCCGCATGCGTGATCATAAACCCGCCGTAGAGGATCCCGGTGTATGGCATGCCCTCGGCGGCCATTCCATCGAGAACCGCTTGCAGGATTGCGGTCAGTTGCCTGTGGAGGTCACTGGATGGACTGAGCACGGGGGCAACGGCCCCCATGCCACCCGTGTTGGGTCCCTGATCACCGTCCAAGAGACGCTTATGATCTCTGGCTGCCGGTAAGGTCACCAGATTTTCTCCATCACAGACTGCCAGAAGGGAAATTTCATAGCCGACCAGTCGTTCTTATATGACCACACAGGCACCTTAATCACCAACACGACCGTGCACCATCATCTCCTGCAACGTTGTCTCAGCGTCCTCCAGGGTGTCTGGTAGTACCACACCTTTGCCAGCTGCCAATCCGGAGGCTTTTAGGACAGGGACGGAACCAAAGCTACGGAGGTAGTCCAACGCAGCGGGATAGTCAGTAAAGGAGCCTCCTCTTGCAGTGGGTATGCTCCATCGTTCCATAAATGCCTTTGCGAAGGCTTTTGAACTCTCCAATCGAGCGGCCGCCTTCTTCGGTCCAAAGCACTTCAGACCCTGCTCCTCGAACAAATCGACGATTCCGTTTGCGAGCGGAATTTCCGGACCCACCATTGTGATATCAATTTTTTTTTCATCGGCAAATTTAACCAAACCAGTGAGGTCATCACTTTTGATTTGCAGATTACTGACCTTTGGATGATCGCACTCCGTTCCGCCGTTTCCAGGTGCCACAAAAACGTGGTCTGTTTCGTCGGAATTGGCAAGACAAGCGGCGATTGCATGTTCGCGTCCACCACTACCAACAAGCAGATATTTGATGCTCATTTGATTTCTCCAAAGTCGTCAGGAGGTGTGCAAAAATTGCTTAACTGTGCACTCCGTTCAATACGGGTCGTCGGGAATCGGATCAAGTCAAATAAAGTGTCTGTTAAAATGCTCGCCTTTGTCATACAAGGGGTCTCGTGTGAGATATTGTTTACTGATTAGGCGTACGCACAACCCAGCGTTACGTCTTGCGGGAGTACCCGATGAGGCCCTCAGTTTTAGTTCTTCACTTGCCTGGGACCAACAGAGATCACGACGTCGCTGAAGCATGTGTTCGTGCGGGCGGAACACCGAAAATCTTACCCATTTCAGAACTGCTTGAGGGCGGTCGCCGACTAAACGAATTTCAGATGCTTGTTCTACCCGGTGGTTTTTCCCATGGTGACGACCTCGGGGCTGGACGGGTTTGGGCGATGGCCTTACGGCATCGATTGCGCGACCAGATTACAGCTTTTGTAAATTCGGGTCGTCCCGTTTTGGGAATCTGCAATGGCTTTCAAGCTTTAATCAAGGCTGGATTGCTGCCCTTGGGTAAAGTCGATGGCGTTTGGGCCAATGAGCGTCCAGCGACGTTGACCAATAACGAATCGGGTAAATTTGAATGTCGTTGGGTTCGACTGAAGCCGAATCCGGCTTCGCCATGTGTTTTTACCGCAGGCCTCACAGAGGAGATTTTTTGTCCCGTCGCCCATGGAGAAGGTCGAGTTGTGACCCGCGATGCCGACAAATTAGATGGGCTGGAAGCGAATCATCAAGTCGCCCTTCGCTACAGCAATCCCAGTGGAGAAGACGTGAACTACCCACACAATCCGAATGGCTCGGAGCACAATATTGCAGCCCTCTGCAATGCAGCGGGTAATGTCATGGGTATGATGCCCCATCCAGAGGACCACATTTGGCCCATGCAGCATCCGGGATTTCATCGTGGTCGAAGCGGTCAATCAGGTCTTGTTCTATTCGAGAATGGAATCAACTATGCAGCTCAACTTTAGCGAGGAATTCCATTCGCATGGGCTCTAACAGGAGAATACAAAGATGGCGGTAACGGCAGTTGTCGGTGCCCAGTGGGGCGACGAGGGGAAGGGCCGAGTTGTTGACTATCTGGCTCAACGTGCAGAGATGGTCATCCGCTTTCAAGGCGGAGATAATGCGGGCCACACGGTTGTAAACGACATAGGCGAATTCGCTTTGCACATGATTCCGTCAGGTATTTTTAATGACGCGACACTCTGCATTGTGGGGGCAGGCACTGTTGTAAATCCGGACAATTTACTTTCAGAATTACAGCTGCTTAGGGACGCTGGACTGACGTTGAAGAATCTCGTCATCGATCGGCGTGCACACCTGGTCCTACCCTATCATCCTGAACTGGACGCACTTCGAGAAGCTCAACGCGCTGAAAGCGACCGGATCGGGACGACGAAGCGTGGAATTGGCCCTGCTTACGCAGATAAGGCTGCACGAACAGGCTTGCGCGCGGGTGACCTACTTCGACCAGATTATCTGAAAAATCGTTTAGAACAAACCGTCGAACAGCGTAATCGCCTCCTGAAAGAGTATGATCGACCCGGGATTGATCTCGACGAACTTCTCGAAAAATGTGCGTCTTGGCGCGAGGCCTTATCGGAACGAATCGTCGACACTTTGCCTCTCGTTCGTCGGGCTGTCACCGAAGGCCAGCGAGTTTTGCTTGAGGGACAACTCGGGGTCATGCGGGACCTAGATTGGGGCATTTACCCGTACGTAACATCATCTAATCCAGCCGTTGGTGCGGCCTCCTGCGGGGCTGGGTTACCGCCCACTGCCATCGACGAAGTGCTCGGTGTGGTCAAAGCCTATTCGACGTCTGTCGGCGGCGGCCCATTTCCGTGCGAACTTTTGGATGAGGACGGCGAGAAACTCCGAAAAATTGGCCACGAGTTTGGTGCGACAACAGGGCGACCAAGGCGATGTGGCTGGTTTGATGGTGTCGCTATTCGTCATGCAGCGTGGCTCAATGGCTTTACGGCTTTGGCGGTCACTAAGATGGATATTCTGGATCACTTCGATGAAATCAAACTGTGCACCGGTTATCGTTTGAATGGGGAAATCATCGAAGACATGCCTGATACCCAAGACCTCTATCAAGTAGAGCCAATTTACGAGACTTGGCCCGGCTGGGACGCGCCGACGAGACAAGCGAGAACTTGGGCTGAGTTGCCGAAGAATGCCAGGCGGTACCTCCATCGGATAGCGGAGTTAGCGAATGTTCCGATTCGCTATGTATCTGTTGGACCGGAGAGAGCTGAATTGGTGGTCCTCGATACCTATGGAGTGGAGGGGGTCGAATGATGAACTATGATCACAGCACTTACCTGTCCCCATTTTCATGGCGCTATGGATCAGATGAGATGCGAACCATTTGGGGGACGGAACATCAGCGCCAGATATGGCGACGCATTTGGGTTGCCATGGCGCGTGCTCAGATGAGTGCTGGACTCGTCACTGAAGCGCAACTGAACGACTTGATTTTAAACCAACACCGAGTTGACCTCGCACGTGCTGCAGAGATCGAAAAAGACATTCGCCATGATGTGATGTCAGAGGTCAAGGCATACGCTGAACAATGCGCTATCGGCGGGGGAATTATTCATCTTGGCGCGACATCAATGGATGTCCAGGACAATGCCGATGCGGTGCGTATGGGTGAAGCCTTAGACCTGACTCTCGCCAAAATGAAAGTAATTTTGCATCGGCTCGCAGTTCGGATCGATGAAGAGGCCACGTCGACAACAATGGGCTTCACACACTTACAGCCTGCCGAACCGACGACCATCGGCTATCGTCTCGCGCAATATGGTCAAGATTTTCTCGACGATTATCGGCAGCTTATGCAGATTCGTCGTACACTCAGGGGGAAGGGGTTTAAGGGGGCCACCGGGACATCGGCGTCTTATTGTCAGCTCCTAGACGGTTTACACTTAGATACCTTCACCATGGAACAAATGGTGATGGATGAATTGGGCATACAAGCGGCCCAAATTGCGACGCAAACGGTCCCTCGAAAACAAGAGTATCATTTGGTGGCGGCCCTCGCATCCCTTGGCCAGACCGTTTATAAATTTGCTTTCGACTTAAGAATTTTGCAGTCCCCCGTGATCGGGGAATGGTCGGAACCATTCGGCAGCAAACAGGTCGGATCCAGCGCAATGCCGTTTAAGCGTAATCCCATCGATGCCGAAAATATCGACAGTTTAGCCCGGCTGTTGGCAACCTACCCTCGGGTTCTCTGGGACAACGCGGCTCATAGCTTACTTGAGCGGACACTTGATGATTCGGCAAACCGGCGAACCGTATTGCCAGAGTCTTTTCTAATCGTTGATGAATTGCTTAAGAAGACTTTGAAACTCGTCGACGGGTTCAAAATCAATCGCGGCGCATCAGCCAAATTGATGGAGACTTATGGGCCATTTGCTGCGACTGAGCGGCTGCTGATGGAAGCAGTGAAACGGGGTGGGGACCGTCAAGTTTTACATGACGTGATCCGTGAGCACGCGCTCGCTGCTTGGGCGTCCCTCCAGGCCGGGGGGGAGAACCCGCTGGAAGACCGCTTGGCACAAGATCCTAGACTGTTGGGGATCATGCCTGCCCACGATGTGTATGCCTTTTTGAAATCGGATGACTATGTGGGCGACGCGCCAAAACGTGCGAAGGCACTCGCTGCTACGATTAAAGAAACAATTGGAGAAGAGTGATGATAAGCGATTTAGAGATTCGTTCGGCTATTCCAACTGCACTTGATTCTGTGGATGTCAGCGGGTTGGGGGACAAGATCGACGGTAAGGTAAGGGACATGTACACGGTCGCTGGCAAGCGTGCGTTGATTACAACGGACCGCGTGTCAGCTTTTGACCGAGTTCTTGGCACAATTCCATTTAAGGGTCAGGTTCTGACTCAATTGAGTGCTTGGTGGTTTGAGCAACTTGAGGACGTTGTGTCACACCATGTTGTCGATGTACCTGACCCCAACGTGATCATTGGGCACGAAGCTGCGCCACTGCCTGTCGAAGTGATTGTGCGCGGATACATCACAGGCTCGACGTCGACATCCCTGTGGACACTTTATGACCAAGGTGTCCATCGCCCATATGGGCTAGATTTACCGACCGGACTTGTGAAAAATGCCGCGCTGCCAGTCCCGGTGATTACGCCAACGACAAAAGCCGAAAAGGGTCAGCATGATGAGCGTTTAACCTCCGCAGAGGTCGTCGAACGAGGGCTTGTCGATGCCGAGTTATGGACCCACGTTCAAGCCGTCGCTCTTGAAGTCTTCCGTCGAGGGCAGGCTGTTGCGAGCCAGGCGGGATTAATCTTGGTTGATACCAAATATGAGTTTGGAATGATCGATGGAAAACTCGCTTTAATTGACGAGGTTCACACGCCTGATTCGAGCCGGTACTGGGTTGCCGATACCTATGCCCAAGCAATGGAGGAAGGGCGCGCACCTGATCAATTCGACAAAGAACATCTTCGCTTGTGGCTCGGTGCCCAAGGATATAAGGGAGACGGAAAGGCACCCGCACTGAGCGATGAGATCGTCGCGGAGGTATCGGCACGCTACATCGCAGCATACGAACGTCTAACCGGGCTCACATTCGTACCTGGTGAACAACCTCCAAGAGAGAGAATCGCTAACCGGCTAACAGCTTACTTTGGGAGATAGGAAATGGGAACGCCACTTGTACCAATCATCATGGGATCCAAAAGTGATCTCGACCATGGCAGGAAAATTGCGATGGCACTCGAGGCCTTTGGAATCGATTCAGAAATCCGAGTCGCATCGGCTCACAAGGCGGCCGTGTACTGCTTGGAGTTACTCAATCACTACGAGTCTATGGATCGGCCGAAGGTCTTCGTCACCATTGCGGGTCGATCAAATGCACTCAGTGGACTGGTCGATGCACATGTCGCATCACCGTCAATCGCGTGTCCTCCGAGCTCATCCAGCTTCGGCGGAGCCGACATCTTTTCATCGTTGCGTATGCCATCGGGTGTGGCACCAGCCGTCGTGCTAGATGCGGGTAACACAGCACTGTTGGCCGCTAAGATATTCGCACTGCAGTTTCCAGAAATTGCAAGCAAAGTGCATGAAGCCCAAGCGGGCCATCGTAACAAGGTCATCGACTCGGATCGTGACTTAAACGGCGCATAATCGAAACCAGGCTTTTCACCTGGTCCAGCTGGGTGATTCCTGGGTTTTTGTAGAACGTTCATTGAAGAACGTGCCCATTACTACGGCGGATATC
>JAYZEG010000022.1:0-21208 GCA_036337435.1 Myxococcota bacterium
GGGGCAACCCCCATTCAGCTCCGGGATGAGGTTCAATGGCACCCCGTGGTCCGGCAGATTCCATTAAATGCGGGCTCCGAGAACCTCGCCACGGCTGATGTGACCTGTGCATTTACTCATGTCCGATTGAATATTTATCCAGCCGGCGGTGTGGCACGTCTCAGAATTTGGGGAAAAGCCGAAATCCATCCATCTACCGAAGTGACCAACCTGGCGTCTCTCGAGGCAGGTGCTAAGGCTCTTTGCTGCAGCGACATGTTCTTCTCGCCGATGGACAATCTGCTCAAAACACAGCCGGCTGAAAACATGGGTCAGGGCTGGGAGACGAGGCGAGGACGCCCCCCCACAGACGATTGGGTTATCATTCGCCTAGCCCAGCCTGGCTATCTGCAGACGGCTATTATAGACACCGCCTATTTTAAGGGAAATTATCCTGAAACTGGGCAGTTGTTTGGGATTTGTTGGCCGGACGCCCCGCCTTGGGCCCTGGTGGCCAATTCTAACTGGACCCCAATTTCCTCGGTTCTCCAGTTGGGCCCAGACCAGTCTCACGAGACCCCCATCTCGGTCCCCGGCCCTTGGACCCATGTACGATTACGCATTGTTCCAGATGGAGGTGTTTCACGACTGCGGATCAATGGTCGACCTGCTCTGAAGCTTCTGGATTCGGCGCCCACTGGTATAAGGGGCCTCAATGAACTCGACCACGAGGCAGCGACACGCGCATTTTTTCGCTGCTGCGGGTCAGAAAGTTGGGCGTCAGCGATGGCGGACCACAGACCCTTTGCGAGCCTGGCTCATCTGGAGGGGGCCGCTGAGCAAACCTGGTGGCATCTTGGCGATGGACATTGGCTGGAGGCCTTCACACATCACCCAGAGATAGGGACAGACCTGACTCAGCTTCGCGCCCGCTTCGGTTCAACTGCAGACCTTTCTAGTGGTGAGCAATCGGGCGTCAAAAATGCCGACGAGAATACGCTAAAGACCCTTGCCGCCGCCAATGCGAAATATAAGGAGCAGTTCGGCTATATTTTCATTGTTTGCGCGTCCGGCAAGAGTGCCACAGAGATGTTGAGCATTCTGGAAAACCGCCTGCCCAATGAAGCCCCCTATGAGCTCAGAGTCGCGGCAGGTGAACAAGCCAAGATTACACGCTTACGCCTACACAAAATGCTCACCGATATCGCCGCCAATCAGACCGAAAAAGAGGAGTCGAGATGACCAGTCAAATCACAACCCATATTCTTGATACGTCTCTTGGCCGCCCGGCTTACAACGTATCCGTCACTCTTGAAGAGCGCGGCCCTGATGGAGAGTGGCTGGAGATCGGACGTGGTGTGACGGACACCGACGGTCGCAATAAAACCTTATTAGAAGGACAATCATTACGATTAGGCCTGTATCGAATCTCGTTTGAAACGGGCCCCTATTTCGAGCGGCAGGCGGTTGCTGCGTTTTACCCCTCAGTCTCCATCGTCTTTGACGTCGCGGATACAACCGAGCATTACCACGTCCCGTTGCTCCTCAACCCCTATGGATTCTCCACGTACAGGGGAAGCTAAATGCATGAACCCAATCTCTATTTCAGACCAAACCTCTTGGCGGACACAAGGGCGTTAATTACGGGCGGCGGATCGGGCATCTGCAAGGGGATCGCACAAACATTCCTCGCGCTCGGGGCTCGGGTGACTATTATGGGCCGGAATCAATCGACGCTTGACGATGCGCTTGAATCCTTCGGCCCAAGCCTGCATCAAAATGCATTCGGTTTCGCTGGAGATGTTCGAGATGCTGCTCAAGTCGACGCTGTCCTTGAGTCGGCCATGGAGTCGATGGGTGGATTGAATTGCGTCATCAATGGGGCCGCAGGAAACTTCTTGTCCCCTGCGGCAAAACTAAGTCCGAAAGGGTTCAAAACTGTGATGGAGATCGACGCCCATGGCACCTATAACGTCAGTCACCTTGCTTACAAGAAAGCGCTCAGTCGGCATGGGGGTAGCATCCTCAATCTCTCGGCCACGCTTCAGTACGCGGGCACCCCCTACCAGGTGCACGCTGGGTCCGCAAAAGCGGCTATAGATGCGATGACCCGGCATCTCGCCGTTGAATGGGGTCCAGAGCAGATTCGAGTGAACGCAATCGCGCCAGGCCCCATTGACAACACGGTCGGCATGGAGAAGCTTGCCCCTGGCGGCATGAAGAAAACCATCGAAGGCAGCATTCCCCTTGGACGGTTCGGACGGATCGGCGAAATTGCGAATGCGGCTGTCTTTTTGACCAGTGCTGCGGCCGCGTATATTACAGGGGCTGTCCTCGTTGTTGACGGGGGCGCGTGGATGACTTTTGGCAACGTGTACCAAACAGCTTTTAAGGCAAACGATAACACGACATCCAAGGGTGACACCGATTAACCAGAAACACAGCTTTGCATGACGCGTACCCCACACTCAACCGGGTTCACCACAGTGCTTTTCAGCGGCCTCAAGATGACAAATAATCAGCGACCCGACCAAACCCGCTTCCTAGACCTAAAAAACGAACTTGCCCGCCTTCGGAGGCTTCGGGCCATGAGACTCGGTTCACTGGACAACGGGCGACTGGTCCAATCCGTGATCACAGAAATGGATACACAGATTGCAGAACTTGAGCAAGTGCTCGCTGAGTTACACCCCCACCCTGCGCCTCGTGCGAACACGCAGACAGGCGATGATCAAAAGTCCGAATAGGACGGGCCTCGCGTCCCCCCCCGTTTGATTAGCGGAAACCGAACACCCGCCCGACGCGGATGAGCCGGTTGGACCCGATCCGGGCGATAACATCACCCCGCCATTGGATAGCCTGCCCTGGTCCGACTCCGGCAGCGAGCCATCGGTGACAACGCCCACACCCGGCGCAATGGCATCTGGACTAAAGCGCGGTCCAGCATCGGGCTCCAGCAGCCCCGCGTCCTGTGGTGCCTCGGGCATCATGTCGGAATCTGCAGGCAAAACTCGCTGGAGCCGCAGATCGTCTGCCACCAGCTTAGTCATGGTCTCGTTTGGCTCCCCCGTGTTGTCGTTCATCCGAACGGTATAAAGCTGCTGAGCGTCGAATCGGAAACGACCGATGCTGACCCAGCCGTTTGCCTGATTCTGGTCAATTCGGACTGAACGCGCCCCGTTGGCAGCGTCGACCAGGTAATCAGCCTGCCGACTTTTGCTCCATGGCCCGTCAATATGTGCCTCTATTTCATAATCACCCGAATCGGACACATGCACCGTCCATTCTGCGAAATTCGCAGGACTGGCATTGCTGGTGGTGTGGGTCCAAAATAAATGCCCATCGTAGCCAATGTCCTCATCTCGCCAGTATTGACGCGGGCCACCGGGCCTAAAGCAATCACCCTCCTCAGACAAGTAACCACCCATCGCTGGCAAGGCCGGACACCCGACGCAATCCTCCGAACAATTTGCAATGGTCTCACTCGGACTGCAGAACCCATCTCCACAACCACCCCGGACGCCAGCCAGCAATTCCAGCTCGGCCCGCGTCCCGTTAAACCGATTTCGATCAACGTTCCCATCGACCCCGGGCGCCCGCCCTTCATCCGTATATTGGTGAAAGGTCCAGGTGTCCCATCCCTGGGGAATGGCCGGACACTCCGTGCCATAATGAGCCACCCAAAGAGGATACGCCCCGTAGTCCAATGAGCCAACAAGCGGGTCCCAAACGTTTGCTCGAGTGTAAATCATCGGTCGAACACCTGTCGCGGCCTCCACGATTGCAATCCACTCCAAAGTTTTCCGGCGTACGACAGCGGGCGGTTCATCCTCGTCTGTCTCGATATCGATGGTGGGGGGCAGCATACCCGGCATCATTGGCCCCATTCGGTCGAGCATAATCCGTGCCTGAGCCTCAACATCCTGGTTTGCTCGAAAAAAGTGATAAACCCCGCGGATCATGCCAACCCGCGTCGCTTCACTCCAGTTTCGAACAAACTGGGTATCCAGGGTGCCTGTGCCGTAACTGGTTCGAATGATGGCATATTGAACATCCGATTCGACGAGGCTGTCCCAATCGATAACCCCCTGCCAAAAGGAGACGTCAACGCCTTCGATTGTAGGCCCATTGGCGCACACACGAAGGGCAGTTTCCGAGACGGCCAGTGATGGGTTCATCGACAACGTTGAGCCCGCTGTACCACGGATTTCCTCCTGGCAGCCGAGTGCTCCAGCCAGCACGAGTCCCAAGGAAATCTGTGCAACCAGACTGCATCGCGAAAGTTCACCCATAAACACCCCCCTCATCTTCCAGCCCAATGACCAAGCAGCCCATTTGAATAACCGCGTTTTCGTTTAATCGCGCTTCGGTGCAATAGTATCACAATGCGTCACACGAAACCCCAGTGAGCGATATCACTCTAGTTCGACCAACCAAAGAACTCGCCCGTTCACGAAAAAAATAATTAAGCACACCAGTATGGTTGGCTTATTTTCACCCCATTTTCCGCGGGATTGAAAGCCTTACTTGAAGACTGAGAACACTTAACCCCATGTGTGGTGTCCTATTGGCTTGCCGAAAGGCCCCCAATCTTTCTATTGTCTATCTGGTATGGGAATTTAGCTGCGACGAGCAGGAGGGACAGGGGGCATGGACCGCAAACTCGCCAGGACAGAATTGATCGACCGGCTTTTGGCCGAAATGGACGGAGCCAAGCATAAGGCATCGGAGAACTCTGGCTTTGCGCAAATGTTCGCGCAGGCCATTCTCAAACGAGTTGACAATAAATATTTATTTAAACATCGACTGACCACTTTGGGGTCCCAGCTCGCTGATTCGGCAACGTGGGTTCGAGACAATATTGGAAACGAAGAGATCATTGTGCGCGCCTTTCGGCCGACTGAGGATGACAACGGCTATGCACTCGAAGGCAAGATTGTCGAGACGCTCATGCCCGACCAGCCCTTTGTATACGACACACTCAAGCTGCTGATGAAGCGCAATGACATTCGAGTCCACAACAGTCTTAATGTCATCATCCCGCTGGAAAAAAACAGCGATGGACAATTCTCTATTCAAGCTAAAATTCAAGACTCATCGATCAACTACAGCTACACCCGGTGGTTCGTTGATATGGAGGAGGACATCACACGCCAAGAAATCCTCGATGACCTCCAGAACTCCCTGCGGATGTCTCGAGCCATGGTGTCCGATTTTCATCGAATGGTGAAGACCATCCACGATGCGGCGAATGACTTTGACTATCTTGCAAAGCTTAAAAAAGACGAAAGCTCCGACGTCGAAGAAGTCCGTAGTTTTCTCGACTGGCTGACCCGAGACAACTTTGTTTTCATGGGCATAAGCAAATACAGTACGAACGGAGACACCGTGACAGTTGAGGCGGATAAAGGCCTCGGCTCGATGAGGGGTCAATCCATGCCTTCGGGCGTGACGACCGACCGCGTGCTCAACTTTTTCAAAGAACGCGACGGTGAGCTTTGGCCCATCGCTCGTGTCCAAAAGTCAGCACTCAACTCGATCGTTCACCGGTCTGGAAAAGTCGACGAAATACTGATTCGAACCTTTGACGATACGGGACAGTTTCAAGGTGGCATAGGGATTCACGGCCTCTTCACATTCAAGGGACTGGGAGAGCCTGGTGGCAAAATCCCCATTCTGCGTCGCAAGGTCGCTCGAGTCATTTCCAATCACAATCCGGTCCAAGGCAGCTACGAACACAAGAGTCTAGTCAGTGCTTTCAACTCACTTCCCGTCGAATATCTCTTCGAAGCCAAAGATGACGTTATCGACAATCTCTTAGATTTGGCGCTGCGGGCTGAATCAACTGGCGAATTTCAGGCAGACCTGGCACCAAGTCGCGATGGCAGCAGCGTCTACGTCTTTGTCGTCGTACCGAAAGCTCATTTCTCCGATGAGTTGCGTTCGAGCCTGCAGACCCACTTGCAGGACCAGCTCGGGGCATCATACTGTGATCACCGGATCCACATCGGGAAATTTGGGAGCGTCTCACTCCATTTCTACTGTACCGGCGAACTGAAGTTTGAAGAGTCAAATCTATCAGCGTTACGGGAACAACTATTCGACCTAGGGACACCTTGGAGCCATCGACTCAGGACCAGCCTCGACGCTGCTTTGGATGAGCGCACCAGCGGAGCGTACTTCGACCGGTTTGGAGACATCTTCCCAGAGGGCTATACAGACATCGTACATCCCGATGACTGCGTTGTTGATATACAGCACCTCGACAAACTGCTTGCCGATGGCCGTGCCCGCTTTGAAATTTTCAGCTCACGTAAAAACCCCAAGCAAGCCCTCCTGCGTATTTACTCCCAAGAGGAAGTCAGCCTCACCAAGATCCTGCCGTTGGTTGATAATTTTGGCATTGAAGTGGCAGAGCAGTATTCATTCGAAGTCGAGCCAGGCCGAGCTCAAAAAGTTTGGATCAACACGTTGCGCGTGGAACGTGGGGATGATGATCTTTTGGCACATAGGCCAGCTCTCATTGATGGAATAGCGGCCGTCTTTTTTGGATTGATGAGAAGTGACCGCCTCAACCGACTTCTACTGCTCGCCAAAATCACATGGCAAGATGTCGATTTGCTTCGCGCCTACTCTATTTACAGTCGCCAGCTTGCACAGCCATTCCAGCTAGAGGGTGTGCGCAAGATCTTTATGACCCATAAGGATTTTGTCCGAGGCCTTGTCGATTTCTTCAAACTTCGATTTGAGCCTAAGGCAAAACTCAGCCTGAGCCAAAGGGCGAAGAAAGCGACAAAAAAAGCTGAAGAACTTTTCACTTACCTCGATTCCGTCAAAACGTTTGAGGAAGACCGGGTGTTAAGAACATTCCTTAATTACGCCCAGGCAACCATGAGGACCAACTTTTACGTCCCAAAGGATGGCGAACACTTCTTGAGTTTCAAGATCGACTCATCGCTCATTGAGGAAATGCCAAGCCCGCGTCCGCTTTATGAAATTTTGGTGCATCATGCGGAGCTGGACGGAATCCATTTGCGAGGGGGCAAGGTAGCTCGAGGTGGATTGCGCTGGTCGGACCGGCCGGATGATTTTCGCTCCGAGGTACTTGGGCTCATGGCGACCCAGATGCTCAAAAACACCCTCATCGTACCCGTTGGTGCCAAGGGTGGTTTTGTGCTGACCGATCCGCCCGAAGACTACCAACAGGCACGAAGTGAAGCAGACCGCTTGTACAAAATCTTCATCCGAGGCCTTCTGGAAGTAACGGACAACATTGTCGACGGAAAAGTGGTAGGCCCTGTCAGCGTCGTCAAGCATGATCCCGATGACCCGTATTTGGTCGTCGCCGCCGACAAGGGGACCGCACACTTGTCCGACACCGCCAACGCGCTGTCTGCCGATGCAAATTTCTGGCTCTCGGACGCATTCGCCTCGGGCGGCTCCATCGGATACGATCACAAGGAGAAAGGCATTACAGCAAAAGGTGCTTGGGTCTCAGTGCGTCAGCATTTTCTTGAGTTGGACATCGATCCTGAAACTGATCCCATTACTGCCGTTGGAATCGGCGATATGTCTGGCGATGTATTCGGGAACGGCATGCTGCTGTCGAGCTCCATGAAGTTGCTTGCCGCCTTCAATCACAGGCATATCTTTATCGACCCAAATCCGGACCCTGCCAAATCATTCGAAGAGCGAAGCAGGCTTTTTTACAAGGGCCGAACACAATGGACAGACTACAGCCCAGACATCATTTCAGATGGCGGTGGCGTTTACGATCGCAACGCCAGGAAAATCAGCCTCTCAGAACCAGCAAAGAAAGCCCTCGGCATCGCTGATGACGCACTCAGCGGAGAAGAGGTCATCCGAGCTATTCTCAAAGCGGATGTAGACCTCCTTTGGAATGGTGGCATCGGCACATATGTCAAAGCCTCAGCAGAAACCCATCAGGATGTCGGCGATAAGGACAACGACGCAGTTCGCGTTGATGCCCTCGAAGTGCGGGCCAAAGTGATCGGCGAAGGAGGCAATCTTGGGCTCACGATGAAGGGCCGCTGCGAATACGCCGAAATGGGAGGGCATGTGAACTTAGATGCAATCGACAATTCCGGTGGCGTCGACCTGAGCGATCATGAAGTTAATTTGAAAACGCTGCTTGGTATGGCCGTTGACAGTGGTGAACTGAAGAAAGATGACCGTGACGCACTGCTTATCCGTGTTGGTGACGCTGTTTGTGAGGACGTTCTCGAAAATAGTCGCATCAACGCACTCGGCATTAGCCTCGATGTCCTTCGCAGCGAAGCCGACCTTTGGTCTCATTACCGCGGCCTCATGCAATTGAGAGACGACCTGGGTTTTAAACGCCGGGTCGAGCGTTTACCAAACACAACCCATTGTGAGACACGTGTTGGTCGAGGCCAGGGTTTCTTCCGGCCAGAACTGGGCAAACTTCTCGCATTCAGCAAGATGTATTCTTACCGGCGACTCTTAGAGCAACCAGCCGGCACCCCTGACCAACTGCTGCCCTTTATCAGGAGCTATTTCCCGACAGACGTCGTAGAGCAGCATGGCCAACACTTACAGAGTCATATGCTCTTCAACGAAATTGCCGCCACAGTACAGGTCAACCATATCGTCGGACGGGCGGGGATTAAGTTCTTACCCATGATGTCAACGGCGATGGAACGAGACGTTTCTGAAGTCGTGGCTTGCTACTTCATCCTTGAGGATATTCTGGGCATTAAGGATATCCGAAAAGAGATAGAGGATCTGGAGGGCACGCTTCCCACGAGTGCACTTTATCCAGCACATATTGCGGTCGACGAACATTTGCAGCGAGCAGTTTTCGCCTTGCTGACACTCCGGCTGGGTCAGGCCTCTCTTGGATGGCGCGATGACATCGAGCCAGGTCGGCGAGCAGTGTCGGAATTTCTCCAAAATCCGAAAAGCTTCCTGTCAAAAACAGCGCGTGAACCGATCGTGGCTCAGCAAGACGAGCTTGTGGATTTTGGCCTCCCCAAGGTCCTCAGCCAGAAGATTGCGGCACTCCAGGCGGCCGCATACATCCCGGCAGCCCGCTGGACTGCTGACCGCAACGGCATTAAATGGGAGACCTTTCTCAACCATTTCTTCTACGCTGGCGCAATGACTCAGATCACGCCACTCAGAGACAAAATCGCAAGGCAAAATTATGAGGGAGACTGGGACCAGCTTGCGATTCACAGCATTGACAAGGCGCTCTTAAATAGCTTGATTGACGTCGTAAAGAATACGAGTCGTACACATGAGGCTCCGGACGAATCGCCCACCCTCAGTTCAACCGGTCCATTCGGCAAGATTGCAACCCAGATCAATGCATTCAGCAAGGAACGGATACCGGTGAGTGCGTGCTTTGTCCTAAACGAGCGGATTCGTGAACAAGTCACTCTTCTCAGCGAGCAGAACTAAAGCTGTTATGCGAGGCATTGAGCGGTTTGTCAGGCAAAAGGGACCGCCCCCTCTTTATTTCTCGTAATCCTAGACAATGGCGATTATGGTGCCGCCCGACGTCAGGAGGATAGAGATGTATACCGCAGACGAACTCAGGGACCGTTATACCCAACAGCCACGGAATATGGACGCGTACCTCCGCAAGCTGACTTATATCGACACAGGCGTGGATAAACCCTTCCCTGCCCTAAAACTCTTACTCGCGACGGCCGCGTTCGTTGCTGGCACCTATTATTACAGCACACTCACGGAGACGAACCTCCAGACGGCCGCAATGGTCAGCCTAGCATTGTACATGGGGGTCGCCATACAAATTGTACGAGCAGCCTCCCAGACGGAGCATAATGTGAGGCTTATCAAAAGGGCGCATCTCAGTACCGCTCGAGTGTTCGAGGGGGACAATCAATTGTTTCAGCAAGGTGGAGAGCCCGGAAAGGCGACTGTCCTCTTTAGCCTCTGCGATGACAATCGTCATGGCTCCGCCTACCTGAAAGATGTAACCAAGAAACTCAGAGCAGCGTATCAGAAACGCGATGACGAAAGCCTCAGCCAGGCATTCGACCTTGTGAGTGGTGCCAGCACGGCTGCTGCGCCTCTGCCAGAAAGCCTAGCGAGCGACGGGCAGACCTGGGTTGCCCGCATCGAAGTCATACCAGACCGCCTCCCGGATGAACGGATTGTCAACCAACAACTCCTTGTATTGAGCGTACCTGAGCAAAACTTTGTCGCCCAACTCTAGAGCCCGACATCCTGCACTGAGCTGTCTCACTCCACCCATTGCTCCCTTGACCAAAGCAAGGACACGATCTTTAATTGAGCTAGGTGGAAACCAAATACGGGGGATTGAATGGAACGCTCATCAGGTAAAATTGATGCCATCGTAGACCGTCAGGTCCGACTTTGGCTTGAGGCAAGGAAACTAAATGCCGGCTCTCGGGACGACACATCCGTGATGCCCTGCATCACTCTGTCGAGGCAGTATGGTTCCCGTGGCGCCGAACTTGGTCAATTACTCGCTCAAAAGTCCGGCTTTGCCTTCTGGGATCAGGCGATCGTCAATGCGCTTTCCAAAAGGGCAGGCGTCGACGAACAAATGGTTGCGACATTGGATGAAAACACCCGCACATCAATGGACGTCTTTATCGATACAATCCTGAGGGGGCGTTCCTATTCCGAGGGGGAATACCTGCGACAATTGATGCGCTTCGTTCATACACTTGGCAAACATGGGGAATCGGTCATCGTTGGGCGTGGTGCGCAGTACATTCTGGATGAGAGTTCAGCCCTGCATGTTCGAGTCATCTCCCCATTTTCAAAACGGGTCCGGCAATTGGCCAAACGAAAAGACATATCGGAGCGTGCAGCAGCAGCTGAAATTGAACGGGTTGGCAAAGAGCGTATCGCCTTCATAGAGCGCCAATACGGGCGGGATATCTCAGAAACAAGTGCCTATGACCTCGTTGTTAATTTGGGCACGTTGAGCCTCGAACAAGCACTTGAAATCATTGCTGTCGCCTATGAACAGCGTTTTGGATTACGTCCTGCAGCCGCGACATCTCAAGTTTAAGTAACCGACAGTCATCGCAGACAATCGAACCGAGGGCACCAGCGGGTACTGCTGGTTCGACCTGATCGCCAACCAACACGTCCCAACGGGCACCGATGGCGATTATGTCGCGCTCTTAGATTGTACTCTTGGTCGATGTCGGTTATTCCTATTGGCCTTGCACATGAGGTCTTAGACATGCTGAACGATAATATCGCGCGAACTGTAATCGACCACGCTCTCGAAACGGGAGCGGACTTTGCGGAGCTTTTCGTCGAACAAAACTTAACATCCAACCTCGAATTTTCCTCGGGCGACATCGAGTCGATACAGTCAGGCATCGATTTCGGAATTGGGATCAGACTCTTCTTTGGCGAACGTGTTTTGTACGGATATACAAACCGGACCGATGTCGACGAGTTGCGACGGATAACAACCGAATTGGTTGCCAATCAACGATTGACGACACCGAAACACAACGCGCCACACTTTGAAACGCAGGCCTACGCTGACCGACATGAAAGTAGAACGCCTCTTGTAAAAATAGACGACCTCGAGGCTAAAATTGAGTACGCCCGACGGGTCGATCAAGCCGCTCGAGGCGAGAACGAGAAGATCTCTCAGGTCATCGCCCGGATCTTACAAAGACAGCAGAACATTGTGATCTTCAACTCCGACGGCCTTCACGTCGCAGACACCCGAAATTATTGCAGATTGCAGGGCATCGCTGTGGCCACCGACGGAACCGAGCAATCCAACGGCCACCATCTACCTGGTGCCCTCAAGGGTTGGGAATTTAGTGATGAGGTAAGTCCCGAATCCATCGGAGTTGAAGCGGCGCGCATCGCCCTGGTCACACTCGGAGCAGATGATTGTCCATCTGGCGACATGCCTGTGGTCCTGGGCAACGGCTTCGGAGGGGTTATTTTTCATGAAGCCTGTGGGCACCTCCTTGAGACAACGTCCGTTGCCCAGAAGGCATCGGTCTTTCATGACCAACTTGGTGAGCTGATTGCAAACCCGGTCGTCAATGCAGTCGATGATGGTCTCATGACAGGCCAGTGGGGGTCCATTAACATTGACGATGAAGGAATGCAGACCAAGCGAACCCAACTGATTAAAGATGGGCGTTTAGAAAGCTTTCTGGTCGATAAGATGGGCGCCCTCAAGACTGGATATGAACGCACAGGCTCAGGCCGACGCCAATCCTATCGGTTCGCACCAGCGTCTCGAATGCGAAACACCTTTATCGAGCCCGGGGAGAGCTCTCTTGACGACATGATTTCAAGTATCGATAAGGGCATTTATGCTCGCACGATGGGTGGCGGCTCCGTCACCCCCGGCACAGGCGAGTTTAATTTCTCGATCATCGAACCCTATTTGATCGAGAATGGCAAAGTGAGCCGGCCACTCAAATCCGCGACGCTGATCAGCACCGGCCCCGACGTTCTCAAGCGAATCAGCATGGTCGGCAACGACTTCAAGCTGGCTGCCGGCATGTGCGGTTCGGTGAGCGGTGCCGTTCCAACAACCGTTGGACAACCCGCCATCAAGGTGGACCAAATTCTCGTGGGAGGCCAAGCATGAGTCTATCGAGCCATGACTTGATCACAACACTATTGGACCGTGCTGTTGGTCTCGGTGCGGCTGCCGATGTCGTGCTGACCGGGGCGAAAAAGTTGTCGCTCAAAGCGCAAGACGGGGAGTTGTCGGAATATTCAGTAGCGTCAACGCGGTCGGTCGGAATTCGCTTAATCAAAGATGCCCACGTCGGCATGAGCTACTCAGAAAGCCTCGAGCCTGACGCGCTCGACCGAATGTTCAACACAGCGGTCGACAACGCTCGATTTTCCCGCAAAAATCCCGATGAAAGCATCGTTGCACCGGCCCTTTCGATCGATGCGGACGATGCTGAACGGAATCGAAAGGATACGGCAACGACGAGCGATAAGATTGAAACCGTGCTCCATCTCGAACGGGCTATGGCCGACCGTCCAATCCCAGCAAAGGCACCCTACAATGGTTTGGTCGATGTGGAATACGAGCATTTCGTAGCAAATACCAACGGCGCATCCTGCACTCAACGTGAACGCCAAGTAAGCTGCTATACATCGGCCTTAATCGACAGTGAGGGCAAACAGAGCCTGTTTTATGCAGGCACCGGTGCTCGCGCTTTCCCAGACCTCGACATCAGCCACTGCATCGACTCGGTCTATTCGACCTCACTCGCGTTATTAGACGGCGCGCCCATCGAGACTGGCAAATACGATGTCATCTTCAGTCACGACTGCCTTACTGACGTCCTTGGTGCCTTCGGGCAAGCATGGAGCGGGCAAGCGGCGCAAAAAGGAATGACCCGCTTCAAGGACCAGGTTGGCGATACGGTCGCGTCACCTGAGTTGACCCTTTCCGATGCCAGCTGTGTTGAGGGCGGCCTAGCCTATGCGGCCTTCGATGACGAAGGATTTGCTGCGAAGGATACCGCAATCATCGCTTCGGGCATTCTCGAGACGTTGCTTCATAACAGTGTCAGTGCCAAGTACTTCAAAGTTCAGACCACCGCGAACGGCTCACGCTCACCGAAGGGCAAACTCAGCGTCGCGAGCCGACACTTGATCATTGATGCTGGGCCCGACACAGATCCAACCGCCGGCACCTATCTTGAGATCGTTTCGTTACAAGGCATTCATTCCGGTGCCAATCTTGTTACGGGCAATTTTTCATTCGGAGCCCAAGGGTTTCTCTGTCGTGATGGGGTACGTATTCAGGCGGTACGAGGGGTTACAGTGGCCAGCAACTTCTATTCTCTACTCGGCCGGATCTCGGCAATTGGGGGCCAGCAAATTTGGAACAACCGTCGGACCCTTCTGGCGCCGATCGTGCGTTTTAGTGATTGCTCCGTCGCTGGTTCATGAGGCCGCCTCGACCAGATTGCATTCAGCCAAGAACAGGAGCCCACGGATGAGCATCAGCCCGAGACCTCACGGGGTCTACCCTAACCTCCTCAGTCCACTCACTATCGGGTCAACCACCCTGAGAAACCGAACGCTGATGGGCTCAATGCACACGGGGCTTGAGGAAAAGAGGGGTGGATTTAAACGGCTGGCGGCCTATTTTGCTGAACGCGCACGTGGGGAAGCTGGCCTGATTGTCACAGGCGGATTCTCGCCCAACCGTGCTGGTTGGTTGAAGCCCTTCGCTGCCAAATTGTCGACCGCCAAGGAGGCGACAAAGCATAAGCTGATCACCGACGCCGTTCATGCCGAAGGCGGACTCATTTGTCTTCAAATATTGCACGCTGGCCGGTATGGCTATCACCCCTTTTGCGTCGCACCAAGCAAGCTCAAAAGCCCCATCAGCCTGTTCACCCCGAGGCCCATGACAGGCAAAATGATCAAGGGCACCATAAGAGACTTCGTGCGGTGTGCACGCCTCGCCCAAGACGCCGGTTATGATGGGGTTGAAATCATGGGATCCGAGGGCTACCTGATCAATCAGTTCATCGCCGAAAGGACTAACCGGCGGACAGATGAGTGGGGTGGCTCTTACGAAAATCGGATTCGCTTCGCCAAAGAGATCGTGGAGCAGACTCGCGCGGCTGTTGGCCCTGATTTCTTAATCATCTTTCGCCTTTCAATGCTGGACCTGGTGGAAGGAGGAAGCACCCATGAAGAGGTCCTTTATTTGGCTAAAGTATTAGAAGCTGCTGGCGTCAGCATTATCAACACGGGCATTGGGTGGCATGAGGCCAGAGTGCCGACCATTGGCACCATGGTGCCAAGGGCTTCGTTCACCTGGGTCACTGAACGCTTGATGAACGAGGTCAATGTTCCATTGGTGACATCCAATCGAATCAATACGCCCGAGATAGCTGAACAGGTTCTCCGCGACGGTCATGCGGATATGGTCTCTATGGCGAGACCCTTTTTGGCTGATGCTGATTTTGTGAAAAAAGCGCGCGAGGAAAAGGCCGACCGGATCAACACCTGTATCGCATGTAATCAGGCCTGCCTGGACCACGCGTTTAAGAACAAGATTGCAAGCTGCCTAGTGAACCCACGAGCGTGTCATGAGACGGAAGTGCTGTTCAAGCCAACGGTCAGCAGAAAAAAACTGGCCGTTGTCGGTGCTGGCCCAGCTGGTCTGGCTTTCTCAACCTATGCGGCAGAACGTGGGCATGAGGTAACGCTTTTCGATGCGTCCAACGAGATCGGTGGCCAATTTAACGTCGCCAAGAAGGTTCCGGGCAAAGAAGAGTTCTATGAAACGTTACGGTACTACAAAAACCGACTGGCGGACACGGGTGTGACCGTGGTCTTAGGGCAACGGCAGACAGCAGAAAGCCTGCTTGCCGCCAACTCCGATGCGTATATTTTGGCAACCGGTGTCCATCCTCGGAAAGTGCAATTCCCCGGTCATGACCACCCGAAAGTGATGGGCTATCTAGACGTGTTCAAAGCTGACGCGAAGATCGGAAAACGGGTTGCAATCATCGGGGCCGGCGGCATCGGATTTGATGTGGCTGAGTACTTGAGCTGTGACCAGGCGTCGACGGCACTGAACATCGATTCTTTCTTAGAAGAATGGGGCATCGAAAAGGATGCCGCCTATCGAGGCGGTATCGAGGGCGTCGAAGCACGCGTTGCTAAACCCGCTCGAGAGATTATTCTGCTGCAAAGATCTGAAGGCAAGCTGGGTGCAAAACTGGGGAAGACGACGGGCTGGATCCATCGAACCAAACTGAAGAAACGCCACGTCACTATGCTCCCCAATGTTGAGTATTTGCGAGTGGATGAGTACGGGCTGCACATTCGCAACAAGACAACGCGCGAAATCGAAATCCTTGAAGTCGACAATGTGATTATTTGTGCCGGACAAATCAGCAATCGAGACCTTGTTACTGAACTCGAGGCAGCCGGGGCGAACGTACATCTGATCGGGGGCGCAGACTTGGCAGCGGAGCTCGATGCGAAGCGTGCCATAGACCAAGGAACCCGACTGGCTGCAAAAATCTAAGTGTCACGGGATTGCCGATGAAACACGCCTTTGGACAAGCTGTCACCTTCCTCTACGTACAGAACCTAGAGCAGTCGTTGCATTTCTACCAGACGACCTTGGGACTCGAAACAGCATTGGTGCAAGACGGTTGCATCATTTTGAAAATCGACCGACACAATGCGGCCTTTCTGGGGCTTTGTAATTGCACCGAATCTCGGTCGACCGCCGGCATGATTCTCACCTTAGTCAGTGAGGACTTAAGGGTCATTCATAGCCAATTGATCGCCGGAGGGTACAGTCCCGATGGCCCTCCCCGCTACAACGAGCGTTTTGACATCACCCAATTTTTTGTGAACGACCCCGACGGCCACCACGACGAAGTACAGACCTTTCATGATTCGAAGTGGCCCCAGCCGGTGCGCTAACTTACCGGCGCAGCAGGCGAGCGAGCCGCATGCCATAAGCCCGTTCAGGCAGCCGTACGGTCCAAAGTGCAGCCAAACCATCCCCCGCTAAATGGACCGCCGGTGTGTACGGGGGCAGATTCTGCCTATCCAATTCAATCATCTGAGTCACCGTTCCAGTCCCATCCAGGATACTGAGCATCATGCCTACATCGTCACGCAGCCCATTGAGCCTCAAAAGAGCAAAGCCACTGCCTGGATACGCTGACAATGCCCCCAGGTAAGAACCGTCCGAATCTGCAAGGTCCACCGGGACAGCACGTGACTGCCCATCGGCGAGTCGATACAAAAATAGACGTGGTGCGGCAATGTGCCCCAAAATAAGGGCATCACCGGTGTCCGGTGCGACTTCGACGGCCGGCTTTTCCAGACCGATGTCTACGGGCCCTATGTTGAACTCACTGGCTTGGGCCATCCCATCGGATGAAAACCAGCGCCCCCGCAGCTGACTCGGGCGCATGTCGTCAAAATGATGCTCCCACACAACAAGACTTCTGTCCGTACGCCGATCCACGGCCACGCTCGGATAAAGCTGACTCCCTTGTTCATCTTCATTCGCTCTCGTCAACGAAATTAATTCGCCCGAGGCGTCGACACTCGCATGAAAGATACCGAAGGTGCCATTCACTTCAGCTGACACACCGACTACGACAAAGCCACCCGTTGCGTGACAGCTGATGGACGGCAGCCAATGGTTGCCCAGGGCATCGTCGCCAATGCGACGGCTCTCCACCCCCTCCGGAACCCCATCGCTGGATACGAGCCGATATCGGACATGCAGATTCGGTTGCGCCCCACCAGTATCCGCCGCCCAGGCGACCGCGAAGCCGCCCGCAGCCAAGGGGCAAATCACCGGCTCATTCTCTTGGCCCGACGTCCAAGCACTCAGCGCGACTGGGTCCGCTATGGCTTGGCCCCCACTATCCAAAGATGAAAACCAAACCGTCAGCCGGTCATCGCCCATCCCACACCAAGCCATGCCGAGGCGACCATCTGAACCAAAGGCCAAATCTCCTTGTATCGCTGCGGGCTGGGTCGGGCTCAAAGAGGTCAGCTCTGGCTGCCCTAGTTCAAGCGGTGCTGCAGCATCTTGGAGCACGGCCATATCGACCAGAGCCATCCCGACGTGAGAATCCGATGTATCTTGATTAAGATGCCCCGCGCCATCGGTCGCATCCACGAAAGCATCAACAACGATCAGTGTGTCGCCTTCATGCTCACCATGACAGCCAAGAACCATCAATAGCAGAAGAGAAAACACATACGCTCGGTACGGCTGACACAAGCGTGGTTCCTTAGTCGGCATACCAAACCATATAGACACTCAAATCGATATTGCCTCCAGCCGGGTCTCCGCCGGCCATGTTTGCCGAGTAAGTCACAAGCTGGGTCTCATCGCCATTAAGAAGGTCGGTGACATCAAATCGCATCGCATCAACCGGCCACCCGGGACACCAATAAGCCCGTGCGACAGCCCAGTTTCCATATTGGCCCGGCGGCACACCCGAACGAGACTCCTCGGCGCATCCACGTAGACGCCCAATCTGCAACTCCGATCGAATTTCCTCTAACGCATTCCCATTGACTGAAAAGACGTGTCGGTGGTCACACCATTCTGAGCAGTTCGCATCGCCGTTCTGCCCGTGACCACTCAAAATCACAACCAGCTCCGCCCGCGTCGCGTCGGGTGGCAACGACACCTCAACTGGGCCGTGATTCATGTTGTAGTCTGCGTTGAACCCGCCACCTCGATACAAACGCTGAGCACCGATCGCCTTCGGCCCCCCGATACTTGAGAACCTCAAATCAAACCGAGCCGCCCGCTCTGTAGCGCGCTCCCATGTTGGACCCATCTCGATTTTAAATGTGTGCGCCCCACCCGTTCTCAAATAGGCCAAAAATGGACTCGCATCAATCACCCACCGTCGGTGTCCACGTCGCCAATAAGGCGTGATCCAACGTACGATTTCTCGCTGCTCTGCACACTCGGGATCGAGGCAATATTGAATTCGAGCATTCCGATCCCACTCGGAGCAGGCAAAAACGTTTCGATGCGGACATGTCACCTGGATATCGATTTCGAACCGATCGAAGCTTGCCATTGTGTCTGCGTCCGGAAGCGTCACGGTCTTCACATGATGGCGGGCTGTGACCATGTCATCCAGAATCGTGACCACGGTTGCGTTACTCTCCTCAAGCCGTGTCTCAAGCTCAGCTTTGTGATTGAAAAAATGGCCCGCATAGGCGGCCATGCCCCAAACCGACGGTTGGCCGACCACCGGACTCAAACTACCCACAGAGTCCCACTTTTGGTGCCGATCGATCGCAAACGCGAAAGGAAGCGGCGGCTGCGCTCGGCCCCGATTGCCCAGGTCTACGACGCTAGATGGGGTGAAAAGAAACCTCATATAATCGCGAAAAAATGCCCCAACGCTGCCGTCAATAACAGTCACTCGGTCAGTCACAAAGTGAAAGCGAGACCGCCAGTAGGCCCGATCTGCCTCGTCCGCTAGGCGATTGACAAGCTCGGACTCCAGGCGCTGGCGTTGGGCCTCCATGCGCTCAGCAATGGCCGAGGGGTCGTCCTCGTAAGAAACGAAAAAATAGTGAACGTTTCGAGGCCCTGCCTCGAACAACTCGGCGATCCTGGACGCCCATAGCCCGTCTCCTACCCATAAGGAGCCATCTGAATTCGCCCTGATATCCGGGAAATAGGTGAGAAAGACATAGGAATCACAACCGCTCCACTCGTCTGCCAGAGACCATGATCCGGTGAGCGTATTTGCGGTGAATCCACCAGCTGCATCACCAAATTCAAACGTGGCGGCACCATCTGGATTAAAGGACCGTTTGGCAAACCCAAGGGTCTCGCAGACATCCTGACGTGAAGACATCGCATCAGGGGTAAGCACCGAGGCATCAACTCCGCCTGCGTCTGCTGAAGGGTCATCCATGCCCTCTACGTCCGCCATCGACGCGTCGCGGACGGCAATTGAACCGTCGATCTCCACACTCGCGTCTGCGCTTATGATCACAGTTTGCCCGTCCGAGCCAGCATTGTCGCTCGTACACGCGACGAGGCAAAGAAAGGCCACGGCAAATGCAATCCGACTCAGTAAAGACCAACCCATCTCGAATATCCCTAAGTGTTAACCCGACCTACAGTGGACTATACACCAGGTGCAGAAGCAAATCATTTGCCCGTGGATGTTGGCGGTTGATTTCATAGAATCCCTTGGGCTTAGCCCGCTAAGGCTATAGACTAGTCCATATGACAGAGCCCGCCGAACATTTGACCGTCCGATGCAGTCGCTGCCAAAAAGGTTATCGCGATCGCTTGCCCGGCTCTCTCTGTGACTGTTCTGGAGGCGTGCTCCTCGATGTCAGACGCAGTCGCATGCACAAAGGTGACCCGCTCATCGGTCAGATCATCGGTCAATCTTATGCGATATTCGATCGTCTAGGCTCAGGCGCAATGGGCAGTGTTTACAAGGCTAGACATGTGAGACTGGACAGGCTCGCTGCGATTAAGCTCATCAGTGCGACAAGCCAAGATGACGCCCATGATGATGAGCTGCGCAGCCGTTTCCTCAGAGAAGCAAAAGCCCTCTCAAACGTTCGCCACGATAGCGTAATCACCGTCTACGATTACGGATCTCACGGTGAGAAACTGTACATGGTCCTCGAGTTTATTGGCGGTCAAAATTTATGGCAGCTACTCCGGGATAAAAACGGGCTACCCATCGAACGAGCTCTGCCCATTCTAAGGCAGTTAGCGGAGGCCGTTGGCGCAATTCATGCGGTTAAAATTGTTCATCGAGATCTAAAACCCGGAAACATCATGATCGACGATAGCCATGGGGCCGATCGGGTCGTGCTTATCGATTTCGGCATTGCGAAGACCCTCCCTCCTGCTGGCCGTGAATCGGACATGCCTCCACTCACCCAAGCGGGCCTGATGGTTGGCACACCAAAATACATGGCTCCAGAGCAGCTCATGAATGGAAAACTGGGCCCGTGGACAGACATCTATGCGCTTGGCGTCTTAGTGTATCGGGTGCTCTCTGGACAGACCCCCTTCAATGGCCATCAGGCTGAAATCGCAGCGTCTCACTTGAGAGACCCTGTCCCACCATTGCCAAGCCATCTCCAACTTTCACCCTTCGACGCCGTTATACGAAAGGCTATGAATAAGGATCCTGCTGGCCGCTTCAAAGACACCAAACAATTGGAAAGTGCCCTCATCGACGCTTGGGTCGACGTGAGTGGCGCAGACGCGGTCAAAACTACTCAACCCATCGAAATTGTGCCGGGAAAACGCGGGGGCGAGGCCACCGACTACAACACAAGCATTGTCACCACGACAACGGAAAGCACCGGATACACTCCACTGGTCGACCCAAGCCTTGGAGCAGAGTCAGATACGATGACGGAAGCCGAGTCCGATGGTTCCCAATCCGGCTGGCGCGGGGTTATCGAGGCCCCGGTGGACAAAGACCTCAATGCCGATGGCTCGAATCGACCCAGTCGTCGTCTCTGGGTTGCACTTATTGTGATGACGTCTGCCGGTGTTGCCTACCACATGGCCTCGGGTTCCGATTCAACCGCTGAGCCCGCTGCCATATCAAGAACAACGAAGGCTCTCGGACAGGGGACCATCGAGGTCTTCACCATGGAGCCCCCCGCAAACGCTGTCAAGGAGCCGGCAGCGACATCAGCCCAACTGGTTCCGACG
>JAYZEG010000023.1:0-21636 GCA_036337435.1 Myxococcota bacterium
CTGAGCCAGGATCAAACTCTCCAGTTTAATCTTATAGCTTCAAAAATTTGCACCCATACTTACGTACAGATACGCGTTCAGTTAAATTAACGGTTGTCCGCTTTACAAGCAGACTGCTCAATTCACTTTTCAAAGAACCGGTCCCTCACGACAAAACGGCGTTGTTCCGTCCCTTCTTTCGAAGACCCGATTACGTCTATCGCCATCGCGAAGAAATGCACTGAATCAGTGCGGGCTAGAAAGAGTACTAGACGGTCTCCGGTACGTCAACCACTTTCTGTGCTTTTCATCACGTTTGCCGATTTGGCGCTGTGTTCAGCCCCGTCTGCAGATGCTCGCATGCATTGGACGCAAGATAAGGATTAACCCAACTCGCGGTGGATGGCACTGGCCACCTTCATGCCGTCGAGTGCGGCACTTACGATGCCACCCGCGTAGCCGGCCCCTTCACCACAGGGGTAAAGACCCGGAGTTGATGAACTTTCCAATGACTCTGGTTCGCGAGGAATTCGGACCGGCGCACTGCTCCGAGATTCGACACCAACCATAACGGCATCGGGCGACAGATAACCCCGCATCCGCTGGGAACCGAAGAACCGAAGCGCGTCTCCCATCGGATCGGCAATTCGAGGGGGCAGCACAGCTCGAAGGTCAGCCGATCGAAGGCCTGGACGGTAGCTGCACTCCGGCAAGTCTGCTGACACCCTATTCTCGACAAAATCGACTAAGCGCTGGGCGGGTGCCTGATAGGCCCCTGCCCCAGCCTGGAATGCAGCACGCTCGATCTTACTTTGATACTCGAGGCCCGCCAACGGACCAGGCCCATAAACGGCTTCGTCTACGGTGACCACAAACCCAGAGTTTGCGAATTTTGAGTTTCGTTTAGAGGGCGACATGCCATTGACCACAAGATGGCCATCTTGGGTTGTCGCCGGAACAATGAAACCACCTGGACACATACAAAAACTGTAGACGCCGATCTCGTCGACCGTCCGCTTGAGCGAATAGGGCGCAGCACCAAGCTGTTGGTGCCCAGCAAGAGCACCGTATTGAATTTTGTCGATGACGTCTTGTGGATGTTCGATTCGCACGCCAAGGGCATAGGGCTTAGCCTCAATGACGACCTGCTCTCGCTCCAACATCAGGTATATGTCACGTGCTGAATGACCCGTCGCCAGAACAGTAGCAGGCGCCAACACTGACCGCCCATCGCCGAGGCGAACCCCAGTGAGCCTGCGCCCGTTGCGTACCAACCCATCCACGCGTGAATTGAACTCGAACTGGACGCCGGCTTCGATCAAATACTCACGAAGTGCCTGGACGACCTTCGGTAGACGGTTGGTTCCGATATGCGGGCGCGTGTCGACCAAAATACGCTCGGGAGCGCCACATCCAACGAGCAACTCCAAGACGGTCCGAGTCGGTCCCTTCTTGACCCGTGTATAGAGTTTTCCATCACTGAATGTGCCTGCACCCCCTTCGCCGAAACAATAATTGTTTTCCGCATCGAGGGTGCCATTTCGATTGAGTGCCGCTAAGGCGGGTCGTCGCGCACGCACATCACCACCCCGTTCAAAAATGATCGCTTTGATGCCAGCTCGAGCAAGACCCCAGGCTGCAAATAAGCCAGCGGGTCCAGCACCGATCACAATCACTTGCGGTGGGCCTTTGAGTTTGGGCAACTCTACGAGCGTCGCATCATGAGATGGGATGGTTTCACCAGTCAGGTAGACGTCGAGCCGGAGCTTGAGTCGTACACGTCGATTCCGTGCGTCGATGGACCGTCGGTCTTGGACAAACCCAACAATCTCGTCCTCCGATACCTTGAGCGAGCGAGCAATTGCAGCGCGAATTCCTTTATCATCGGCGTGGTCTGGGTGAATCTCAATATTGATCTGCCTGGCCACCGGCGCCTACTCGATCTCTCGACGATTCGACTCGTCGTCCGGTTTGGATTGCCCTTCGGGCTGGTCTTCATCGCCGAAGGGCATATTGAGCTGTCGTGCTGCAAATTCCGCTGTCTGTGTCAATTTCGGACCAGCCCCTTCGTCCACGTCAGACGCATCCTTTTCGGTCGCTTTCTGCGGGGCGGCCGCGTCATGTGCGGCGGTCTCCTGATTGGCCGGGTCTTTTTGTCTATCCGCAGGGGTTAGCTCATTCGTCGGCTCACCCAGTTCAGCGTCTGGCACAATCGTGTTTTCAGGACTCAAATCGAGGTCATCATCCGCCGCGTCAACAAAGTTCGGTTGAGCGGAGGGCACCGCCTCTGAAATCTCCCCAGCCGGTCCATCCTGGGTCTTCCGCTCATGTTCGTCTTCAGGTTCATCCAGACGCCAATGCTGCCGAAAGGCTTCGTCTAGCTGTGCACTGTCTGCATTCTGATTCTCCAGTCCGAGTGCCGCGCCGCCGGATGGGTCGTTGCTTCCATCCCCAGGCCCAGCGTGTCCATTCGGTCCCCCATCGTCATCTCCGCCTTCATCACCATCTCCCCCCTCGCGTCGTTTGGTAATCACGTAGGCGATGCCGATGCTAATGCCGTACAAGGTCACCAGGGGCACTGCTAAAAACAACTGACTGACCAGATCTGGTGGCGTTAATGCGGCCCCTAGAATGAACGCGATGACCACGGCCCAACGCCAAAAGACCATGAGTCCCACGTGTGTGACCATCCCGATCCAGGATAAGAACGCGACGGCAACCGGCAGTTCGAACACAATGCCGAACGCCAACAAGAGCTTTGTTGTGAACCCAAGTGAGTCTTCGATTGTGATGTCGAGCTTGAGGTTGCTTTGCCCCATATCAACTGAGTAGCCGATGAGGAAATCAAACACCGCGGGTAACACGAAATAGTAAGCAAAAAAACCACCACCCGCAAAACAAAGCGTCGACAACACAACGAAAGGCAGGGCAAAACGCCGTTCATGCTTGTAGAGACCTGGTGCGATGAATTGCCATAATTGGTAGAGCACCACCGGTATCGCACAAAAAACGCCAAAAATGATGGCCACCTTGAAGCTGAACAAGAAGCCACCTTGTACAGTACGCGAGGCTAAGGTCGGCTGCTGTCCATGGGCTTTCAGGGCAACAATGATGGGCTCCATGATGACGGCACCCAGAAAATCTGAGAAAACAAAGCAGGCGCATGCGCACACGAAGACAGCAACCACTGCCCACCAAATGCGAATCCGTAGTTCTCCGAGATGGTCAAGGAACGGTGCTCGGCTGGCGTCTAGTTCCGACTGTTCACGCGCCATTGTCATCTCGTGTCATCGGGCCGGGCTGGCGAGGCACATCTGACTCCGTATGCGTGGCATCCGACGTCTCTAACTTCGCTTGGGTGTTTGCGTCGGTATCGGCATCTACTGCCGGGTCCGAGAGGGAGTAACCGTAGTCATCGGATCTGGACACGGTTCCATGGACGCCAGACGGTGTTGGCGGCCTCGTTGATGCAGTTGTCTCTGGGCTACTGAGGTCAGGATCAGACGAATCGGTCTCGAGCTCTCCATCATCGATGTGATGATTCATCTCCCACGCACGAAACTGACGTCGATACTCGTCCGGGTCAATTGCATCACGGATCTCTTGTCCAGCGCGCCGCGCCGCTCGGATGCCTTTGCCCAACGTCCTCGCAACTTCAGGAATCTTTGCTGGCCCCATAACCAACAACACAACCACCAAGATGATCATGATTTCCCAAAAACCGATTCCACCTGGAAGCATTAGAACTGCCCTTCAATCGCTTCGATGCTGCCGTTACCCATGAAGACGGGGCGCACATCTTTCGTCGTAGGTTCCGTACCCTTCTTGAAGCTCAGTTTCAAGCTTTGGTGCCGTCGCCGAGTCAAAAGACCGGTTCGTAAATCAACTCGACGGTCAATGATTTGCGCTGGTCGGCGAGCCAATAAGGGCGTCTCATCATCGCCGTTATGCACCGATGCCATCCAGGTTCTCCAGATTGGTGCTGCCACCCGACCCCCTGTTTCACCAGACCCCAGTGGCCGTTCATTCTTATCGGCACCAATCCATGCGAGGGCCGTATAGCGGTGAGAAAAACCAGCGAACCAGGCGTCAAATTTATCTGTTGTCCCCGTTTTGCCTGCGAGAGGCAATGAGCCGATCCGCGCCGCGCGACCCGTACCGGATCGAACCACCCGCTGCAGTGCCTGCTGAAGCAAATAACCGGTTGTTTCAGATAGGGGCTTTTCTGGTTTGGCAACCGCGAGACGTAACATGCCATCGATACGGTAACGCGGCGGGGCCATCTGAGCTAAGGGCGATGTCTGATCGAAGCGAATCTGCCCATCGCGATCAATGACACGCTCGACGGCTATCGTGCGCTCTGCATCCCCACCCAGAGCGAATGCGGAATAAACGCGTAACAGACTCGCCAAGGACGTGCATGACCCACCCAGAGCCAGACTGTCATCGACATAGAGTTCTTCTCGAACACCAAGTTGTGAGGCCATTTCGGCCACCCGTCGCGCACCAACCCGTCGAAGTGCTCTGATGGCCGGAATATTAGCAGACCTCTGGATTGCGTCCATCATGATCATCGATCCCGCAAACCGCCCATCGGGGTTTCTGGGCTTCCAATAGCGGGCCTGCTTTCGGTCGAACAAGGTCAGCGGCGTATCATCAAAGACTGTGGCCAAGGACATGCCTTGTTCGAGGGCCTGCGCATAGACGATAGGTTTGAAAGTGGACCCGGGACTTCGACAGGCCTGCTCGCTGCGGTCGAATTGGCTCATCGCATAATCGAGCCCACCCACAGCCGCTGTTAGCTGGCGAGTATGATTATCTAGGGCCATGAAGGCTGCCTCGACGGGCGGAAACTGAACCAACCTAAACGCCCCGTTTTTAGGGCCACTCAACACGATGACATCTCCAGGGCGAAAGGTCGCAAGAAGCGATTTGGCCGAGCCCCGATTGTGTCTTGCGTCCAGCTTGTAGGGCTTGGTCCAGCCCATTTCTTTGATGTTTAGCGAAACATTTTCATATCCTGTTGATACACGGATTTGGTCACGATCAACCGCTTTGACAAGCCCAACCGAAAAATGTCTTGGGCGTGCGTCAGTTGTCGGACGATTAATCTTCTTTAAACGGGTTTCGAGACCATCGGCTTTGGCCCCTACGAAATGGGCGATGGGGCCGGTATAGCCCTGCCGCTGTCCCAATGCTTCTGCCCCCGTCCACACAGCCTCTTGAGCCAATCTTTGATGCTCCAAATCGACGCCCAGATGGATGCGATATCCTCCAGCCCCCAAATCATTTAGGCGACCGTCCAGAGCCCGTCGAGCACGGCTCAGGTAGTAGGGCGTCCACGACACTGGCTTGGACGACCGAACAGGCATTCTGAAGTCAGCATAGGCCTGGTCTGCGCGTGACCGAGAAATCACCCCCTCGGAGACCAGCGCGTTGAGGACATACCGTTGCCGTTTCCGGCTCGCATTGAAGTTTTTCACGGGGTTGACACGGCTTGGCTGTGGCGGCAGCCCAGCCAACATAGCTGACTCGCCAAGAGTGAGTTGATGCGGCCGCTTATCGAAGTAGATCCGGCTGGCGGCTGCCACACCATACGCTCCGTGCCCCAAGTAGACATGATTTAAGTAACGGGCCAAGATGTCTGCCTTCGACAATTTGGATTCAAGACGCACCGCGCAGATGGCCTCTCTAATTTTTCTTTTGTACGTTCGGTCACGACCCACGATGGTTTTGCATAGTTGCTGGGTTACAGTGGAGGCTCCGATCCGCCGGCCCGAGCGAAGTAAATTGCTGACAAGAGCCCTGCCTGTTGCGAGCAGGTCGACTCCGCTGTGGCGAAAGAAACGGCGATCTTCTGCAGCGAGGAACGCAAGAATGAGCGAATCTGGTACGTCTGCGAGTTCAATCGGCTCCCGCTCTTCATCCGCCTGGCTCCCCACGATCCGGCCGTCGGACGAGATAAAGAAGGTCGTTGAAGGCGGCGAGAAATCCGTCAATGCATCGAGGTCGGGAAGCCCTCGACTGAAATGCCTATAGCCAAAGTACAAGACCGTTAAAGCAACACAAGAACCAACCAATAGACAGGTCAATAGCCTTCTCGTGACGGTCTTCCAAATGGTGGTTCCCCAATGTTAAACAGCCGACAACGCTCGAATTTGCTCACTCCTGTTCCAAACAGGACTTGCGGATTCGAGTGCGATGGCAGTACAAGTTTTACGCGCCCTCAATGAATATTCTGCGACAACTGGTTCGATTTACCAACAAATTGTTGCAATTCGCTGGGCTTTCTGGCAACGTCCGCCGACCCAATTGGGTAACACGGTTATTCTTATCGTTTTTTGGAGAAAAGGTCTCATGGCCAAGAAGAGTAAGATCGCAAAGAATCTGAAGCGCAAGAAACTCGTCGAAAAGTATGCAGCCCGCAGAGCTGAGCTGGTGGCGGTGATCAAGGATCCCAATGCCTCCTTCGAAGAGAAGTACGACGCCCAGACTGCAATTTCAAAGATGCCTCGCGACGCAAGCGCAACACGGTTCAAAAATCGCTGTTTTCTGACCGGCCGGCCCCGTGCATACTACCGCAAGTTCGGGCTGTCACGAATCGCGCTCCGCGAAGAAGCTCTCAAAGGGACTCTGCCAGGCGTGGTAAAAGCGAGCTGGTAATTTAAGGTCTAACTGGACCCACCGTACCAGCCTCACCGTCGACGCCGACTGAATCAACCCGTCCAATCTAGATTCGACATCGCACCGTCGGTGGACAGTCGAATTGCATCACAACCTTTATTCGTAGCCAAACCTGCCCAGCAAAGCCGACCGCTTGTGCGGGTGTGCGCCGAAGGCATCCCTTTGAAGGCCGGAACCGTGTACACTCCTGTACAATGAGTGAATTAAAGCCGCCCGGCCAAAAAATGAACCCATCAAACAAGACTGTTCGGCAGTCTCGAATGCTGCTTGTGGCCGGGATGCATGTCTGTATCCTGTTGCTCACCTCCGTTTTGTTGACCCCTGTTTATGGTCTTTTATACCTCGCCTTGCTTAGCCTGTTCAGCGGCGTACGATTTGCAATCAAGAACCGGGGTCGGCGTCGCCCGCCCCGACTCAAATTCACCCGTGAAGGCAAGTATGTGGTTGGCATTACAATCGGCGTAGGCCTTGCGGCAATCAACACTGGAAACAACCTGCTCTATCTGTTTCTAGGCATGCTTCTATCGCTCATCATCATCAGTGGGGTTCTTTCTGAAATCACCTTATCAAAACTGAAGATCTCCAGACGTTTTCCCGAACATATCTTTGCGAAGCAGGCTGTCCTTGTCTCGGTCGTACTTCGAAATGCGAAAAAGCACATCCCATCCTTTAGTGTTCAAGTCGACGACCAATTGGATAGGGACGGACGTGCGAAACGGTGTTTTTTCCTGAAACTAAAACCGAATAGCCAGCAGTCGACGAGTTATCGTGCCGAATTCGCTCGTCGCGGGTTATACACGTTTAGCGACCTGTCGCTGGTGACGCGCTTCCCCTTTTCTTTTTTCATCAAACAAAAAGCCATCCGCGAAACGGCTCCCACCACTGTCCTGGTCTACCCTGCCCTACGTTCAATTGACATTCCAACGGCGATGCCAAGCCAGCTCGCTGGGCAGCTGACCAGTCCATTGCGAGGCCACGGGCAAGACTTCTTTGGCCTCAATGAATATCAAGAAGGGCAGAATGCCAAAAACATTCATTGGACGCGGTCCGCCTCCACAGACAGATTGGTTCTGAAAGAATTCACTGAAGAAAAAAACACCCGACGGCGGATCTTTTTAAACGATACGTTTTTCGAGATGGATACACAGACCAATCCCTCGAATGACACGGCACAATCTATGGAGGCCTGCGTCGAAATTGCGGCCTCTTTGGTGGTGTCGTCTGCTCAGGCGCAAATGGATATGACTTTGGTCACCCCCCATCAAAAGTGGACTGTCCATGCAGATGGGTCTGGTCTTGAGGCGTGTTTACGAGGGCTGGCGTTGATCCAGTTCAAGACTGTCCCGGCAAACCATAAGATCCAAATGTCTGGTCAAGAAGATTTCGCCTACTTGATCAGCGAACGAGGTGCCTTGGCAATGTTACCGACACTCAACGACACCATTGTCATAACACCATGAAGCTCCGATTTCGAATTGTGCACAAGAGCAGTACTTATCTGCTCATTCTGACCAGTATGGCGGCGTTACTCTGGCCGGGCGAGTGGTCTGCTGCGACCATCAGTGTGCTGGTCTTAATGACATGTTTAAGCTGGTTCTGGGAGCCGACCAAATTTCCAGTTAAACGCCTCAATTTCCTTTGGAATCTGGCGACGATTCTCATGCTCATCAAGGTGGTCATGGAGATTGTCGCTGGTGGCGGCGTCCTGATGAACGCAATGGACTTCATTTTATTTTTGGGTATCAACAAACTGTTTAACCGAAGTTCAAATCAAGATTACCAGCAGCTCTACATCGTCAGTCTCTTGCAGATGATTGCGGCAACGACAGTCAATACAGACCCATCTTTTGGACTCTTGTTTTTCGTTTATGTGGTGGCGGTAACATGGACGCTCATCCTGTTCCATCTCCGTCGAGAGATGCAAGACAACCTGCTTCTCAAGTACGGGCATTCGCTGGATGCAAGGCCGGTTGCCGTGGAGAGAATGCTCAATTCAAAGCGGTTAATCGGTGGTCGATTTCTCTTGGTTACGTCCGGCTTGGCCATCTTGGTTTTTCTCATCGCTGGGACCTTTTTCTTCATCTTTCCACGACTCGGATTTCGTCTGTTTCAACAAAATCGCGCCGGCCAAACCGTGGCAGGCTTTAGCGACAGCGTCGACTTGGGCCAATTCGGTCTCATCAAAGACAACCCAACGGTGGTTATGCGAATTGAATTCGAGAAAGGGGCACCAGAGACAACAGAAACTCTTTACTGGCGTGGGATCAGTTTCGACCATTATGACGGTCGTTCTTGGTCCAAGTCCCGTGTCCGCGATAAGCGGTCTTTACCGCGCTATGTCGACACGGTTTACGTGCGGCGACCTCAGCTCGACTCGACGCGGCGAACAACCCAGAAAATCTACTTGGACCCCATGGCGCAACGGGTCCTTTTTGGCCTGAGCGACATTCTCAGTATTAAACTCCCGGAGCGACCGGAAATTGCCGCTTTACACAGATACCGTGCAATCCAACAAGACGCCGATGGCGACCTGTTTTACGAACAACTTGACGAAGTTGCCTTCAAATATTCGGTGAGCAGCGAAACCCGCCAGCCGACAGCAAAGATGAGACAGCTCAAGGTCCGTCATGTACGCGACCTAAAGTCAGAGCAGCGGCGTTATCGCCAATTACCAACCAACCTTTCACCTGCCATCCGTGCACTCGCAAATCAATTGGTAAAGCCCGAGCAAACTCTTTTCGAAGCAGCTGCTGCCGTGGAGTCCTACCTGGAGAACAACCTGACATATACCTTGGACTTAAAGCGCAACGAAGCCCTGTCGCCGCTGGATGACTTTTTGTTCGAGCAAAAGAGTGGGCATTGCGAATACTTTGCAACAGCCATGACCATTTTGCTCCGCGCTGGCGGGCTGGAAGCGAGATTAGTAAACGGTTTTCAGGGTGGCAAGTGGAACCCATTCGGCAACTATTTGGCGGTCTCTCAAGGCGATGCGCATTCCTGGGTCGAATTGGCCGTTCCAGCCGAAAACTGCACCGGCGTGCGGTGCCAACCAGCAACCCTTTGGCATCGTTTTGACCCGACCCCACCCTCGGCGGCAAGGTCGACTACACTGACGCTGCTCGACCGCTTTAGAGCCTATGCCGATGCGTTCCGCATGCGGTGGTACAAACATGTCATCGAATACGACATTGAGCAACAAGCCAGCGCGATCATGAGTGTTCGAGATGCATGGACGGCACTGAGCACCGCGTTAACAGACAAGACAGAACTGTCTCAGCGTAGACGGTCACACCTGGTCCAATTTGCCGTTGTATGCCTGATCTTGTTTACTATACTCTTCATTCTGGTGGGACGGAGGCGCGCGTCCACAACCCTCGATCTGGACAGTCCCCCACCCGAAATCCGTATGATTCTGACCCTCGTAGATGAACTCTTGCAAACCTATGCGAGCCAAGGTGTGGTCAAGGAGCCTCATGAGACCCTAAGGGAATTCATTGAGCGCGTAGACCCAACTGTGTCTCCTGGAATGGAACTGGCCGAGCGCATACGGGATTGCCATGAACAGATCCGCTTTGCGCAATTAGACATTGATCTCAACCGGCTTCAACAACTCAGTCTCGAATTAGAACAGGTAAAAAAGCATCAGACCAAACCCACATAGGGGATGAAACCGAAAGCCGTTAAGGACTCAGGCAACTGTTTGTTTCGTTTACACTTTTGTTTACAGCAAAAGCATGCGAAAAACGCTCGGATATGAGTTTTCTCTGCTACATTCTGCATGACGATGCAACCGAAGACGAAGCGTCTACGCTCGAGCAATTCCTCGCGCGTCCAGGAGCAGACGTGGGCCGAGGTCAGACCTACCGACCATGTCAGGTCTTGCTCAGCTTAATCGAGCTGCCGGCCGATGTTTGCCTGCAGGCAATTAAAGATCGAACCATCATCATTCCCCTCGAAGACGCGTATCAAACCGAACCATCTCCAGCGCAATGGATTGCGACCGTGATCAACAAGCTCATTTTTTTGACACATCCACTGACCGACTCGGAGATGAGCGATGTCGACAATACGGAGCTGACCCAGGCTGTCGTTGCCACCTTAGAGCGGGCCGTTGAGGCCAGTTCTAACCGCGATATTCTCAACCGTGTTGAAACCATCTTGGAGACGGCACAAGAACTCGCGGAGTCCTTGCAGCAAGCATCGCAATTGGTATCGTGTCTGGGGCTTTATTCAACATCCAACCAAATGTTGGTCGATCTTATCGAATCATCAGACGTGGACGAATACGGCATCGATGTAATCGCATCGATCGTTGACATTCTCGAAGATGCCGCCAAACGAGCCAACGCACCGGACCTGGAACACGCCGAATCCATAGAAATTTTTTCTGATTGCTATGTCCATTTGTTGTTGGGGTTAGAAACATCGTACGCTCTGCAAAACATTGATGCTCTCATCGAAAACATCATCTCATCGGGCCGCCCAGCCACTGCCGCTCTCGTCGTCGAAGTGATTAAACTCTCATTCACTCACGGTGATGATCTCTTTGAGCGGGACGCATTTCAATGGGCCCTGCAAGTCTACTTAATGGCAGCTCAGGGTGTACATCGTCTTTTCTGTGATCACGAATCCGATAGCAGCCGGACAGCAGAGGCTGTGTTGGCGGGTCTTTCACTCTATGCTGAGATTACGATCGATGGCCCCATCGCCAACGCTGAGCAGTTATGTGGGGAGTTACGAGCAGCGTTAGACGACGTTATGTCGTCAGCTAAAGATGAACGCGGATGGACCCATGACAGCTAAAGACAGTCACTCGGGCTCTCGGCATGTCAACAACACTCTTGGCCAAGAACGGACTTTCATCCATGCATTTCCCGATCGCCTGATGAACGAAAAAAAAGTGGATCCATGATGAACAAAGCCGAGCAAATCGAGCTCCTGGATGACCTACTTCACGACCTCGGAAAATACATCGCGTTCCCCCTCAATATGCTTCCGTCAGAGCCTGATGGCCCCATGTTTCAGGATGCCGTTGAACACGCTTTGAATCAGACCAGAGTCGGCGCACAAGGCTCTCAGTCAGCGAAATCGATCTGGGCGAATTTTCTGAATGAAGCTGGGAATGCGTTCGACAAAAATGACTGTTGGCAACCCATGCATGACGCTGTGGAAGCAGCACTCGCGTGGGGTGCACACCTGGGAAAGCCAACTCTGTTCATCTCACGCAAGCAAGTCACAGACGATATCAAGGCGGTTTCGGCCGCGATCCGGCGATTAAGGGACCAGATTAATGGCTGAAAAACCGCGTCTATTTTTGGTCGATGATGGGGTCCATTACGCAAACACCATCGCGCAACATATGCCTGAGTACGAACTGGTCCAAGTCACCGCCGATCGGTCACGTGCTGCGGATGGCATCGAAGCCATCGACTATTTGAACACGAGCCAGCAGCACGTTGACTTGGTGCTACTCGATATGCGGTTTGATGTGAGTGAAGACCGTCTATTGCCATTGCCCGAGGCAACAAGTCTACGTCGCCAAAGACGATATCAGGGTATCGCAATCTTGCGCCGATTAAAGGCTGAATTTGGACATCTGCCGGTTGTTGTACTGACCTCTCTGGCCGATTTATCCGTCGCTGAAATAGCGGTCGAATTGCAGTCCCTATCATTGACTTACATGCTAAATGGCGACGATCTCGACAGCTTACGAATTAGAATTCACGAAGCACTGGTTGATGCTGAGAGACTGCCAGAAGAAAACGGCATTTTTTGGGGCCGTGACCAAGCTTTTCGAGCCCTAAGACGCCGAATGGCAATCCTGGCCCGAGGCCGCTTGCCTATCGTTTTGGAAGGTGAGACTGGGACAGGCAAAAGCTATTTGGCGGAACACTACATCCACGAACGGAGTGGACGCACCGGACGTTTTGTGACCGTTGACCTATCAACCCTGCCGAGCAATTTGATCTCGGCTCACTTATTCGGTGCCGTGAAAGGGGCCTACACCGGCGCAGTAAGCGACCGAAAAGGCGTCTTTGAAATCGCCGCGGGTGGAACGGTTTTTATCGACGAAATTCAAAACATTCCATTGGAAACACAAAAACAGCTTCTCACCGTTCTGCAAAACCAAGTTGTACAACCCCTCGGGTCCAATCGGGATATTCCGGTGGATGTTAAAGTGATTGTAGCCAGTAACGAAGATCTGGGTAGTGCCGTCCGTGATGGCCGATTCCGCTCGGACCTTTACATGAGATTATCGCCGGCAACGCGGGTCGTCCTACCGCCCTTGCGAGACCGAGTATCCGACCTTCCATTTCTAGCGCGTAGACTGACGGAACGAGCCGGGTTTGAGCCAGATGTTTTCCCATTTCGTGTACAGCTCAATCGGTCCTTGGGGCTCCCGGAAGATTCACCGGTTCAACTATCGCTTCCAGATGACAAAGCGGCAAAGGAGGCGGGCATTCGATTGGTTCTACCGGCCCCGAGTTGGCGGCGGTTGCAGCGACATAAATGGTCAGGCAACATTCGCGAGCTATCGATGGTTCTCCATAATCTCGTCACCTTTAGTATCGTCGGCGCTGTCGATGCGCTGGAGAGTGGGCTCAGTCTGAGTTCACGGAGATTGCAAGTGGACTCAGGGCTTGTCAACCAACTCCTCGCCGGTGGGCTAGAGCCTGCTCTGTCCGATGATAAAGCGGCGAAGCGAGATCCTGATGTCTTCGCTATAAAATTAAAGCCCGGCCAAAGCCTCAATGCTGTTTCTGTGGATATTGAACGTCAGTATTTTGAGCAATTGTTCGACCAAACAAACGGCAGTCTAGACGCAATGGCAGACAGGCTTCTTGGTGATCCGGCCCGTTCACGCGCCATTAGGCTGAGGCTCAATCAATTGGGTTTGAGCCTGCGAGATTTGCGCCGGCGATGAAGATCGTATCCCTCAGCCTTCTCAGTGTCATCTTAATCTCGCCGGCATACGCTGACGATTTGGATGCATCCGTCAACGACGTCGTTGATGGGTCAACCGCCCGACTAGACGAGGGAAGTCCTGCCGATGGCGGCGTAACTGACGCGGCGGACGTACTTATTATAGACGCAGCCCCACCGCCGCCATCAGAACGAGCAAGACGACTGTGCATCGATGCTATCGAGTCATTTGAAGCGGGGCAAACCAGGTCGGCATTAGCCAAACTGAAAGCGGCCGTCCGATTGAGCCCAAATCAGTTCGGCGTCGTCATCAATCTAGCCGACTATTACAAAATAATGGGCCCGCCTGAAAATGCCATCAAACAATACCAGCGGGCTCGAGAGCTCAAACCCAATGACTTAGGTGTAGCCGGTGCTCTGGTCGACCTGTTGCTCACCGAGAATCCACCGCAGCGGGATCTGGACCAGGCCCAGCGATTAGTGCAGTCGACTATCGCCGATATCAAGGAACGATTAATCCACCTCAGCATGGAAAAAGAGCGCCTAAAGCGGACGCGAAAAAATGCACGGCTCATCGAAATAAACCAAACCATTAAGACCCTAGATGAGGAACTTGAATCGTTTTTGAAAAGAGAGATTGAGTGGGCCATGCGCGCCCGTGCTCACAAAGACGTCAATCGCGTTTACAATGAGCTCGCAAGCTTGGGCGTGATCCGAGACCTCGACGAATTGGCTCTCAAACTGGGCACCTATTATCGTGAGATTCACCAGGAGGCGAATGCTCTACGGTGGTATAAGCAGGTTCTTCGGACGCCCAAACTCGTGCGACAGGCAAAGAAGGCAATCGCAGAACTAGAGCATCAGCAATCGGTCAGAGAGATGGGCCTTATCGGTAAGCCGACCAATCTCAACAAGGCTGATCAGGGGCAGCTGGACAATGGCAGAGAGCTTCTGGCTAGAGCAAAAGATCAGGAATCCATAAAGAAAGCGATTACCGTGCTTGAAGACCTTGCTCAGCGTCGCCCTCTAGTCCCTCAAATACAGCGCCTCCTCGGAAATGCACACCAGAGTGTAGCCCAAATCAAACAAGCCGAAAAAGCCTACCTCCGAGCAGTTGCACTGGATCCAACCGACCGTGATAACTTATTTGCCTTGGCCGAATTCTACGAGGCACAAAAACGTTGGAAAGCCGCCTCAACGTACTTCGCGCGGGTTCTTCGAATAACACCGACCAATGCCAAGCTGCACCTTCGCCAAAGCCAAACCTTAGAACGCGCTGGCTGGTTTAGTGACGCATTGCTTCAGGCGAACCGTGCCCTCGATATGGTTTTAGAGGACCATCCATTAGAACCGGCCCTGCAGGAACAGCGGAAAAAGTTAGAAGGGTTGGCTGAGCCGTCCAAAAGAAAGCTTGAGACGAGGGCTGATAGGGTTTTTGCAGGCGCAAGGGCCTACTATCAGACTGACCAATTTGAGAAGGCCGTAAAGGAAGCGCGTAAGATCCCAGTCAGCGAACGTACACCAAAAATCTGGTTGCTCATCGGACAGAGTTATTGGCGACGTGCCTTGAAATATGAGCGAGCCGACCGACTTCGGCTGTTTAACCAAACCATGAGACGAGCAATCGCTGCATTGAACCGCGTAGAGCGGCGGGATTTGACCAGCTATTGCCAAGGCCAATCTCTTTTGATTGAGATTCATGAACGAGCGGGACGACCGATGACAGCAATTGGGATTCTGAGAGAGTTCAGTGCATGCGCCAGCCTCCAATCTGACCTGGATCTTGTCCGACTCGAACTGAATGTGCAGAACCGACCTGAACTACCGGACTGGCTATCGGACATTCTTGATGCGCCGTATTTGTGGACGACCTACTGGCACCTTAGCCACTTACAAAAATCCGGTCTCGAGAAGCAGCGCCTTGGGCTCGATGGGTTGAGCCAATCCCGCTACAAAGATTATGCTGAGCCCTTGTCCGCGCTCCTGGTCAGAGTTAGGAAACGGCTGACGACAGTCTCTATCTTAGCGGCCGGCATCGTTGGACCCTTCATCGGCTGGCTTCTGATGCTGTTGCGGAGACGCTTTCGTGGAAAGAGCTTGGTTGGATTCTTGGCGAAGACGCCATCCGCTCAGGGTGATGTGCACCGGATCTTGTCAGCGGTGCGGCACGAGGTATTAAAACATAACACCACGGCTCTCCAAGGTCTCCTCGCTAATATCGACTCCGGTGACGACATATCGGATTCGGCCCGCTGGTGTCGCCATGCGCTTTTGGGCGATCTCGCCAGCGGCTCCCGTGGAGCGAAAGACCGACTGGATTCCTATGTTCGTCAACTCGAATACATCGCACAGAGCCATCGATATACCCTTAACCTGAAGCACAAGGACAGTGCGTTTAGTTCAGTGCTCGACGGGTTTGGGCTTCTGGCTCAAATGGAGTCGGAGTTCTATCGTGCCGAACGCAGTGGCCGAGCAAGTCGAACATTCAAGCGCAGCTTGCGAAAAGCGACCGACCGCATCAATGGAGATGGTTATCGCGAACTGGTCAAATTGTTGAAGTCCCTTCGCGGACTCAACGTCACAGAAGAGCTGTGCCTGAAGATCTTCGATAGCGTACGCAACGAACGGTCACTGATCGACTTAGATATTGACGACTTGGACATCCAAATTGCCGAGCATGTTCTGCCCATCGATCTACCAGTGGCTCGTCAAGACTTTGAGGACATGTTGAGAAATCCAATTCGCAATGCGATTCAAGCGACCCACCAACTGGATGTCAGTCAGACGATTGTTGTCGGCTTAGGCATCGACCAAACTTTGGATCCAATTACGGGAGAATCGTCGACGAATTTTATCATCAAGGACCAAAGTCCAAGCATGATCACAGATGATCTGATCCACCAGCAGGCCATCGAATCGGGCCTGGGTTTGATGGCTTCGCTGGTTTCAAAATATGATGGATCCGTGAGGGTTACTCAACTCGATGGACCCTGGACAAAGGCTGTGGTGATCTCGCTACCATGCCAAGAGACAGCAGAGGAAACCTGGCGCTTATGAGTGAACCGACCGTACTCGTCATTGAAGACGGCAACGAATATCTAAATGTCCTCAGCCGATTCATATCAGGCTACAAATATCTTCAAGCTCACGACGGCCGGACGGCATTAACTTTCCTAGAACAAGGTGTCGCTCAGTTGATCTATCTGGATATGCGATTCGACCGCACCCCCCGTCATCTTTTGTTAGGCGACCATGGGCAGCAAACCGCAAAATTTGGTGGTGACACTGAGAGAGCCTGGCAATTTCTCGAAAAAAATCAGGGCCTGTTCATTCTAAATCACATCTCTGTCATGGGTCACACGAGGATTCCTGTTGTTCTGTCGCATGATTTTTCGAATCAACCGGCAAGGTGGAAACATCTATCGACCACTTACCCAAACCTATCCTGGCTCCCCGATACCGTAACCCCGGATAATATTCACGAGCACTTCTCATCGGTATTAAGAACAAAGAAAAAGCTGTAATTTGTATTATAGTGATACAAATTCAATCAAAAAGAGTTTGCCAAAAGAATGAAACCAGCCTGAGAAGCCCGTTTTGATTTTGGCACGAGGTATGCACTCTGCTGTTGCGTAAACGCACACTCGTGGGAAAACTAAATGTTCCAGACATTTCAAAAAATACACCGCACAATGGTTCAGACACACAGACTCGCCGAGCCGGCCTCTACATTGTTATTGGTCTCCATCGTCGCTGTGCTATTGGGCCTGGTGACTCGAATCACGTTCGCTCAGCCAAACACAAACACTGTAAACGCCGTCGTTAGCGAGAGTGCCACGCCTGGGAGCACAGTGACCGTGCAGGTTCCTGGTCTACCTGGACAAACACTGTCGGCTTATCTGCCCGGACTGACTTACGATCCGGTCCCGTTGAGCTATGACGATGACGCTCGAATCTACCGGGCATCCATCAATGTGCCCGCAACCGCTCCATCACAAGGTTACTTCACCGTTCGAATCGTGCAAGGCTCTCGGCACGAGTGGGATCGCCATGTCCGCTTGGTCGAGAGTGTGGTCGGCCCAGGTAGTTGAATGCCTGTCAAACGCAGGTTTGGGTTTTGTTGAATCATTGAGACTGCTAAACTCAGACTATGCGATGTGTTTTTCTTCTGTTTTCTTTTGGCCTTGCATCGGCGTGTAGTGCGTCGCTCGATTACGGCGATCCGAACCGATTCGATGTGGATGCCACCGAGCCACAACCTGTGATGAGCGACGCCCAAATCCCTAGAGATACAGGGTCGTTAGACCCAGAGGACAGCGGGCCAAGCTTAGTGGACGCTGACACATCCGACATGGGTCCATCAAGTGAAGACGCCGGCACTCAAGCCGATGACAGCGGCTTCGACATGGATGCAAACTCTTCCATTGATCATGGCTCACCGGATGCCGAAACCGAACGAGATTCCACGCCGACGTCTGATTCGGCGACCGAGATGCTGGACTCAGCGGTTGAAGCGAATGTCGATGCTGCTCTAGATGAGGACAGCAGCACGGGCAGTTCAAACGGTGACTCCCAAGAAGCAGAACCTGGTCCCGAGGAGACGATCGATTAAATCACGCCCTCTGACACGCCTATGAGGTTTAGTCCTCAGGCTATGCCAAAGCGACCACTCCCCCGTCTACAGTACTGGCCTTAGATGGCGTTCTCTCAGCTGACTCACGCTCATCGATGCCAGTAAATCCGGGCCATTCATCAATGACACATCGTCTCCGCCTGTCCGACCTACGACACCGTACTCGATGCCTGACAATAGACGTTGGGCATCGTTCAGGCTTGCATCGGCAACCTCGACAACATAACGGGCATTTGACTCAGAAAAAAGGATGTGACTGACGTCCACAGAACCCTCTGTTGGGACCGCTGCCAAGTCGATAGTACAACCGAGTTGTCCACCTATGGCCATCTCGGCGATGGCAACCGCCAATCCACCCTCACTGCAATCATGACAACTCAATGCGACACCGCCTCGAATGAGGCTATGAACGGCTTTTGCAATCTCGAAAGCGTTATCCACACGTTGGGGGACTGTGCCTCCAGATAAATCCAGCTCACGCGCTGCAGCTGACCCACCCAGCTCGTCGCGAGTTTTACCGACGATGATCAAATGGTGACCCATATTTTTTATATCGGATGTTGTTGTTGCCCGAACATCGGGAACGATGGCCATGGCCGTTACCAATATCGTGCCAGGTATCGCGTGTTTCTCTCCGTCTGCACCCGTGTATTCGTTGTTGAGTGAATCTTTACCGGAGATGAAAGGCGCATTGAAGTCTATGGCACCATCATGGCATCCCTCGCACGCGAGAACCAGGCCGGCCAAGCGGTCTGGCTTATTTGGATTACCCCAGCAAAAGTTATCGAGAAGAGACAATTGTGCTGGATCGCCACCGACTGAGACAACATTACGAACAGCTTCATCAACCGCCGACCAGGCCATAGCAAATGGATCTAATTTAGCGAAGTGAGGGTTGACCCCACAGCCTAAAACAACCCCACGATGGACACGGCCATGCATGCGCGCAGCCATCGGCACGATGACCGAGGCATTCCCTGGCCCTTCACATGCTGGGCCAACCAGTGGTTTGACAACCGTACCACCCTGTACTTCATGATCATATTGACGAATGACCGCCTCGCGGCTGCATAGGTTCGGTGAACCGACCAAATCGAGGATGAGCGTGGCGTGGTCGTCGATTTCGAGCGTCAAAGGGCGTGTGGGCTGCCGAGTCCATTCCGCGCTCAATTTTCGCTGGGGAATTCCGTCGTGTAAAAACGACGTCGTCAACCGACCTATGGGCTGCTGTCCGTGAGCTACGGTGAGAATTCCATCACCTGTGAAACGGCCTATTGACGTCGCATCGACACCATGTTTCCGGCAGATTTCTTTCAGCGCAGACCAATGGTGGTCCGGCACCGCCATGACCATCCGCTCCTGCGCCTCACTCAGCCAAATTTCCCAGGGCTGAAGGCCTGGGTATTTAAGTGGAACATCCTCCAACTGTATCGAAGCACCCAGTTTTTCTGCCATTTCACCGACCGATGATGAAAGTCCACCAGCACCGCAATCCGTAATCGCATTGTAAAGACCCGCGTCACGCGCCTCACAGACAACTTCCTGGACCTGTTTCTCATTGATAGGATGGCCGATTTGAACAGAGCTGCCTGCAATTTCACCGGTTTCATGACTCATTTCCATGGACGAAAAGGTCGCGCCACCAATCCCATCACGGCCCGTGCGACCTCCGAGGACAACCACTCGATCGTCAATTTGTGGGTCTGTCTTATGGGAACCGGCTGGCAGAATGCCGAGGCAACCACAGAAAACCAACGGGTTTGCCGTATAGCCAGGTTCGAAAATAATCGCACCGTTGACGGTGGGAATCCCCATCTTATTGCCGTAATCCTCGACTCCAGCGACCACACCATGGGCAATTCTGCGGGGATGCATCACCCCATCTGGCAAATCACCGTGGGGCGTATCTTGTAATCCAAAGCAAAGAACATCCGTATTGGCGATCGGGCGAGCACTGACACCAAGTATATCTCGTACAACCCCACCCACGCCGGTATTAGCACCCCCAAATGGTTCGAGTGCAGATGGGTGGTTATGAGTCTCAACTTTGAGAGCAATATCGAATTCTTCATCGAAGGCGACGATACCGGCATTATCGACAAAAACTGATTTTATCCATGGTTTCTGTGCTTGCTTCGTCGCCGCTTTCAGAAAGGAGTCAAACATGGAATCAATGGTGCGCCGAGTTGATTCGACAACCCGCCCATCATTCTCTAATTCAACGAAATCGATACGCGCTTTGAAGGTTTTGTGGACGCAATGCTCAGACCAGGTCTGAGCCAGCATTTCGAGCTCCATTTCAGTTGGCTCTCGATTCTCACTCCTATAGTAGCTTTGAATGGCCTTCATTTCTTCGAGATTAAGCGACAAGCGCCTCTCAGTACTGATAGCCAGGAGTTCCACTTCATCCAACTCGCTGATGGAAATTTCCGCAATCACGGATGGCCCATGAGCCGTGGACGTGAAGGGTGGTTCTAGCCATTGGTCAACCGACCATTGTTCAACAACCTCGTTGGCAAGTAAATGCTTTGCAATATTGTTCAACTCGTCTGTTGAGACACGACCCGTGAAACAATAACGAGTGGCGGTCGCAGCCTGTTCCAAGCCGGACAGGCCCAATTGTTGTGCAGTCGCCAGCAGGGTCTCACCCACTGTGTCGGTCACCCCGGGCTTACATGAGACCTCGATGGATTTGAGCTCATCGCGTGTCTCAGATGCAGTGCCAGTTTGGAAAATTCGGTAGGTCTCAATGACGTCATCCGCCAAAAGTTCATCTGCAACCAAACGCACATCCTCGTCTGCAAGCTGCCCATCCAAAAAGAACAAACGGTGCAAGCTGACAGTCTCGACGCCCTCGATTCCGAGTTCTCGGATACGGCCGACCAGCCCCGACGCTGCTGGTGCAGCTTGACCGATTTTTGGAATGACTTCGACACGATAGGTCATTGGAGAACTCCTAGTGCTTAAAATGTCTAATGCCAGTGAACATCATCGCAAGGCCCATTCGATCTGCCGCCTCGATAACCTCAGCGTCGCGAATCGAACCGCCTGGTTGCGCCACCGCACTGACTCCACAAGACGCGGCCGCCTCCAGACCGTCGGCAAACGGGAAGAAGGCATCGGAAGCCAAAACAGCACCTTTCGCCTTTTCGCCTGCGAGATGAGCCGCGATCTTGGCCGATTCTAAACGATTCATCTGACCTGCACCAACGCCGACTGTCGCCTCATTTTTCGCGATCACAATGGCATTGGACTTAACCGCTTTCGCGGCTTTCCACGCAAAGATAAGGTCAGACAACTGCTCTGCCGTCGGTTTTAATTTTGTAACACAACGCCATTCTTCGGGCGTTGCTGGTCTCATATCCGTGTCTTGAATCAGTAAACCACCCCGAGTCGACCGGACTTGCCAGCGTGGT
>JAYZEG010000024.1:0-96498 GCA_036337435.1 Myxococcota bacterium
CCACGGTCCATTCCCATCTCTCGACGCTTCCACCAGGGTCCATAGACGGCGTTCCATCAAGCGTAATAATATCCAGCGGAGGGACGTCGTAGGTTTCGTTGGTCACGATTGGCACCGGGCATTGGTTGTCGACACCTCGACCGAAGAGATCAACGATATGAGGAGACTCAGGCGCATTGCTATAGATTAAAATCCGCCCCCCGTAGGCTTGCACGTCCGTAGGCCAAAAGCCAACGAGCATTTGGGCAGCCGGGCTGGGTTCATTTGGGAGGGCTGCGGCCAATTGGTAGATGGGGTCTCCCGCAGGTACATCCGGGAGATCAATGGCGTTGAAGACGTCATCGTTTCCTTCGAACTCGACCCGGTCGATTCGGAGAGCCGCGGTACCACAGCTTTCCAAAGTCAAAGGAAGTTGGTTTGGGGTGTCTTCTTCATTTGATTCAACGATGAGACCAGATCCGAACAAAAGTTCTTCTGGAACCACAGCGAGGCAGGGGAGGGCACCATTTGCGATGAGGCTCACGCTAAGTCTCGGTGCATTGATTGCATTGCTTTCGATAACGAGCTCGCTATCAGCTCGCAGCGCACCGGCTGGATTGAAAGTGACTGTGACATCAATGGTTTCATCCGGACGAATGACAATGGGTTCTGCCAAACTGTCGCCCAGCGCATCATTGTTCCCAACGCGGGCCGAAAAGTCAGCGCGCCCTTCTACGCTCATTCGGGTAATCACCAGGTCCGCGATGCCAATGTTTGAGACCGTAAATGTTCGATCAGCCGACTCGTTCACCTCAACACGGCCGAAGTCCAGTGTACGTGGCGTTACAGAGATTTCACCGGCTTGACTTCCAATCTGGATTGGTATGGCCGCCTGAAGGGTATCTGGGTCGTTCGTTGATAGGGTGATTCGGCCGGAGTCCGGAAGATCGTCGCTGGGCTCGTAGACAACCGTCAATGAGATCGATTCATCGCCACCGAGCTCAATCAGTTCAGGAACGGCCGTCAAGTCTTCACCGGCACCCAAAAACAAGGCCAGTTCATTGGCCGACGACTCGTCTTCAAGTCGGATGTCGCTGAGACGTAAGGTGCCCGAGCCTCGGTTGGTAATCACAACGGTACTGTCGTCAACTTGACCATTGCCCAACTTGGGTAAGCTAAACTGGGGTGGGTCGACCGAAAAGAGTGGCGTTTGGGTACGTGTTTGTTCGCTACAAGCGAAGCCAAGCAACAAAGCAATGGCGGACAAGAGTCGTATCGAACATTTTGGCTTCATTATATCGCTTTCTCCATCAACGAATTAGTCGGAGTCAATGCCTGACAAAAAAGACCCCGGCCGACAGACGGCACGGGGTCTTGCAGTTCATGGTAGTTATTGCAGCCTGATCAGGTCAAGCCGATCGCGCTTAAGGTGCGCTCTCGCTATACAAATCACGGACGACGACTTCACCCGATGGCCAGAAGATTTGCGCCACGTACCAAAAATGGTCTTCAGCGATCATTTCCTTTTCACCCATTTGTTCGTCGCCTTCGCTGCCCTCATATTCCCAGGCCAGTTCTCCGCGAATATAAATCCTCACGCGTGCGAAGCTCGGGCCATAGTCGAAGCCTGTTTGCCGACCATGGCTGCTGTAGTAGTAGACGCCGACGAGATACGGTGCACCGAGCAGAGTTGTGTCCTGCGGGTTATTCAAACTCACGTTTTCAGGACCAGCACCATTGATATCGTCGATATCGAGAGACGGGTCATCGTCAGAGTTCTCTAATTGTCCCCAGTCAGGCGTCGGGTTCAGATAGTAACAGTCATACGCGTCGACGACTTGTCGATTACCCCAGTTCTCAGCACTTGGGTGAAGGAGATGCAGGTCAAGGTCAGACCCCTCTTCGTCGGTCTCATCTTCGTCGAGTGGCGTACGCCAAACAAGTTGAACATGAATCGCTTCTTCGGGTTGAGCCACGATCGTGACCACCGCCGGGTTCTCGCAGGCGATTGAGTCAAGACCCAAGTTGTCCGTTACCCGCAACTCGGCTGTGTACGTACCGGCAATATCGACAAAGAAAAATGAACTCGGCGTCGTTAAGTCGTCCTCAGGCCCATCGTTTGCGGGCTGTGCCGGATCAAAAAACGATTCGCGAGGTTGCGATGTCGAGCCGTCGGGGCGGCTGGTAATGACCCACTCATAACGAACTGGCCGGTTGTCTGGCCCGTCTTGATCGATTGAGGGGGTGCCGTCGAGCGTGACTACATCGAGCGGCACAACATTGAATTCTTCTTGCACGGCGCGGGCCTGTGGGCACGCATTCAGGACGCCACGCCCGAGCAGGCTGACCTCCAGTCGGTACCAACACGGATCCATATCAGTGCCGGCACAGCCTGGATTAACAGGCTCGCCGGTTGGGTCTGTGCTCTCAACGATGAGCTTACCGTTGTGAATTCTCTGTTCACGCGGTGTGAATTGAATCTCAAGTGGCTGACTCGGTGCTGGTGCTCCGGCGTTTTGGTCTTCTTGGGTGTAGGCTGGAAGTTGTATTGGAAAGTTGACGCCATCTGGCTCTACCAGGTCAAAAGCGGGGTCGCCCTCGTCGGCCAGATACAGTCGCCCAATCTTTACAGTGGCTCCACCACAACTCTCCAGAGTCAGTGGCCGTGAATCCGTTCGGTTGACGAGGCTCGTGCGAAATTCTAACGCGGGTGGCGTCACGTTAAGGCACGGAGTCGCCCCGTTTGCTGTAAGGGTCACATTGACTTCAGGACTTCTCGGGTCATTGCTCGAAATGCTGAGCTCAGCCGTGTCCGGTCCCTCCACTTGAGGTTCGTAGCGCACGGTGATGGTCATATCATCACCTGGCTGCAAGGTCTGGATAACCTCACGGTCAATACGCCGTGGATCTTTAAGTGTTTCGCCATCTTGTACCAGCGGGATGAAGTCTTGCGAGCCATTGAGGAGGATCTGGTTGATTTCCAATGGCAGTTGCCCCTGATTGGTGACCACAAAATCGTGTTCCGCAGTTTGTCCAGCAGCGACTCGTCCGTAATCGTACGAGCCTGGAGAGACCACGATCTCAGGCGAGCCCTCGCTGATGGTGATAGGAATGGTGACGATGCCCTCATCACTGTCATTAGTTCTCAGAACGACCCGGCCCTCGGGCGTGCCTTCCGTGCGAGCTACATAGTTGAGGACTAGAAAGACTGATTCTTCCGGCTGGATGACCATTGGGAGTGCTGTTCGAACATTGTCGTCAGCATCGATCAGTAGATTGGACGGGTCGTCTCGGCCATTTTTAAAATACAGCGTGAAGTCGTCTCTAAACCGCTGATTATCTCCATCAAACTCGATGGTAAAGCTGCTGATCTGCAGCGCACCTGCACCGACGCTCAATATTTCAACCGTTCGGTCTTCGTTCGCATCCCTTTGAAGTTTACCGAATTGAAAGATTCCACGCGTATCGATCTCTGCTGTGTCGGCAGCGCGAATCTTGTCATCACAGCCGCTCAGACCGCCAATGGCCACGACGGCTGCAAGAGCCACATAGAAAGCAGTTGCTATTGTCTGTTGAGGGTTAAATTTAGTCATCCATGTTCCCCTTTGAACACCCGAAGTCCATTACTCAGTCCCGGTGGCACTTTTTTGCGCAAGTAAGCGCTTGATAATATTGACGTTTAGCACAACGCTTCCGCAGTGCAAATTTTTTCACTGCGGCTCACCTCACCTAAACCGGTTTAATTCCATGGTTTATACGTGCAATGAACAAACATTATGCGCCTCGCCCACTTGCTGTCAAATGGTCCGAGTCAGAAACTTTATTAGTAGACCGATTCGCTGCGTGGATCGTTGACAGTTCGATGGACGTCTGATAGCCCTGCGGTGCTGATTTTGACAAACTCTGGGCTTTGAAGACCCAGCTTAAACGGAGTAATTTCTTGATGAGTAAACGGAATTGGTTGTTGAGTAGCATTGCTGCTTTCGCACTTTCGGCAACCGCTTGTGATTCGACGGTCGGTCTCGATCCGACCCAGCCAACGTTTACAAAGCTGTTGGTTCCAGGTGTTTGTCCAGTCTCTGAAAATCTCTCACAGGTCGGTTTGTCCGTCATGCTCCTTGACGGACGTTCTGCCCTGGTCCCGGACAGTCGAATTGCTCGAGAGGTCGGTGTCTTGGGCGAGCTGCTTTCGATTCAGAATTTCAGTTTTGACAAAGCGCCACAAGACGAGGGCACTCAGATCAACGACCCTGCCGTTGTCGTGAGCGACGACGGCACACCGGATAAGCGGGGAATCACCTTCGCGCCCGTTGGTTTGAATTTTGCCTATCCTGGGTCCGAGACGCGGAAGGACCAGAACAAGCTCGTTGTCTTAATCATGGACCATTCGGGCAGTCTATCTGGACTCGACCCGATGACAGGCCGACCCGACAACACACTTCGAACGGACTATCGTGATGAGCGAATCTCATTTTTCGATCAATTGGTAGGCGGCCTCCCCAGTGATTACTTCGTGTCTCTCGTCAAAATGAACGACCGAGGTGGTAACATTACCCAGTGCCCGCCTGCTGAAGCGTGTGGCATGCCGGAGCGGGTCTGCTCTAACCCAACGAAAAACAGAGATCCGGTCAAATGTGGCCTCCGTTCCCTCCAATTCAACGAGCAGGGTCTGACGCCTATGAACGAAACGTTGAAGCGAGCGATGGAGTCAATTATCCGACCGAACGCGGACCCCAGTCGAACCAACGACCCGCTCAATCCCGTTGTCGTCGTGTTCAGCGATGGAACGGAAGAGCGCGATCCGTCGGGCGACTTGTTCGCCGAAGATGGCGCAGGTCCACTCTATGCGCAGGGGATCAACGGACAGCCCGTTCCGATTATCTTTGTCCACCTGGGCGCCCCGCGCACGAGTCGATTTTACGAAGAACCATCTGGGCGCTCACAAGATTTTCAAAGGTTGGCATGTGAGACGGGCGGTGAATACGTCTTCTTGGAAGACGCAGCCGAGTTTCTGGACAACAGTGACTTACAGGCCGTGGTGTCCAATCGCATCGAGGGTGTTTGGCGCCTGCTGACAGACACGAGCCTCTCCTTCGAACAATTTGAATCGGGTGGATACTTGATGTCGACGTCAGTGACGGTAAGCCTGGGTGGCAAGCAGCGAACACGGGCCTTGCAGAGAACGGTCGAGTCCAGCGGGGCTGGAGAAGACAGCCGCGTTTGGATGGTCAAACCTTAAAACACTATTTGGAAAATTAACCAACAGCATCTGGGACAAAGCGTGACCCAGTGAGAATGAGAGCAAACTGTGAATAAGATCGGAATGATTCGTCTCTTACTAACGTTGGCGGTATTTATCGCCGGCTTTGTCAGCACCGCCAATGCCCAAGACGTGGGCGCGGGGACAAGCGGCGCCGAGGCACCAGCAGAAAACTCAGCTGAAGCGGCGATGGATGAGGATGACAACGCGTCTGCGGCCGAGAAAGACTTGGAGAAAGACCTTGCCAAGATTTGGGGCAAGCGCCGTGCGGTTCAGGTCGTACAACGACGGCTCTTTCAAAAGGATGCTCGTTTTGAGGCCGCCGTGTTCAGCGGCATCATCCCGAATGATGACTTTATTATTTACTACCCAGTGGGCCTGAGGGCGTCTTATCACTTCTCAGAAGCTTTCACTGTTCAAGGGTCGTTTGCACACGCCATTGACTCGCCGACAGCGCTGACATCGTTTCTCACATCCGACGAAGTTGGCATCGATTTGAAAAGGGCTGACATTCAGGAGTACATCCGTCGGTATTTCAACGTGAACATCCTGTGGGCACCAATTTACGGAAAAATTAGTCTCTTAGGATTAAAGTTGAGCCATTTCGAGACCTATGTTGGCATGGGTTTTGGATTCTTTCAGACCCACGAAGTCCCTGCGGACAACCCCAGTGGAAATGACAAAACCAAGGCCAGCGGGAATACGATCTTCGGCTTCAGGTGGTTTATCACCGACATGTTCAATATCCAAACTGAATACCGACAGTACTTCTTCGAGAAATTCGGCGGCGGCGTTTCAATTCCAGTCGAGCTCACCGTTGGGCTCGGAATCACAATTTAAGGAGGTCGTACGTGTTGCGAATCACTCCATTTAATCAAAAATGCGGACGACTCTTGCGGGGCCTGGCAGCTGTTTGTCTGTCGATTGCCCTCATGACATCGAGTGCCCATGCGTCTGATATGACCGTTGAGCAGGTCATCGGAATGCACAAGGCGGGCCTACCACCGGCACTCATAAAGCAGACCATCCAGAGCACAGGGGCCAAATTTAGTTTGTCAGTCTCCGACGTGAAAAAACTGAAGAAGGCAGGCGTCGCTCAGTCGGTCATTGATGCAATGACGCAATCCGGTGGCAGTGCGGCTCCGGCACCTGAGCCAGCACCGGCACCAGCCGGTCAACCAGACGAGTTGCAGACTCTTCAAGACCAAGAGGCAGCAGAAGTCAGCCGCATCAAGGAAGAAGCTCGAATCCGTGAAGCGGCACGACGCGCAGCCGAACGCGAACGTAAGCGAATGGTCGCAGAGGAAAGACGCCGTGTTGCAGCGGCTCTGAAATCGGCACGAGAAGCTCTTGAAGACAAGCAATACGCAGTTGCAGCTGTCCAATTTGATACCTTCTTGAAGAAAGCCGATCCAGCGAAAGCGTCAACATGGGATGCCAAATTGGGCATGGCCAAGGCCCTTTATGGGATGAAACTCTATGGCAACGCAGCCGCCAAGTTCCATGAGGTGCTCGCTGCTGGACCAGAAAGCGAAACCTTCGTAGATGCATTTAATGGACTACGTAAATGCTCGAAGCGCGTCGCCTACACGCCCGTAACTTTGGAGGCTTTAACGAAGCATTATGTCGGCGACAAAAAGCAGAAGTTTCAAGATTCTTACCATTATTTCCTGGGCAAATTCTTTTTCGATTACAACCGCAACGACGAAGCTAAAGTCTATTTGGATAAAGTTGGGGCCAGTGCAGCGGACTACTCTGAAGCGCAATATCTACGTGGCTTAATCGGTGTAGCCGAGGCTGACTTCAATAAAGACGATCCAAGTTCGTTTGCACGACTCGCCCGTGTTCCAGGCTATTTTCAAATGGCCGTAACAACAGCGACGAAGAAAGGCGAATACCGAATCGCCCACTTAGCTTATTTAGCCCTCGCACGAATCGCATACACGCTAGAAGCTTACGATGTGGCAATCTTTTACTATCGAAAGATTCCATACGATTCGACGAGTTATGTGAATGCCCTGACTGAGGCGGGGTGGTCATACTTCCTCAAGAACGATCCACGACGTGGGTTGGGGATTTTTCATACGCTGGAGGGTCCGGATTGGGAGCGAGAGTTTCTTCCAGATATTCACTTGCTGGAAGCCACTGTGTTCATGAACAACTGTCACTTCGATAATGCACGGCGTTCTGTGAAGCGTATTGAGACTCGGTTCCTCGCACTCAAAGAACCGCTCGGAAAGTTCTTGGCTGCCTACCCCGATCCAGAAGCTCTGTACAAGGCTTTTGTTCTGAAGCAGGGGAAAGCAGGAGTGAATCTGCCGGATAAGCTGAGGAATGCCGTTATTTCCAACACGGAATTCTATGATGGTTATACGTCGGTCACCCAATTTCGCCGTGAGGTTGTCCGAGTCGAAAAAGCGCAGCAAACCCTGGGTGATGACTTGAGCATTCGGTTGCTTGAGACGGTGAAGGAGCAAAAGCAGAATGGTGCCATTGCTCTGGGCCTCAAAATAAATCAGATCCTGCAAGGGTTGAGGGCTGAATTGGATGAACTTGAGACGAAGAAAACTGAGATTGAGATCGAAATTGATGACACAGCCTCAGAGGAACTCGAGAAGAAAATAGCCGAGACGTATCAAGGTAAGACTGACCTACAGCAAAAAGCGAGCGATGAGGCAATCGCCTCAATTTTCGTTGGAGACTTATACGTCACGTGGCCATTCGAGGGCGAGTTCTGGTCCGATGAGGTCAACAGCTATCGAAGTAAAATCAAGGAAGTGTGCAAGAAATGAGTCGGATTACATCGGCTGCCATCATTTTGACCCTGGTCTTGGGTTCCCAGGCAGTCGCTCAAAAACGGAAAACTGCATCTAGCGATGACGGGCTAGGCGTCGGCGGTCAAAAGGCAAAGAACGTTATTAAACCAGATTCTGGCAAAGATACGTACAAGCCCGAAAACGCAGAAATTGAGAAACTCGTCACAGGCATGGAAAAACGCCTGTCCAAGGTGCGTCAGCGACAAATCAAAAAGATGCGCGACATCCTGGCCAAGAATCCGCTCTATCGGAACAAAGCAAATTTGTTGTTCCGCATTGCGGAAAAGGAATGGGACGAGGCCAAATATCGTTATGCTCTCGCCCGGGCCGATTATGAAAAAAGATATGAGGCCTTTCTCAATGAAACGTTGAAGGTCAAGCCGAAGGAGCCCGAAGCAGATTATAGTAAGGCACTCAACGAGTACCAGCAACTCTTGAAGGAATTTCCCAATTATCGGCGTATAGACGAAGTGATGTACTACCTGGGCAAGGGCCTGATCACGGCCGGCAAGAAACGACAAGGTGCAGCGTACATGCGGAAGATGTTTCTCGCGCATCCAAGGTCCAAATACAAGACGGCCGCTCACCTTGCGGTGGCAGAATTCTACTTCGATGAAGACCTTCTGACTCTTGCCCAGACACAGTACATCGAAGTCCTCAAAGATAAGCAAAGCCCTCAATATCCTGTTGCCTTGTACAAGCTCGGTTACGTGCACTACAACTTACAGGCCTATGACGAGAGCATTGCGGCTTTCCAAAAGGTAGTCCAACTCTCCAAGGGGAAAGACAAGCGAAAGATCTACTTTACGAACCAGGCATACTCTGCACTCACCCTCGCCTACGCGGAGACGACCAATGGCTGGAGAAAAGCACAAGAATATTTCTTCGCACAGGGTGGACACAAGCTGGCCAATGGCAAACTTGAGTCCATAGCGCGGATCTACAACAAACAGGACAAAAGCCAAGAAGAGGTCGACGTATACGAGTACCTCATTGGCAACAACAAAGAAGGAAAGAAGGTTCCAGAGTACGCCAGTTACATCACGAAGTCGTACAAGAAACAGGAAAAAATGGAAAAGGCCGAGGAAACCATCAACCGCTTTGTCAAGTTTCTAGACCCAAAGCGGAAATGGTACTCCATCAACAGTCAGTATGAGGAACCTCGAATTCGCTCAAATCAATATCGCGAAGAGGAAATCGATTGGCTAATTACTCGCTTTCACAAAAAAGCGCAGGAGTCCGAGAAAAAGAAGGACTTGGAGAAGGCGAAGGTCTTCTACGATAAAGCCGTCGTATACTACGAGCAGTATATTGAGTTATTCCCGAAGTCGAAGTTCATCTACGAGTATGAATTCTTCCTAGCTGAGATTTACTATTTCCAGATGAAGAAGTGGGAAGATGCAGCTAAGCATTATCGGCGTGTTGTTGAAATTGACCCGAAGGGCAAATACTCCAAAGAGTCTGCTTATGCAGTCATTTTGGCCAAACAGGAGAAAATGGTTGATGCCGGGTTAATTAAGGGGACTGAGAAAACCGGTAAGAAGGGTAAGAAGCGAAGTCGGATTCAAAAGGCAAGTGTAACCTATGTCAAGACCGATGAAACCGATGACTTTAAGCCGATTCCAAAGAAGGACCTTCAACCTTTACAAACTGATTTTCTGGAGGCGTGTGCTTTTTATGTGGACACGTATCCCAAAGATAATCGGGTTCCGGAGGTCTCTTTCCTCTCAGCTGAAATTTGGATTGATAGCGGGCACTACAAGGAAGGCGTCAAACGTCTCGAAGTACTTCTGGAGTACCACTCCAAGCACAAGTTCGCCGGCCATGCCGCAGCAAAGCTCTTTGATGCCAACTACCGTTTGAGGGATTGGGACCAGATGGAACGTTGGGGCCGCTATATGCTCCAAAAGAAGAACTTCAAGGTTCTGTCGAAGAAGAAGTTACTCGGTGTAATCGCGATTTCTATTAATGAATACGCAACTGAACTCAATAAAAATGGTGAAAAAGACAAAGCGGCGAAAGAAATGCTCCGCTTCGTTGGCGAGTTTCCGAAGCATGAAAAGGCACCGATAGCCTTGTTCAATGCAGCGGCCATTACCGAGCAGGCCGAGCGAACTAAAGATGCAATTAATCTGTATGAAAAAGTCATTCGTGATTATGAGAAATCACCTCAGGCGACAGAATCCCATTGGGTTCTTGGTCTCCTGTATGAAAGCCAGACCGACTTTGAGACGGCCGCTAAATATTTCGAAAAAATGGCATCCTTCCCTGATGTGCCTCAGATGGCAGACGCATTGTACAACGCGGGCTCAATTAGGGCGGCACTCGAACAATTCGATCAGGCGATTCAAATTTTTGAGACCTTCGCTGCAAAGTTTCCGGAGAATGAGACCACACCCGAGCTCATCTTGGAAATTGGCCGAATTCAAGAGAAACAGAAGCAGTGGACAGCTGCGACTAAAACTTACAACCGATACTTAAAAACCTTTGGCAAGAAAAAGTCAGAAATGGTTCCAGGTATTTTCTTGAAGAAAGCACTTATCATCCAGCGTGAAGGCGGCAAGCGTACACGGGCTCGGGCCACTGCAGAGCTCAAAAAAGCTGAGAAGGCCTACGGAAAGCTCGATGAGAAAGGTAAGGAGAACGCAGAAGTTCGTCAGGCAATGGCGAAGATCATGTTCCTCCTGGCCGAGTACAAGTACGATGACTTCGAGGCAATTCAGCTCAGCTTTCCTGAAAACAAATTGAAGAAAGGTTTGGTCGCGAAGGCAAAGCTGTTAGGTGAGTGCGAAAAACTTTTCTTCGAGGTGACAAAGTACAAGGCCTGGCATGTATCGGCCGGTGCTTTGTATCGAATCGGTGAGTCATATTACCTGTATTCGAAGAGCCTATTCGATCTGCCCATGCCTCCTGGTTTGAGTGAAGACGAAGAATTTACGTATCGAGCGATGCTTGAGGATAGAGCCTCTCCGCTGGAAGAGAAAGCAATTGGCGCAATGAAAAATGCCCTTAAATTGGCTCACAAAAATCATGTTTATAACGAATGGTCTCGGAAGGCCGCAGCTCTTCTCGCCAAGAAGGCACCAGAACTCTACCCGGTTATCGCCGATGCGACTGTGAATAGCGAGTGGACTGTGCCAGCGACTTTCTCGACGCGATTTAATCCCGACCCAAATGGCAAACTGGATCGACGTCCACCGCCAAAGCCCGTCGTACCAGTCGGACCGGGCCAGCCAGGTAAAACACCAAAGGCTGGAGATACGAGTCCGCAGGCGACGTCTGCAGACGGTGCGGCAGCAGGAGCAGTGAAATGAGTTCGATATTGTTCAAAAAGCAAGGGTTCTTGCTGGCCATTTGTGTTTCGCTCCTCGCATGCGGAGGCGCGCCGAAGAAGGCACCTGTTGTAACCAAACCCCTCGAAGACCCACGGGCACCGGGCGTACCTTCACCTGCGATTGATGCTTTCGAGAGCGGTGTAAAAGCAATGCAAGCAAAGCCTGCGAAATACACGGAAGCCATCGGTGCTTTCAAGAAAGCGGTTGAGCTCCATCCAGATTACATTGTGGCTTGGCTGAACCTGGCGATTGGGTACGAGAAGCTCGGTCGATATCAAGATGCTGCAGCAACATACCGTGCTCTCATCGGGCGACGCGTCATCGATCAAGGCGTGCAATTGGCATTGGGGAGAGCCCTGTTATTGAGTGGCAAGCCCGACGAGGCAATAAAGACTTTTAAAGAACTCTTGCAGACGGACAAGAGCAATTTACAAGCGCAAAACAACCTCGCCGCTGCATATCTCAAAAAACAAGATTTTGACACCTCTCTCGACTACGTAAAGGACGTGCTGGCTGTGCAGCCAAAAAATGTGCCGGCGATCATTAACCTTGGCCTGCTTTATTTGAAACAGGAAAAGTTGCCGCTGGCACTGCTCATGTTCAAAAAGGCACTCGGTTACGATAAGGAAAACGCGCGAGCGCAGAATAATCTCGGGCTGACTTATTATGTCATGTCAATCAAAGATCGCTCTGCTGACACTCTGCCGAACGCTGTTGTCGCATTCGAAAAAGCCATTGAGCTCGACCCTACGATGGATGAAGCGCGACTCAACGTTGGCTCAGTCTTCCTTGATTATTTGGATTATCAACGTGCTCTGGAGCAATTCCAAGCGGTGCGGAAGCGGTTTCCAAATCATTATCAAGCAATGGTTGGTGAGGCCAACTGCCTTTACGGTGTTGGGAATTACGACGAGGCGATGAAGCTTTACCTGGAAACTCTGGAAATGGATGCAGGGTCAAGCAACGGGGAATCGATTTTACGCGTCGGGAAAATATACGAGCAACAGCTCAATAAGCCCAAGAAAGCATTGGAATACTATAAGCGTTACGTTGCAGTTGTGAATCCACCAAAGACGGCCAAGATCCGACAAACAATCATGTTTCTTGAGCAGGCTGGACAGCTACAAATGCAACAGACCCAGCAGCCCCAGCCAAACGCGGGGGGAGCTGAGCAAACCCAACCCCAACAAAACGCCGCACCCGAGGGTGAAAGCTCAGAAACGGACGCGTCTGATAATGGGTCCGGGAATTCTGGTCAAACACAGACGGAAGGTGAGCCGACAACCCCAGGTGATGGCTGAATCCGACTTGGCAAAATGGGCATGCAGCGCGGGCTTTGTTTTTTTGATATGCTCGAAGAAACGGGAACAGTTCGTTAGACTGCCTGTCCTAGATATTAAACGGTGCTGGGGTCTCCTGGACAGCCACCGGTACTTAGGAGCGATTTGATATGAAGAAATTGACCATCATTTTGGCATTTGGAGTTGCTTTGGCCATGCCGGTGTTCGCGTCGGCTCAAGAAGCCGGTGTGAAGACAAAATTTTACAACTTTGATGACTTGCTCATCGATGGTGAGTACAAAAAGCCGCAAATGCTTTACACTGATGCACGCCAAAAAGTTAAGTTCGAGCGTTTGCTCAATTTGAAGAAGGACTTCCTGCCGAAATTGAAAGCGACGGCTAAAGACGCTGCCTTAAGGTAGGAAAGCCCAGGCTCCAGCTTGGCCGCCAGGTGGTTTTGGATAGACGACCGCATCCTTCCTGGGCACTGTTTTGTTTAATTGGTCAATTTGTGTTGGACCCGGCTCTTTTTGAGCGTCCAAACAACGGGTGTTTTTGACTTAGGCGAGCTCTTTTGTTCTTTCACCCGGCAAAAGTCATGCTGAGACTTGCCACGATTTGGTTGCTGTACCTATAATCTCCAGGCGAGTTGGTTTCCGAGTCTACTTTGGACATGTCTTCAGGAGCACGGTGAAATGAAAATCAAGTGCGACAAATGTGGTGCTAAATACCAGGTGGCGGATGATAAGGTCCGACACAAGGTCTTTAAGATTCGCTGCAAGCGTTGTCAGCACGCAATCATCGTTCGCACTGATGACGAACCACAGGAAGCAACAGCAGCTCTCAATTCCATTTCTGAGGAAGACGGAACCCGCCAAGAACCACGACCAGATTCCGCCCCGCCAAGCGATGCAATCTGGCACATCGTTGTGGACCGTCAGCAAGTAGGACCGATGACGCCCGAGGATATTGCGGGCTATTTGGGTCGGGGCGAAGTGGACGGCGATGCTTTTGTCTGGTGCGATGGCCTCGGCGATTGGCAGAAAATGTCGACAGTCCAAGAGTTTGAGCATCTTTTTGACTCGAGTCAGCCGGTTGAAAGTGCCCCATCGAATCCATTTAGGTCACAATCACAACAAGACGAAAAACCTCGTCAAAAAGACGAGCCCCAGGGAGCCGCACCGAGTCAGCCCGGCGACGAGGACGAAGACGAAGACGATGTCGTCATGTCCGGGCCCGCGCCGGCGTCCGACGGTTTGTTTGGCCAAGTTGACGCTGCCGCGGCAGTCGATTCCGATGGACCCAGAGTCGATGATCCCGACCAGCTCAAAGACCAACGCAACGACAACTCCGTGCTGTTCAGTTTGGATGCCCTGGACGCAGCAGCTAATGCCCCCAAGGTTTCCAATACAGGTGGGTCTGACGGGTCAGGATTAATCGACCTCTCTATGTTGAATTCCGGGGCCAGTGGTCATGGGTCGGAGGCAGTCTTTGGTCACGATGCTGGAGGTGGGATAGAGGCAGTTGCCGCACCTCAGCAAATGGTGCCGCTCGTGACTCGCCGGAGAGGCAATACAGCACTGATTATAACAATCGTCGTGGCGGGTTTGCTCGTGGCCGCAGCTGTTGGTGTCGCCGTTTATTTCGCAACCAAACAAGACGAGCCAAAGGTGGCCAGTAAACCACCGGTTGAGCAAGCAACCAATAAGGATACAGGGAGAGTCGCTGGGCGGACGTCGCTCGGTAACGCTAAACCAAAGGCCTCAACGGGTGGCAAACAGGTCGTGAACACCCAAAATGAAAAGGCTGAGACCAACACCGAGTCGGGTATCAACAGTGTGACGACAACGAACGCAAAGGCTGAATCTCCAGGGCCAACCCAGAAGACAGCAGCTGCGTCTACTGATCCCAAATCAACTGCTGTCGAATCGAGCCGGTCGGCCAAGGCAAAAGTAAGTCGGGCCGCCGCACTTCGTAAAAAAACACCGAGCAAATGGACTAAGAAACAACTGGCGGCGAAACAACTGGCGGCAGCTAAGGCAAAAGCAAAAGCGAAGGCGAGGCGCAAAGCCGCTGAGCCTGTCCGAACGCCCAAGCCTAAGACAACAGCACCGAAGGAGGCACCGAGGGCCAAGGTTAAGGAAAAGCCTAAGAAGGGCGGCGATGAGGTAGACGCGCTTTTGGGGGCTTTGAGTGGTGGTGGAAAGAAAAGTGCGCGTAAAGCCCCGGCTAGGGGACCTGCCCCAAGTGCCGCACCAGCGTCAGCCGACCCTCTCTTGCCGCCCAAGCTAGGTAAGCGCGATATCTTACGGGTCGTGAGTCGACACAGTGGCAAGGTGCTATCATGCAGAAGTGCCGACCCCGAACTGCGCGGTGTCGTCAAAGTTCGAATTGCCATTGTGGGCTCAACTGGTAGGGTCTCTCGAGCATCCGTTCTTACCCCCAAGTTTCAGGGGACACCTGTTGGAAACTGCGTAGCTGGCAAAATAAGGAGCCTTTATAAATTCCCGCAATTCAGTAACTCATCGATGTCCATCACGATTCCCTTTCGGTTATAGACAGGCCGAGATAGCTAGCCTTCCACGTCATTCTTCGACCAATATTTCTGCCGCTTGTATCACGGAGTCAGAGCGACACTGTCGTTGGCTCCGTGCATATTTTCGTAAATGACAGCGCTGTGCGGCGCTTGTTTATGGTCTCACCGTGTAGCGAATTATTTTGAAATTGTTTGCACCCGTACCGTCTTCTGCATCTATCCTCAGGACATGCACGCCTGGTCTGAGATTGTCCACGAGAATCTGGCAGCCACGGCCTAATCGGCGATGCTCCACTTCATCGATTAGGCTCCAGCGGACTTGATGACATGGCGCATAGCCATCAATCCGGTCAGGGTCTGAGACGCTGACCTGGAATAGGTACACCTGTTCGGAAAAGAGAATGGCATCATTGGTCGGTTCAATCATTTCAATGGTGGGAGGGTGGTCTTCCAGGTTTATCGAAAGTTGTTTTTGGGTTGTTTGCCCAGAAGACTCTACCGCGATAGCTGATATTTGATGCTCGCCGAAATGATTTAAACTGGCCGTAATGTGTTCTCCCTGACCGAGATATCCTTCAATGTCTGAGTACCAAAATATGTCGACATTCTGTTCTTCGTCGAAGTCATATGCGGCTCCATTCAATTGAAATGTGGAAAATCGCCTAATTTGGGACAGTCTTTCTTCGGATATTTCCTCGATGAAAAGGTAAGGTGGCGTGTCTCCGATGAGCTCTCGAATCATCGGGTAGCCTTGAACCACCAAGCCTGGCGTGGATTCGGCGATCGGATGGGCATGCTGAATCAGCAAGTCCTTGACTGCTGCCGGTGTTAGCTCAGGGTCTACAAAGAGAGCTTGAGCGGCAAGACCGGCAACGAAAGCTGCCGAAATAGAGGTGCCCTCAATTTCTCCGACCTCCAGTTCAGCTTGACTTGGATCGAGGTAGCCGTAAGCAGAAAAAGGGCCGTAGATATCGACCGTAGAGGCAATTTCGCTGGAGCCGAAATTGGATTGTCGGTGATGTGTTTTATCTGATTTCAAACCGCCGACACAGAGGACTGAGCTTGCAGCACACGGAAAGACGACTTCATTACTCGAGTCTAGGTCACGTCCTCGGTTTCCAGATGCAGCGACGAGGAGAGACGTCTCTCCGATACTTGAAAACCACTCATCCAGGTAGTTATGCGCAAGCCTCTCCGCGAATTGCATAGGCCCACCGGTCCAGCTCAAATTGACGATATCGGGTTCGCGGCTCAAAGCCATTCTAATCCCACGCAGTCCATTGAAAAGGATGGGCGGACCATAATCGACCAAGACCAGATCAATTAGGTTACCAGCGACGCCAGCGATGCCAAAGTGGTCATTTCGTTTTGCACCGATCAGACCAGCAATCTGCGTGCCATGATAATGGGTGTTCTGTATGTCCTGGTCGTCAACAACTGTTATGAATTCGGTCGTTGCATCCATATCATTGGTGTTCACGAAACCACTATCGACAACGGCGACTCGCGGGCGAGTACCCTGCGGCCCTCCGTGTTCGATGAGCGACCAGGTTTTGCCGATGCTATAGCCCTCGCCAGAATCGCTATAATTCGGCCACTGATTTGCGTCAGGTGTGTAATTACCTGAGCCATGCTCTGCTTCATAACTGGCTGCAAAATTAAAAGCAGGCTTAATAATTGGATGGAGCATTAATTGGTGGGCTGATGCCTGGCCACTGAGTGAAATGGCAAGGTTGGATAAGATGGACCAATCAGTGGCGACAAGGTGTGAAATGTCGTCTCGGTCCATCAGACCATTTAAGTCCTCGATGACCTGGTCTTCGTTGATGGCTGAACGGTCGATGAGCAGACGATGTACGCGGGTTTGTTCGGTCAGGGCCAGTGTGTCGATTAGAATTAGGTTAAAGCGACGTGTCACATGTTCGAGTTCATCATTTGATTGAGTCACCAGCAAGAGTTCGTCAGACAAATACTCGTGGTCTACCCGTCCATTCATTTTGAGTTTGGACACTTTTAGAGCTGTATTTTGAACGATGATTGGATCCGGTCTTAAGTTTGAGAGAATGAGCGGCTGAATGTACTCATTTTGAACGTCTAATGACCGTTCATCGCGCTCTTGCTGAGCGTCCCGGACTGCGCCCGCGTCAAATTGGGTACGCATGGATTCTGGATGGGGCTGCATGGCGATGTGCAAGGCTGGACCACAATCATAAGGCGACTCGCACAGGTCGGGTGTAATTGACCGGATGCCATCCTCAGTCGGCCGACCTTGTGGTGTCCCTTCGGCCACACATCCAGCCACCAATATAGCCATCACAAGAGGGAAGAGGATTTGTCTCTTAATTGAGGCTGACCTGACCCGCATTCTAAGGTTTCGATCGTACATTTCTTTGCTCCAAGTTATCGGCTCATTTGCTGCGTTCCAGTTAAAATTACAGGTACGATGCCTGAGCAGTTTTTCGTTTACCAAAAACCACTCGACAGGACGTTTCGCGTGTTGCACAAAAACGCACACAGTCAGATTCGATGGCCCGTCCTGCACTGGGCGTTGCACAGTAGACGTCAATGAGTGGCAGTGACTTGACAATCAAAGTCACATGGTAGATAGTCCGCCCCCAACACGTTGGTGATGCCCATTTGGGCCGCTCGCTTGTAGCAAACGTGGAAACAGCAACCCATTTGGAGGTTCAGTCATGAATGGTATCCTCGGTAAAAAGATTGGAATGACGTCTGTCTTCGATGAAGATGGGCAGCAGATTGCAGTAACAGTCGTTGAGACGACCGGTAACATCGTCGTCGATAAACGGACCGATGAGCGTGATGGTTACTCTGCTCTCGTATTGGGCTTCGGCGAAAAACGCGCCAAAATTTCAAGCAAGCCAGTTCTTGGTCAATTTGAAAAGAATAACCTCGTCGAGACCAAGAACGGCCGAGAGGTCATCAAGAGGCATGTGCGTGAATTCAGAGTTGAAAATGAAGAACTCGACGCCGTCTCAATTGGTGATGAAGTTGCGGCAGCTGAGTTATTTGACGCTGGCGAGCTCGTGGACGTTGTCGGTACGAGCAAGGGTCGTGGTTTCACCGGCGTAATGAAGCGTTACAACTTCCGAGGGGGCAAGGCGACTCACGGTGTTCACGAGTACTATCGACACGGTGGCTCCATCGGTATGTGTGCCTGGCCTGCTCGCGTCTTCAAGAACAAGAAGATGCCTGGTCAACACGGCAACAAGCGGACGACGGTTCAAAAGCTCACGGTCGTTGGTATTCGACCGGAGGATGGGGTTGTCCTCATTAGGGGTGGTATACCGGGTCCTAAGGGCGGTTTGGTGATGATCAAGAAGGCCATCAAGCGCTCACCAGACATGCGCTAAGCAAGAGGCAGCTTGCCATAGGCGTAAGAAAGCTCTCTTTGACGTAGCTGACCCATTGAGCTACTGCAGACAATCAGCATGTCCGTCGTAGACACGTACGGCTGGCCCTGTCATGATGATGCCGTTTAATTTCCCAGAGATTGTCAGCGGGCCGCCTGGCAGACAGATCCTTGTCGGCCCGACCTGAATGCGACCCATGACCCACGCCGCGGCGGCTGTTGCCGTTGCGCCAGTACCGCACGCCTGTGTGAATCCACACCCGCGCTCCCAGACAACCAAATCAATTGATTGGTCTTGATTAAGGCGGGCGAATGAAATGTTGGCACCTGACTTAAACGCCGGATGCGTACAGAGGATAGGCCCCAGCTTCGATCGGTCGTGATAATGTTTTTCGCCGAACAAGACGAAGTGCGGATTCCCGGTCGATAAAAATCGTCCAGTTACAATTTGGCTATCCAGCGAGATGTTTTTTTCACCGTGGTCATGCACAGCTCCCATGTGCACACTCACGAGCCCATCTTTCATGTCAACCTGAAGAGTGCCGGCCCCAGTTTCGAGCATCAGAGTTTGATCATGCCAAAGTGATTTGTCGACGAGGTACGCTGCGGCGCATCGCAAGCCGTTTCCACACATCTCTGCTTCTGAACCATCTGCATTGAGCACACGCATAGAATAGGGTGCTGACTGTCCCGGATTGATCAGCAGGACTCCATCCGCTCCGATTCCGGTCCTGCGGTTGCAAAGTTTAACGACATCTTGGGTGTCAATATCTGGTCGCTCAACGATGATAAAATCATTTCCTAGACCGTGATATTTGCTGAATTTCATTTTCAAGAATCCCCAACCGACAATAAATTGACATTTGTCCTACATTTAACGACAATTCACTACGTTGACCATATTTGTCTGTTACGTTGGAGTGTACCGTGAATTCAGGTAAGCTGTCGCGCCCATTAATTGGTGAAGACCCATCTATCCAGAAAGTCCTTAACTTGGTTGCTAAAGTTGCTCCAACTGACAGCTCCGTATTGGTTTTGGGCGAAAGTGGCACCGGCAAAGAATTGATCGCTCGCGCCCTGCACGAAATGAGTCCCCGTGTTGGTAAGCCATTGGTGCCAATCAATTGTGGCGCAATCCCCGAAAACCTATTGGAAAGTGAACTCTTTGGACATGTGAAAGGTGCCTTTACAGGTGCTGCCCAGAACCGCACAGGCCGTTTTGAACTGGCAAATGGTGGCACGATATTTCTCGATGAAATCGGTGAAATGAGTCCGACTCTACAGGTGAAACTACTGCGTGTCCTGCAAGAACGATGTATCGAACCGGTCGGTGGGGGGCGGAGTGTAGATGTCGATGTCCGTGTTGTGGCCGCGACCAATAAGGATCTTGAAGAGCAAATTGAGAATGGTAGCTTTCGGGAAGACCTCTATTATCGACTCAACGTTGTGGAACTCAATCTGCCTGCTCTGCGACAGCGGACCAGCGACATTCCTCATTTGATTCGTTTTTTTAACAACCGCTTACGTGAACAACGTAACCGCGGGATTAATGGAATCGCTGATGCGGCTTTAGACAAATTATTGGCTTACGGGTGGCCTGGCAACGTGCGCGAACTCGAGAATGTAGTCGAGCGGCTGACGGTGTTCTGCCATGACGAGGTCGTTCAATTAGACGACTTGCCTGCCAAAATTTTGTCGCCACGGAAACGAACTGGTGACATGCCTTACGATCTGCCCGAAGACGGCTGTGACCTGCGCGAGGTGCTAAATAGCCTAGAAGAACGACTTATCCGGCAAGCTCTTGATCGAACTGGCTGGAATAAAAACAAAGCGGCATCACTTTTGCGTATGAACCGGACGACCTTAGTTGAGAAACTAAAGAAAAAAGAGATATTGAGTCCGAACGAGGAAAAATGAACGATAACCAGTATAAGACAGTACGAAAGATGCAGACGCGACCTTGTGGCTGCAGCCGTACGCATCGTCTTCTGGTCCAATGTTCCATCGGAGCATGCCTTCTGATTCTGGCCCTGACAGTGACACCGGCCTTTGGCCAGGGACGTGTTGCTACCGTAAAGGAAAAACTCGACCCCCTTCCGAATTTCCGCAGAATCGAATTGCGGGTATCGCCGGAATTTTCTGCAAAATGTCGCCAGGCTGGTCGGAAAGTAACCTGTGCTGTATCAAAGTTGCCGGACCGTTTTCCAGAGTTGATGGTTGGTCTTCGTGGCGGAAACATGGCCGGCATAGAACTGGTTGAAAAACGGAAGAAAACCCAGATTGTCTTTAAGCTAAAACAACCTTCTTATGGCTTTCAAGACCGCGTTCTTAGCTATCCCACGAGATGGGTGCTCGAATTTGGAGCACCTTTGGTTTTAATGGGCGCGGTAGAAGAACAGTTCCCCTTCAGACCATATCCGGTACCATCCACCAACATCAGTGCCAAATTGCCTCCAGCAAATCTTCATGAATTAGCACCAGGTCCAAATGAAAATCGACTTTTGAATGCGTGCTATAAATTATGGCGTCAACGCCGGATGCTTGAAGCCATCGACATTTGCAACGAGGCGATTGAGTCTAAGGCCGATTCCGCGGCGGGGGTGATGGCGAAAAAAATTCTCGCTGAAATCTGGATGGGATTTGTCGATCCAAAAGTGACCGACAAGCTACCCAAGATTATTAAGGCACTTGAGGATGCCCAAGACGCGTCAAAACAACCGGAGGACGGTGCGCGATATTCGCTGTTGGTCGCTCAGACGCTCGAGGCTGTAGGCTACTTAAACCGAGCCGAGATGAAGCTTGCAAACGCCGTTGCAAAGTATGAGAAAACGCGCGCTGCATCATATCTGCTCGCCGCCAGGGCACGTATGCTCATGCGACTCAAGGAAAGCGGTAAGGCGCGTGCCGTGTTACAAAAGCTGAGGGAAATTCGCAGTGGACAACCAACAGTTGGGGCCGCTTTATTAGCCCTCGGCGAATTGGCATACAACGAAGGGAATTATGTCACTGCAATTGGCTTATTTGACAATGTGTCCGCGAAATGGCCCGAGCTTTTTAATGCCAATTCGACAGCGGTATTTCAAGCAGCCGAATTGTATCGTTTATTTGACCGTGGTGACGAGGCAAAGACGGCTTATGAGCGCTTCTTGAAGTTGCCCATCAAGACCATTCCGGATTGGATGGCAAACATCAGGTTGCTTGAATTGAAAACAGCTGACGCGCCGGAGATGGCGGCAGCAGGCTTCAGAAAACTTGCGCTTTCCCTCTCGAAGACGGAAGGACAGGATCTCGCCTTCATTCGCTTCGCTCGTCTCACAGATAAAGCGTCTGAACGGCGTCGAATTCTTCAAAGTTTGGCAGCTGCTTCGACGACCCCATACGTATTCGAAGAACTGACGACATTGTCCATTCAGCAAGCACTTGAGGATGGTTCGTTGGACGATGCATATCGATTTGCTAGCACCCTTTGGCGCGAGGTGCCGGACGCTTACGTCCTCAAGGCTGCCCCGCTGCTTTTCGAACGGGTTTTAACCTTGCAGTTGCTCAAGCAGGTCGCGGCCAAAAAAAATTTCGAAGTCTTGAAGCTGTATTACCTCAAAAAACAAAGATTCGAATCCCATCGAAAACGTGGTGCGATTCATTTGCTTGTGGCGAAGGCTCTTCGGTCATTGTTCATGCTCGAAGAAGCTCGTTTGGTTCTCCAGAAAGGCCTTGGTGGGCGCGTCATTGAAAAAGAACCAGCTGTCACAGCCCAGCTGTACTTAAATATGGCGGCCGTTCTCCGTGAGCAGAAAGACCAATTTCGTCTCGGAGAAATACTTGCCTACATGGATGATCGCTACCCAAAGCGCTTCGATAGCTACGATTATTGGTTGTCAAAGGTGTACCATGCCTGGTGGTCGAAGGACCTTAAAAGGGCGAGAAAGATGTTAGTTTATGCCTTAAATGGACCGATCTCTGATCGGCAAAAACTGAGTCTAATGGATCTTTTGGCGGACCTTTATTTGGAAATGAAAGACCCGGTTGCAGCGACCAAAACTCTGGAAGCGTTGATCAAGGAACATGACCGACAGGGTGGTGCACGGGCCGACACGCGTCGAAGGCGGGCGCGTTGGCGCTTATGCGAAGTTTGGATGGGTCAGTCTGATCAAGGGACGACTCTGGCCCATTTGTTGCGCTTTCTGGAAGAATATCCTGAAGACGGCCATCGATTCGAGGCCCGCTATTTTGTTGGTAAAGCATTTATAGAACTGGACATGCCGCAAAAAGCCAAGCGCCAATGGGATATCGTTTCGAGAGAAGACTCTGCCGGCGTTTTTGGTAAACTGGCCAAGTTGGAGCTCAAAATGTTGGCCTGGCGTCAGAATCAACTGAACAAAGTTCTCAAACCAATCAAATTGTAAGCGTCTGTTGTCCACTCGCCAATGACTCGAACAATGTCATGGTCCACGAAGCCAAGTTCAATCGAACAGACGCACCATCGACGATTTCCTCCTTCATTCAAAAAAAGAGTCAAAAGCCTGACGGGAAATCACACAGGCTTGGCAGTTTGAGTTCGTGAGTCCCTCATTTTTAGGGGGGGAGAGATTGGCACGCTTCTCGCATTGACACTTATTCGGAACGATGTCGCTAAAGGAGTGGCGCCATGAAATTACTTTTTGATCGATTAGGTTCAACGCTCGAACATGCACTTGATTTCCGTCTCGAACGCGGAAACATGATCGCGGCGAACCTCGCTAATGTGGATACGCCCGGTTACACGCCGGTCGAACTCAAATTTGACGAACAGTTGGGTGACTTCCTGTCCGGAAAGAATCCACCAAACGTCTCTCAGACCCAGGCAACACATTTAGGCCCATCGGAGCTCGCTCCTCGAGGTGATGTCGAATTTGACTATTTCTCGTTGCCCAATCAGGACGGAAACTCGGTCGACATGGATCATGAAATGTCCAAGTTGGCTGGGAATCAATTGCTCTACAGGGCAACTACCAAAGTTTATACCAAGCGGATGGCATTGATTAAATACGCGATTCAGGAGGGTGGTTAATGGATTTCTTTACAGGACTTAAGATCGCATCGACCGGATTGAGCGTTCAACGGACGCGCATGAATATCACAGCGAGTAACTTGGCCAATGTTGAGACCACACGGACTGACGGTCCGGAAAGCGGCCCGTACCGTAAGCGTTCCGCAGTGGTCACGGCTGTGCCTTTGTCAGAGACTTTTGAGGAAGTTTTTGGGGATGCACTGCACGACAAAACTCATGGTGCTGCCGTTTCGTATATCCATAAAGATGAGACGACTGGTCGATTGCAGTTTGATCCAGATCACCCCGATGCAAATCAGGATGGCTATGTCGAAATGCCCAACGTCAATCCAATTGACGAAATGGTTAACATGTTGACGAGCCAACGAAGCTACGATGCCAACGTCACGGCCGTTCGAGCGATTAAGGGCATGGCCCAGAGTGCTCTTGAGATAGGAGACTGATCATGGCGGGACCAATGGGACTGAGTCAATTACCGAATCTTTCAATTCAGACAGAGTCTAGACCAGGGGTACGCCTCGGTCATATGGCTAAAACAGAGGGCCCGTCAGGCGTTCAGAAGTCTTTTTCAGAGTTCTTGGACGCCCAACTTGAGGATGTGAATACGGCGCAGATTGAAGCTGATAAAGCGGTTGCAGCAATGGCGACAGGGCGTAGTCACAACATTCATGAAATGATGATCGCGCTTGATAAAGCTGACGTTTCGTTTCGCTTGGCAACAAAGGTTCGAAACAAAGCTGTCGAAGCGTATCAAGAAATCATGAGAATGCAGTTCTAAGGCTGTTGGAGTAACTCGTCATGGAAGAACAATTACCGAAGAGTCCAATCGCCCGAACCATCGAGCGTCTACGGGAGATTAATGATCGCCTGACAAACGTTCAAAAGATGGCGGTGAGCGCATTGATGATCGCCTTGGTGCTGGGCGTCGCGTTGGCATTTTGGTTTGCTAACGATCGCGAATACGCAACCCTGTACTCCGACCTCGATGAGCAGCAAGCGGGTCGAGTGACGGAGGAACTCAAGAAGCGTAATGTCGATTATCAACTCGGCGCAGGTGGGACCAATGTGATGGTTCCATCGGACCAAGTGTACGAGCTGCGACTTCAACTGGCCTCGACCGGCGCCACCAGTGGAACCAATGTTGGTTATGAATTGATTGACCAGAATAAGTTCTTCGGCATGCCCGCAGATGTACTTGAGGTCACCAAGAAGAGAATGCTTGAAGGCGAGTTAGCTCGGTCTGTAAGTAGCCTCTCCGAGGTGAGTGCGGCGCGAGTTCACTTGGCCACACCGAAGAAAACCATCTTTGTCGAGGAGCAGAGACCCCCCTCGGCCTCTGTCGTCGTTCAGCTAGAGCGGGGCGGCACGCTGACCCAATTTCAAGTCAAAGGCATTGTTAACTTAGTCTCCGGGGCTGTGACCAACCTTGAACCTGAAAATGTCACAGTCGTCGATCAACGGGGTAAGGTACTCAACCGGAAGACGCCTGATTCTGTAGAAGGAGGCACGACTTTTGAGTACCAGCAGACTTTGGAACGCACCCTTGAAGCCAAGGCGACAGAGGTATTGGAGCGAATCGTTGGGTCGGGCCGAGCCGTCGTTCGAGTTCGAGCAACATTAGACTTTAGCCGAGAAGAGCGGACTGAAGAATTATACAACCCTGATGGCCAGGTGGTGAGAAGTGAAGAGTCGCTCAACGAAATTCGCCAAAATGGCGGGAATCGGGTGGGCGGTGCAGCCGGTGCAGCCGCCAACAATCAAAACGTAGCGCAAGGTGTGGTCCGTGTTGGAGATGCAAGCAATGCGAACCGCGAAAAGGTGATCACCAATTATGAGATCAATAAGGTTGTAAAGCGAGTCAAGGGACCATCGGCACAGATTCAGCGCTTGTCTATCGCTGTGCTTGTAGCCAATAAGATCGTGACACCAGAGCCAAAAGAAGATGCGGAAGGCGATGAGGCTGTCCCTCAGCCCCAATCGGTTGCCCGGACGAAAGAAGAACTGGTTGCCATTGAGCAACTCGTAAAACAAGCAGTTGGTTTTCACAACAGTGATGCCCGCAAGGACGTCATTACAGTTCAGAATGTTGAGTTCACCGATGAGGACACAAAACTTGCTGAAGCCCAGTTGCGTGCGGCTGAGCTCCGGGAGGCTGTGCGGTTCTGGACCCGTATGGGGATCGTCCTGGTCGTGGCTTTGCTCTTGGTGTTCCTGGTCTTTAGACCAATGGTTCGCACTCTGACCGAGCAGCCTGAACTGGCAGAGGTTCTTGATGGTCAGTTGCCCAAGTCGGAGGACTCAGCACTGCCGGGTGAAGAACTATTCGACGAATCCGAATACGAAATGGTCCCGATAAATGAGAAACTTGTGGCTTACTGTAAGGCTAATCCACAAACAGCGGCGGATGTACTCGCTCACTGGTTGCGTTCTGAGAGCAAACAAAAGAACATGCATGAAGAACTCGAAGAACTGGAAGAGTCCGCCGCATAAGGCGGCCAGATAAGCTAGGGCACGGCAATGAATATCTCATCACAAAGCAAAGCAGCACTGGTCTTACTGATGCTCGGCGAAGAACTCGCAGGGGACATCTTTAAGAGGCTCGGGACCGATGATATCCGACTCTTGAGTCGAGGTATGCACGAGTTGCCGGCACTTGAGGACCATGTTCGAGATGATATTCTAGAGGAATTCTATGACCTTTGTATCAAGGGCGATCCGCTCTTACTGACCAATGGTGTCGCTTTCTTGAACACCTTGGCGGAGAAGTACTTGGATGCGGAGGCAAACAAGGCCCTTCAAGAAGCACTGGTTATGGACAAACAGGCCAAGCTCGAGCTGGAAATGGTCGACTCGAAGATTTTGGCTAACTTGATTCGAAAAGAGCACCCGCAGACCATCGCATTGATTCTTGCTTATACAGACTCAGGAAAGAGTGCGGAGGTCTTGTCTCAGCTACCGGTCGAGATTCAGGTCGAAGTCTGCTTGAGAATGGCGAGTTTAGACACGGTAACACCGCAAACACTCAAGGCCGTCGAAAGTGCACTTCTGAGCGAATTGAAGGGATTCTTAGACTTGGAGGCCCAAGAGGCTTCGGGTGTCGTTCTTGTCGCCGAAATTCTAAATGCCATCGAGAAGTCTCACGAGGAGCGTATTTTCGAGCAGTTGATGGAGATCGACCCAGAGCTTGCCGAAGAAATTCGCAACAACATGTTCGTTTTCGACGACTTGGTAAACCTGGACGACAGAGGTGTGCAGCAACTCTTAAGGTCAGTCGATAACCAAACATTGCTCTTGGCTCTGAAGACTGCAGACGAGGTGATTCAGACCAAGATTATGGGCAACTTATCGAAGCGCGCAGCTGAGATGCTGATGGAAGATATGGAAGTGATGGGGCCTGCGCGCTTGAGCGATGTCGAAAAGGCTCAAACGCAAATTACACAGCTGGCATTGAAGCTTGAGGCTGAAGGTAAGATTCAGATTGCAAGAGCTGGCTCTGATGATGAGTTCGTTTAATAGGTAAGGGTGGTACGGATAAATGGGCATCATATCAAAAGAACATGCTGACCAAGTTCAGTCATTTAGCTTTGCCGATTCCAACGCATCTGCAGCAGAAGCGTCTTCTTGGAGTCTCGCTGCACAGCAACCTGACGCTTTACCCGGCCCTCAGCCAGCCCAAGAATTGACCGGAGAGCCGACGCAACAGCACTCTCCAGAGCCGTCACCCGGCTCAGACGTGCAAGCCGCGGCTCATGAACCACAGGGGGCACCTGAGCTTGTGCAGCCAGTTTTTCAGGTTCCCGAAGAGACCTTAGGGCAGTTCTATGAGCAAGGGCTCCTAGCAGGCCAAGAAGAGGGTAAGAACCTCGTCTTCGCAGAACTGACGATTCTCCAAGAACGATTTGCAGGAGCCTTGGATAATCTAGTCGGTGTTAGCAGGGAATTGTCCAGTCAAAACCAAATTCAGGTGATGACGCTCGCGTGTCAAATCGCAGAAACGCTTCTTCGAGGGGAGTTCAAAACCAATCCTGCCAGGCTGGTTGATCTCATTCGGGATGCCATTTCAAAGCAGACGAGTCAATCTGAGGTTCTTGTGCGTTGCAGCCCGGGAGACTTTGAGTATATCTCAGGCCAGAAACCGCATCTCGTGGATGGACTCGACGGCGCTTTTTCGGTTCGCATTGAGGAAAACCCCGAACTGGAATACGGCGATTTTCAGATCGAAACCAAAAAAGGCCAGATAGATGGCCGATTGTCGACCCGACTCGATGAGGTTCAGAATGCACTGGAGGGGGACGGACATGTTTGAAACCAGCCAGTTTGGTGTCGATCTGAACGCACTCTCTCGTCGACTGGATGGGACCGGTGAACTGAAGGCGGAAGGCAAGGTGACCAAGGTCATTGGTCTCGTAGTCGAAGGGTATGTTCCGGGGGCATCCGTCGGGGCTTTATGCCAGATTTTTGCCGAAGGCGGTCGGGCTATCTCTGCTGAGGTCGTGGGGTTTCGAGATGATACCGCGCTGATGATGCCCTTGGGTGATATTGGTGGGATTCAGATGGGAAGTCGAATTAGACGCGTGAAAAGTCGCGCCTCCGTGCCCGTGGGACACGAGATGCTTGGACGCGTATTCGACGGGCTTGGCAATCCTCTCGATGGAAAACCGGAACCCAATTACGAAGGCGAGACCCCTCTATACGCTGACCCCATCAATCCGATGAAGCGGAAGCCAATCGATGAACCTGCTTGGATGGGAATCAAGGCCATCGACTGCCTGATGACCTGCGGCCGCGGCCAACGTGTCGGTATTTTTGCTGGCTCCGGGGTTGGTAAGTCGGTCACACTCGGCATGATTGCGCGGCAGTGCAGTTCAGATATCAATGTCATTGCTATGATCGGTGAGCGTGGCCGAGAAGTACTCGGCTTTATTGAGAAAGACCTTGGACCAGAGGGCTTAAAACGATCGGTGGTTGTTTGTGCAACCAGTGATACCGCGCCTCTAATCCGCTTGCGGGCAGCTTGGTACGCCACGGCGATTGCAGAATTCTTCAGGGCACAAGGCAAGAATGTCGTTTTAATGATGGACTCATTGACTCGTTTCTCCATGGCTCAACGTGAGATTGGTTTGGCCATCGGCGAGCCGCCCGCTACCCGCGGCTACACACCGAGTGTGTTTGCGCTTCTCCCAAGATTACTCGAGCGTGCTGGTCGCGATGATGGACCGGGTTCCATCACAGGCTTATACACGGTTCTCGTCGAGGGAGACGACTTGAATGATCCCATCGGAGATGCTGCACGGTCCATTCTTGATGGACATATCGTTCTGAGTCGAGATCTTGCGGCTCAAAATCATTATCCGGCGATCGACGTTCTGGTGAGTGCGAGCCGAGTCATGAATGATGTCGCAAGTCGCCAGCATCGAGATGATAGCGGCAAAATCAGAGAGCTGATGGCGGCCTACAGAAAGGCCGAAGACCTCGTCAACATTGGCGCTTATCGACAAGGAGCTAATCCGACCATCGATCGAGCACTGTCACAAATTGATTCTATCAATCAACTCTTGAGACAACGAATCGAGGAAGATGCTTCTGCGGATGCAGCCCTCGGAATGATGAATCAAATCGTCCAGGCAGGTGGTGGCGTATGAAGCGTTTAGAGAGCACGATCTTGATTGTAGTGCTGTTTCTCATGCCGGGGGTGTTGCCTGCACAGGCACCAGCAGACAAGAATCGTAGCGCGGCACAGGCGCCTAAAAAAAACGAGACGAACAAGAAACAGCAAAAAAAGATTGGAGAAATCGCTGGGCAGCGGACTTTGGTTGATGCCCTCGATGAGCAGGTCCCCTTGGAAATTGGCGTTCAGCTTAGGATTTTTCGGCAGGCGCGGACACGCCGGAGTGAAATCGAACGGTTGGAAGGGGAGCTCGATCGTCGGTCGGCTCGGCTCAAAGGCCTCATTGACCAGGTTGAGTCACGCTATAAGACATTGCGGATGATCCAAGACGAGTTGGCTGTCACCGCAGAGGAAAGTCAAGACACGAGCAGAGCAGACGAACCCGATGTGAGCGATGAAGAGAAGAAGCGAAAGCAATTGGAGAAAGTTGCTAAGCTCGCAAAAGTATTTAACAAAATGAAGGCAGAGGACGCAGCGAAGATGATTCCATCAATGGAAATCGATTTGGTTGTTGCTGTCATCGAACGGATCAAACCCAAACAGTCAGCAAAAATACTCAGCAAAATTGACCCAGAAAAAGCGGCCCAGATCACCGGCATGTTAACCGGCATGGGCACTGGGAAAAAACGGAACTAGACGCCTTAGCACGTTTGGTACCCATAAGACGGCTCGACATGGAGTTGAGCAAGGAGGGAGCACATGGATGTGAACAGCTCTCCGGGCGTGGTTGCTTTCCCACGGCCGGACGGAAATGGAGTCGAGCGACCGAATGGTCTCATGTTCGATTCATTTCTTAGCATAGCAAGTGGTCTTGGGGCCATTGAGCAGCCCGACCATGACGAATCACAGCATCAGCGTGGTCAAGACGATGGAGATTTGGATGCCAAGTCATCGGTCGAAAACCGTAAGGCCAGACAGGATGATGATTCGGATCGAGACCGGTCAGATGACCGGCATCTCAGCCGGCGTATGGCGGGAGGAAATCAGCTCAGGACGCTCATTGACCGTACGGACACCCAGACCGTAGCCGACCATGAGACAATGTCTGACAAGACGGGTGTCGACAGAGGCAAGGAGTCAATCGACGGAAACGGCGGTTCGGCTGAAACCAAAGTTGACCTTTCTGAAGAAACGCAGAGCAAAGACGATCATGAATCATCGGACACAGCGATTGCTGTCGATGTTGATGTAAAGGCTTATACAAAAGCCGTTGACCTATCAAAGCAGTCCGATGAGGGCTTTGAGTCGATGCCCATTGCCGCAAAGGATTTTGAGACGATTAAGACTCAGCGTTCGAACGACGCCGGGCAGGACGCCGTGGGCGAGACTGTTGAGGGTGAGGACGTGTCCGAGCTGCTCGAAAGCAAGCGGGCCCTCCATCGTTTACTAGAACAAGAGTTAAATGGACGAAGATCGGCTGAGTCGAAAACCAAACCGGAGCAATCAATCGAGACGAAAACGAACTCAGATGTTCTCTTAATGGGCGATGACGACGGGGTAGATAAAGGTCGTTTTCTAGACCGTGAATTGGTCCGTAGAGCCCAGAGTCAGATGGATAAAATGAATGGTCAGTCAGACCTTAAGTCCAGCCATGGGCAAGAACAAAAAGAGGTTGGTGGCAAAGAAGAGTGGAACAGACTTCTCCAGTTTTCGGCTTCAAATGTTCGACAAGGTGAACAGAAGACTGTCACTGATGGTCAGGCGATGAAGCTGTTGACATCGGCGGGTCGCGGAACGGAATCAGATGCCACTGCGCCGAAACTATCTCCAACTGCGACAGCAGCGGCTGGACGGACGCCGACCAAAACAAGCGTGGCCAGCAGTAAAGCGAATGTGCAGAATGCGTCGCTTACACGGAATTTACCTGACGGTGTCGATGATTTGTCGATTCTTCGTCAAATATCAGACGGTTTGAAGCTGAAAAGTGGGCGATTACAGCGCGCACAGATCCGATTGAATCCAGAAGAACTCGGCACTGTTGATATCAAGATGCAGATGAAGGGCGATTCTGTGCGGATTTCCGTCTCAACGGAGCACCAATCCGTGGCTGAAATCCTGGCAAATAACCTTGAACAACTCAAACGTGAAATTTTGGCACAGGGTCTGCATATAGAACATGTCGAAGTAAATGGTCAGCTCGCTGATGATGGAACCGGTCAAGGTTCTGACACGACTGAGCAGGATGATTTACAGGAATTTGAACAGGTGGAAAACCATGATGAAGCTGAGACGCGAACACATGATGGCTTTCTTAATGTCAAAGCGTAGTTTTTCGGAGGTCCAATAATGGATATCGCATCTGCAATGAGTTCGGCTCGCAACGTTGGAGCGGCGACGGCTGAAGAGAGAACATCCATAGAAAAGGAAGGTTTTCTCAAGTTGCTGATCGCTCAGCTGAGTAATCAGGATCCGATGCAGCCCCAGGACTCCGAGAAGTATGTTCAACAGTTCACCCAGTTTTCAAATCTGGAGCAGCTGATGAACTTGAATAAGGGTGTGGATCAATTATCGATTGGTCAGCTCAGTAACAATACCCAAGAAGCAATTCGATTCGTCGGCCGAACGGTGGTGGCGAAAGGGGATAGCTTACATTGGGATGAATCAGGGATTGCGCCAGTTAAGTACAGTGTTCCGCAGGATGCAGAGAGTGCTGTTGCAACGATTTACGACGCCACTGGAGAGGTGGTTAGAACGGTTCCTGTCAATAGCAAAGCTGGTCTGCACCAGTTCCAATGGGATGGAACCGATGAAGATGGACGCATGCTGGAGCCAGGCGAATATTCCGTGAATGTTCAGGCCATAGATGCGGAGGAGAATGAGGTGCCGATAGATACCTATGTCCGCGGTCAGGTCGACGGCATTCGCTTTGATAATGGTTACCCAGAGTTACTCGTTGGCGGGCGCCGCCTGAGGATGAGTGACATAACAGAGGTTCATTGATGGGCAAATACGATGTGTTCCTTAAGGGCGCTTTACATCGGAGCATCGTGGACCCGGTCAATACAGCTGAATCCTCTTCGAGCCAGGAGGTACGGGGGGGCATCAGTTTTGAGCAGATTTACGCAGCTCAGCTACCGGCGGGCAGCGTAAAACTCTCGCAAGAGGCTCAGGACTCGCTCAAACGAGCGGGGATTGAGTTGACCCCATTAGAGTTGGACCGGATGGGTCGAGCGATTGATGGATTGAGAGAGGCTGGCGGCCGTAAGGGGTTGCTGGTGACAAACAAGGTTACGGCAGTCGTTGATGTGACGGAACGTCTCATCACGGCAGCTCAGACCAGACAAGAAGCTAGGGACCAAGTCTTTTGTCATGTCGACAGCGTGATGCTGACCGACGACTAGATTTGACGTACGAAATTCGACCAGGGAAGGGTTCGAATTTCAGCGTACTGAGTTGTCAGTACGTTAATCGAGCGTGGAGCTTTGCCTCGCGCCATGCACAGGAGGTCTGGCTATGCCAGGACTATTGGGTTCATTGTTTGTTGGCCAAGGAGGCCTGAACACCTCCGGTATTGGTATCAGTGTTATTGGTGACAATATCGCAAATTCAAATACGACGGGTTTTAAGACCGCTCGTGCGCACTTCGAAGATCTCTTAAGTGAGTTCATTGTGGGTGCTGCAGGTGCTAACCAGTTGGGTCGTGGTGTGACCCTTCAACGGATTGAGAAGAGTTTCAGCCAAGGTAGTTTTCAGAGCACGGGTGTCCCCACGGATCTCGCTATCTCTGGTAACGGGATGTTCGTGTTGAGTGGACTGGCTTTAGGGAAATCTCAGAACGTCTACACGCGTAATGGTGCATTTAGATTTGATGACGAAGGGTTCCTTGTCAATCAGGCAGGATATCGAGTTCAGGGTCACAATTCTTCAGAAGCCGGTGAGGTCAGCTCCATCGTAGAAGATGTTAAGATCGCGCCGGGCCGTTTGCTACAGCCCAATGCAACCGATGAAGTCATCATCAACGCCAACTTTAGACCTGATGATCCGATTTTCGCCTTCGACGTCAACAATCCTGAAGACACTGCGACCTTTAGAACATCGGTCGTCGCTTTTGATGGGTTAGGTAATCCCCATGAAATCACCGTGTATGGTAGCCGGACTGCGGCCAACGAGTGGGACATGAACGCCGTGGTTGATGGTGCTGATATCGCCGGTGGTGCTGCGGGTGTCCCAACCCTAATTCCACTGGGCACCTTATTGTTTGATCAGCAGGGACAGTTGCTCGATGAACAGATTAATAACCCCATCAACATTCCGTGGGCTGGCACAGTTCCGGGTGATGTCACCTTTGAGTTTGGTGATGCCATTAACGATGGTGGTACAGGACGTGAGGGCACCACTCAATGGAATGAAACATCGGAAAGTGTCGCTCACTACCAAAGCCAAAATGGGTATGGCACCGGCGAACTCGATGGGATTTCCATCGATGACCGAGGTCAAATTATTGGTGCGTTTACCAATGGTAGACAGCAGATTTTAGGCCAGGTGATTTTGGCTAAATTCGCAGACCCAACTGGATTGGCGATGGTCGGTGGGAACAACTTTGTTGCGACAGCCGCCAGTGGTGAGGCCATCGTTGGTGAAGCGCGCGGAGGCGGGAGAGGCGCGATCGTTGCATCAACCCTCGAATTGTCGACCACTGAGCTGAGTGGTCAATTTATCGATTTGATTACCTATCAGCGCGCATTTCAGGCGAATTCCAGAACGATTCAAACAGCAGATGGCCTGTTGCAGGAGATATTCCAGATTCTAAGATAGCGACATCTCAATTTAACTAAATGACGGCATCTTGATCGATGTTGGGTGCATGACCGCTCGGCGGTGGCTGGTCCAGGGAAGGACCGGTGGTTCGCAACAACTGACCACGGAAGGAAAGGTAACGGACCAGGCACGGCCAAGCGGTCGGCACCCAGCTGATCATGCTCTAGGATGGAGCATAACGAGATGACCGAAGGAGCAAACGGGTAGAAGACAAAATCAACCTCACCGAGGGGTTGAGCTTTTGACAAATGACTCCATGAATCTAGCGACGCACTCGCATCGCTAGATCCTCGCGCATGTACCTGAGGAATACCCAGCCTCATAACAGGGTGCATGTGCAAAAAAAGAGATGGGATAGACCCATTTCCCATCTCACAAGGCGCCAACAAGACCCATAACCGATTGGTGCTTACTCGAGTGCCCGGTAGCTACCCACTACCGGGCACTCATCCCCCTCTCTTTTTGATTGGGGTTGAAGATTGGAATTTGGTACCGCACGATTTTCTCACGTGCGTGTAGACGACATTTGGTTTAATCTCCCACAAAGTAGGTCAATGTCCTACGGTGGCAGAATGGAAGTTAGGTGCCTTCATGGCTGAAGAGAATGAAGATCCACAGGCAGAAGAAGAGGGCGGAGAAGAGTCCGAAGGCTCTGGTGGTGGTGGTAAACTGGTCCTAATTATTGGTCTAATCAACACCATTGGACTTATCGGTTTGGCGTACATGGGCATGACTGGTGGCTTCGGCGGCGGGGGCGGTGGTCCAACGCTCAGTCCAGAGGCCATGGGAGAAAGTGCGCTTCAGGGTAAGAAAACCGTTGAAGACCGGCCCTCGGCCGCGCCCGGACCTAAAGTAGAGCTTGGTGAGTTGGTGGTTAACCTCAAGGAACCCACGGGCGATCGCTTTCTGAAAATCAAAGCCGAGCTGGAATTAGACAGCGAAGAGACGCGTGCGGAAGTTGAAGGTCGTTTGACATCGATTCGTTATGAACTCAATCTATTGCTCTCTGGGCAGCGGGTCGTCGATGTCCAGGGGCCTGATGCCATAGAAACCCTACGTAAGGCCATGATTAGACGGGCTAATTCTCGATTGGCCAAAGGGCGGATTGTGAACGTTTGGCCCGGCGAGTGGATAGTGCAGTAATCTTTCTGGAATGATGAACTGATGGCAGAGCAAATCCTATCGCAAAATGAAATTGATGCCCTCCTTGCGGCCGTCAATGAAGGTGAGCTCGAACTCGACGAAGAGACTGACAGTGGTCGTGAATCTAGTTCTGATGCGGCGGCTTTTGCCGTCAAATACGATTTGCTCAGTCAAGACCGCATCATTCGCGGTCGAATGCCGACACTCGATATCATCAACGACCGCTTTGCCCGACAGTTTCGCATTACGTTGTCCAACAGCCTTCGAAAAATCGTTCAGGTGAACGTCGAAAGCACGAGCTTGATGAAATATGGGGAGTTTTTAAATTATCTCCCCATTCCCAGTTGCCTTAATTTGATGAAGCTGAATCCGTTACGCGGGTCTTCAATACTCGCCATCGAGAGCAAATTAATTTACGCCTTTCTAAACAATTGGTTTGGCGGCGCAACCAATGCTCAAGAACGTATAGAAAGCCGAGATTTTACCGCCATTGAACTGATGGTCATCAAGCGGGTTATCGATTTTTTGACATCCGAGTTGGAAAGCGCATGGCAACCCGTCCATCCGATTCAATGCAAATATGTCCGCACTGAGGTCAATCCACAATTCTTGGCCGTAATCGCACCGAGTGATGTCGTAGTTTTGACGAGTTATGAAATAGAAATTGACGGTTTACGTGGTTCTGTCCAGTTGGTGATTCCATATAGCTCAATCGAACCCATCAGGCAGCACCTGTCTCGCGGTATCGGGGCGGATGCGGAAGGCGACGATAATGCATGGCGTAATTTGCTGACGGAAAGCCTCAATGACGTCCAAACGCGCAGTCAAGTGATTCTGGGCACCAGTCGGATCACAATTCGAGACTTGTTGAAGCTAAAACCGGGTGAAATCATTACTTTAGGCACGAACAGGACCGATACCTTGGACTTCATTGTTCAGAAGTCTAAGAAGTTTGAAGTGGTCCCAATGGAACAATCAGGGTATTTAGCTGGCAAGATTACCAAGGACATCCCCCCCCGTTTACCAGACGCATTAACGTTCTTAAAAATAGATAATGAAGACGAAACCGGGGACGAAGATGACGACATTTAGACCAAATAAAAGCCATTCAATAAAGTTGGCACGAGTCCTGCTTTTAGCTTGTGGTGTGGAGGGTCCACGATGAACGACCAATCGAGAGATATTAACTTTCTGTATGATGTTGAACTCGAATTGTCGGTTGTCTTGGGTACGAACCGCATGCTGATAAAGGATTTACTGCAATTGCAGTCAGGTTCAGTCGTTGAACTTGGCAAGCTGGCAGGCGAGTCACTTGACGTTGTTATAAACGATAAGATCGTGGCTCGAGGCGAGGCTGTTGTAGTCAATGAGAAGTTTGGGATTCGGCTGACTGAAGTTGTCTCTCCCTTCGAACGTGTTCAGCATTTGCGGGACTAGCTGTAAAAACAGCGTCGTACACAATACACATCAAGGACCCCCGGATATTAACCGATGCGTCTCATGACGAGATGATTAGGGGGCCATATGTACCGCAAGATTCTTATTCTCTTATTCGCAGTCATTGCACCGACTGCTCTCCTGGGCTCAGCCGCTCATGCGAACACATTAAACGATGTTCTGTATACCGGCTCGTCTGACCGAATTGAATTCCGATTCAAGACCAACCAACCCGTTGAAGCCGATTCCATCTCGGCGCGGACTGAAGGGGCTGTGTTGGTCGTCACTTTGTCTGAGACCAAGGTGAAGAGGCACTGGCTGAATCTGAAGGATGTGGATATCAAGCGCGCTTTGGTTCACCCGTCTCGTCGGGGTGCTGACGCGCGACTTCGCGTTCGGTTTCATCAGGCACTCCCAAACGCGGTGATCCAAAATATCCGAGTACGCCAGGAGAACGGGCGTCTCGTTATCTCCATCCCCCGTGATGAGAAGACGGCATTGTATTGGTCGTCAAACCAACCTTCGGCTCCGCAAAATAAAAATGCAAAGCCGCAAACAGACGCGGCTCAGAGACCGGCCATAGAGCCAACCAAGACCATCGCCCAAGCTGAAACAAAATCAGCACCCGTGGTAGCGGCTACACCAGCAGTTGAACCCACATCTCAGGTTGACAGAGAGCCTGTGGAGACACCGATTGCAGACAAAACCTCAAAACAAACAGCCACAGTCGGTAGCGACGAGAAGCCTGCAGACGCTAATCCGGTTACGCCCCAAACCACAAATGCCCTTGGGCAAACATCGAACGACGGCCCTCGGATCGGTGCCTTTGCTATGGCTATGCTCTTCTTGGTCTGTGTTGGCTTGGTGATGTTTAGGAAGCTGCGTAACCGAACGACAGCACCGGGTGATGGCCCTATGATCAAACCAGTCAGCACCCACATGCTTGGGCCGAAGCAAGGTCTACTTCTTGTGGATGTTGCCGGCGATATGGTTTTACTCGGCACAAGCGACAAAGGCGTCCAAATGCTGACCAAGATTGATGGTCGTGAAATGGTCGATACCGACGCGTTGTCAAAGCAGGTCACACCGACAGATACACAGATTCCAATGTCCGCTATCGAGGCAAATCAGCGGCCGGCTTTCGCAGAGCGCTTTGGACGCGCAATCAGTCGGATTCGAGAAGCGACCCAGGGAACACAGCAGTATGCAGCCTATCACGCGAATGCAACCCGTCGTCAGGATGAAGAATCCGGCCACTTGGACCACCTTCTCAACAAGGTCGAGGATGTACACCACGGTGCCTCTGGACGAAACTCGAGACGTGACTTTGCGCCCCTTGAAACCCGCGCTGAAGAGTCGGTCTATGCGGCGCAACCTCCCGTTGTGCAAAACGATGACCTTTTGAACAAACTCCGAAGTCTACAGGGCGCATAAGACCATGTATCGCTTCAAACTAAAGCTCCTGATTGCCTTTGGTGCCTTACTTGCTTTGAGTGGCGTCGCTTTGGCCCAGGGTCAAACGCTCCAAGCTCCAGCAGCACCATTAGATCCGTTCAGCTTACCGAAAGTTGAGATGGTTGTCGGCGGTGGAAACGGAGATTGGGTGGGCGTTCTGCGCATTCTTGGCATGCTTACCGTGCTCACGTTGGCGCCTGCAATCTTGCTGACCATGACGAGTTTCACGCGGATCATCGTCGTTTTCTCTTTTTTGCGGCAGGCGTTGGGTACACAGCAAGCACCGCCAAACCAGGTGATGATCGCACTGGCTCTATTTATGCCCGTATTCATCATGCAGCCAGTTTGGTCGAAGGTTCACCGAGAGGCGATCCAGCCATATTCTGCCGGAACAATGAGCCAAGCTGAAGCGATGGATAACGCCATGGCACCCATACGCGCCTTCATGTTTAAGCACACACGCCAAAAAGACCTTGGATTATTTATCACCGCAGCAGGCGCCGACAAGCCGCGCAATAAAGAGGATGTTTCTAACTGGCAACTGATTCCCGCCTTCGTTTTAAGCGAATTAAAGACATCCTTTCAGATGGGCTTCATGCTCTATGTCCCATTTCTTGTGCTCGACATGGTGGTTGCTTCAATTTTGATGGCGATGGGTATGATGATGCTACCGCCGATACTTATTTCGTTGCCGTTTAAGGTGATGCTGTTCGTCTTGTTAGATGGGTGGAATCTGCTCGTCGGCAGCCTGGTAGGGAGTTTCGGGGTATGACATCCGCATTTGTTGTTACTTTTTTTCAAGAGGCGATTCAAATGGCTGGGATGCTGTCACTGCCCGCATTGATGCTTGGCTTGGTCGTCGGTCTCCTGGTTTCGATCTTCCAGGCTGTGACTCAAATCCAAGAGCAAACCTTGGCTCTGATCCCTAAGATTATTGCCATTGTCGTTGCCCTGATGGTGTTCGGCAGTTGGATGCTTTCGCAAATGGTCTCTTATACTGAAGGTGTGTTCGCTCAGATGGCTGCAGTCGGGCTCGGCGGCTAAAACGTCATGAACTTGGGGAACCTTGACTTCCACGGGATTTACGCTGTCTTCGGGCCGTGGATACTCACGTTTGTGCTCGCGCTTGTGCGGGTAGGAAGCTTGTTTATCATCGCCCCTCTCTTCTCCATGAGGGCGGTTCCATCAGTTATAAAATTGGGTGTGGTTGGGACGCTGACGCTCATGGTGATGTCGACCCTTCAGCCTCGCCTTGACCTGATGCAGTTTGGTGCATTCGAAATTGCAGGTGCTGTTTTGACGGAGGCTTTGGTCGGTGGCATCATGGGGTTTGCCGTCATGATCTTGTTTGGCGCCCTGGCTTTCACCGGTCAATTGATCGGAATTCAGATGGGCTTTGCGATCGCTAATGTTGTCGATCCATCAACTCAGCAGCAGTCGGGTATTCTGTCTCAGGTTTTGAACATTTTTGGATTGGCCTTATTTCTGGCAGTCGATGGCCATTTGGTTCTGCTAAAAGCCTTGTTTCAGAGTTTTGAGACTGTACCGCTCGGTGGGGCGGACCCGCAGCAGATGGTGCTTTTAAATGCGCTAATCAAGCAAGGCGCAGATATCTTTTCCCTCGGGCTCAAGATCGGACTTCCCGTCGTTTGCGTTGTACTGCTGGTCAATGTTGGGCTCGCGACACTCGCGAGAACCGTCCCACAGATCAATATCTTCGTTATCGGCTTTCTCATTACGATCAGTATCGGTTTGCTGCTCCTCGCATTGGCAATTCCGACGACGGGTGATGTTTTCACGAAACTGATTGAGGACACCCTCCGTAATGGGGTGGCATTGATACAATTCTTTTGAATCGTACAAAGTTGGCCCGGTCGTTGCTTGTCTAATGCAGTATGTCTGATGAAGCCGGCGAAAAGACCGAAGCCGCCTCCGAAAAACGGAGGCAGGAATATCGGGAAAAAGGTGAGATTGCTCGCTCCCGCGACATCTTATCGGTCCTTGTGCTGTTTTGCGCACTTGGATACTTTTCTTTTTTCGGCGAGTTCATTCTTGACGGTTTCAGCAAAATTTTGACGCGCTACTTCAGCTTCCGACCCGACCTGTCATTAACCCCTGAAGATGTCGTGCAGATGGGCGATGAGGCAATCCTCGATATGGCACTCATTATGTCACCACTCGTCGGTGCCATCGTGGTCGTAAGCATTGTTGGTAGCCTCGCTCAGACCGGTGTGATCGTGACCACCAAACCACTGGAGCCAGACATCACTCGCCTCAATTTCTTTACCCGCTTTTTTCAAACATTCTTTAACAAACAAGCAGTGGGCAATTTGGTGGGTAGCTTGGCTAAGATTGCTGTCGTTGTCACGGTTATCTATCTCACACTGAGTGGGGATGGCGAATACATCAAAGCAATTTCTAGCCTGAGTCTCGAGGATGGCATCGCTTTTTTGCTGGGTCGTTGTCTAGACGTTCTCTTGAACGTCAGTATCGTTTTGATCTTTATCGCGGTCATCGACTACGCGTGGAATCGCTATGTCATGGAAGAGAAAATGAAGATGACCAAGCAAGAGGTGAAGGATGAACATAAGCAGTACGAAGGTAATCCTGAACTCAAGGGGAAGCGTCGTCGCATTGCTATGGAAATGGCCAATCAAAGAATGATGCAGGCAGTGCCCGATGCTGACGTTATCGTCAATAATCCAACACACATTTCGGTCGCTCTTCGCTACAAGCAGGGCGTTGATGCCGCGCCAGTCGTTTTGGCCAAGGGAGCCGATTTCATGGCTATGCGTATCCGGCGTGCTGCTCGGGCCAATAACATCCCGATGGTGGAGAATAAACCTTTGGCACGGAGTTTGTATAAAACAGTGAAAGTGGGCAAGCCTGTGCCATCGAAGTTTTATCGAGCTGTGGCTGAGGTACTCGCCTACGTTTACCGAGTGCGCAAGTCCAAGTCAGGGACACAGAATGTCCCTGTGAGCAATGGGCTGAGGAGTAGAGACCGATGATGGAAAAAATCTCGAAACACAACAATCTGATATTTACCTGCGCCGTCGTCGGATTGTTGCTCCTCATGGTTTTGCCAATTCCGACATTTCTGCTGGACCTCTTTCTGGCATTGAATATCGCATTGGCTGTGACCGTACTGGTCGTCTCGTTGCACATGAAAACGGCCCTAGACTTCTCCGGCTTTCCAGCCATGCTGCTGGTCGCTACCCTGTTTCGTCTGACCCTGAACATTGCGTCTACACGCCTGATCTTATTGAAAGGGGCCGACGGTCCTGATGCGGCGGGCGACATCATTTCGACTTTCGGTAACTTCGTCGTCGGTGGCAATTATGTGGTCGGTATCATCGTATTCATTATCCTGGTCATCATTAACTTTGTTGTTATCACGAAGGGGTCGGGCCGTATCGCAGAGGTTGGTGCTCGATTTACCTTGGATGCAATGCCCGGTAAACAAATGGCCATCGATGCTGATTTGAATGCGGGCCTGATCAGTGAGGGCGACGCCAAAAAGCGACGAAAGCAAATTGAGTCTGAAGCGGACTTTTACGGTGCGATGGATGGTGCGTCTAAGTTTGTGCGCGGGGATGCCATAGCCGGCATTTTAATTACAGTGATCAATATCATCGGTGGGTTCATCATCGGGATGACTCAGCACGGTTTGCCGGCTGGACAAGCCGCCGCAACCTACACAATCCTCACGGTGGGTGACGGTCTGGTCTCGCAGATTCCCGCTCTGGTCATTTCTACCGCTGCTGGTATTATTGTATCGCGCGCTGCCGGAAGCTCAGACCTTGGCACTGAATTGGTCGAGCAGCTGTTCTCGGCTAAGCGTGTCATGTACATCGTCGCGGCTATTCTGTTTGGATTTGGACTGCTCCCAGGGATGCCATTTATGGTCTTCCTGGGTATCAGTGGCTTCATGATCTTTGTTGCGCGACAATCCAAAGAAGAAATTGATCCGGTGACAGGCGAATTAACACCAAGGACGACTGAGACGCCGGGCGACAGTAACGTTCACCTCAGTGCGAATGAGGAAGGTGCTGGAGAGAAGACCGGCTCGCAGAAGATTGAAAGCCTTTTGCCACTCGACCTTCTGGAACTTGAGGTTGGCTACGGTTTAATTCCTCTAGTTGATCGAGAACAGAACGGTGAACTACTCGATCGAATCCAAAATATTAGAAAACAGTTTGCAAGCCACATGGGCATCATCGTGCCGCCCATTCACATTCGAGACAATCTACAATTACCGCCGGGAGGTTATTCCCTATTGATCAAGGGTGTTTCCGTTGCTGAAGGCCAACTTGTTCCAGAGAGATTTCTGGCGATGAATCCAGGAGAAGTGGTCGGTACAGTACCTGGCATCGAGACAACAGAACCAGCATTTGGTTTGCCAGCCATTTGGATTACTGAGGAGCACAAAGAGCAAGCCGACCAACTTGGATACACTGTGGTTGATTGTGCAACAGTCATTGCCACTCACTTATCCGAATTGCTCAAAGACAACGCGCATGAACTCGTTGGTCGTCAAGAGATGCAGGAACTACTGGACTTGTTTGCGAGAACATCACCCAAGATGATTGAAGACCTTATTCCGGAAAAATTCCAGCTTGGCGATATCCTCAAAGTGGTGAAGAACCTTCTGCGTGAGCAATTGAGTGTTCGCGATTTAAGGACAATTCTTGAAGCACTCGCGGATCATGTTCATCTCACCAAGAATACTGAGATTCTGACGGAATTTGTCCGCCAACGGCTTGCACGATACATCTCATCGCGTCTCAAAGCTGAGGATGAAATGATTCATGTTCTGACGTGCAGCGGCGACCTAGAAGAGGCGTTCCGTGGACAAATTCAGCAATTAGATGGGGATTTCCACCTTGGTGTTGCGCCTTATGTCGCAGAACGGTTGATCGCTGAGTTGGAAGAGTCGATGACGCAGATGTCAATGATGGGTCTTCAACCGGTTCTCTTGATCTCCCCCGAATTAAGGCGTCCGGTGCGTAATTTACTCGAGAGGTTTCTTCCCCAGCTGATGGTGATATCTCATAAAGAAGTCGCGCACGGGATTCAGATCCATTCTGAGGGTGAGGTCGGTATCGGGTTGGCAGAGTTGATCGCGCCAGCCTTACCAAATCAGCCTGTTGGCGCTGCCGGCGCCGTCGCCGCCCCGGCCTGAGTGATAGACACTGCTTAATGAGCTCTAAGGCCACCCTGTTTTGGGGTGGCTTTTTTTATGTGGGCAACGCTTGAAAAAAAACTGGCATAGCTCTCGCATTATAAGGGTCGTGAACAGGCAAGGAACGCCAGCTTATGGGGTTTTGAGTCAAAGGGTGCGGCAAGTTGCTGACAGCGATTGTCGATGTTTTGACACTCAGCACATCCGGAGGGATACGAGGTAATGAACGGTCAAATGTACGAACAAGCACAAGAACAGGTCTTTACCTTCAGGGGTAAGAGCATGCGTGAAGTGGTTTTACAGCTTAAAGATGCTCTTGGTGAAAATGCCGTAATACAAAGTACCCAGCGTGTCCGCGAACCGGGTGGTGGGTATGTCGAAATTACCGCACGACCGGGGCCGACACCCAGTGCACCCTCTCAGGTAAACCAGACTCAGCCCGTTCAAAAGAAACCGGTCTCCCATCAGCTCGGTCATGCCCGTGGTCCGGGGGCATATGCCCACACAGCGAAATCAACCAATGTTGATATCGCAAAAGCAACTCAGAGTGGTGTTCGAACTTTGGCTGCGACCCAGCGCTTGGTCTCTGGTAAGGAGACACCATTTGCCGAACGTGCAGCTTGGCTTGCAGCCCAAATTGAGCAGCGGCAGCGGGACGAGGGGATTTCGACGACAGCGAACGCTCCAGTTCGTGAATTACCTCCAGAATTACAAGCATTGCAACGTGGTGCGCTCCCAACCGGACATCAAGAGCAAGCGCAGACTCAGTCCGCCAGCAAGCGTCCAGTAAATTATGCTGATATCGACCCAATTACAGCGGATTTGCCTGCAGACGTTCAGCCTGCTCAACGGACCGAAGTGGATGCGCTTCGTGCTGAACTGGCAGAATTGAAGGAACTGATAACGAACCAAAATAGCAAGCTTGATGACACAGAAAATAAACCTGAAATTGTCGCCGAATCCAAGGAGACCACAGGGGTTCAATCAGTTCTGTCGGGGCTCGAGTCCAAAATGGGCGAATTGATTGAGCTTATCCAATCGGAACAGAGTCCGAGCCAAATTACATCCCAAGAGCTGTTGTCAGATAGGTTGCAAGGAATTGGTATCCTAAAAGTCCATGCAGACGACCTGGCGTCTCGTGTGTGTCGGGCTATTCCCGAAGGCACGGTCGATGATGGAGATGTCCTCGACCTGTTAGAGGGGTTTATGAGCGATGACATCATGTGTGAGCAAAGTTTTGGTCAATCCTCAACGTCTGCCAAGGTGATGGCTTTCGTTGGCCCTACGGGTGTTGGTAAGACAACCACCATTGCAAAAGTTGCGAGCCAAGCGCGCTTAGAGGGAAAGCGCGTGGCACTCATTACCGTTGATACCTGCAGGGCCGCTGCGGTTGAGCAACTCGCTGTTTATGCGGATGTACTCAATGCACCCTTGCGAATCGTTAAGCGTGCAGATGAGCTGCGCGGTGCCCTAGATGAACTCAGCGGCCATGACCTGATCTTGGTCGACACGAACGGGCGTAATCCCCGCGAGTTAGATCAAGTTCAAGATCTCAAGTCGTTTTTTCCTTCCGATTGGGGGGGGGAATTGGTTTTGACCATTGCGTGTAGCACCCGGGAGAGCGATTTGAGGACGGCAGTCGATGCCTTCGGTGCGTTAGGTGTATCACGACTTTGCATCACCAAAACCGATGAGACGGTAGACCTTGGCGTCGTCTACAGTCTCGCACGACGGGCATGTCGACCACTGACCTGGACGACGAATGGACAACGGGTGCCGGACGATATCGAAGTGGCAAATAGTACGGTGTGGGCGCGAGCTTTCATCGCTGAATTGAGCCGACGCGATGTCGTTAAGAAAGCGAGTTGATGGTGGATAACTTAACAATAGATGAAGTGCAGAACAGAACCCCCAATGCCTTTGCTGTGTTCGGTGCGGATAGAGCCATCGACAATAGCTGTATGTTGACAGCAATGGATTTACTGTGTGCTCAGCCTGGGCGTTGGTGCGATCAGTGGCTCGGACGCATCGTAAGTTCGATTGTGTCTGATGATAGCAGCGGTGTGATTCAGGAGTGGGCTCGGTTGAGGCGTCTCGATTACGAGCAGTTCGGCTTCCACATGGACACCGACCCCGAATGCGTTATGGGTGCTGTTGCGGTGAGTAAAGATCCACGGACATGCCAAACCATTGCTCAGTGCATTTCCGAGGGGATAAAATGCATTGCAATCGACACGGCTGAACTTGACGTCATTATGCTTTCGGAGGACACTTTCGAAGCATGGGCGGGGGCATCTATTCACTCATTGTTAATGATGAAATTCGATAGTGAAACCGGTGTATTGAACCAAGCACCATTAAACGACGCTGCAGAGTCCCTATTTTCTCTGGAATCTGCTACAGTTAGAGCCAAGTTAATTGGGACTCCAGCAGCTGAAAAACGAGATGGAGATCGATGCATACTTACTCGATCACAAGTGGTAAAGGCGGGGTAGGGAAGACCAGTTTGGTCTGCAATATGGCCCGTCAGTTTGGCGAGATTGGAAAGAAGGTCTTGCTCATTGATGCCGACCTAGGTTTGGCCAATGTTGATATCGTCATGGGGCTGAGCCCAAAGGCGAACTTATCCGATTTGTTAAGCGGAGCCGCTGACCTTGAATCGTTGTTGATTCCAGCATCCGAAAACGTAACGGTTCTGCCCGCGTCCTCCGGTGTGCAGGAAATGAGTTATCTTACCGATGACCAGGTTCTGAAGTTTATGGAGGCGGTCAATGAACTCACGCAACAGTTTGATGTTGTGCTGGTTGACACGGGGGCAGGCATCGGCCGTAATGTGTTGCATTTCAATGCCGCAGCGCAGGACGTGTTATTGATTGCCACACCGGAACCGACCTCGATCACCGATGCTTACGCGCTGGTCAAGGTGCTCAATCAAGAGAAGCTCATTAAGAAATTTCGGTTGATCGTGAATCGCGCGGAGTCAAAGGCCGATGCGTTGAAAGTCTATCGAGCCTTAACCAATGTCGCAGACCGATTCTTAGATGTTGCCATCGAGTTTCTCGGTTACGTCCCAAATGACCCCATGGTCAGTAAAGCGGTCATCGGGCGCAAATTGTTGCTCGATGCAGCACCGGATTCGGATGCGTCGCTCGGGATAAAGAGGTTGGTTGAAAGCTTGGATAACGACCCACCCATTGATACACCGACTGGTAATATGCAATTCTTTTGGCAGAGACTGATCGGACCACCGGAGGTTTAGGGGTTTCATGAAGCAGGGGATCCAGGCATACCAGCGACAAGCGCAAGTATCGCAGCGACGTCGCCAAGAAGAGATGGTCAAAAAGTATGCACCGCTTGTGAAGAAAGTTGCGTACCGAATGGTTCATCGCTTGCCATCATCTGTTGAAGTGGAAGATTTGATTTCTGTCGGAACCATCGGACTCCTGCAAGCCTTTGATAATTTTGATGATAGCAAGGGCACGCGCTTCGAATCCTTTGCTGAATTTAGGATTAAAGGAGCCATGCTGGATGAGCTTCGGACCTACGATTTCATGTCGCGGGCGGCTCGCGGAAAAGCCAACAAAGTTGAAAAAGCACGAGCCATCCTAGAGGCGGATTTAGGTCGAGCACCGACCGTCGCAGAAGTGGCTGAATTGACTGAAATGACGGTCGCTGAAGTCGACTCTATCTTGGCTCAAAGTGAGCAGGTGGCGTTTCTCACACTCGATGATTTAGGGAATCTTGCTGTCGACCAGACTGAAGTGCCTTGGGAACTTTTGACTCAAAGTCGACCTGAAGACCCCTTCGGGCACACATTTTTTCGCGAATTGCGAGACCAGCTGGTCGAAGCTCTTGAGAATATGCCTGAGCGTCTCCGTTTGGTCATGTCCTTATATTATTACAATGACCTCAACTTTAAAGAGATCGGGCGTGTATTGGACCTCACGGAGTCTCGCATCAGTCAGTTGCATCTGGAGTCCGTCAAATATTTACGGAAGAAGCTGCGGGGCGCGCACTGAGGTTGGCCCAATCAACTGGGCTTCCGTGGTTCTGGGCACGTCCCAGCAGCGACCGGGCCTTGTGCGTCGCTACCGGTTGCGGGATTGCGCTTAAATCAGTGGTGTCGGCGCGTTGGTGTCTTCGTTCACCGGCTCGCTGTCCGATGAACTTGCCGGGCTCGCTTGCTCTAGCTGCTGCAACCGCTGAGATACAACGTGTGCGCCATCGGAGAGGAGTGCAGCATCGATTTCTTCGCGAAACCGAACTTTTTTCCCAGCGATTTCTCTCAGAGCACAAACAACATCTTTGTTCTTATTATCGATGAGGCGGTTTGCGCCTCGGTGAAGTTGTCGATATCTCTGAGCCGCTAGATGAACTAGGGCAAACTGGTCAGTCACGTTTTCGAGGCAATCTTCAACAGTAATCCGAGCCATTTCTGCTCTCCTGCAAGCTTTTGGTGATTAATTCAGGTTCGAAGACTTGGTAATATGCTGATCTAAGGCAATAATGTCAATGAATACGAATCGCCTTTAGTGAACGATGAAGAAGTTTGAATTTAGACTGGCTGCTGCCTTGATGGCTCGAAATGCACATCTTGAATTGGTGCAGGGGGAGTTGGCGAATGTGAACAGTCGCTTGAATCTTGCCGAAGAACTTCTGCATAAGCGAGACAGACTCTTTCAAGAATTAGCTGGCCAGACGCCCAAGAGCGGCACATCATTCGAACCGGCACTGGCATTACAACATCAAAGACACCTTGACCAACTACGAGAAGAAATTAAGCGTAGAACAGAAATTGTGCGGCAGTTAACAGAAGAGCGGAATGAAGCTCAAGACCGCGTGGCCGAAGCGTACAAAGATGTTCGAGCCCTCGAAATACTTCAAGAAAAAGACAAGGGGAAATGGCTTCTTGAGATGAAACGGGAAGAGCAAAAAGCGGCCGATGAATTGAATGGACAGCGGCATTTGAAGGAGACTTGATGCCACGCTCGTCAGGACAGTGACAGACCTCCATCTACGCCGATTGTCTGACCGGTGATGTACCCGGCCTTGTCACTCGCCAAGAAGTAGACCAAATCAGCGACCTCATCTGATTGACCGAATCTAGGGATCGGGATTGACTTTACGAGCTGCGCTTCTGCCCGTTGTCTGAGCTGTTCGCTCATATCGGTTTCAATGATGCCTGGTGCGACTGCATTGACGGTGATGTTTCTGGAGCCCAATTCAACTGCCAAAGCCCTGGTGAACGCTTCTAAAGCACCTTTACTCGCCGCGTAGTTTACTTGTCCTCGATTGGGTCGACGGGCGGCGACGCTGCTCATGTTGATGATCCGCCCAAAGCGTCGTTTCATCATGGTTTTTGATGCAATTCTGGATGTGTAGAAGGCTGAATCGAGATTCGTTTTCAACACGGCATGCCAGTCATCATCCTTCATTTTCATGGACAGCTGATCGGCCGTCATACCAGCGTTATTGACCAAGACATCTAGATGGCCGAAGCGCTCCACGCAAGCGTGAACAAGATCGCTCGCCGCGTTTGAATCGCTTATGTCTGCCTGAACTAGAAAAACCTCCGCGCCGAGGTCTTCACACGCTAAGGCCACCGTTTCGGCGGCAGCTTGATTACGTCTGTAGCACAGGCAAAGTTTTACGTTCCCTACGCGTGCAAATCTGAGTGCGATAGCACGTCCAATACCCCGACTTGCTCCTGTAATCAGCGCGATCATGTGGTCCCCTTTATGTGGTGAATGTCATCGCGGTGCCCATACTGCGCTAAGCACTCATCGAAGGTCAACTAATCAGATGCTGTCTTTAGCATGCTGAGTGAGAATAGCCTCTGCGGGGTGGCGATTAGTGTGTTCGCCGTTATTTCACCAATCGGTTTTCATCATTTGATGGTTTTTGAGATACGTCGTGGACCCAGGTACCTCCAGTGCTGTATGGTGTGGCCCGTCCAGAAGATAAACTTTTGCGGTCTTGGAGCGAAGCATGATTCGAGCATTTTATGTCTTATTACTGGTGGTCGGCATCTCCTCGCATGGGTGTGGAGGCGATTCGAGTGATAACGGCGGCACGCGCACGGGGATGGATGCGTCCGGAAGCACAGATGCTGGCATCGATGGGGGTCAAAACGATTCAGAGCCCGATGTTTTCTCTGGCGCGCCGCAGTGTAGCGATAACACGGACAATGATGGTGACGGGCTGATCGATCTGGCAGATCCGGGTTGTGATGATGCTCTCGACAACGATGAGCAGCAGCGCCAATGCGCTGACGGCGAAGATAATGATGGTGACGGTTTGACCGACTATCCGGCCGATCCCGGTTGTGGCTCGGCGGGAGACAACGACGAACTCAATCCGCCGCAGCCACCCCAGTGTGCGGATGGCGTTGATAATGATCGAAATGGCCTTGTCGATGAGCAAGATCCTGGATGCGCGTCCGCAGCTGATACCAGTGAACGGGCGGGTGAGGAAGCGGCTCAGTGTTCCGACCTAATCGATAACGATGGTGATGGCGTCATTGATTTTCCAGACGAACTTGGATGCAGCGCAGCAGGCGACAATGATGAGAGCGATCCAAGAACCACACCGCTTTGTGCGAATGAGTTTGACGATGATATGGACGGCCTCGTTGATTATCCTGCCGACCCAGGATGTTTTGGTCGGGGCGACCGCGATGAAACTGATAAGCCGGTTACCCCGGCATGCGCCGACAGCGTCGACAATGATCGTGATGGGCAGACTGATTTTCCCGACGATGAGGGGTGTACATCGGCTTCAGACTCCAATGAGAAAGGGGCCTGTTTAGACGATTATGACCCGCCCACGCTGACCGCTGATTCAGCGATTGTCATTGACTCAAGCCGCGGTGTTTTTGAGTCCGAGGGCACCTGCGGTGGGCGTGGCAGCCCTGAAACCGTCGTTCGCTACGTTCTAGACAGTGAAGTTGATGCATTGGTCTTCAGCACACGAAATGAAGGTACGCAGGCAGCGAGTACATTGTATATTCGCTATCAGCAATGTCTAAACAGTGCCACTGAGATCGCATGTAATGCGGAGGTGCCCAATACGCCCGCACCAGGGCAACGTCTGCGGATCGAGAAGCCGGTTGTCGGCGAATATTTCATCTTTGTCGATGGTGTTGCTGGTGCCGGCGGCCAAGTTGAACTGAGTGTCACAGAAGTGCCCCGTGCAGCGTGCCTCAATGAAATCGACGATGACATGGATGGGTTACTCGACTACCCCGAAGACCCCGGTTGTTTGTTGCCCAGTGACCGGGATGAAAGCGATCCCGCCAGCGCACCCGTTTGCGCTAATCAGATCGATGACGATGGAGACGGACAAATCGATTTCCCCAACGACGTGGGTTGTTTTGCTGCAGCCTGGGATAGTGAGGCCGACTTGTGCGGCTCGGGCGTGGTGGTTCGCGAATATTACCCCGATGCAGCCTTCATCATCGGCGATACAAGTGCTGATGATGCGTCCAATGTATTGGATCCCAACAGCTTAAATTGTGGGCGTACATCGAAACCAGAAAATGTCTTTGTTTATCGAAACCGCTATCGCGCTCGACTCACAATTTCGACTGATTACCCGGAAACCAGGACGAACACGGCGGTGTATTTGCGTTCGACGTGTACATCGGGTCGCAGTGAATTGGCATGTGGTGATGGTGCAGCTGACGGTAGCAATCATGGTTCGGCCGTCGTTGAAGCGGTTGAACCGGGCTTGTATTTTATTGTTGTTGATACCTCGATCGGATTACCGGGTCCCTTTAAATTGACGGTTCGGTCCGAATACGATGAACTACAATGTTCGGATCATATCGACAATGACGGTGATGGAAGAATCGATGATGATGATCCGGGCTGCAGTGGACAGGATGACCGCAGTGAGCGGCAATCCTCAGGCATACCAGAATGCAATAATTCTGAAGATGATGATCGCGATGGACGGATAGACTGGCCTTTAGATCCTGGTTGCGAAGCGCGTGGCGATGATAGTGAACAAGACCCGGTTCCGCTGCCCGAGTGTGCCGATGGGATTGATAACGACGGTGATGGTCTGATCGACATTCCAATGGATCCTGGTTGCACTTCGAGGGGCGACCCATCGGAAGAAGACCTTCGTATCAGCCCGGCATGTTCCAATGGCAGGGATGATGACGGCGATGGTCTAACGGATTTTGGTGAGGACCCTGATTGTATGTTTGCGGGCGACCGTGATGAGGGCTAGTTCGAGTCCCTCGATATAAATTCGATTTGTGCTGTGCCTCTTTTGTGGCACTCGAACTGTTAATGATATCGACCCGGTGAGATGGCTTTATTCGTTTGTCTTACGACTTTTTGGTTTCTTTATTTTTTGCGTTCAGCGAAGGAAGATGCAGCCCCCCTACCGGACCCATCGACGGAGTCGTTTTCATACACCTTATGGACGACGGATTCGGATACGCAACATCTATTTGACCCCAGCCCGACGCACGTTGTCGCGACAAGAAATGAGTTACCAGACCGTGGTTGGATTCTTTTCTTGGGACAAGGCGTTTCTGGAGATTCGTCCCTGCCTCGACGTTTGCTTGCGTGTCAAAATCGCTACATCGATGTACGACTATCCCAGGCAGATACCCATCGGAAAGCCTCGGTCGACCGATTGGTCCGTGATCACTCGCTGACCGGCCAAACACTTGATTCGCGTCGTTTGCTCGCGCACACCGATGAGCAATGTGTTTGGTTTCGTGCAGAAGATTTTCCAGATTTGCGGGCGACCGCTCGCACCAGTTTAGGGCAATGGCGTAAAAATTTAGGGTTTGGCGTCTCGTTGAGAGCCGGTGTAGACCAGGACAATCAACCGGTGGTTACTGGCCATTTTTCCCTCGAGCACGCGTTTCAAATTCTGACTCTGCGGTACCAACACATCCCTTTACTCGCGTCGGTGCTTTGGATCAAAATTGCGTCGCTCTATTTGCTGCCCCTCGCGGGTCTGCTTTTTACGCCTACTCGGCCCTACGCTGCCCTGGCCATTTTGCTCATGCTTCTGACACGCTTAGGGCAGGATATTAGGTACTCATACCCTGGATTTTCCTTTTTGACCGACTGGGTGCTGCGCCCCTATTTACTTGCGACGCTGGCTCGGCATGATTCAGGAATCAGTTCTACACAGGCCCACTCGAAGGGACGAGTTCCTGCTGTCACTCGTGAACGAACACATTTTTTGATGAACGGAGATGGGTTTGCTTTGGGCAAAGAAGCCTCAGACCGAACACAGTTGGAAGCTCATATTATGTTGGGTGAAGCATCAGGTGCTGGTCCAATGGGCTTTCTGATGGATAGATGGTTATTGAACAGGTCTGTTTTTCGGGGCTTGCGGTGGGGCAGTGTGGTGGTTGCACGCGCATTAGGCGAACTCAAGCCGGCGAAGCTGATGGCGATCGGTCACCTGTCAATATTGTCAAGTCAGCACTATCAGGATGGACGGGTTTGGTTTGTGGATCCAGACCAGACGCTGGTGGAAAGGTACGCTGTCAGGGCAGGCAAACATGTCCCTTGGGTATCAGCGATCGATGCTTTACCTGAGGAGATCTTCGACTGTGTTGTCTTTCAACATGTTGCAGAATTTGTGGGTGATGCGGCACTGCGGCGACAGCTAAAAGCAATATCGATGCGACTCGCAGAAAACGGCAATTTGATCATTACCACCACACACCCTCATGGACTTGTTAGCATGTTGGAAACCCATCTGAACTGGCCGACGAGAGTTCGAAGCGGTGTCGGCGTCGAATCACACCTCGTTGCAAGTGAGTACCAGGTGCGCCGGCGATTTGTTGATCCAGGAGAAACACAATCGGTTTTGATCGCAGGAAAGAGAAATGTCCGCCATTGAGCTTATGGCTTTATAGATGGGATTCCCTCGCTGATTAAGTCTTGCAGAAATTCTTTAATATCTTGAACAGCAGTTGGTTCGGAAAACAAAGTCGACTCACTGTCCTCAAGACTCCGACTATACTGTTTTGCGCCCTGTGTTGCCTCGTTTGCCACATTGGCCTTGAGAACCCCCTCTTCACTGATGTCTGCGGTGCGCACAGAAGACAGCTCCATGATGGGGTCGCCGACAAGTGCCAATCGCATCGAAATTAGCAGCGATTCGACGAGTTTTTTTGGGGTTTCCTGATCGGCGACGTCATGCATGTAGAAAATATGTTTCCTAGGTTCCCCATCATTCGGGGTTCTGATCAGCCCACCGTAATTTTGGGGATCCCTGGAATCAAGCCAAGATTGAAATAGTTGGAGTGCCGGATGCATAGCCTCCATCTTGGCATCAGCCAGCCGGAGTCCCAGCTCCGCTGCGATGGGGTGGGGGGTGTTCTTGAGTCGAAGCATGTCGACCATACTGGCACCGAACCCAGTCAGGATCGCAGCAGAAAGAGTTGGGTTGTTGGCAATGAAGGGCATGGCAACCTCGGCACCATATCCCGCCCCAATGAAGACAAAGCGATTCGGGTCAAAACCAATACGGCTTTCCGGAAGCTGAAGTTCCGCGGTCCGCAGATAGCTGACAATCCCGTGTAAATCAGTTACAGCTTGTGCGCCTTGGTCTCGCAAAAAACGGGGGTTATCTAAGTTGTATAGTGCACTCGCGATGTCGGCCTTGGTGGGGATTTCTGAGCCGTTGTAGCGTTCACCATGTAGAATCCCATCGAAACCAATGACGGCCCACCCAATACTCGTTAGCATGGCAGCCAGTCCATTTTCGATGGCCGACCGAAAACCACCGCCGATATCATGGCCAAAAATAACAATCGGCCAGCCGGCTTGCGGGACATCGCCAGTTGGGACAGCGATAGAAACACATGTCGGCTGAGTGTTTTGTACGACGGGCCGACGCCCCCTGAATTGCACGAATCCGCCAGAGGATTGATAGGGCGGCTCTCCAATAAGAATATTCGGGAGTTCAAGGCGCCCATGCAGTTCGATAAATCCTGGTGCCGCAGCCCCGCAGCCCCGACCCGGTCCGCCCCCGCAGGGCGAGATAACTCCGCTGTCGCACTGAGATAGATCGCTGATAGACGGTGCTGGGCGCTCGTTTACAGACGCGACTGCGCCGAGAACGCCTTCTGTCGGGTTACCTGTCGTAAACACGGTGGCGCCGATGACGTCCTCGACAGGAATCTCCTGATCGAGCAGATAGCGTCTGAGTGGTGCATATGCGGCCCATGCTTGCTGAATGATGGCATTGGTCGGCGGTGATTGCCCTAATACGAGCGATAGATGTTCGCTGGGTTCCAGCGGCACTCCGTTGACGTCGGTAATCCCGCGCCGAAAAATAACCGCATAGGTTGTGAGCGGGGCGAGTGGGCTTCCTTCAGAGGGCCTTATGCCCAGCCAATTTGGGCAGACGTATCGATCTCCACCACCGGTTGCATAGAATCTTGACCGTGGTGGTAGACCGTAACGGTTTGTGTTCGGTGTGATATTAACAAAGGAAAAATTTGCACCATTACCACCAAATTCAAGGGTGTCATACTCGACCCGCCCATCGAATCTAAAGATCACAGCTTCGTTCAATCCAAAACCATATCGGGGCGTTTCATTTGCACTGACATATTGACTCAGCAGCTCGGCTGGTGTCGGAAAATTCGTGCTCCCAGGGAAACCAGATAGGTCCGTGATGGTTTGTTGCCGACGGATGTCATTTGGATAGGGCAAGGTAAAAAAGTCAGTGGTCGAGTTCAAACCGGGAATGACGAAACGTAGGCCCGGAACTCCGTCAGGCGTGTCGATTGAACATTCACTTGGGGTCCATGTCGGTAGCACAACACAGAGACGGTCGGTTCCGCATGTCATGCCAAGTCCGCAGTCGGATGCGGCTTGGCATGATGTGTCCAATTGGTTTGTGCCTGGCTCACCTAATTCTTGGCATCGGGCTTCACTGGAGCAAACTAAATCACCGTTACAATCGTCATTCGATGAGCAAACTGCATCCGCATCTTGGTTCCTTGGCGTACTGCACAGGCCCTTGGCATTGCAGACAAAACGGCTTTGGCAGTCAGCGTCTTCGCTGCATGGAGCCCCCGACGTCAGCGTACCCGGACTGCCAACCGCAGCGCACACTTTCTCGCGGCTGCACAGTAGGCCAGCCGCACAAACGGCATCGGTTTCGCACGCTTGCCCTGTCGCCAACGGTAGAGCTTCATTGTCACGAAATGGCTCGCACGACGAGAGCGATATGACGATGGTCGGTACAAGAACAAGCAATGAGGCTCGTTGAGGGTTCATCTGGTCTCCCGAAATTCGATTTGGGCTCGCCGATTCAATCGGTTGTGATTCCTAAGTTGTTGTTGATACATCCTTAGAAACCGTTGATAAATTGACGCATTACCAAGGCTACTTTGGCGGTCTTATGCTGCCAGAACATCTAATTTGAGTACAACATAAGTTGGCCCACCATTTGCTGAAGAGTAACCCAGAACACCAACTGGAGTCGACAGCATGTTTTCGAGTAACAGAACAATCAGTCCTCAAAGCGACTTAATTCCACTCGCCGAGTCACTGGCGGATGTTTTAGTGGATATTGGTGACTCGTCAGCGGCAGGGGATGTGTTGTCATTGGTTTCGAAGCACAGCGTATCCGATGGGGTTGCTCTTCGTCGGGCCGAACAAAGTTTTATCAATGGAGACGCAACAGCAGCTTTAGACGCGTTGGTGCCTGCTTGGGAAGCGGGGTCAGACGATCTCCATCTCGAAGTCCAAATGGGTCTGGCTGCGCTTGCACTTGGCTTATACGATGTGGTTGAAACCCTGACAGACAGAGATGATTTTAGCTTAGAACATTCTATTTTGAGGTGGTTGTCAGCTTTGAGCGACGGCACGGAATTGCCCAACCTGGACTGGGCTCATGGACCAACGATTTGGTCGGCGACCGCCATGCTCACGACCCTATCTCGATGTGGGCGTTTGGACATCGCATTTAGGGTGAAGTGCTTTGCGAAAGACAATTCGCAAGAGGATCTTTATCGGTCTATCTCGCGGATTCCATCCGCCGAACCTGTTCATTCGCAACCTGCGTCTCCGCCTCTGAATGGCCGGGAACAATTTAGAGAACAGTGGACTCATCCGGGTGCCGATGTGGTCTTCAATTGGGTGTGGAGTTCTGCGCGTCAAGTCTTTACAGGAGAGCGGGTGTTCATGGCCGGGCCTCAGGCAGAGCTGTTGGCCCCATTTGCTGAACATGCGCTCTCTGATAGTCACGATTCCCTCAATGAAGAGGGGACGAACTCTGTCATTAAACCAGGCCGTTTTGAACATATTATCTCGATCTTCGACATCAATTTCGGTCTAAGTCCGGTTGAGACAATGCAATCCTATGCGCGCGGCCTCACCCATGAAGGCCAGCTCCACATGCTTGTTGCAGCACAGTGTAAAAACACATGCTTTGACCTAGCACTGTCCTACGCTGCCATCGTCAACCTCTGCCACCGGGCAGGTCTTGTGATTACCGGCTGCGATTCACGGGACCTCAGCGGTCTCCCAGTCGCTCACGACGAGGCCGATGTCCACCTTTTCCGTGTTGAAAAAAGAATTATTTGAGTTCGATGCGATTCACCTGGCCCGACAAGCTGTCGCACCGATTTCGACAATCACATCTTTTGGAAGGCGGCTGACCTCCACGGTTGCCCGTGCAGGCGGTGGTGTTGGCATATAGCTCGAGTAGACGGCATTGACCGCGCCGAAATCGTCCATATCTGTCAGAAATATCGTACACTGAACTAAGTCATCGTACGTAAAATTCGCAGCGTTCAGAACTGCCCCTAAATTCTTCAGCACCTGGTCTGCCTGCTCTGCAGCATTTTCACCAACTAAGGTCATCGTCTTCGGATCCAAGGCGATTTGGCCACTGACCCAGAGCATGTCACCGACCTGAATCGCTTGGGAGTAAGGACCGATCGCCGCAGGCGCAGCGACCGTTTTGATTGCACGTTTCATGAATGTGTCCCGGTCTGCTGCACAGCGGTAACCCTCAGTCGAGGGTCAAACGCTCGCCTGTCGGATAGACACAGCACCCTTCCTGAAAGACTCTGGCCGATGCTGCGCTTTGCTGACTTGCCGGGAAATTTTGTCGATGGTCTCATCCGCGGCTTTTATAAGGTCGTTACTGATGGAGTTAGCACTGTAGTCATGGCCTGCATTCTGGAAATGTATCGCACAGCCAAACTGATTGTTGGGTATTGTTTCAAGACGGACTCTCACGAATAAGTTCTGCCCGAGCCGCTTTTCCAGCTTCGCAAGTTTAGCTTCGATGCGATTTTTGACCATCTTAGATGGATTCAGATCCTTACCGATGACTTCTAGATTCATCCGGTCCTCCCCGCGGACTCTCTTTAGCCCGCTCGTCCATTTGGGCTCTCGCCCAACCGTATACCAAATTTCAGAGTGCTAAACGCACCCCGAAAGCCCCATTGATAGCCAGCACTGCTTGCCCATCAGGGATATCAGCGCCGGCAAAAAAACCTTGTATACTGAGATTCGTTACCCAGCCAAAAACATCATTCACGGGTACGTACAAACCACCTCCCAGCTCGACGCCCAACCGTCGAACCGGTGCGACGTACCAGGGTAGCCCTCCGAATGCGTACAATTCGCTCGTGCCGACGTCACGCACCAATTTAATCTTTGGATTCAACGCCAGCACAACCTGCTTTTCCAGTTGAATAATGGTGCCCATAACCCATTCCAACTCGCGATCGCCATCGAACATGAAGCCTACGTCAAATTGAAGGTTGGTGGGCGCACGAGACGTGGTGGTATTCTCATCGCCGCTGCTGGTTAGCGTACCCGATCCTAATCGGGCATCAACGGCAAGATCGAGCGTTTGAGCGTATGCAGCGGTTTGCGGCACGATAGTTGCTAGCAATATCAGCAAGATGGAAACTGCAAGTGTACGAATGCTCGGATACACCGATTCGGTAAGGGTCGCCAATGGAGACGTCGAGTGTAGCGTTGTTAAAGACGACCAATGCACCGTTGCGTGTAGCCCTGAATTCGGTTCGGACCCCGAAAGTTCCCTTGTACCTTCGAGGTTAGCGTCCGGATTCAATCTGGGCAAGGTATTATTATTGTCGACTCAAACCTAGGCTATGTGAAAACATGACTAACCACTTAAAAACCATGGATTATTGGGGAGCTAAAAAAGTGACCAGTTGGATATCTGTGAAATCGCTGACATTAAGTCTTGCTAGACCGGGCCAAAATTGGCGCTATTTGAGTATTTTCGTCATTCTTTTGGCGGTTTGGACGTCGGGATGCAGTGAAGGCAGCTGCCAGTTCGAGAGTGACTGCGCTCAGGGGCAGTCGTGCCTTGAAGGCCTCTGTGTTTACGTTTGCAGCGAAAACACCGATTGTCAGGCGGGCTATGCTTGTGTCGCGGGCCGCTGCGAAATTGACAACAGCGAAACTGGCTGCACCGGCTCAGAGTGTGTTGACGCAGCCAGGGAACTGGACATGTCGATTGAGCCTGTCGATCTGGCCATCGTTGACTCCTCTATACCTGATTTTGCCTTTGAGCTCGACGGCGATACGACGGGTGCGGATGAGGGGGTTAACTCAACGCCTGATACGTCCTTTGTTGAACCCGATTTTGCCCAACAACAACCGGATTCTGGTGTTGTCAGTCGAGGTTTTGACCTAACGGGCCTGTATACCGTTACATCGACGGTTCTGGTTACAACGGGCGGCGAATTCGAGGAGGGTCAGGAACTGAGGACGATCGTCTCCTTAACCCGACTTCAGGGGACGCGATATCGGCTTGAAGTCTACAATCTGGATGGGGTGCGTCAATATCTCATTCCTGCCGTCGACTTCATCGCGCCAGGCGGGGCAGGGCGCTATCAATTCGAATACACGCGACGCGAACCGTTTCGAAACAATTGCGACCAGGTTGAGGTCCGTTTTGAACGTGGTCGGTATTCGTCCGCTACCCATGGCTTCCAGCTGACTGGGGCGGAAGAACGCGCATTTTCTATCGTTGGGGACTCATGTTCTGGTGGATACATCGTTCGCACCGATTCGGTCTGGATCCCCTTGCCCTAGCGTGTCTTGTATCTGGAAATCAAGAATCTCAAATCTGTTCAACAAGACCTAATTGCACATTGAAATAAATGCAGCATACAACCACCGCTAAATACAAAATGGCAATGGCTTGGATACTGCGGTCCCGCAGAACAATTTCCGTCGGAGAACCGCCCTGGTGACGTTGATGAACCAAATAAAGATACCGGAATACGCCCAGCAGGACGATTGGCAAAGTCATCAACAGTCCATCGGTTCCTAAACGAGCGATCACTGTCGGATCAATGGTGTATAAGGCATAACTCATGACGGTCATTGATGCCAAGGCAGAGACCATCTTATCAATAAAAGGAGTTGAGTATTCCGCCAAAATACCTCGGTGCGAAGCGGCGTCTTCTCCAAGACTAACCAACTCGTGCCGCCGCTTGCAAAACGCGAGAAACAATGCGACGAAAAATGTACACAAGAGAAGCCAGGGGCTGACAGGAACGCCAATCGCGAACGCGCCCGCACTCACTCGCAACAGGAAGCCTGCCGCGATAATGAACACGTCCAGCAGGACGATGTGTTTCAACCGAAAGGAATACGCGAGATTCATCACGCCGTAAACGGTGAGCACGATGCCGGTTGCCCGGTTCAGATACCAAGCAAGGCCAAGACCCGTTGTCGCCACAAAAATGGCCATAACCACCGCTGTGGGGCGCTTGACCTGGTCGCTTGCGATTGGCCGTTTTGATTTCTTCGGATGCAGCCGGTCCCGTTCATAGTCGGCTACGTCGTTAATTAAATAAATTGAGCTGGCTGTCAGGCTGAATGCCATAAAAGCCATCACCGATTGAAACAAAAGATCCGTTTGCAGCAAGTTTCGCGAGAAAATCAATGCTGCGAAGACGAAAACATTTTTGACCCACTGGTGTGGTCTAAGTGCGCGTATGTGATTCATGCTGGCCAATTACCACAGAGTGGACAAAAAAAACATTGCGCCCATTCACTTCGGGTTGATATAAGCGCGCGTCCCTTTTGTTTGGGTGATTAACTCAGTGGTAGAGTGCTTCCTTCACACGGAAGAAGTCACTGGTTCAAATCCAGTATCGCCCACCAGAAAAGCTCTGCTTATGCAGGGCTTTTTCATTTTGATGCGGTCGGGAACGGTGCATACTCATCCCAAGAAAACCCTAGCCGTTGTATAGGACACGGAGCCGACCATGAGTAATTCCCTAAGTGACCAACTCCTCAAACTCGGCCTTGTCGACGAAAAAAGCGTTAAAAAAGCCCAGCACACAAAAAGGCAATCCAATAAGAAGCTTGGTCGGCACGGCGTGGAATCCGAGAAGTCTGCACGCCAGGCCCGTGCAGCTGAAGCACGCGAGCAACAGAGGGCAACAGATCGTCAGCGAGGCAGCGAACAGATAAAGGCGCATCAGGCAAAGGAAATACAGAACCAAGTTCAGCAACTGATCGAGAATGGTCGCCTGACGGGTCGAACCTCTGGTCGGCGGCGATTCTATGTGGTCATGCCTGATGGTCGGATTCCATATCTCGAACTCAACGATCAAGTCCTCGACGACTTGGATCGTGGCCGGACAGCGATTGCCTATGGAGACAATCAGGATGCAGTTCTCATTACCGGTGATGCAGCTGCTCGGATTCTGGCCGTTGATGCCAGTCGAATTCTGGTTTTGAGTCAGGGCAGATAATTAGTCGCATCTTGGATATTGACGTTTTGTGCAGCTTTTTCGCTCAGCTTAAGCCGGCCTCGACTGTCAGCTCCAAGCACTCGTACCATAATTTTATCGCCAGGCTTGTAGCTTTCCAAAGTTTGGCTGTTACGTAGTTCACTTAGATGGACCAGGCCTTCATGTTCGCTAATGCGAACAAAGATTCCGAACTCTTTTTGATTGGATACCGACCCGATATAGACACCGTCTTTCCTTAAGTCGGCCGTCATTAACTCAATTCGTCGTTTCGCCTCGGAAACAGCCTCGACGTCCTGTCCCAGAATCAGCACATGTCCATCCTTCCCGACTTCAATCCTGGTGTTGGTATCAGCTTGCAGCCCCTGGATGGTCTTGCCTCCAGTTCCAACAACCAGCCCGATTTTGTTGACGGGTATTTTTAGGGATTGATGACGCCCTTGCCGATTATACTTGTCTCCTGATTCTTGCTCGATCAGGGGATTCATCGCGTCGAGGATGTGCAGCCTGGCCGTTCTCGCCTGCTCAAGCGCTTTCGCCAACAAGTCCATCGGTAGACTTCCGAGCTTGTTGTCTAGTTGGACAGCCGTTATTCCTTTCTTTGTCCCAGCGACCTTGAAATCCATATCGCCCAAATGGTCTTCCTCGCCCAAAATATCGGTCAGTATGATCGAGGAATCGTTTTCGACCACTAGACCCATAGCAACTCCCGCCACTGGTGCAGTCAACGGGACACCTGCGTTTAAAAGAGCAAGGCATCCACCGCAGACTGTTGCCATGGATGAAGAGCCATTGGATTCCGTAATGTCGGAGACGATTCGGGTTGTGTAAGGCCAACTGTCCTGCGTTGGCATCACGCCCAATAGTGCCCGTCTAGCAAGAGAGCCGTGACCGATCTCGCGCCGACCTGGGCCACTGGGCCGTCTCGTTTCACCGACGGAGAAACCAGGAAAATTGTAGTGGAGTATAAACCCGCGTTTGACCATGCCCGAGAGTGTCTCCATGTCTTGTCCTTCCCGCTGACTACCAAGGGTGGCACTGACGAGCGCCTGCGTATCGCCGCGGGTAAAAAGCGCAGAGCCATGGTTATGCGCGAGCAGCCCAACCTCACACTCGATGTGTCGGACAGTCTTATGGTCTCGGCCATCAGCCCTCCGGCCTGACAGTATCCGGTGCCGAGCGGCCTGTTTAATCTGCCGGTCAACAATTGTCGAAATGACATCCGCAGGATATTCTGTGATGGTTTCAAGTGCAGACGAAGCAAGTTGGTCGAAAGCGAATCGGCGGGTCTTCTTATCCGTGATGTCCAATGCGTCGTTGAGCGCATCTCGGATCACACGACCGACATGGTCCACGGCATCGGTTGGCATCTCCGGCTTCTCAAAAGAAACTTTCGTTTTTCCGACCTCGTTGCGCCACCGCTCGAGTTGGTTAAAGACCGGTGCTAACAACTTGCCTGCGTCCCTCAATAGCGTTGCGAGCTGTGCCTCTGTGCCTTGATTCGAGTCACCTTCCATCATGACCAAACCATTCGGGCTGTAGCTGACCACGAGGTTAAATTCGTGACTTGAATCGATGCTTTGGTCGGGAAGCAGGTGTGCATGTCCATTCTTTAACTGCAGAGTGCCTCCGATGACTGGCCCATCGAATGGGACGTCCGATAGGCAGAGAGCCGTCGACGCAGCCAAGATCGACAAGGCGGTCAAATCACTGCTCTCATCGGCACTGTACACAGTGACCGTCACGACAGTCTCTTTGTTAAAACCTGAGGGAAAAAGAGGCCGAAGTGAGCGGTCGATAAGTCGGCTGGTCAATGTTTCGTTTTCGCCAGCCCTAGTTTCTCGCCTGAAGAAGTTACCTGGTATCCGTCCCCTGCTCGCCATTTTTTCTCGATAGTCGACGGTGAGTGGCAAGAAGTCCGCCGAACTCGGGCCATGATTGCAGGTGACTGTTCCAAGAATGAAGCTGCCACGATGCTCAACGACGACGGCCGCATTCGCTTGACGTGCAATTCGCCCTGTTTCTAAGCGGATAGACGTGTTGTCTATGCTCAGCTCTAGTTTCGAAAGCATAGGTCTTTTCCTTCATTATTGAGTGGGGAAAGGGGAGAACAAGATATTGGTTTTATGTTGCATAACAAAGACGCTGTTAGCCGTTGGCTCGGTGTCTTTTTTGTAGATTTAGGAATGGACATTTCATCGGACCCGCGAGAGCAGGTGAGATGGTGAACCCGGCGCAGCCAGCCCCGGGTTCGTAAACTGCTATCGCAGTACGTCACCGAGTTTCATGGCTAAGGCCATGTTGCCGGCAATTTGAAGTTTACCCATCATGAACAGTTGCGGACCCTGAATCGAGCCGTCTACAAGGCCGACAAAATCTCCTGAATCGATAGTGATCGTGCAGTGGGCATCGCCGTTTGTACCGCTTGATACTTCGCAGTTCTGCAGGTCGACAACCCAGTCTCCACCGTCGTCACCTGTGACATGGAATTGATAAACGGCGTCCAATTCTTTCGCGCTCGCCTGCTGTGCAGGATCAGCTAAACGACTGGCGATTTGTTCTTCGAAAATCTGTTTTGGTGTCATCAAATTACTCCCCAATTGAAAATCGTTGCCGGAGGTTGTGCGAGCTGCCTAATCCTCCGAAAATAGCGGTGGAACATACCGGTGCCTGGCCCCGAATGTCAACCGTCAACAGCCCTAAACCTGCCCATCAGTCATCGTTCGGACCAAGAGTCTTTGATCTGGCGATGCCCCGTTGGCTGTTTAGGACAAATCCCATGAACGAACGAACGGATTCGAGGGGGCTGTCAAGCAGGCTATTCTGCGTTTCAAGATCGAGTTTTTGCTTGCGTCTGCAGATGACTCTGAAAACGCGTCCGATCTCGGCCCGCTCCTCCTTCGAATAGCCTGACCGTTCCAGACCAGTCGAGTTGAGACCGAGCAGGCGGGCCCGGTCCCCTGCAGCCATGCAGAAGGGGGGGACATCCTGGCTGACCATTGAGTTTGCTGCCAAAAATGAAAGTGTCCCTAAGCGAACAAATTGATGAACAGCGGAATGCCCGCCACATGTCACGTTATCCGCGACCTCCACATGGCCTGCCAAGCTGACTTGGTTTGACAGTGTAATGCGGTTGCCCAAGCGACAATCGTGTCCGACGTGGGCTTGAGCCATAATCAAGCATTCGTCCCCAATTGTGGTCATCCCACCGCCTTTGGCAGTCCCCCGTGAGATGGTTACTCCTTCACGAAAAACATTACCGTCCCCGACAACCAATCGATAGGGAGCATTCGTTGCGGTGGAGCGATCCTGAGCTGAGCCGCCGACAACGGCGAATGAACACACACGATTATTTTGACCGAGGTGCGTATGCGGACCGACGACTGCATAGGGTTCGATGACAGACCCTGCCCCGATTTCGCTGTGTGCTCCAATGACGGCTGTCGGGTGTATGACAGCATCAACATGAATGCGCGCATCCTGATGGATAAATTGTGTCATTGTTTCGACGCCCGCTTGGCGGCCGCTAATTTTCGCAAACGCTGCATGTTTGGTTCGGCTGGAAATCCGCTGTATGACAGGCCGCCGGGTAGGGATTTGGTGACGCCACTTTTCGCTGCAATACGCGCACCTTGGCCGATCGTTAAATGGCCCCCAATCCCAGCCTGCCCGCCAACCCAGACATCATCTTCTAGAGTTGCACCACCTGCGATACCAACCTGGCCGCATAACCGAACACGCTGGCCAATGGTCACGTTGTGACCAATTTGGACCAGGTTGTCGATGTGGCTCGCCATGCCCACAGCGGTTGTCGTAACCGTTGCCCGATCGATACAGACATTCGCGCCGATCGTACAAAAGTCACCGATGACTACGTGTCCAAGGTGGGGAATCAAGCCGTCGGCATCGATACCAAAACCAACCGTGCCGATTCTGGCACCATCGCTGATAAAGCATGCTTTTCCGATGCGTGTTTTAGCGTGAATGGTCACGCTTGAACCCATGGTTGTCCCATCACCGATGATGGCACCATCACCGACGACACAGCCAGCGGCGATGTTGACATTACGACCGATCTGGGTGTGCTCACCGATCACACAGAGCGGTGAAATACATGCGCTGGGATCTATCGTTGCTGTTTCAGCGATAATACAGCTCGGATGAACATGACCCGCTGGACGTACAGTCTGTACAGATTCGACCCAACGTAATACGGCCGACCAAGCTGTTCGTGCATGGGGCACGATGAGACGAGTACAGGTGTCTGGTAAATTATCTGCCAAGGGGTGTTCGACGATGACAATACCCGCTTGTGTTGCTCGTGCTATCTCACGCCATTGCCTGGAGAAATAGACACTCAAATCGGCTTTGCAAGCGGTTTTCAGGTCGGATACGCCGACGTAGGTGGTCTGAGGTCCACGCACCTCAGCATTGAGCATAGCTGCCATTTCGCTGAGAGAGAAGGTCGGCGTCATTCGGTATTACTTCTTCTTTTTCTTGCTCTTCTTACCAGACGCCTTTTTGTTATAGCGGCGGATTAATTCGTTGGTCAGGTCGAGCTTTGCAGGGGCCCAAAGTACGCGAGATTCATTTTTCTCCAGGATGACAAGGTCACCCTCTGATTGCCCAATTTGCGCAAGAATTTTAGCCATGCGCTCCAGGATTGGCTTGGTCAACTTAGCTTCCTCGGCGGCAAGCTCTCGTTGTAGTGTTGCAAAGGTCATTTTAAGCTCTTGGATTTTTTGACCAAGCTCTTGTTCTTTTTGTTTACGAACATCTTCAGTCATGAATGCTTTCTGGGCTTCATAGCCTTTTTGAAGCTCTCGAACAGCATCTTGTTTTTTATTGAGCTCTGACTGCCTGGAGTCTTTCATTTTCTTCAATTGCTCTTTGGCTTTCTTACCATCTTCAGCCTCTAGGATCGCTCTCTGCATATCGACATATGCAAGTTTACTCTGAGCAAAAGCTGGAGTCGCAAATAGAAAAATGGTCGAAAATAAAAGGCTTACATTGCGCATCTGTATCTCCTAGAAAAAATTGCCTATAGAAAAGTCAAAAACCGAACTCTCTTCACCCGCTTGAGGTTCGAATGGGAAGCCCCACTCAAAGCGGAGCGGACCAATGGGTGAGAACCACCTTATCCCGAATCCCCATGAATAACGCATGGCATCAATCTTATCATTCCATGGATCTGTATATTCGAATGCATTTCCTGCATCCATGAAGAAAACACCTCTAATGCCGACTTTCTGAAAGATTGGATATTCAAGTTCTAAATTAAAGATCAGTTCCTCGGTGCCCCCAATATTATTGGCGGCTGTACGCCCAAACGGTAATCCACTTGAGATGATCCCAATTTCTGGACCCAAAGTTTGTCGCCTAAAACCTCGAACTGAGAGTGGCCCACCTACGAAGAAACGTTCGAAAATGGGTACGCCTTGGGCCGTTGGACTCGTGATGAGACCCCATTGTGTATTCAACTTAGCAACCAGACCGAAGAACACGTTCCGGTAGTAGCGATTTCTGAACTTGTAACGGGTGAAGAGGTTTTCACTCAGCAGGTATTCATTGGCATGCTCAACACTGGCACTGGTGAATAAGCCGTCTGTTGGGAAAAGTCGGTTGTTCCGCGTATCATAAAAGAGAGTCAGACGCAGGCTGCTGGTAATCCCAGACCCATAGAGATTCACTAGATTGCGTGATGCAGCATCATTTCCGAAACCGCCCACCTCAGCCCCGGCCTTCTCGAGCTTGTATGTCCCGCTGAAACTCCAATCGTCGTTGATTGGGTATCCCAGCATAACGTCGCCGCCAAGGCTGGTTCGGGTGAAGTTTTCGAAAGTGGACTCAAAGCGATAGAGGTTGGTTGCGAACCGGACGCGGCTGTCCAAAAAGTAATCGTCTGCAAATCGGATGTTGGCAATGCTGCGAATGGAAGACAGAGTTGCCTGTAAGCTGAGACTCTGGCCACGTCCGAACAGATTGTTTTGGGCGATTTGAGCTTGGGCAACGAAGTTCTCGAGGGTGCTGAACCCTGCGCCCACTTGAAACGGTCCGGTCGATTTTTGTTTAACTTCGACCACAACATCCATTGTGTCTTTTGCAACCCCTCGGACGGTCCGAATACGGACTCCGCCCGGTTCGAAAAAACCCAAGCGGTTGATCAGACGCTCAGACCGTTTTAGGCCCGTTGACGAGAAGTATTCACCCTCGTATATGCGCATCTCACGACGAATCACTTTGTCGCGGGTCTTTTGGTTCCCTACAATGCGGATGCGTCCAATCCTGATTTTTGGGCCTTTGTCGATTTCAATGTTGAGTGAGACTTGTTTTTTCGTCTCGCTGACGCTGGTGTTAGGCACAAGGTTTACATATGCATAGCCCTGATCCTTATAGACCTCGCCGATGGCATTTATGGTTTCTTTGAGTTTGGTGCTGCTAAACCAGTCGCCCTCTCTAAGCCTGACGCGCTTCATCAGAACGTCTTTCGGTGCGTCGGCTAGGAAGTCGCCCATGATGTCCACAGGCCCTGTTTGGAATCGGTCACCTTCATCAACGGACACTGTGATGTAAATTTGAGACCGGTCGGGGCTGAGTTCGATGGCTGGTGTACCCACTCTGACCTTGACGTAGCCTTCGTCCCAGTAGAACTGGGAAATCCGCATCATGTCCCGTTCGAAGGCATCTTTATTGTATGTCCCGGAGCTCGTTATCGATGAGAAAGCACCCGATTCTCGAGTTTCAATTCTCTCTTTTATGAAGCTGTCCGTGAGCACCTTGTTGCCCACCAACTCGATGCGCTTGACCAGCACCTTATCTGCTTCGTTCACTCTAAATGTGATATCGACCTCGTTGTTAGGCAACTCTTTGAGTTCGGCCTTAACGTCAGCTAGAAAGAAGCCTTTTTCGATGTAAAGATCTTTAATTTTTTCTGTGTTTTGAGTCACCTTGGTTCGATCGAGGATCCCAAATGGCTGTATATCCACAACCTCCTTGATATCGTCCTCGGACAATTCGTCGTTGCCGTCTATAATGACTTTCCGAACAGACGGTTTTTCCTGTACCAGAAACGTGAGAATCCGTTTGCCGTCGACAATGGTCAAATCAACCTGAATATCTCGATAAAGCCCAAGGGCGAAAATTCGCTTAATGTCGTCGGAAATTTGCCGTCGATTAAGTGGTGTTTTCGCTTTCGTTTGTACGACCCGAAGGACGGCCTCGATTTCCGAACGACGATTCCCGAGGACTTTGACGTCGTCAATTTGGTAGGCGCCCTGCGCCAAAACGGGCGACCAAAGCACCGACACCAGCAAACCGATAATCCAAAGCCGCATCATCATGTCACCGTCGATTCATCGACGAGTGCCCCGTCAAGCATTTCGAGGCGCTTTGGCATACTGGCCGCGAAACTCCGGTTATGGGTGACGATCACCATCGCGGTACCGAACTCTTCATTGATTTGGTTGAAAAGGGCATGTATCTGACCACTGGTCTTGCCGTCAAGATTCCCAGTCGGTTCATCGGCCATTAAAAGTTTTGGGCGATTGACCAAGGCGCGGGCTAAAGCCACTCGCTGCTGTTCTCCGCCACTCAGCTCACTGGGTCTGTGCGTCAAACGGTGTGATAGCCCAACCGCATCCAAAAGACCCTTGGCTTGAGCTTCCGCAACGGCCCGGGTCTCGCGCATGATCAGCCTGGGCATCATGACGTTTTCTAGCGCTGTGAACTCGGCTAGAAGATGGTGAAATTGAAAAATGAACCCGATTGTTCGATTGCGGAAATCGGCTATTTTTTTCGGACCCAGCGCAAAAACATCAACACCTTCGTACAAGATTTGGCCGCTCGACGGTGAGTCCAGCGTACCTAAGACGTGTAAAAGTGTACTTTTGCCAGCACCTGATTGGCCCACGATTGCTAGTTGGTCGCCCGCATTTACAGTCAGATCGATCCCACGGAGCACATCGATGGTCTGCCCCCTGTGAGCGAAACTCTTCGACAGTCCATGGGTCTCTAGAATCGGTCCACTAGTCATTCGGCGCTCAGCCCTTCTATGGGGTTCACGCGCGATGCAAATCGCGCTGGGTAGACCGTCGATATCATGCTCACCAAGATCGCAACAGCAATAATTGCCAACACCGTTGAAATACGAATGTCTACAGGGATTGCGTCGATGTAATAAACGTCCGTGTTGAGGGGTAGACCAAGTCGCGAGAATGCGAGCCCAATGCTCACCCCAATGGTTGCACCAATCAAGCTACCGAGCACACCCGTGAACAGGCCTTGGCTCAGAAAGAGCTTTAAAATTGAGCGTGAACTTGAGCCCATGGCCATTAAAATTGCTATTTCTCGTCGCCGCTCGAGGATGGTCATCACCAGCGTTCCGGTTATCGAAAATGCAGCCAGCAGGATATTGATCGTCAAGACGAGAAACATGACGATCCGCTCGATTTCGAGTGCCGTAAATAGATTACTGTTGCGATCTTGCCAGTCGACAACCTCATACTCAGTGGGCATCAAAGCCCGAAGTCGGTCTCGGACAGGGCGCGCGTCATCGAGATTTGCGACGCTGATTTGGATCCCATTGGCGACGTCGCCGACCCCGAGAAAGTTTTGAACAGATGCAATTGAGCCGTAGGCCAGACTTTGGTCGGCTTTCAGAACTTTACTTTTAAATGCACCGCCGTTCTTAAAGGGCCGGCTACGCGGAATTGGGCCCGATGGACCCAAGTCACCAAGCGGCGAGATGACATTGACGTGCATATTGACGTTTGAGTAGAGATTCATGGACAGTTCGCTGCCGAGTAGAAGCGCTGGGGCATCTTGGATGGCAGTTAAATTAGGGGTCGGAAGTGCGAATTCATCGGATGCTTTATCATCCAATGACCCGGCTGTCGGGCTTGAATCGGGTGTCTCGGGGATTCTTGGTTTTGAGGCCAGCCGATGTGCCTTCTCATAAAGCCAGTGTCGACACACATGATTGGCGTCATCCAGTATCTCCATACATCCGATGACGATCTGTTCGGGGAGCTTGTTGGCTTGTTCAATTGTCGCCGTTTCGATTCCCATTAAGACCGCCGGTCGCGAATTACCGTTAGAATCCAGAATCACTTCTGTTCTTAAATACGGTGCAGCACCTGTGACACCCTCGACGCCACGCGCTAACTTTGCGATGTCTTTGTAGTCAGGGATTTGAGCACCTGCTGTACTAGGTATGATTTGTACATGGGCATCGCTACTGATGATGTTGTTGCGTAGATCGGTGTGTAGCCCGCTCATGACCCCAAGCACCAAAACCACTTCTGCTACGCCGATGGTGACCATAAAAGTGCTAAACGCACTGAAGATGGTCATGCGGTAATACAGGAGTCCAAACAGGCTTACCACCCCGCCGAAGAGGGCCAATCCTACGCCTGTTGTGAGGACTGTCCGTTCGATTCCTGCCGGCATGCCGAGGAGTTGAAGACTCATGCCGCTTTTTTTAATCGCATAAACAGACCAAGCGACGCACAGCACACCAACGGCGATGAGGGAAAGCCCGGTGTAGAGCGTCTTTGGGCGTTTATCCTGGCGAAACAAATACCGCCATCCGACCAAACTCTCAAAGCCGGTAGCCACAGATTTCTATGCCTCCGGTCTTAACAGCGGAAATAGAATAACATCTCTGATGGATGGACTGTTGGTCATCAGCATGGTGAGCCGGTCTATACCGATGCCCTCACCTGCTGTTGGGGGTAGCCCAAACTCCAAGGCGCGGACGTAGTCCTCATCCATCGGATGAGCTTCATCGTCGCCCCCTTCGCGGTGGGCAACTTGGGCTTCAAATCGAGACAGTTGGTCGGCTGGATCGTTTAATTCGCTGAATGCATTACAGAGCTCACGACCTGCGATGATGAGCTCGAAACGGTCGACGAGGTCAGCGTTATCGTCTTTCTTACGAGACAATGGGGACACATCCAGCGGGAAATCTGTCACAAACGTGGGTTGGATCAATAGGTGTTCAGCAGCGGCTTCAAACACCTCCATCTGCAGGTAGCCGAGTGGAAGTTGGTCAGCCTTTTTTACTTTGAGGCGCGCAGCAGCTTCAAGGAGAGCCGTGCGGTCGTTAACCTGGTCAGCAGGGACGCCTGCATATTCCGTGAGGCCGTTATAGACCGACAGTCGTCTAAAGGGTTTCTCAAATGAAATTGTGTGCTCCCCATGCTCGATAGTGTGCGTACCATGCAAATGCATGCATAGGCTGGATAAGAGGTCCTCTGTAAGATCCATTAGGTCTTCGTAGGTCGCGAATGCTTGGTAGAACTCAAGCATTGTAAATTCGGGGTTATGCCGAGTAGACACGCCCTCATTTCTAAAGCATCGATTAATCTCATAGACGCGATGAAATCCACCAACAACCAAACGTTTCAAATTTAATTCGGGCGCGATACGCATGTAGAGAGGCATGTCTAAAGCGTTGTGGTGGGTTAGGAATGGCCTCGCAGATGCACCTCCGTAGATGGCTTGTAGCATGGGCGTTTCCACCTCGAGAAAATCCATTTCATCGAGATAGTTTCTTATAAATTTAATGATCTCAGAACGAACCTTGAAGGTTTGCCTGACTTCCGGATTGACCATTAAGTCAACGTAACGCTGTCGATAGCGAGTCGATACGTCAGTGAGCCCATGCCACTTGTCTGGGAGCGGCCTTATAGACTTCGTCAGAATTCTTAGACTCTCAGCGAGGACAGACAATTCACCATTTCGAGTTTTCATGACCGGCCCGGAGACCCCAATAAAATCTCCAACGTCCATAAGTGGTAGGAGAGCAAAGTCATCTTCCGATAGAGCATGCTTAAAGCAATTTGCTTGAATTTTTCCTTGTCGGTCATCGATGACGATGAAGACCACCTTACCGAACTTTCGAACCGCCCGAACCCGGCCGGCGATCGACACTACATTTTTCTCATTTTCGAGTGTCTCGTTATCCTTTTCACCATGCTGTTGGCGAAGCTCTGCCGATAGTGCGCTGACATGAAAATCGTTTGCATATGGATTTTGGCCGCGGTTACGGAGTTCTTCAGCCTTTTCACGGCGCTCAGCCATAATCTTATTTTCCATTGTCTATCTCCTTGAGATTGGGCCATAGGCGGCGCAAGGTAGCCCTAGCTAGGTTCGATTTCAAGGTTACTCTGCCTTTGAGATAAACAGAGCCGAGTGGACTGAATTCAGAGCGAGCATCGCTCGCCATGACTAACCGCTAAGTATTCCCGGAATGCATGATGAGAAATGATTCGACCAAACCATCTAAATCACCATCTAAAACACCCCTTGTGTCGCTTGTTTCGTGATTTGTTCGCAGATCTTTAACCATCTGGTACGGATGCAGAACATAGGAACGAATTTGGCTTCCAAAATCGATCTTCGCCTTACCAGCGTATAAGGCATCCCTCTCTTCCGTTCGCTTTTCTAATTCTTGCTCGTACAACTTCGCTTTGAGCAATTTCATGGCTGTTGCTCTGTTTTTATGTTGGCTGCGCTCAGCCTGACAGGCCACAACAATCCCCGTCGGCATGTGTGTCAATCGCACCGCACTATCGGTCTTGTTGACATGTTGACCACCCGCACCGCTCGAACGGTACGTATCAGTTCGAATATCTGAATCATTGATTTCGACCTCAATGTCATCATCGATCTCGGGCAGCACGCTGATGCTGGCGAAGCTTGTATGCCGCCGTTTGTTGCTATCAAAAGGCGAAATACGAACGAGGCGATGCACGCCATTCTCCGCTTTGAAATGACCGAATGCATAGTCACCTTCGACTCTAAAAGTCGCACTTTTGATACCGGCTTCGTCGCCCTCCTGCTCGTCGGTCAATTCACAGCGCCAACCTTTTCGCTCAGCATATCTCAACAGCATTCTGAGAAGCATTGAGGCCCAGTCTTGGCTTTCGGTTCCACCTGCACCCGGATTGACGCTGACGAAGCAGGATGCTTTGTCATGGGGACCCCCCAGCATCCGAGTAAATTCCATGGCGGCGAGAGCGTTTCGCGCAATCTCCGCAGAGGCATTGGCTTCGCCCAACGCATCATGGTCGTCTACGGCCATCTCCAGCATGAGTTCGGCGTCATCGATGCCAGTTTGAATCGAGTTCAGCAGGTCGATGGTCTCTTTAAGTTGGGTTCGCTCCCGCAGTAAATCTTGTGCGCGTTCCTGGTCATTCCAAAATTCTGGCTGAGCGCTGAGGTGGTCGAGCTCGGCAAGGCGTTCAGCTTTTGCAGCAGAGTCAAAGATACCTCCGGAGTTCCAATAGACGACCCGCTAAGTCTTTTATATCTGCCTGGAGTTCATTAATGGACAACTGTGTTTCGGACATACGGACCCCCGGTACGCGATTTCGATTCCAGTGGAGTCTATTCCGTTGAGTTGACAAGTCAACCGGTCAGCCCACCAAAATCGCGAAAATGAACAGCCTGTCCAAATCTGATTTAGTACCAGGTCGCAGTGATTGCGAACTTAAGTGAGGATACGTTGTTCGTGTCGAACTGTTGCATCTGATAGGTCGCGCCAAAGCCGACAGCAAGGTCTGCGGATGCAAAAAACTCGAAGCCCAGTCCACCGCCGACAACGACCCCCGTCTCATCCTGGGACGAGACGTCTGTCTCAATGCCTTGGGTAATTAGGCCACCTTCAGCGCGTGCATAGAGCCCTTTCTCAATGAAGAAGTTTGCGCCGATGAGCATCTCTGTTGAATTCGTATCGATGTCGATACCGCCCTGCGTATAACTCTGGAACGACAAATTGAGTGACCCATCGAGTGTTAATGTATCGCTGACCCCGCCGCCGATCCGACCGCCGAAGACATAGCCGAGGTTTCGTTTCGAGCCTGCAACATCAGCTTTGAACGATGCACCTCCGAGCGTGGCTCCATAGAAAAGGCCTTTTCTGTCCCGATAGCCATCCAATGCATAGGATTGACCTGCCAGCAGTATGACCATCGAAAAAACCGTGATTGAACTGAGAATGCGTGTCATATCGACCTCCTTGAAGTTACCTGGTGTTTATTCAGCGAATATCTGAAACGTTAACGACGGAAATTTGCCCCGGCTTGATTGCTATCTTCCTCATCCGCGCCTGATTTCCGACTCGAACACGCACCAAATGCTCACCCGCATTTAGATGTCCATATGCGAGCCAAAAGCGTCTCGGCAGTGTTACCCAACTTCGGGTATCTGGGGTATCGGCGGCTGTCATCGCACCCTCGACAGCAAGGCCGATGAGCAGACCTGCGATGCCGCTATTGGTCAACTTCTTCCCCGCTGCTTCTCCGATTCCGCCCGCGATGGCACGCGTTAAAAGACGCACGATTGCTGCCGCAATCATGCCCGCTTTGTATTCATCATGATGAGTTTTTGCCGCAACTCCAGCGTCAAAAGCAACGCCAGCGAGTAGGCGCTGGCCTTCGACGTCCGCGCTGACTTGCGTGCCCCGTGATATGCCACGGACAAGTTTCGGATAATTGACCCATTTGAGAACCCCTTTTAGTGCGAAGCGTTGAGCCCGGCGTTGGTCCGCAGGCGAGAGCGCACCGCGACGATTTGGGTCACTGGACGCGACAATAGCGGCACCAATGGGCAAGCGCTCGGGGATTTTGTAGGGCGTCATGCCCGCCTGAACGATAACGAGCACATACCCGATGTCCGACACTGGCTCCTCGTTTTTTGCTGTCCGGAGCCCTGCGAAACGACCGTCTTGGACACGCTTGCGAGACATTAGACTCGCGACGGTCTCCGACAACACCGGGACACCGCCGGCGTCAAGGGCATCTCCATAATGCCTGATGGCTTGTTGGGGTTCGCCACCCATCTCAAATGCAATGCCGCAGAGGTAGCTGCCGAGCGCGAGCATTGATTTGGCCCGATTATCAGTAATCCGCTCGAGATACCGTCGATTGACGAGAAATCGCCGAGCTTCGACCATGGCACCACTGGACTCGCCTCGGGCGAGATAGTTAATCATATTGACGGTGTTCAAAAGGAGCTTCTCGTAAGGTGCCGCCTTGTAAATCGTCGCATCATCCGAGAACAGGTATTTTGCAAGCTTACCTGTCGCATCATCCGTTAAGTCGAGTACATCAAGTTGTTTATCTGCGATCTGAAAGTCTCGCGAAGACTCTTTGTATCGGCCGAGTGCTTGGAGAATCGTTGCGCGTTCAACAAGCAGAAGCGGCGTGTCGGCATTTGGCTTTCGAGGCAGTGCTTCGGCTTTGTCCACGCCCAATGCTTTGTTGGCTTCGGCCAGTGCATCATTCGGTGCGCTGGTGCCGAGTGCCTTTCGAAGTCCGTCGGTTTTCGCCATATACCCGCCGCACCCGGTGACCAGCAGGGCCAGAAGCACGGAGATCACAGAACGCGGGCGTCTCCTCTGGTAAGTACGTGAATCAGCAACAAATCTGACGCGACCGGCCTTCATGAATGCTCAGCTCCGACGATACAAAAAGATCAGTTAATGAGGCCTTTTGTGAGATTGGCTTCATTCTGCCAGCGAACAGCACCCGTCTCGACTTCCAAGACCCGCATGAACAAGAAATATTGTACGCGCCGTTCTCTGCCGCTTTTCTCATCGTTCGTATACAGCTTGCCAGTAATGATATATTTGACGCCGATGGCTTTACCAAGTTGTGCTGCGTTGTCGGGGTCAAATGCAGCCGACTGCTGTTTTTTCATGTTCTCGATCAAACTCAGTTGAGCAGCTTGGTCTATGACTCGGACAAAACCGGAATTCGCCAGTTGCGTCTCGAACTTCGACAACAGAGTTTTCAGTTCACCGTCGATATGCTCGGTTGTTTGATTGGCGATCTGGCTGATGGACACTGAGGCTTCCTTATCCTCCATCGACCATCTCTTCCATTTTCTCATAATGCCGCTTTCTTGGAGGCTTTTGGCATTTTCGTTAAAGAGTCGCTCGAGGTCTTTTTTATCCAGACCGGTTGAAAGGGCAAAATTATCTAGTTCAGGAACGTCACTTCCGCGCACGAAGGCAGGTTGACCAGAACAGCCGAGGGAAAACAGCAGGCCGATTGCAGCGAAAAGAGAGATTATCCGTAGCTTCATTACTTACTCCTGACACGTAGTGAATTGAGTGACATTATTCAGATGCAGCATAGAGAACAGTTGGGTGTGATCGCAAGAGACGTTCATAGCCGCTACACATTCAATTCTGTGGGGACTATTTTCTGGGTGCTAAGATTCTTAAACGAGCGTTCCCTTAGGGCTTACTTCTTCCCGTTCCCTTTGGTGTCGCTCGGTGAAGCTTCAACCCCAATTTTATCAAGAACTAAATCTTCGATGGTTTTGCGGCCTATCGCCCAAAGTGCGTCTCTGTCATTACAGCGAGCGAAGAGCCCGAGCGGGATTCGAAAACCACCTTTGTTCTTGCGGCCGCCACCGTAAGGGCGGCCTGCAGAGTCAGCACCAAACACGGACTTCAACCATCCGTCAGGGTCGATGGTGACACTGTTGGTTCGCAAAGAACCATCGACAACATCGCCATTGACAATGCCGTAAACGAGAGCGGTTTCAACACCTTCATGACGGAGAAGGAAGTCAGATGTCTGCGCGATGCCATCTCGGTCTTCTTCGCGTACAAAACCAACACCAGCAAGGAGGAAAGTTCCGAGGATTTGTTTGTTGTTGAGACCGCGTTGAATAATTTCCATTGTTCGAGCAGTCACCGATTGTTTGCTGATCAAACGGAGTAGATCATCGTCGATGTAGGGTTGGATGAAGCCTGCTGCCCAAAAGTCCAACGGGCGTGCGATGAGCAAGTTGTCTGTATCGGTTCGGATCCCATGCATCAAAGCGGTGGCGAGTCGAGCATGTTCTCGACTGCCATGCTCTAAACCATGCTCGGTTTGAGCGAGATATTCCGCATAGATACTGCTGGTTGCACCCACATCTTCACGAATATCAATATGCTCGGCCTCGATGCCCCCCAACGCCTTGTGGTGGTCGACGAATGTGAGAATGGGTGGAGGACTGTCGAGGGTGATAGGCAGATGAGACGTGTTCGTATCCACAAAAGACAGATAGTCGAAGCCAGACAAGTCCATGTCTTCCCTGTATTGACGCAGGTCAGCATCCAAGCTTTTGACGAGTGCCCTATTTTCGGGATGACTCACCTGATCGAAAAAAACGATAGTTGAGTCAATTTCATAGAAACTAGCAAAGTGTCGCTGCGCGATTGCACTGGCGATACTGTCTGGATCCGGGTGCCCCTTAATGACGATGAGCAATCGACTGCCTCGGGCACGCTCCAACGCATCGACAAATCGGACAGCCATCTCATTTTTCGGCCGGCTCGATTCGAGTGCGGCTTGGTTGTCGTCGACTGAGCCCAAATTACCTACTGATACGGCTTTGTGCTCGCCGCTGCTCGTCGTTTTCTGTTTAGACGTCGCTGCCACAAAGACTCCTTCTCGAGTGGTTATTTGGCAGATGCGCTGCTGAACTCGATACAGTCTAGCCCTCGTTATAACGCATTACAAGCGAATGTGCTTAGGGCGAACCGGCCGGATTTCTGCGCCATTTTTGAGCGAATGTAAAGAAAATCTTGTCGTGACTAATATCTCGGCACGGATTTATCAACGGTCAAAGACCATGCATCGATACCCCCGTTCAGGTTGAACAGTTGGTCAAATCCTTGGGCCGACAGGAACAAAGCGGCATGCATACTTCGAATGCCATGGTGACAGATAACGAGAATTGGCCCCGTCGGGATTTCTGCGAGCCGTCCTTGGAGTTCTTGGAGCGGAATGAGTTGACTCCCATCGATTTGAGCCAGCTCGAATTCGCTACGCGTTCTCACATCCAATAGACAGAGGCCGGGGGTATCTTCCATCAGCTGGGCCGCTTCAACGGCCGATATACCAGTTACGTTCATTGGCTCTCATTCACTCCATGGATTCGTGAACGGTCGAACGTGTCGCTAAAAACTCATATCGGTTCTGAAGCGTACCTTGGCTCGCATGAGTGACAATTCGAGTACCGCGAGGTTCGCGACCTCGCAGCATGAAACAAAGATGCTGAGCTGTGATCCGAACACAGGCTCCTTGGGCGTTTAAGTGCTTCATGAGTGCATCGGAAATCGCGGTCGTCAGTTCTTCTTGTAGCGCCAGGCGTCTCGATAGCGTCGCAACCAACTTTTCGATGGTGCCAAGCCCCACAATTCGACCATTCGGGTCGTACCCGATGTCAACCTGTCCGAAATACGGCACCAAATGGTGAGGGCAGACGCCATGAAATGGGATGCCAAGTAAGCTGACAATCGCTCCATTGGTGTCCTCGATATAATCGAGAAAAAGCGATGCGGGATCTGTTTCGTAACCAGACAACAAGTTCTCTCTCCAGAATTCGGCCACCCGACTTGGTGTTCCTACGATTTCTGGGTTGTCCGTCACACCGAGTGCTTCCAGCATATCCGCAATGGACTGTTCCAAAGCTGAGGGTGAGTGATCTGGTGGGTTTAACATGCGTATTCCAATCGCTTGCGCTCAAGTGCATCTACTGCTGCTCGGGACATGCTGCAGTAGCCAAGAGTTCGATGGCCCATAGGGGTATGTAAGTCTGAACCGCCCGTCATTAATAAACCGAAGGTCTTTGCAATTGAAATGAGGCGCTTCCGATCCGGACGATTATGGGCTGGATGTTGAACCTCGATGGCATCCAGGCCTTCATCTATCAGGCGTTTGATCCGAAGAAATGCTTTGTCGACGGCTGCATGTGCAAGGGAAGCGACCCCACCCGCAGAATGGATCAGGTCAATCGCCGCGCCTGTGCTGATGGTTGACGCCGGCACATAGGCTGGACATCCATCGGCTAAGTAGCGTTCGAATGCACTTTGAACTGTGGGTACGTGTTGTGCTTGCACCAGTGCCTTGGCCACATGAGGACGCCCGACGTTCCCAGCGGCGTCATTGATGATGTCCTCTGGATAAACGACTTTACCCAGCTTGCACAGCTTGTCGCAAATTTCATAAATGCGTTGGATCCGCTGTTCGGTTTGTCGTTTCAAAACAGCGACTAAATCCTCATTCGTTTCATCAAATCCGTAGCCCAAGATATGGAGCTCTCGGTCGGCGACGGCACTGATTTCAACACCGGACATCCACTCAATGTTCTCTGTTGAAGCGGCTTCGGATAATTCTTCTAAGCCTGATATTGTATCGTGATCGGTCAGGGCGATCATGCCCACACCTTTTTCTTTCGCAAGGTGAACGAGCTGGGTTGGCGTTAAAGAACCGTCCGATTCGGTGCTGTGCATGTGAAGATCTGCTTTGAATTGATTGCCTTGAGAGGTCTGCGACATCATTGAGCCTTCGTACTGAGAGAGTCACTTCACATTGACCTTTCCCTAATGGAAATGTCAGTCTATGAAACAGTGGCTTAGTGTATCACTTTTGTGACCGTCCTGATATTGAATGTCGCAAATATTAAAGGCGGCACCGATGTTGACTAGGTGAACAATATGGCTGTTATGAAAATTCTACCGTACCCAAACCCGTTCTTACGACATCGAGCCAAAGACGTCGTCGTTTTTGATGCCGCACTCGCAAAGTTAGTCTGCGACATGGAAGAGACGATGGCCGAGGAAGATGGCATTGGATTGGCGGCGACCCAGGTCGGTATCGACATGCGGCTGTTGATTCTGTCCCCTTATGCGTTCGAGGGCGAGGCTGGGGCAGGCAAGCCAAACCTAGTGGTCATCAACCCAGAGATTGTTTGGGAGAGCAGTGAGAGCGAAGTTGCCGATGAAGGATGTTTGTCGTTTCCTGGTGTCTTCATCCCCGTCCGACGACCGTTGAAGGTGCGCATTCGGGCCAATGACATCAATGGCGAAGAATACGAGCTTGAAGGTGAGGGGTTGGGAGCCCGGGCAATTCTGCATGAAATCGACCACTTAAACGGCGTCGTCATGGTCGATCATGTATCCTTTTTGATCCGGAAGCGGGCACTAAAAAAACATCAAAAAAATCAACAGCTCATAGCCAACTGAATGGAGCGAGCGAATGCGTTGGTCGCCCCAAATTGACCATGAGGGCCCCTCCAAATACGGCGCAAGTTGCTTTTTTACCTACATGTAGTATGTTATCCTCAAGCCAAGGGGGATCCAGTGAACGAGAGACGACGAGAAGGACGAAAACCAACGGGTGGTCGAGTGTACCTCACTCATCGCGGTCGTTGCCGAATGGAGACTCTAGTCAATTTGTCGGCGACTGGAATCTGCCTAAAGAGTGATGTGCGAATCAGCCCCGGTGAGTCTGTCAAACTGTTCTTGCCAATTCAGCACGGCACTGACTGGAGACTGCACATGTTGTTTGGTACTGTCATCCGCCGGCAGTCGAAGGCACTCCGATCATCAGAATTGGCTGTGGAACTGTCTGAAACACCCACCGATCAGTTAGAGTCTTACCGTCACTTTATTCGGTCTGAGTTTGATGATACCAGTGCTCACTGAAGCTGGCACTCAACGTAATTTACGCTTACGCCTCGCGATGCAGCAGCAAGCTTAAATTTTTCGAAGTCAGCAGAGCTGTCCTTAGACGTGTGGATGTCCAACACATAGACGTGGTCCACTGCTTGCTTTAGCGCGTGTCGCATACCATCCCTAAACCCTTGCCTCGAATCGAGGTCAGGTCCGCTCAATCTATAGGGCAGCTTAATTCGCTCAGTTCGGCAGAAAAGCCTCGCCCGATGGTTCATATCCGTGTGCTTTCTCAGGTCATCGAGGCGCGGCATGCCTTGTTGCTCGCGATAAATCTCCATGGCATCGCACAGCGCAATTACATCGGTTTCTTGGTTGAGTGCAGCCGCTAGGTCGTACCCGGAATCAATATACGCATTTGGCGCGTTATCCCATGGCAGGCGATCCCGAAGAAACCGCCCAACGACGGCGAGCACTTCCGCGTTAGATACCTCCGTGAGGTCTGCGGCGACCGGATGGGTTAAATCCAGCAGAGCGTTTTCGATACGGTGCACATTCACCGGACCACCACTGGGGCTGAGGTGGTCGACGATGCGATGGTCGAAAGTGATGAGCCCAATTCGCTCATGCTGATGCTGTGCCAGCAGGCTCTGAGCCATGCTCCGCGCGTAATCAAGCGCACTTTGGCCCCTCGGCCCCCATCTCATCGCTGGCCCAGTGTTTAACATCAGCATGATTGAGGGTGTGTCGGTTCGTTCGTATTGGCGCACCATTAAGCGCTCAAATTTCGCACTGGCTCGCCAGGCGATGGTTCGAGCGGAGTCCCCAATTTGATAGGGACGTAATTCTCGGCAATCTCCTTGTGTACCCAGTTCAGACGCTCGGTCACTGTCATTTGGATTCAGCTCACGATGTCTGCCCGAGCTGATGACAGTGCCAGTTGAATACAGGGGCCTTGGTCTGATGGTTACGCTACAGCGCGTGAAGAGGTCACGTCTGAGTTGGAACATTCGAATTGTATCGAGCCAAACCAATTGGATGAGTCTGATGTGCCACTGGCCGGCTTCCGGCATCTCCACAACGATGCTAAATTGCCCCTCAGCACATGGTGGCACGGTGATCTGTTTTTTTACTGGTGTGCCGAAACCGTCACAATGAAGAGACAAACCAACAGAGATTGCCGAACGATTTAGCCCTGCAATAACATCGACCGTGAAGATCTGGCGTCCAGCATCATCGCAGCCGGCCCATTGCAGCGATTTGAGCTGTATCGATTGGAGATCCATGGACTTAACTGTGGACTGTCGATAGGCGAAAACCAACGAGAGGGTAAACACGCAGGCCAAACTGCTGAGCAGGGGACTGCCCATGATGGCCCCGCCTGCTGCGACAACCATGCTGAAGATGCATGCAGCCCGTCCCGCTGGTGTCATGTGAATATGAGTTCGGGCATATTTCATGGTTTTCGAGTCTCCTAGACCCTCGACGCGGGCCCGCTAAACTCTACCGAACCAAGACAGGCGTCCAGCACATCATTGGTTGTATGGCCATTAAACTGGCTCTCTGGTGTCAGAATCAGTCGATGGCTCAGGACAGGTCTAAACATTAATTTGATGTCATCTGGAATGACATAATCACGTCCATCGAGAAGGGCATTTGAGCGGCTTGCCTGTAAAAGGCTGACTGCCCCTCTCGGACTGATCCCGAGTCGGGTTCGAGCGTCATTACGCGTTGCTTGAGCGAGGTCGACCACATATTTAGCAATGGGGGTTGAGACATGTACGTCCATTACTTTAGACCTGATAGCCGCGATCTGAGCGGCGTCGAGGACGGGTTGCGCTGGCTTTGGCCTTCTACGCCAGGAAGATAACATGGTCACTTCATCTTCGTGAGACGGATAGTCCATTTTGATGCAGATTAAAAACCGGTCGATCTGAGCCTCTGGTAAAGGGTATACGCCCGCTTGCTCAATGGGATTTCTGGTCGCTATGACGAGAAACGGATCTGGCAAGTCGAAGGTCCGACCATCGATGGTGACTTGCTGTTCCTGCATTGCCTCAAGGAGTGCAGATTGGGCTTTGGGCGGCGCACGATTGATTTCGTCGCCTAAGACAATTTGAGAGAATATCGGTCCTTTCTGAATTTCGAACTGGCGGTTCTGCATGTTGAAGATGTGCGTACCCGTGACATCTGATGGCAGTAGATCTTGCGTGAATTGTACTCGGCTGAACTGACAACCCAAACAGTCACTGAAGCGCCGAGCTACCGTTGTTTTAGCGACACCAGGAACGCCTTCTAACAGGACATGGCCAGCGGAAAACAGGGAGACCAAAAGTAAATCAGTGATGGCTTGGGGGCCAACGAATCCTCTTGCCATCTCCTCGTATATACGTTGCCGAATCTCGGTAACAGTCATGTTTCACTCCCTTCTCCTGATAGGGGCGTCTGATGCCCAGCCGCCGGTGCTGACTGCTCTGGCCGCTGGATAATATAAATCTGCTCGCCCGGTTTTGACATCAGACTTGTCATCCGAGTCAGCGTTAGCATGACCAGTACGATTCCGGCTAGTGCCGCGAAGCATATCAGTATGATCCGGCCGATGTGCTTTGAAAATCTTGTGCTCGCTTTGAACGATTGACGCGGTACATCCCATTTTGTTTTCGGGCCGAAGAGGAATCCAATTCGCCCCTCTGTTTTTGTCCACTGGAGGACGCGCCTCATCAAGTGAACATTTGATGTCACCTCGAGCATTTGGTTAATGAAAAGACTCGAATCGCTCATGGCGATCAGGCGACCCTGACCAAAACTCAGCTTAAACACGATGCCCTCGCCATCTTTCGTGACAATGGCTGGTTCAAACCCGTCTGCACTGATGAGCTTCCGTGGGTGGTTCGCCAGTAAAAAACCTGTTGTCTTGTGCTGCTCAAAGAAAGGCGTGTTGATTCGGAGTCGTATGATCGGTCCGTGTTCAAAGGTCGGCGATGTCGACTCGGTTAGACTCAGACCAAATGCGTCGAAGCAGGCTCTCGCTTTTGGGTGCTCAGCCACCAGAACCAATCGACCGCCTCCCTCGACATACCCCTGTAATTTTGCCCTGTCCGAGTCTGAGCAAACCGGGTCCAGCAGAATGAGGCTCGTTTGCGATGGCTCAGATGCGCGGACCTGTTCAAGGGGTGCCATGGACAGAATCGATTGTTCTTTCGCTTCGTTGATGAATTTTGAAAATGTATTCCAGCGATGAGTTTGTGAGTGAGTCATCCCTGTGATCCCGATCGTCCACAGAGCGATGAAAAACAGCGTGGCTAAAGTTCGCCGATCGAACATCATATGCCCCTTGCTTCCGTATCGGTGAGGCCTCTTACGACTTGATGGTATGAACCGACCTGAGTGAGCGTTGGACTCGCTGACCCAAAACATAGGAATTCTGTCTCGTCGGCCAAGTGCTGAATCCGCCCTGGGTCAAAACCACGTTTGATTAATTTGGGCGTTGCTTCGCGTATCGTATCAACACCGAATTTTATGATTGGAATCCCTGCAGCTGCGAGAACATCCATGAATCCGATTTGAACTGATGCCCGATGTGTCCATAAACGAACTCGTAGTGACGAGCCTGGTTTTGTCACATGGACGAGTTCAGGTACGAATCCATCGCTTTCCACAAGCAGGTGCTCACAACCTGGTTGCAGTGCAATTTGGCCATCCGCTCCCGTGACTTGGCTATCGGAATTAAACGTTGGGGAGAACACGTCAGTCCGAGTGGCCATAGAGTGTGTCAAAGCTGTTATTTTGGCTACGAGTGCCTTGCCGGTCGATGCACAACGGACATAGATAAGCGGGGTTGAAGCGGGTCCCGTTTGCTCGACAAATTCAACGTTTGTCTCCAGGGTTGGTATCGTTTCTATGATCAGAGGCGTCCCGGATTGCTGAGCCCTGCGTCGACGAATGTAGACTGCAAGCATGAGTGCAAGACAGAAAATCAAAGACCACCTGAGAGTCGTATCCATCGCGATGCTAGACGGTTTCTTGTAATGGAATGGGTCGCTTGTAAAATCGACCCAACCCGGATGGCTTGAACGCGCAATGACTCGAAATTCGCCTCTATCTTTAAGCAAACTCTCCACGGGAATCTCAAAGACGATACGCCCGTTCTGGACGGACGCTTGGGCGATTGCACGCTCATCGGTTCGCAGAGAAATTGCTGTGTCAGCTGGAAAGGAACCTCGCATTTGCACAGACACACTTAGGTGTGGTGTATCTCGGATCACGCGTTCTCTCAACTTGATGGTTGCATCTAACTTCGCTGAAACGACGAGCTGGCCGGTGGCATTCGCAACGCGTTTATTCTCGTCCATGAGGTCAACTGTGAGCTGATGCAGGCCGACGGGTAAGGATTTTAATCGCCATGAACAACGACCTTTTGCGTCGGTTCGACAGCGTCCAATCTGCCGGTCGGCCAGGTAGAGCATCACCCTATGCTCCGCGCTGGGTGACTCGTTATCGTCAATGGCAAGGACCCCAATCTTGATTTCGGTGCCAAAATTTACCTCTTTCGGATGGCTGAGTTGAATCCGTGTTGGCCGATGTATTTTTGGCACAGTGATCCGTTTTTGGCAGCCGGAGATGAATTCTGCTCCGTGAAAAATTAAATTCGCTGAGGACGGTGGGTCACTGCCTGCTTGAAGCAAAAATTCAAAGTGACCATTTTGATTTGTCCTGCTTGTTCTCATGAGTCGTTTTGCTCGAAGGTCCACCCGTTTATCAATGATGGGGTCACCGCTGTCGTCGAGTAGCCGCCCGCTGAAATGCAATGCCCCGTCTTGGTAGTCGGACTTTAGCTCCGCAAATTGGCTGGTTCCGCGGACCACGACAGCTGGGTTTGCAAGCGTGACGATTGGAGACGCAAAAAGAACCAGAACTGATAAAAACTGTGGCATAATTGGAAACCTACGATGAAGCTGGGTCAGCCTGCAACGACGACGCGTCGACAAAATGAGCTGTAACTCAATATTCTGGGGACCGCTTATGGTGACGGGGAATCGGTTGGACAGCAAAATCTGGTCGGCATTGGCGATTTGGTTCGGAGCCTACGGGGTACTTCTGATTTTATCCCGTCACTGGCCCTTCCCCGGAGAAGCTCTGTTCGCCTTTTCCATCAGCTTTGTCCTGCTGTCTTTTTGCGTCGTCATCTCGGCCGCATGTGCCTCTGGCGTTGTCGAACACGCTGGTCGACTACCGCCTTGGCATGCGCTTGTCCCACTGGGTTTTATAGGCTTAGGCACCGGTGTTCCCTTGCCGCCAGATTGGGTCTATCCTTGGTATGGATTTTCGCTTCTTTGGCTCGCATCGGTTTTGGGGGCTCGACTTGGGAGTGAAATACAAATTTCATCCCACGTATGGCCATTGATTTTGGTCGCGTGCGCATTCGACTACTGGAGTGTTATGGCACCCGCTGGTTTGACCCATGCAATGGTCGAAGAACCGCGGCTTGTGTCCTCCATCAACCCATTGATTCTTGTGTTTCCAATTCCGCTTGCAGGGCCACAACCCATTCTTGGCGTTGGCGATGTGGTCTTTGCGGGCTTCTGCATGGGCATTGTCAAAAAACTAGCGTTGAATGCGACACGGGCATGTGTGGGTTTGGTCGCGGGGTTGCTCGTCTGTCTTGGACTCTTATTGACCATGCAGATTCCACTCCCCGCCTTGCTGTGCATCGGGCCTGCATTTGGGCTCTCTTTTGGCGGTGTCTTCAAACCCAGGTTCAAAGACTTGCTGGGCGCGCTCGTCTTTGTCGCAGTGGGTCTGTTTGTCTTGACGGCCCTCCGTTCAGCCTGACAATCACCGGGCCGTCCTGGTTTTCGGATATTGTATTTGGTCTTTGGCTTCCAGTTAAAATTGGGCCTTTGCGACGCCAAAGTATTCCGTTGTTATCATGAGGGTGTTAAAAGCCCACCAACTCATGAAATTAAAACGCCTCGATATTCACGGCTTCAAGTCGTTCTACCACCGTACAACCGTCGTTTTTGACGAAGGAATTACCGGTATTGTGGGACCAAATGGGTGCGGGAAATCGAACATCGTCGATGCCCTGAAGTGGGTGATGGGTGAACAGGGGGCTAAATCCCTTCGCGGTGCCTCCATGGAAGATGTGATCTTCAATGGCAGTGGTCAGCGGGGACCCATGGGGCTTTGTGAGGTGAGTCTCACCTTCCACAACGATGGAAAATCGGAAGTTCCGCAAAGATGGCGAGACGTCCCAGAAATCGCCATCAGACGTCGCTTAGAACGGAGTAAAGGGTCTGATTACTCAGTCAACCAGCAGAGATGTCGGCTGGCTGATGTTCAAGACCTTTTATCCGGGACAGGAGTCGCATCGGGCCCCGGCGGACGGCGTGCGTATGCCATCATAGAACAGGGGCAAATCAGCAAGATCGTCAGTGCCAAAGCAGATGAGCGTCGGCTGCTCATTGAAGAGGCGGCCGGGATCAGCCGTTATCGCCAGAGACGGCAACTCGCCGAGCGCAAAATGTTGTCCACTGAGCAGAACCTTGAACGAGTCGACGATATCGTTGCAGAAGTTGAACGGCAAATGCGAAGTTTGAGACGTCAGGCCAAGAAAGCTGAGCGATTTCGTGAGTATCGCGATGAGGCACGGCAGATCGCTGTGTTGGTTTCGTTATTTGATTATCTTGAGTTGAAACGGGCGATTGAAGAACAGAACAGTCAGGTTGAGAGCCTTCTCAATGCCGAAAAAGATACAATCGTTGCCGTACAGACTGCCGAAGCAAACCGGTTGGCGGTGCAAACGCAGGAACGCGACACTGCTCTTAAAGTCAGCGGTACTTCGGAACGTTTGCGACGTATAGAAGAGACCGTCCTCGTTGCCAGGGAACGAATTGCAGGCTATGCCCGAGAGCGCGACATGCTTCATGCCCAATTGGACCAAGCTCAGCGAGACTTGGCTGCTGGGGAGGGCCGTCGAAGTGAATTGGAACTTGAATTGGAAGAGACCGCGGCGCGTTGCGGTCAACTCGAGGTCGAAGCTGACGAATTTAAATCGCTGGTTGCACAGCGTGTTGACGCTCACAAAAGCGCAGCGCGACGCGTGATCGAAGCTCGGGCTGACTTAGAGGGATACGTTCGCAAAGAGGCCCAGGAAATTCAGGTCATCGCCCGTGCGCGAGCCGACTTGGAAATGGGTGTTCGCATGCAGCGTGAGCTGGCGGTAAGACGGGAACGTCTGGCACAGCAAAACCAAGGTCAGCGCCAACGCCTCGCGGGTCACATGGAGACGGTGAGTGAATGCGAAGCGCGGTTGAAAAACGCCCGAGACGCCGAGAAAACAGCTGAGGCTCAACTACAAGCCGCCTCAGCCACAGCTCAAAAATGTAGGGACGCCCTCGACGAGGGCGTTGAAAAAGAGCGTGATTTGCGTGATCAACTCGTCACGAAAACATCCCGTCACGATAGCTTACTCGAGTTAGAGCGTCGGCGTGATGACTTGAGTGAAGGCTGCAAAAGCGTCCTCGACGCTGGACTCGAGGAATGCTTAGGGCCAATTTCAGGTTTGTGGGATGTGCCTCAAGAGTACGAAGCCGCGACTCAGTCTGCGCTGAGCATCAACATGGATGCAGTCGTCATGGGCTCACAAACGGCTAAGCGAGCAGCCATCTCTTTTGCCAGTGAGATGAAGACGCCTAAAGTATTACTGGCACAGCTCGAAACGAACGCCTTCAGCAGGACAACTCAGATTCCAAAGGGGGCTTCGGTCGTCGGTTACTTGGTCGACCTCATCAACCCAGAAAAGGGTCGAGATTTGCTCGCGTACTGCATTTCCGACGCCTTGCTTGTTGAGTCCGTTGAAGATGCATTAGACGTATTGGAAAAGGGTTTTTCTGGCTCGGTTGTAACACTCGGCGGCGACCGGTTTTTAGCCGATGCTATCGCTTGTGTGGGTCGCTCAGGAGACGATGTAGGCCCGATTCAAAGGCGACGTGAGATCAAGCAGCTGGCCGGTGAAATTGAGGCGCTGAAAACGGCGTATGATGCTTTGAAGACAGCACTCGATGAGGCAAGGCAGACTGTGGAAACCTCTCGGCGAGCCCTCGATGATGCGAGAGCTCAGGCTCGGACAACAGCCATCGTCAGAGCAGAGCAGCAGAAAGAGTTTGAACAGCTAGAGAGACAGCGGATCCTGTTGGCCCAGGCAAGCGAGCGTTTTGAGTTGGATATGGCAGAGATCGAGCGCCAGCTGGAGACCAATCAGCTTTTGGAACAGGACGCCAAAGGACGTTTGCGAGACGCCGAGTCTAATCGTGGAGACCATCAGCGTACGATTCGTGATGCAGAAGAAGTGGTTGCTCAGAGAGAGCAAATTCGTGACCAGGCTTTGGGTGACATGCATGATGCAAAGGCCCGTGCAAATACCGTGGGCGAGCGTTTGATTGGAATGCGAACCCTAGTCTCTCGCCTGGAACGTCAAATCAGTGAGATTCAGGTACGGCGCGAGCGCGTCGTCTCGGTTGGGGGCGATGTTGAAAGACGGCTTGCCGAACTCCAACTGCTTGTGGACGCTGACAAGACTCAATGTGCATTGGATGAAGAGAGTGCAGCTCAGCTTGCGAGCGAGTTAGCCGGCATAAAGGCGGAGCATGAAACGCTCCGCGAGAAGGTGTTAGAGGTTGACGAATCCCTCGAGAACACGCGTGGCAAGCGGGACCAGCTCCGGACGCGGCTTGCCGATGGTAAGCTCGAGTTAGAATCAATAAAGCTGCGGGCCGACAATATTGCGTTAAGGATGAAAGAACGCTACCAGGTCGAACTCGCCTCGGCGGTGGAAAATATGGAGGGCCTTGAACGACCGGGTCCCGAGTCTGTTGTTCGACTGGAAGAATTAGAAATGCTTCTTGAGAAAATGGGCGATGTGAACGTCAGTGCCATCGATGAATTTGAAGCTGTCGCTGAAAGATTTGAGTTCTTGACGACGCAGCGGGATGACCTTTTGAGTGCCTTGGGCGACTTGGAGGCTGCCATTAAGGAGATCGATCAGACGACGAAAGCTCTTTTTGTGGAAACTTTTGAAGCCGTTCGAGGCCACTTTCGTGACCTGTTTCCGCGGTTGTTTCGTGGTGGCGAGGCGGACTTAGAATTGACTCACCCCGACGATTTATTGGCCACAGGCATCAATATGAATGTCAGCCCGCCGGGCAAGAAAATTCAATCGGTGGAACTGCTGAGTGGTGGTGAGAAAGCCATGTGCGCAATCGCACTTATTTTTGCTGTTTTTCGACATCGACCAAGTCCATTCTGTCTTTTGGATGAAGTCGATGCCCCCCTCGATGATGCGAACATCGGTCGGTTCAATGATGTCGTGCGGGAGATTGCGCAGAGAAGTCAGGTCATACTTGTGACCCATAACAAGCGCACAATGGAAATTGCCGACTCGCTGTATGGCGTCACAATGGAAGAATCCGGCGTGAGTAAGCTCGTCGGCGTCCGGATGTCATGATAGGAATAACTGGATGAATATTTCTGCTATTTTCGCCCTGCAAATCGCTCCGCTTTTTGCACAGGCTGACGACGCCCCAGCCGACCCCATGGTCCAGTATATTATTTTTGGTGTAATTGGACTTTTCGTCCTTGTTCTTCTGATCAAAGGCTTGTCGTCGAAACCTGACTTTGATGCGTCTCAGAACATTAGCCGTCCAGACGACGAGCAAACTGCTCGGTCAGCGTCAGAAATTGAAGCAGAGGCACGTCGGGTATTCGAAATTCCCCATGTCGCAGTGGACGATGAAGGCGATGTGTCTCGAACCAAAATTCGCATTAAGCGCATGGAAGAAGAGCGGCGTAGCACCGTAGACGATGCTGAAACGCAGCATCAAACAGTGGATGAGCCTGAGCCCGCAAAGTCTATTGAGACAAATCTAAATCTTGAAGAGAGCGGCAAGACCTTAAGTCAAGGACTGGCGCGGACCAAAGCGGGCTTCGTATCTCGTCTCAGTCAACTCTTTAAGAAAAATAAAACCATCGATGATGACCTCATTGGCGACTTAGAAGAAGCCCTTTTTACCGCTGATATCGGTGTTCGAACAAGTCAGCGTTTGGTGGATGTCGTCAATGCGAAGTTGAGTGCGGGGCAGTTGAAAGACAGCCAGCAGGTATGGGACCAAAGTAAGGATGAGATTCGCGACATATTGAGCTTCGAGTCAAAACCATTGGACCTTGATGCACATAAGCCATACGTCATTATGGTCGTAGGCGTGAACGGGGCCGGTAAAACGACAACGATTGGAAAATTGGCCAGTCTGTATCGCCGCGAGGGCAAGACTGTGTTGTTGGCAGCTGGGGACACATTTAGAGCGGCAGCCGTTGAACAGCTTGAGGTTTGGGGCAAACGAGCGGACGTGCCGGTTGTTCGTGGTCGAGAAAAACAGGACCCGTCAAGCGTCATTTTTGATGCGTGTCAGCGAGCCAAAGATGAAGGGTTTGACATCATTATTGCGGATACGGCAGGTCGGCTCCAAGCCAAAAAAGAGTTGATGGAAGAGTTGGCCAAAGTGCAGCGTGTGATTGACAAAGCGCTGCCTGGTGCACCTCATTCGGCGTGGCTCGTTTTGGATGCGACTGTGGGTCAAAATGCCATTAGTCAAGCGAAGGAATTCAGTCAAACTGTTGATTTGACCGGTGTTGTATTGACCAAACTCGATGGCACGGCGAAGGGTGGGGTGGTCATTGGCATCTGTGATGAAATGCAGTTTCCTGTTCGTTATATCGGCATCGGAGAACAGATCGAAGATTTGCGCCCATTCGACCCTGTAGCATTCGCGGATACTTTGTTTGCTGAATCGGTTTGAACGAGAAGAATTGTTGAGCTTTCCCACGACCGATTGGTCTATGGCTGACATTCGGATTTGGTGAAGACAGCTCGGCAAAGCTTCATCATTCTTCCGACTCGACCTATTGTCCTTGCGGGTCGAAAGATGGTACTCCTTCTGTCATTGGAATCCCCTTGGGTGTCTTCGCGCATGTTTCGCTTCATTTCATTGACCGCGTCCCTGCTTTTTTTTGCGGTTTTCCTCGCTTCGTCTGCCTACGCGCAAGACGATGACATGTCTCTTTCACTCGATGAGGTCACCGGTGGAGATGAGAGCAGCCTGAGCGATGGCAGTGACTCGGATGAACTCGAGTTTGAGATCATTGATACAGAAAAAACAGCCAAGGCTGTCGAGGCGCAGAAACGGGCTGAGCTAGACCTCATCCGCGTCATCCAGCGCCGACCATTCTTGCGACGTAAACGATTTGAAATCGCACCCAGTCTGGGGACTAATATCAATGACAGTTTGGTCAGTTTTTTTATGGCAGGCGCATCGGCCACCTATCATGTGACCGAAGTCATGGCGATCGGCGCATCTGGGACTTTTTCTCTCGGTTCTGAAACGGACCTTTTTGACCAAGTCATTACCGATTACGATGTTTTTCCAGAAGTCTCCAAAGTACAGTGGTCGGCTGCACTCGATTTTCAATATGCCTTCATGTACGGCAAATTTGCGTTGTTTAACACGTGGATTATTCCTTGGGATACCTACGCTATACTTGGTGCCGGCGTAACTCAAACTCAGTTGGATGTGCACCCGACTTTGAGTGTTGGCATCGGCCAACGTTATTTCATGAATCGATGGTTCACGTTGAACCTTTCTCTGCGAGATGGTGTCTACAACGAAGACTATCCGGGCGGCAGCGAGATCGTTAATAATTTGGTATTTAGTGCTGGCGTAAGTTTTTTTCTGCCACCGGACTTCAAGTATCAGCCACCGCGTCGTGTGAGGCGAAAGTAGATGAGATTGACCAACACACAGACGAGCCACTGCCACTCGGCGAAGACAAGAGTATTTGGTTCGGTTCGGAGTCTTTCACTGTTGCTTTCCATGCTTTTTGTGAGCTCGGTTCAGTTTGTCGCATTCGACGTTGAGGGTGCGAATATCCAAGGCCCCAAGCGGACAGCTTTGGAGAAATTGCAGTCGGGAGATGCAGTTCGTAATCGCTTCATGCTGCGGTCAGACAGGTTTGAAGTTGCACCCACCTTAGGCTTTACCCTAAATGACGCCTTTAGACGCAACATGCTACTCGGCGTGGACTTTGACTTTAACTGGAGCGACAGTTGGGCTGTCGGTGCCGCGCTTCAGTACGGGCTGGGCATGGATTCAGCCCTCAAAGAGAGACTCGAGGCCGAGCGACCGGATCGGGTGAGTCAGGGGGGCTTCGCTGAATTAAAGTTGGCAGCGGCAGTTGAAGTAACCTACACGCCTATCTTTGGTAAATTGGCATTTTTGGGCCGTAAGGTCTTCGATTACGATACCCACCTAATCGCAGGTGCGGGTCTCGTCAGCGTGTCGGGAAATCCTGAGGTTGAAGAACTGTCACCGATGCTTGTCGGTGGGGTCGGTATCCGTTTCTTCATGAACCGGTCGTCGGCGATCTTGTTACAGTTTAAGAACCAATTATTCAGTTATGCGCTGAACGCGGTGGATGGTGGCTCGAGTGGAGGGGATGGAGCTAAAAGCGGTGCTGCCAGTGAATGGCGTAACACCCTGTCCGTGACAATCGGTTATAGCTTTTTCTTCCCAACTCAGCCCAAGGTCAGCAACTGATTTCGTGCATGCCGTAGGTAGAGCGCTGTTCGGCACCGTTTATCGGCGACTGGTCGCATTGGTCGTCGCTGTCAGTGCATTTTACACCCTATCCGGGCTCATCCTTAACTATATCGACAACTCCTGTTCATCGGCAGGACTCAGTCTTTTTCTCATCGCTTGTTGGTTTGTGACTGGCATCGCGACTGGGTTTGCGACGATTCTTTCACTGAGTGACCTATTGATAGGTCAGCGTTTCTTAGATGATTTCTTGACCGATGAAATGGCTCGGTTGGACGCCAGACTCAGTGATGAAAACCGCGATGATGATTTCATTGATGAAGAGTTTCTTAAAGGCGGTGCGAACGAGACTAAGTTTTCAATTTTATTCCTGGTTTTTGCTGCGGTTCACTTAGTCACGGCCAATACACTGTCGGACCATTTTCTACAACGCTACATGCATTCTGGCCTCGCGCTCATCAAACTGCGAAGTGCCGATGAACTTAATCGTCGCCAAGGCTTAGACATGTTGGTCGAGAGACTCGACCTGAAGAGTACACCGGACATTGAACGGGCTGTCTTGTCGGCCTTGGACGACCCTATGGAAGGTGTTGTCGTGCGAGCCGCGCATATCGCGGGCACCTTGCAGATTGCAGCCGCCGCACCGAAACTCATTGAGCTGGTTGATGAAAGACCCGAATTGGCCTTTCCAGTGATGATTGCCATTGGGCAAATTGGTCCAGGGCCGACGACGGAATTAGCAGCACAACTGGTTTCGTCCGGGGCTGCGCGCGCCGAACCGGTCGCACAGGCCTACATGTTGGGCATGCTGAAGTCGACTGAGATCACCAGATTATTGGAAATCTTTCGCGCACCAAAAGCTGAGGAGGATGCACGGGTGGCAGCCATCTGGGCACTGGGGCAATTGAGAGATAATCGACTTCTCACAAGTTTAGCAGACGGTCTCAAAGATTCTGCGCTTCGTGTACAATGCACCGCGATCGCAGCTCTGGCCAATTTGATTGCCACAGATGCAGCACCACCGCTCATGGATGCCTATTTAGCGGAGACAGACGTTCGAGCCCAGTGCCCTGAAACTCTGGTTCCCGTTCAGGAAGGGGGTCCAATTAAGATCGTCACAAAATACAGACTCAAACTATTTTCGATCATTCGGGCTCTAGCAACGACGGACCATCCAGATTTAATACCATGGTTGGTCAAGCACCAGAACGTATCCAAAGATTACAATACGAAAGTCTTAATGAAAAAGCTTTGGGAGAAGCTAAAAGCAAAGGATGCTCGAGGTGAACTCAATATGATTCGCCATAGGTTGCGGACGCGCAAAGCGCAAATGGCCGCCGAAAAGGGTGAAATTGATGAAGCGGTCGGAGACAAGCCGCCCAAAGTCAAGACGGGAGATAAGGGTGCAGACAGCAGACCAAAGCGGTAGGGTAGCGTCCAGTCGTCTTCCACAAATATGGGCTTTTGCTGGCGGTAAAGGCGGCGTCGGGAAATCCCTCGTCTGCGCATCTGCAGCCGTATCGTTGGCTCAGCAGGGTCTACGCGTGATTGCCCTAGATGCGGACCTGGGCGCGGCAAATCTTCATACGTTACTCGGGCTGCTGCATCCAGCGAGGACTGTCGCTGAATACTTTGAGTCTGATTCACTGTCCTTAGCCGATGTTTGTCTACCCACTCGAATACAAAATCTCACCCTCATCAGTGGTGCCTCATCAATTCTCGAATCGGTCAACCACGATTTTGAAATGCGCCGGACGTTTCTGAAAGATTTGGTCGAACTCGATGCTGATGCGATTTTGATCGATCTTGGGGCTGGTGCTCACTATCCGACTCTGGACTTTTTCGCCATCGCGGGTCATCGAATTGTAGTGACCAGTCCAGAGCCAACGTCAATTCAGAACACGTATAGTTTTCTGAAAGCGGCGACCTATCGGCGGCTTGAGTTGGCGCATGGCAGCAATCCTGAGTTTCGGACATTGCTCCGGCGTGCTGTCAAAAGCGGTGGCGACAACAGAATCGAATCCATCAATGAGTTATTGGATCATGCAAGCCAACTGAGCTCTAGCTTACGGGCGTCGCTCAAGAGTCGCTTAGATTCTGGTGTTCCAAAGCTCATCATTAATCAGTCGGGATTCGAAGATGAAAAACGCGTTTATAGCGCACTTGCCATCGTGTGTACCAAGTATTTAGGGTTCAAGCCCTCGCATGTTGGCACTTTACCGGACGACCCGTCAGTGCGAGTGGCTGTTCGACGTATGCGACCTGTTTTGGTCGATGCCCCAGATAGTCCCTTCGGTGAATGTTTAGCTCGGTTAGTCACGTCAATTAAGGATGCGCCTGCGACCCCTGATCTTGACCTATTGCTCGCAGCTTCACAGACGATCGGACGCGGAACCGCTCTAACAGAGCTTGCCGATGAGCTCGAGGCGCGCCAGTCTCGACAGACACGTTCTAATGCCGCTCGTCCCAAAAGCTTGGCCGATGCGTTACGAGCAGCGTCAAATCACCCACCTGCCACAGAGCAGCCCTTGTCTGAACAAAAATCTGGTGCGCCAGATGTCGCTCCAGCTCCGGGTGCGCTCTTGGATCCGCACGAGGTAAAAAGGCCCCTGCAGACAATGACTGCAGAAACAGCGGACCTCAATCTTGACTCATTCGATGAGGCCATTGATAGCCCGTTTACGGATTCGATTTCAGATTCTGTTCTCGATGACGTATCGGAGATTGAGGAAGATCAAGAGAGCAGGTCAGATGCCGACAATGTCGTCCTTGATTCTGCTGGGCTCGGGGAGTCCGAGGGTGATTCGGATGATTTCGCTGTTTCTGAAAAATCTGACGGGTTCGGCGAAGACGCGCAGTCAGACGATGCTGATGACATGCCAGTATCGGCAGTAGAGCCTGACGCTGCTGATGACATGCCAGCATCGGCAGTAGAGCCTGACGCTGCTGATGACATGCTAGTATCGGCAGTAGAGCCTGACGCTGCTGATGACACACCAGCCGCGGCAGTAGGGCCTGATGCTGACTTGGGTCAAGTAACCGCGTTGGATGGCGAAGAGGCACAGTCAGATGATGCTGACGACACACCAGCCGCGGCAGCAGAGCCTGACGCTGCTGATGACATGTCAGCCGCGGCAGGGGAGCCTGATTCTGACTTGGATGAATTAACCGCGTTGGATGGCGAGGACGCCCAGTCAGATGATGCAGACGACACACCAGCCGCAGCGGTAGAGCCTGACGCTGCTGATGACACACCAGCCACGGCGGTAGAGCCTGACGCTGCTGATGACATGCCAGTATCGGCAGTAGAGCCTGACGCTGCTGATGACACACCAGCCGCGGCAGTAGGGCCTGATGCTGACTTGGAT